>NZ_FNOB01000009.1 GCF_900106675.1 Allgaiera indica
ATGCCGGGCGACAACCTGAAGTTCGAGGTCGAGCTGATCGCGCCGATCGCCATGGAAGAGAAGCTGCGCTTCGCCATCCGTGAAGGCGGCCGCACGGTTGGGGCGGGTGTCGTCTCCAAGATCATCGAGTGATGATCTTGGACACTTCTGGCGTCGCCGGCGTCGTGTCGAAAATCATCGAGTGATCGGATCACTTCGTGATGCAAGGGCCGCCCCTTTGGGCGGCCCTTCGTCGTTTGCGCTCGGCCCGGCCTTTCCAATCCGCCCGCCGCGGCGTAAGGCTGCGTCATGACCACGCGCGTGAAAATCTGCGGCCTGACCCGGCCCGAGGATGTCGAGGCCTGCCATGCGGCGGGGGCGGCCTATGTCGGGCTCAACTTCTTCGCCAGATCACCACGGTATATCGCACCGCGCGCCGCGCGTGAGCTTGCCCTGGCGGCGCCGGTCGGGCTGGCCAAGGTGGCGCTTACGGTCGATGCCACCGATCCGGAACTGGATGAGATCCTCGATCATGTGCCGCTTGACATGCTGCAATTGCACGGCCGCGAAAGCCCGGCGCGGGTGGCGGAGGTGCGCGCGCGCTACGGGCTGCCGGTGATGAAGGCGGTGGGGCTTTCAGGGGCAGAGGATCTGGCGGCGCTTGGCGCCTATGAGGACGAGGCCGATCAGATCCTGGTCGACGCCAAGCCGCCGCGAGGCGCGCAGTTGCCTGGCGGCAACGGTATCGCCTTCGACTGGCGGCTGATCGCCGACCGGACGTGGAAACGGCCCTGGATGCTTGCCGGTGGCCTGACGCCCGCGAATGTGGCGCAGGCCCTGCGCCTGACCGGGGCGCGACAGGTCGACGTAGCCTCGGGGGTGGAAAGCGCGCCGGGGGTGAAGGACGCCGGGCTGATCCGTGCCTTCGTCACTGCGGCGCGAAGGTGACTACGGCCCCGCGCTTCGGCATGGCGGCGATGACTGGCCGCCGCCCCATGCCGGCGATGCGCGAACGGCTTGGCTTTACGCAGTGCCGCAAGGGCGATAAACGCGTGCTGTAACGCGGGAGAAAGACCATGGCCGACGATCTGATCAATTCCTTCATGTCCGGCCCGGACGAGCAGGGCCGTTTCGGCATCTTCGGCGGCCGCTTCGTGTCCGAGACGCTGATGCCGCTGATCCTGGCGCTGGAGGCCGAATACGAGAAGGCCAAGACCGACCCGACCTTCTGGGCCGAGATGGACGATCTGTGGAAGCATTACGTCGGCCGGCCCAGCCCGCTTTACCACGCCAGCCGCCTGACCGAGCATCTGGGCGGCGCCAAGATCTACCTCAAGCGTGATGAGCTGAACCATACCGGCGCGCACAAGATCAACAATGTGCTTGGTCAGATCATCCTGGCGCGCCGCATGGGCAAGACCCGCATCATCGCCGAGACCGGCGCCGGCCAGCATGGCGTGGCCACGGCGACGGTCTGCGCCAAGTTCGGGCTGAAATGCGTGGTCTACATGGGCGCGCATGATGTCGAACGCCAGGCGCCCAACGTCTTTCGCATGAAGCTTCTGGGGGCCGAGGTGGTCCCCGTCACCTCGGGTCGCGGCACGCTGAAGGACGCCATGAACGATGCGCTGCGCGACTGGGTGACCAACGTGCGCGACACCTTCTACTGCATCGGCACGGTGGCCGGGCCCCATCCCTATCCGGCGATGGTGCGCGATTTCCAGTCGATCATCGGCAAGGAGGTGCGCTGGCAACTGGCCGAGCAGGAGGGCGAAGGCCGCCTGCCCGATACGGTGATCGCCGCGATCGGCGGCGGCTCGAACGCGATGGGGCTGTTCTACCCGTTCCTCGACGACAAGGAGGTGCGGATCATCGGCGTCGAGGCCGGCGGCAAGGGCGTGGACGAGAAGATGCAGCATTGCGCCAGTCTTACCGGCGGTCGGCCCGGCGTGCTGCATGGCAACCGCACCTATCTGCTGCAAGATGACGACGGCCAGATCCTGGAAGGCTTCTCGATCTCGGCCGGGCTCGACTATCCCGGCATCGGGCCAGAGCACGCCTGGCTGCATGACACCGGGCGCGCCGAATATGTCAGCATCACCGATGCCGAGGCGCTGGAGGCGTTCCAGCTGTCGTGCAAGCTGGAGGGAATCATCCCCGCGCTAGAGCCTTCCCATGCTCTTGCCCATGTCATGAAGATCGCGCCGACGCTTCCCAAAGAGCATATCATAGTGATGAACATGTGCGGCAGGGGCGACAAGGACATCTTCACCGTGGCGCGCCACCTTGGGGTAGAGATGAATAGCTAAGCTTTTGATGCGTAATGAAAGAGTCCCCATCGGGTTGGTGAATTCTTGCATCTGCGGCGCATAAACCTAGGTTTATGCGCGTCGTTCATGGGTTTAGTGGGGCTTTCCTAAACCCGTGTGCAATGGTTATCGATAAGTGGGGGCGGGCAACATCACTGTGTCAGGTGGCACGTGTGGTGCTGCCGTCAATTCGGAGAGAGAGACAATGAGGAAGATGCTCCTTGCCGCGACGGCGCTCACCGCCGCGGGCACGTTCGGTACCATGGCGATGGCCAGCGCACCGGCCAACACAGCGACCACAACCACCACCAATACGCCACTCACGGCAACCTCTCAGAATACGGCGATGATGATCGCCGCGAACAATGTCGATCAGCCCCTTTCGATCACCGCGACCGCGAACACGACCTCGGGGACATCCGCGCAATCCTCTACCTCGGGCGACAACGGAACCGCAGCCGACGATTCGCCCGACAGCGCGTCGCACGAGAGCGCGGATGTTTCCAGCTCCAGCTCCGGGCACGAGAGCGCGGATGATTCCGGTTCCAGCTCTGGCCATGCGAGTGGGGATGATTCCGGCAGTGGTGACGATAGCGGCGGCCATGGCGGCGGTGCAGGTGCCGGTGCGGGCGCTGGTGCCGGTGCGGGCGCTGGTGCCGGTGCGGGCGCTGGTGCCGGTGCTGGCGGCGGCGGTGGTGCCGGCGGCGGCGGCGGTGACGGTGGCGATGGCGGCGGCGGGGACGACTGATCCCGCGCAAGACCCTGGGGCCGTCCGTCTTCCCGGACGGCCCTGCAGGACGGAGACGTGATGCTCACGAGACGCAGTTTTCTTGTCACGATCGCCGGTCTGGGCCCGGCCGCCGTCCTTCCCGCCGCCTCCTGGGCCCAAAGCCCCGACTATGCCAAGGAGGTGGAGAAGGAGCTTGCCCGCGAGGGCTTTACCCAGATGACGATTGGGCGCACCTGGTTGGGGCGCATCCATATCCTGGCCAAGAGCAAGACCGCAGTCCGCGAAATCGTCGTCAACCCGCATAACGGCGAAATTCTGCGCGACTACACCACGACGCATGGCACCGGAAAGGCACAGGAGGATATCCTCGGCGAGACCAGGGCAGGCGACGCCCACGGCAGCCACGGCGGCGAAGGCGGTGGGGGTTCCGGTGGCGATGGAGGCTCTGGCGGCGGAGACGGCGGCGGCGATGGCGGAGGCGGCGGCGATGGCGAGTGAGGTCATGCTCTCGCGCGGCGCGGGGCGGCCCCGATGAGCAACAGCTTCGTCATTGCGGCGATCTTGATCGTGCAGGCGCTGTGCACGGTGTTTTTCGTTTCCGAGATCGTGAATTCGGTCTTTGGGCTAAGTGCGGCACCGATCCCCTGGGAAGCTCATGAAATGTTGCAGGTGGGGGCGGCGCTTGGTCTGCTGCTGGGGGTGCTGCTGGGGGCTTTGGCGCTGGCGCGCACCGTGCGGCGCCATGCCCGGGTCGAGCGCCAGTTGCGCGCGGTCTCGATCGCCTTCCTGGACCTGCTGGAAGAGCGATTCGCCGACTGGGGCCTGACCCCGGCGGAACGCGATGTCGCGCTGTTCGCGATCAAGGGGCTGTCGACGGCCGAGATCGCGCAGCTGCGCGAAACCTCGGAAGGCACAGTCAAGGCCCAGACCGCGGCGATCTACCGGAAGGCGGGGGTCAGCGGCCGCTCGCAGCTGTTGAGCCTGTTCATCGAGGACATGCTGGCCGAGGACGGCCCGCGCGGCCCCGCTGCGACACCTCAGTCGGCGGCGTAGCGACGCAGGATATCCAGCGGCACCACGTCCAGCGTCCGGCGGTGGGTGGCGGACAGGTGCACCTGCGGGGCCGCGCCTTCCTCATGCGCCTGCAGGAAACGCGCGGCGCAAAGGCACCACCGGTCGCCCGGCTTGAGACCCGCGAAGCCGAAATGCGGCTGCGGGGTGGACAGGTCGTTGCCCAGATATTTCGACATCGCCAGGAATTCCGCCGTCATCACGGCGCAGACGGTATGCAGTCCGCGGTCCGCGGGGCCGGTGTCGCAGCAACCGTTGCGGAAGAACCCGGTCAACGGGTCTGCCGAACAGGACTCCAGCGGCAGCCCCAGGACGTTGAGCGATGGTTCCATCATGGCATGATCTCCTGCGCGGTGGGGGTGCCACGGCCGCGGGCCCCTGGTCTTTCCGGGGATCTCCCCGACCGCCAGCATACACGCCGCGCCCGCAGGTCACAGGCCCGAATCGCAGCACGGTCACCCCGGGCGACGCCGCGTGGACAGGTTTTCCCCCCCGTGCTAAGGGGCGCCATGCGTCTGATGGGCCTTGTCATTCACCTGCCCCGCGCCACCGCCCGGCGGCCGGTGGCCGAGGCCCTGCGCGCCGCCTGCGGTGTGCCTTGCGATCTGCTTGAGGCCTGCGATGGCGCGGCGCTGCCCGCCGAGGCGCTGGCCGCGGCCTACCGTCCCGACCTTCTGCGCCCGCGCTATCCCTTCGCGCTGCGCGCGGCCGAGATCGGCTGTTTCCTCAGCCACCGGGCCGCCTGGCAGCGGCTGATCGACAGCGACGCCGAGGCGCTGGCGCTGTTCGAGGACGACATGGTGCTTGATCCGGCCGCCTTCGCCCCCGCGCTGACCCTGGCGCAGCGTCATGTGGCGCGGATGGGCTATGTGCAGTTCCAGACCCGTCCCGTCGCGGGCGATCCGGTCGACGCCGAGGGGTCGGCGCGTCTTTTCCGCCCCACAATCACGCCGCTGCGGGCCTCGGGCCAACTGATCCACCGCGACTGTGCGCATCGGCTGCTGGATCTGACCGCGCCGTTCGACCGGCCGATCGACACGTTCGTGCAGATGCACTGGCACACCGGGCTGAGGCCCGGAGCGATCCATCCGGCGGGGCTGCGCGACGTGGCGGCCACGGCGGGGGGCAGCACCATTTCCCAGCGCAAGAGCCTGGCCGACCGTCTGGCGCGGGAATGGAAGCGCGGCCGCTACCGCGCGGCGGTGCGCCGGTTGTCGGAGGCAGCGCGATGATCTGGACGCGGCTGCACGGCGGCATGGGCAACCAGCTTTTCCAATACGCGGCGGGCCGGGCGCTTGCGGCGCGGCTGGGGGCAGAGCTTGCGATCGACGAACGCGCGCTGGCGGTGAAGGGCAACCGCCCCTGCCGGCGGCATTTCGCCTGGACCGGCCGCACCGATGCGCCCCTGCCACCGGCCAAGCATGAGGGCCTTCTGCGCTATGGCCTGTGGCGTCTTGCCGGCCGCAACCCGCGCTTCCAGCGCGAACGCGGCCTGGGCTACAACCCGGCATTCGAAAGCTGGGGCGACGGCACCTATCTGCACGGCTACTGGCAATCCGAGCGCTACTTCGCGCCGATCGCCAAGACCCTGCGGCGCGAGCTTGAGATGCTGACCCCGCCAAGCCCCCGCAACGCCGAGATGGCGGCGCGGATCGCGGCCTGCGACACGGCGGTGTCGCTGCATGTGCGGCGCGGCGACTACCTTGCGCATGCCGCCCACGCGACCTGCACCGAGGCCTATTACCGCGCCGCGCTGGCACGGGTGGCCCGGGCCGCCGGGGTTCACCCGACCGTCTTCGTCTTCTCCGACGATCCGGATTGGGCCAAGGCCAACCTGCCGCTGCCCTACGACAAGGTGGTGATCGACTTCAACGGCCCCGAGGCGGATTACGAGGATCTGCGCCTCATGAGCCTGTGCCGCCACAACGTGATCGCCAATTCCTCGTTCTCGTGGTGGGCGGCCTGGCTGAACCGCAACCCGCAGAAGGTTGTGGCGGGGCCGGTGGCCTGGTTCGGCGATCCGAAGCTTTCGAACCCCGATATCCTGCCCGAGCGCTGGCTGCGGGTGGCCGGCTAGGCGCAAAGGCTGCGGGGGCTTGGCAAGGCCCCGGCGCGCGCTTATGCGATGGGCATGACCGCCGCGCCAGACGAGACCGCCATCGCGATCCTGCCCTATGGGGTGAAACCCGGACGGGCCCTGGCCGCGATGCCGCTGGACAGGCTCAACTGGCCGCTTGGACGTCCGGCGCGGCTGGTCGCGGGGCGGGTCCGCGACCTGGGGCCGCGCGATCATCTGCTGCTGTATCCCTCGGGGCGGCTCTGGCTGCCTTTTGCCGCGCCCGGGGTGAAGGCGAGGCTGTCGTTGATGATCGTCGAGCCGGAGGCCCTGCATGCCCGCCACATGGCCAAGGCCCGGCGCCATCATCGCCGCTTCCACCGGATTCTTACCTGTAATCCGGGTCTTCTGGCGGCGATTCCAAATGGGCTCGATTTCGTCTTCGGCTCCACCTGGGTGCCCGAATGGCGCGAAACCGACCTGACCAAGACCGGGATGCTTTCGCTGATCGCCTCGGGCAAGCGCGACCTGCCGGGCCACAAGCTGCGCCACGAGATGGTGGACTGGCTGCGCGCCGGCGGTGGCGCGGCGGATGTGATGGGCGGCGGCTATGTGCCGTTCGAGCGCAAGTCCGAGGGCCTTGCGCCCTATCGCTATTCGCTGGTCATCGAGAACGTGCGCGAGCGCGGATATTTCACCGAAAAGCTGGTGGATGCGCTGCTGTGCCGGACTCTGCCGATATATTGGGGCGCGCCCGATATCGCCAACTACTTCGACCCCGCTGGCATGATTCTGTGCGAAAATCGGGCCCAGATGGAAGCCGCCGTGCGCGCGATGTCCGAGGCCGATTACAATGCGCGCGCCGACGCGTTGACCGCGAACCAGGCCCGCGCCGCTAAGTTCGCCGACACCGAAAACCGCGCCGCCCGGGCAGTCGCCGGGTCCCTCTGACGGCGCGCGTTTGAAATGCATAAAATTACACGCAATGCGTTCATTGGTTTACGACCTGTTAACCTTTGGCGTGCAATGTGCTTCTTGCGAATGAGGCGAAGTTACGATGGACGAAGATTTGTTCTCTTCCCCCACACCCTTCACCCCACCCACCACGGAAGAAGACAGATTATCGTGGCTGCGTCTCATTCGCTCCCATAGGGTAGGGCCGACAACCTTTCACAGATTGCTGGCCGAACATGGCGGGGCGCAGGCGGCGCTTGCGGCGCTGCCTGACGTGGCCCGCGCGGCTGGCGTGACAACATATCGCCCGGTGACGATCGACGAGGCCGGCGCCGAGATGGACGCGGCCCGCAGGGTCGGGGCGCGGATGCTTTGCTGGGGCGCGCCGGACTATCCCGTTGCACTGATGGACCTGCCCGACGCACCGCCGGTGCTGTGGGCGATCGGCGATCTGGCAAGGCTGACACAGCCTTTGGTGGCGTTGGTCGGGGCGCGCAACGCCTCTAGCCTGGGGCTGCGCATGGCGCGCCGTCTGGCCGCGGCGCTGGGCGAGGCCGGTTTCGGCATTGTTTCGGGACTGGCGCGCGGCATCGACGCGGCGGCGCATGAGGCCGCGCTGCCAAGCGGTACGGTGGCGGTACAGGCGGGTGGGGTGGACGTGATCTATCCGCGGGAAAACGGTGACCTGGCGCGCGAGATCGCGGCGCGCGGCTGTCGGCTGTCGGAACAGCCGATCGGCGCGGCGCCCCAGGCGCGGCATTTCCCGACGCGCAACCGCCTGGTTTCGGGCCTGGCGCGGGTGGTGGTCGTGGTCGAGGCCGCGACACGCTCGGGAAGTCTGATGACGGCGCGCGCGGCGCTTGATCAGGGGCGCGAAGTTCTGGCGGTGCCCGGGCATCCGTTCGATGCGCGCGCCGGTGGCTGCAACCAGTTGATTCGCGATGGCGCGACGCTGGTGCGCGGCGCCGAGGACGTGCTGGAACTGCTGGCCCCCGCACTGGCCGACGCGCACCGGGCCGCGCGGCTTGGCGTCGCGGATGCGGATCGCGGGGCTGAGTCGCGCCCGGCGGCCAAACGCGACGGCGACGGCACGGGCGGCGGCGACGGTGTCGGCGGCGAGGGCGGGCGCATACCGCATCCGCGCCCTCCGCGCCCCGCCAACCCGGAGCTACGCGAAGCTGCCGCGCTGCACCGCGCGATCCTCGATCGGCTCGGCCCCAGCCCGGTCGCCGAGGATCAGTTGATCCGCGACCTGGCGCTGCCGGCGGCGCAGATCGCCCCCGAACTTCTGACGCTGGAGCTGGAAGGCCGGGTGCAGCGCCAGCCCGGCGGGTTGCTTTCCCGCATGAACTGAGTGTGACATCCTGCGGATCGGCACCCGGTACGGCGCCGGCATGGCCCGCGCAATATGCCCCCGTCGCCTGGCGATCGGTGCCGAAGCGCCAGGCAAAGGCGGCGATATCGGGCGGCCGAAGGGCGGATCACACAGGCTTTGACCGCGATCCATTGACATTCCGGCCCCATGCCCCCCATCTAACGCCGCCCCTCACCGGGAATTCATGCAGAGGTTTTCATGGCAGTCGTCGTCGTCGAGTCCCCCGCCAAGGCCAAGACAATCAACAAGTATCTGGGCCCCGGCTATACGGTTCTCGCCTCCTACGGCCATGTCCGCGACCTGCCGCCGAAGGACGGTTCGGTCGACACGGACCATGATTTCGAGATGAAATGGGAGGTGGCGAGTGACAGCAAGAAACATGTCCGCGCCATCACCGAGGCGCTGAAATCCGACGATGAGCTGATCCTCGCCACCGACCCCGACCGCGAGGGCGAGGCGATTTCCTGGCATCTGCAGGAGGCGCTGTCCAAGGCGCTGAAGAAGGGCAAGTCGGTCAAGCGGGTCACCTTCAACGCGATCACCAAATCCGCCGTCACCGAGGCGATGAAGGCCCCCCGCGAAGTGGATATGGAACTGGTCGAGGCCTACCTGGCCCGCCGCGCGCTGGATTACCTGGTGGGTTTCAACCTGTCGCCCGTCCTGTGGCGCAAGCTGCCGGGGGCGAAATCGGCGGGCCGGGTGCAATCGGTCTGCCTGCGCCTGATCGTCGAGCGCGAGATGGAGATAGAGGCCTTCCGCGCCAGGGAATACTGGACCGTCACCGCCAAGCTGGCCACGCCCCGCGGCCAGGAATATGACGCACGCCTGACGGTGCTGGGCGGCAAGAAGCTGGAAAAGTTCGACATCCCCACGACCGAGGCCGCGGAACTGGCCGTCCAGGCGGTCACTTCGCGCGATCTCAAGGTGGCCTCGGTCGAGGCCAAGCCGGCGACGCGCAACCCCTCGGCGCCGTTCATGACCTCGACCCTTCAGCAAGAGGCCAGCCGCAAGTTCGGCATGGGCGCGCGTCAGACGATGTCGGCGGCACAGCGGCTTTATGAGGCCGGTCATATCACCTACATGCGGACCGACGGCATCGATATGGCGCCCGAGGCCGTTATGGCCGCGCGCGACCAGATCAAGGCCAGCTGGGGCGACAGATATGTGCCCAGCAGTCCGCGGATGTACAAGAACAAGGCCAAGAACGCGCAGGAAGCGCATGAATGCATTCGTCCCACCGACATGTCTGCCTCGCCCGATCGCCTGCGCATCCATGATGCCGATCAGCGCAAGCTCTACGATCTGATCTGGAAGCGGACCATCGCCAGCCAGATGGCGGCGGCCCAGTTCGAGCGCACCACGGTCGATATCGCCTCGGCCGATGGTCAGGTCGGCCTGCGTGCCACCGGCCAGGTCGTCACCTTCGACGGCTTCCTCAAGGTCTATGAGGAAGGCCGCGACGACGACGGCGACGAGGATGCAAACCGCCTGCCGCAGATCAGCGAGGGCGAGGCCGCCGAGAAGCGCGCGATCACGCCCGAGCAGCATTTCACCCAGCCGCCGCCGCGCTATACCGAGGCCTCGCTGGTCAAGCGGATGGAAGAACTGGGCATCGGCCGCCCCTCGACCTATGCCTCGATCATCACCACGATCCAGGATCGCGAATACGTCCGCAAGGAAAAGAACCGCCTGATCCCCGAGGACAAGGGCCGGCTGGTGACGGTGTTCCTGACCAACTATTTCCGCCGCTATGTCGAATACGATTTCACCGCCGATCTCGAGGCGCAGCTTGACGACATTTCGGACGGCCAGCGCGACTACAAGGAGGTGCTGGCGCATTTCTGGCGCGATTTCTCGGCCGCGATCGCCGAGACGGCGGATCTGCGCATCGGCGAGGTGCTAGACAAGATCGACGAGGTGCTGGCGCCCCATCTGTACCCCGCGCGCGAGGACGGGTCGGATCCGCGCGTCTGCCCGCTCTGCGGCGCCGGGCGGCTGCATTTGAAGACGGCGCGCTCGGGCGGGGCCTTCATCGGCTGTGGCAATTATCCCGAATGCCGCTACACGCGCCCGATCTCGGCCCCCGGCGGCGACGATGGCGCGGCGGCGATGGACGGCAAGGTGTTGGGCCAGGACGCGGCGGGAAATGACATCTCGCTGCGCAACGGCCGCTTCGGCCCCTATGTCCAGCGCGGCGAGGCGACGGAGGAGCAGCCCAAGCCCGACCGCGCCTCGTTGCCCAAGGGCTGGGCGCCGGGCGATCTGACGCTGGAGCGTGCGCTGGAGCTTCTCGCGCTGCCCCGTCCGATCGGCCCGCACCCAGAGGATGGCGAACTGGTCGAGGCCGGCGTCGGCCGCTATGGCCCCTATGTCAAGCACGGCCGCGTCTACGCGAACCTTCCCGATGTGGAAGAGGTCTTCACCATCGGCATGAACCGCGCGGTCGAGGTGCTGGCCCAGAAGGCCGCGCGCGGCGGTCGCGGCGCGGCGGCCAAACCCTTGAAGGAATTGGGTGATCACCCCGATGGCGGCGCGATCAGCGTGATGCCTGGCCGCTATGGCCCCTATGTGAAATGGGAAAAGGTCAACGCGACTCTGCCCAAGGGGATGGAGCCCGAGGCGGTGACGCTGGAAGAGGCCGTGCAGCTGGTCAATGAAAAGGCGTCCAAGGGCGGCAAGAAGAAAGCCGCTCCGAAGAAGGTCGCGGCGAAGAAACCTGCAGCCAAAAAGACGGCGGCAAAGAAGACGGCGGCCAAGAAGACCACCGCCACGAAGTCCACCAAGAAGGCTGCGGAATAGACCCGTGGCGGGCGGTGCTGGGGCGGTGACCAATGGCGACGTGCCATGCACCGCGCCGCGCTCTGGCAGCACGCTGCCCTGCGGTCTCTTGAAAGCCCCCGGGCGCACCGGCGCGCCCGACAGCTATTTCTCTCTCCCCGCGACCAACGCCTAATGGGCGGCGGAATAGGGGCTTGCCCTGCCCAGGTCATGGGCGAAGCCGCGTTCGAGCGCGCCTATCTCGCCGCCGCGCGCCGGGCAGACGGGGCGGTGCGCCACTTTGTGGCCTCCGCCAGATGTAGGAATGGCTTGGCGCCCTGATGGCCATGCGTGGCCGGCGGCTCCCTGGCCAGCTCTCCGAACGCGCACGGCTCTGTCCCGGCCTCAGGCCGCCGAGCCGCCCACCGTCAGCCCGCCGATCAACAGCGTCGGCTGACCTACGCCCACCGGCACCCATTGCCCGGCCTTGCCGCAATTGCCGACGCCCGGATCCAGGGCCATGTCGTTGCCGATCGCGCGGATATGCTGCATCGCGGTCGGGCCGTCGCCGATCAGCGTCGCGCCCTTCACCGGCGCGCCGAGACGGCCGTTCTTCACCCGGTAGGCCTCGGTGCAGGAGAACACGAACTTGCCGTTGGTGATGTCCACCTGCCCGCCGCCGAAGCCCACGGCATAGATCCCGTCTTTGACCTCGGCCACGATCTGCTCGGGGCTGGCGTCGCCGCCCAGCATGTAGGTATTGGTCATCCGCGGCATCGGTATATGGGCATAGCTTTCGCGCCGCCCGTTGCCGGTGGGTTTCACCCCCATTAGCCGGGCGTTCTGGCGATCCTGCATGTAGCCCACCAGCACCCCGTCCTCGATCAGCACATTCCTGCCCGAGGGCGTGCCCTCGTCATCCACTGTCAGGCTGCCGCGCCGGTCCGGGATCGTGCCGTCGTCCAGTATGGTCACGCCCTTGGCCGCCACCTGCTGGCCCATCAATCCCGCAAAGGCAGAGGATTTCTTGCGGTTGAAATCGCCCTCCAGCCCGTGGCCCACGGCCTCATGCAGCAAGACGCCGGGCCAGCCCGACCCCAGCGCCACATCCATCACGCCCGCCGGCGCGGGTTCGGCGCGCAAGTTCACCAGCGCGATGCGCAACGCTTCCTTCGCGGTTTCCTGCCAGGCGTCGCTTGCGATCAACCCGGTCAGGCCGACGCGCCCGCCACCCCCGGCGCTGCCGCTTTCGCGGCGGCCATTCTCTTCGACGATGACCGCGACATTCAGTCGCGCCATCGGTCGGATGTCGGAAACGATGCTCCCTTCCGGGCGCAGGATCACCACCTCTTGCAACGAGGCCGCCAGCGTCGCCGAGACCTGAACCACGCGGCGGTCCAACGCCCGGGCGTAGGCGTCGATCTCGCGCAGCGTGTCGATCTTCACGCCAAAGCCGGCATCCGCCATCGGGTCGTGGTCGGTGTAGAGGCGGCGGTTGGTGGGCTGCGGCGCATCGGCCATCACCCCGCCGCCATCGCCCACCGCCAGGCGCGCGGTTTCCGCCGCGCGCGCCAGCGCGCTTTCGGTCAGATAGGTGGAATGGGCATAGCCCGCCACCTCTCCGCGCACGGCACGCAGGCCGAAACCCTCGGAGGCGTCATAACTGGCGTTGCGGATGCGCCCGTCGTCCAGAACCAGCGCCTCGGACCGGCGGCGTTCAAGGAACAGTTCACCGTCGTCGGCGCCGGCGGTCGCCGCGCGCAGATGGGCCAGCGCGCGGCCCTCATCCAGATCGGTCTCGAATGGGCGGAAAACATCCTGAGTCATGTGAATGGGCTTAGCACGTCTTTGATCTGGATCAACGGGCGCTGTTTTGCCGCGCCAGTTTTTCTTGTCGATTCCCGCGCAATGTGCTTCACATTTTTGAGAAACAGACGGGAGCGCGCCCCGCGCGCCTCGACAAGCGGGTGTCAACGCCGCGGCAAAACATGGGAACACAGAATGCGCATCACGACCACTTTCGCGGGCGTCGCTACCCTGTCCGCCTCGCTTCTCGCCGCCGCTGCCGCGAGTGCCCAACAGCTTGAATTCATGGGTCAGCCGAAAGCTGGCGGTATCGGCTTTCAGGGCGCCGCCTCGTCGGTGGCGCATGATCTGCAATGGCTTGACGGCATGATGATGGTGATCATGACCGCGATCGTCGTCTTCGTCACCGTGCTGTTACTCTATGTGATCTATCGCTTCCGGGCGGGCTCCAACCCGACGCCCGCGCGCTTTACCCACAACACCCCGCTCGAGATCGCCTGGACATTGATCCCCGTGGTGATCCTGGTGACGATCGGGGCCTTCTCGCTGCCGACCCTCTTCAAGGAGATGGAGATCCCCAAGGCCGACGTGACCATCAAGGTGACCGGCAACCAGTGGTTCTGGAGCTATCAGTACCCCGACGAGAAGATCGTGTTCGACAGCTACATGATCGGCAGCCCGGCGACGATCGACGACAGCGACGGGCCCGACATCAAGCCCTTCGTGCTGAACGCCGCGATGGAGGCCAAGCTGAAGAAGGCGGGCTATGGCCGCGACCAATGGCTTCTGGCGGTCGATCATCCGGTGGTGGTGCCGGTGGGCAAGATCGTGGTGCTGAACATCACCGGTGCCGACGTGATCCATTCCTTCGCGCTGCCCGCCTTCGGCGTAAAGCAGGACGCGGTTCCCGGCCGCCTGGCGCAGGCCTGGTTCAAGGCGGACAAGGAAGGTATCTATTTCGGCCAGTGCTCGGAGCTTTGCGGCAAGGATCACGCCTTCATGCCGATCGAGATCCGGGTGGTCAGCCAGCCTGAATACGAGGCCTGGCTTGCCAAGGCCAAACAGCAGTTCGCGGATGCGGGTGCGACCGATGCGCCTGTTCCGGGGCGGGGTGGTAACAAACCCGCGATCCGCGTAGCGTTGCGATAGGGATGGGAGTAGGGGAATGCGTGGATTCCCCTGACTTCCGGCGAGGACGAGATGACCGATATTCGGGCCTTTGATCAAACGGGCGAGGCGGGGTTTCGCGACTATGTCGCGCTGCTCAAGCCCCGGGTCATGTCGCTGGTCGTCTTCACGGCGCTGGTGGGGCTGCTGGTCGCGCCGGTGCCGGTGCATCCGGTCATCGCCGTCGCCTCGATCCTGTTCATCGCGCTGGGCGGCGGTGCCTCGGGCGCGCTGAACATGTGGTGGGACAGCGACATCGACCAGATCATGCGCCGCACCTGCGCCCGCCCGATCCCCGCCGGCCGGGTCGAGCCGCGCGAGGCGCTGGCGCTGGGTCTGGTGCTGTCGCTGATCTCGGTCGCCATGCTGGGACTTGCGGCGAACTGGGTCGCGGCCGGGCTGCTGGCCTTTACCATCTTCTTCTACGTCGTCATCTATTCGATGTGGCTCAAGCGCACGACGCCGCAGAACATCGTCATCGGCGGCGCCGCGGGCGCTTTCCCCCCGATGATCGGCTGGGCTTGCGCGACCGGCGGGATCAGCCTGGAAAGCGTCGCGATGTTCATGTTGATCTTCATGTGGACGCCGCCGCATTTCTGGTCGCTGGCCCTGTTCATGAAGGACGATTATTCCAACGCCGGGGTGCCGATGCTGACGGTGACCCACGGGCGCAAGGCGGCGCGCACGCATATCCTTGTCTACACCATCCTGCTGACGCCGGTGGCCGTGGGCACGGCGTTCACCGCGATCGGCGGCGGCGTCTATCTGGCCGCCTCGCTGATCCTCAGCGCGGGCTTCCTGCGCGGCGCGTGGCGGATCTGGAAACGTGACGAGGCCGCGGCCGAAGCCGACAAATACGCCGTCGAGAAAAAGACCTTCCGTTTCTCGCTGATCTATCTTGCAGGGCTGTTCGCGGCGCTTCTGGCCGAGGGCGTGCTGCATCATCTGGGTCTGGGGGGCTGGTGGTAATGGGCTTTTCCGCCGGGCATGAGATCTTCAAGCGCCGCCTTGGGCGCAATCTCGGGCTTGGCGGCGCGCTTCTGGCGCTGGTGGTGCTGATCTTCGCGCTGACCATCGTGAAGGTGGGCGACCAGCCGAAGCCGGTTTCCGCCAAGCCGGCCGCGGCCAGCCAGGGGGCCTCGGGATGACGCGATCCGCCCCGACGCCGCGCGGATTGCGCGCCCGTGTCGGGGCAGGTCTTGTTGTGCTGGCGGTTCTGGGGGCCGGGCCGCTGTATCTGTGGGCGCGGGGCGCGGGGGCGCAGCACCCGCTGCAACGCAGCCTCACCGTCCGGTTCGAGACCCATGCCTCTGCCACCGGATGGGACTTTCGCCCCAGCGCGCGGCAGATCGAGTTGAAGCTGGGGCAGACGGGCCTTGCCTTCTTCAACCTGCGCAATCCCGGTGTTCAGGCCGGGGCGGCGCGGGCGGCGTATCGCGTTACCCCCGCCGCAGCCGATCGCTATCTGGTCCGGGTTGCCTGTCTATGCGGCCAGACCCAAGTTCTGGGCGCGGGCGAGCGGGCCGAGGTGCCGATGGCCTTCTACGTCGATCCCGCGATCGCGCGCGATCCGGTGCTGCGCGGCATCCGCGAAATCACGCTATCCTACAGTTTTACCAAAGCCGATTTTCCCGCCGGGGGGGGTGCCGATGTGCCCTTCGTGGCCAAACTGCCGGCGCATCCACCGCCGGGCATGACCAAAGGTCAGGAACATTCCGACGAGGGGACGTAAATGGCGCATGAAACGAACCACGATTATCACATTCTGAAGCCTTCCATCTGGCCCTTCCTGGGCGCGCTTGGGGCCTTCATCATGCTTTTCGGCCTGGTGCTGATGATCCATGACAAGGGGCCCTACATGTTCGTGGGGGGGCTGCTTCTGGTCCTCTACGTCATGTATGGCTGGTGGTCCGAGGTGGTCTATGAAGGCAACCACGGCGATCACACCCCGGTGGTGCGGCTGGGGCTGCGCTACGGGTTCATCCTGTTCATCATGTCCGAGGTGATGTTCTTCGCCGCCTGGTTCTGGAGCTTCTTCAAACACGCCATGTATCCCGGCGGGCCCGAACAGCCGGCGGCGTTCCAGACCTACCCGCCGCAGGGGGTGACGCCCTTTGATCCCTGGCATCTGCCGCTGATCAACACGCTGATCCTGCTGACGTCGGGCGCGGCGATCACCTGGGCGCACCACGCGCTGGTGCATGAGAACAACCGCAAGGATCTGGTGCGCGGCCTGGCGCTGACGATCTGCTTGGGGCTGTTCTTCACGGTGGTTCAGGCCTACGAATACACCCACGCGCATTTCGGCTTCTCGGGCAATATCTACGGCGCGAATTTCTTCATGGCGACCGGGTTCCACGGCGCCCATGTGATCATCGGGACGCTGTTCCTCTTCGTTTGCATGCTGCGCGCGATGCGTGGCGATTTCACCCCGCAGCAGCATGTGGGTTTCGAAGCCGCCGCCTGGTACTGGCACTTCGTGGACGTGGTTTGGCTGTTCCTGTTCTCGGCGGTCTATATCTGGGGCAGTTCCGGCATCGCGCATTAGCGCCGCGACCGTCCCGTCGTTGTTGGCGCGTGCCCCCGCGGCGCGCGCCTTTTCAATTGCGCCTTCTGATACGCCGGGGGCAAATATCCCCCAACCCTGCGCCACCCCGAACGGAGCCACCATGACCCGCCGCCTGACCCCGGTTCTGATCTTCGGCCTCGCCGGGGCGGCGATCCTGATCGCGCTCGGGATCTGGCAAATCCAGCGGCTGCACTGGAAGCAGGCGATCCTTGCGCGGATCGAGGCGAAGATCGCCGCCGCCCCCGTCGCGCTGCCCGCCGATCCCGACCCGGCGCGTGACCAATACCTGCCGGTGGCGGTCAGCGGCCAGTTGACCGGCCAGGGCCTGCGGGTGCTGACCGGCATCAAGTTCAAGGGGCCTGGCCATCTGATCGTCGCGGTGCTGGCGCTGCCCGATGCCCGGCGGGTGATGGTCGATCTCGGCTTCCGGGCCGAGGGCGGCGGCACCGCGATCCCGCGGGGCGCTGTCACCGTGACCGGCAACCTGGTCTGGCCGAGTGAGGTCGACAGCTTCACCCCCGCCCCCGATCTGGCCCATCACCTTTGGTTCGCCCGCGACGTGCCGGCGATGGCCAAGGCTCTGGGCACCGCGCCGATCCTGATCGTCGCCAGCCGCGTCGCCGGCGCCAGCACGGGGGCCGAGGCCATCCCGGTCACGACGGAAGGGATACCGAACAACCACATGCAATACGCGATCACCTGGTTTTCGCTTTCGATTGTCTGGTTGGGGATGACAGGCCTCTTGCTCTGGCGTATCACCCGGCGGAAAGACTGAAGGCCTGTGCCATGCGCTATGTGTCCACCCGGGGGACTGCCCCGGTCCTGAATTTCGAGGAAGCGATGCTGACCGGGCTGGCCCGCGACGGCGGCCTTTATGTGCCCGAAATGGTGCCGCAAATGCCCGCAGAAGAGATCGCCGCGCTGGCGGGGCTGCGCTATGAGGACGCGGCACTTCGCATCATGCGCCCCTACCTGGGCGACAGCTTCTCCGACGCCGACCTGACCGGCATCATCGCCCGCGCCTATCAGGGCTTCGGCCATGCCGCGCGGGCGCCGCTGGTGCAATTGGGCCCCAACCATTTCCTGCTGGAGCTGTTCCACGGCCCGACGCTTGCGTTCAAGGATTTCGCGATGCAGCTGATCGGGCAGCTGTTCCAGACCGCGCTTGCCCGGTCCGGCCAGCGCATCACCATCGTCGGCGCCACTTCGGGCGATACCGGCTCGGCCGCGATCGAGGCCTTCCGCGGCCTGGCCAATGTCGATGTCTTCATCCTTTTCCCCCATGGCCGCGTCAGCGAGGTCCAGCGCCGCCAGATGACGACGCCGACGGAATCGAATGTTCATGCCCTGGCATTGGACGGCGATTTCGACGATTGCCAGGCGCGGCTGAAGGACATGTTCAACGACTTCGCCTTCCGCGATGCGGTGGGCCTTGCCGGTGTGAACTCGATCAACTGGGCGCGGGTGCTGGCGCAGGTGGTCTATTACTTCACCTCGGCCGTCAGCCTGGGCGCGCCGCACCGCCGCATCAGCTTCACCGTGCCCACCGGCAATTTCGGCGACATCTTCGCCGGTTCGATCGCCAGGCGCATGGGCCTGCCGATCGAGCGGCTGGTGGTTGCGACCAACCACAACGACATCCTGCACCGCGCGCTGGCCAGCGGCGCCTATACGCCGGCCGGCGTGACGCCTTCGATGAGCCCGTCGATGGATATCCAGGTCAGCTCCAACTTCGAGCGCGCGCTGTTCGACGCCTATGGCCGCGACGGTGTGGCGGTCGCGCAATTGATGCAAGAGTTGAAATCCGGCGCGGGCTTCACCATCTCGCAAGGTGCGCTGGAGGCGCTGCGCGAGGTCTTTGCCTCGGGCCGCGCCTCGGAACAGGAAACTTCGGCCACCATCGAAGCCATCCATGATGCGACGGGACAGGTGCTTTGCCCGCATTCCGCCGTTGGCGTGAAGGTCGCGGGCGACCATTTGGGTCCGACCCCGATGATCAGCCTGGCCACCGCGCATCCGGCGAAGTTTCCCGACGCGGTTCAGGCCGCGACCGGACAGCGCCCCGCTTTGCCGCCGCGCATGGCGGACCTATTTGAACGCCAAGAACGGGTCACCCGCGTGCCCAACGACCTGCACGCGCTCAAGGCCTTGATTCACGAGAGGACCGGCCGATGAGCCCCCGCCTGACCACGCTAGAAAACGGCGTCCGCATTGTCACCGAGGCGATGCCCGGGCTGATGTCGGCCTCGATCGGGATCTGGGTCGGTGCCGGCGGCCGGCATGAGCGTCTGGAACAGAACGGTATCGCGCATTTCCTGGAACATATGGCGTTCAAGGGCACGCGGAAGCGCACCGCCCTGCAGATCGCCGAGGCGATCGAGGATGTCGGCGGCTATATCAACGCCTACACCTCGCGCGAGATGACCGCCTATTATGCCCGGGTGCTGGCCAACGACGTGCCGCTGGCGCTGGACGTGATCTCGGACATCGTGCTGAACCCGGTCTTCGACCCGAAGGAGATAGAGGTCGAGCGGCATGTGATCTTGCAGGAGATCGGCCAGGCGCTGGACACGCCCGACGACGTGATCTTCGACTGGTTGCAGGAAGCCGCCTATCCCGATCAGCCGATGGGCCGGTCGATCCTGGGGCCATCGGAACGCGTCAGCCGCTTCCAGCGCGACGATCTGCAGGGGTTCGTAGGCGAACATTACGGGCCCGACCAGATGATCCTGGCCGCGGCGGGGGCCGTGGATCACGACAGCATCGTGGAGCAGGCGCGCGCGGTCTTCGGCGGCCTCAAGCGCCGCGGCGGCTGGGGGCTTGAGGCCGCGGCCTTCGCCAGCGGCGAGAAGCGGGTGGTGAAGGATCTGGAACAGGCGCATTTCGCGCTGGCCTTCGAATCGCCGGGTTACCGCGACGATGCGGTCTATACCGCGCAGGTCTTCTCTACCGCGTTGGGCGGCGGCATGTCCTCTCGGCTGTTCCAGAAGCTGCGCGAGGAACGCGGGCTTTGCTATACGATCTTTTCCCAGGTCGGGGCTTATGACGATACCGGGATGATGACGATCTATGCAGGCACCTCGGCCGAGGAGATCTCGGAACTCGCGGGGCTGACGGTGGATGAGATGAAGCGCTCGGCCGAGGAGATGACCGAGGCCGAGGTGGCGCGCGCGCGGGCTCAGCTGAAGGCGGGGCTGCTGATGGGGCTGGAAAGCCCCTCTGCCCGGGCCGAGCGTCTGGCGCGGTTGCTGGCGATCTGGGGGCGGGTGCCCGAGGTCGAGGAGGCGGTGGAACGGATCGACGCGGTCACCCGTGACGGCGTGCGCGATCATGCGGCGGCGATGGCGGCCGGGGCACCGACGGCGCTGGCGCTTTACGGGCCGGTCGCCGGGGCGCCGGCGCTTGACGATCTGCGCAGAAGGCTGGCTGCCTGATGCGGCTGACGCGCCGCCGGGTGCGGCTGGAGACCGAGCGCCTGACCCTGCGTCTGCCGGTGCATTCGGATTTCCGCGCCTGGACCCGGCTGCGCAGCACCAGCCACGAATTCCTGCAACCGTGGGAGCCGAGCTGGGCCAAGGACCACCTCAGCCGCAAGGCGTTCACCAACCGGGTCTATTGGGCGCAGCGGTCGCTGGCTCAGGGGCGCGGGGTGCCGCTGTTCCTGATCCGTCGCGAGGACGAGGCGCTGATCGGCGGCATCACGCTTGACAACATCCGCCAGGGTCCGGCCAAGGCGGGCACGCTGGGCTATTGGGTAGGGCAGGAACATGCCCGCCACGGCTATATGCGCGAAGCGATCACCGCGGTGGTGCATTATGCCTTCACCACGCTGGATCTAAGCCGGATCGAGGCCGCCTGCCTGCCCGAGAACACCCCCTCGCGCGGGGTGCTGGAGAAATGCGGTTTCAAATATGAGGGCGTGGCGCAAAGCTATCTGCAGATCGACGGCCGTTGGCGCAACCATGTGCTTTACGCCAATCTGCGCTCGGACCGTCGCGGGCGGACCGAGGCGGGCTAGGGGCGCATTTCGGCGTTGCGCCCGCGCGGGCCGTTCCGGTGGCACCGAAAAAGGGCGCCCCCTTCCGGCGACGCCCCCACGACTTCAGTCCGTGACTTCGGACCCGTGACTTCGGGTCCCAATCCCCTTACAGGATTTTCTGGCCGGTCTTTTCCCAATCCTTCAGGAAGGCCTCCAGCCCCTTGTCGGTCAGCGGGTGCTGGGCCAGCTTGCGGATCACCTCGGGCGGCGCGGTCATCACGTCGGCACCGATCATCGCCGCCTGGCTGACATGGTTGACCGTGCGGATCGAGGCCGCGAGGATCTGGGTCTTGAAATCGTAATTGTCGTAGATCGTGCGGATATCGGCGATCAGATCCATCCCGTCGAGGTTGATATCGTCAAGCCGCCCCACGAACGGAGAGATGAACGTGGCCCCCGCCTTCGCCGCCAGAAGCGCCTGGTTGGCCGAGAAACAGAGCGTGACATTGACCATGTGGCCTTCGCCCGACAGCACCTTGCAGGCCTTCAGCCCGTCCCAGGTCAGCGGCACCTTGACGGTGATGTTGGGGGCGATCGCGGCCAGCTTGCGGCCCTCGGCGATCATGCCTTCGGCATCCAGCGCCACCGTCTCGGCCGACACCGGGCCGGGAACGATCTCGCAGATTTCCTTGGTGACCTCGAGGATGTCGCGCCCCGATTTCATGATCAGCGACGGGTTTGTGGTGACGCCGTCCACCATGCCCAGAGCATGTAGCTCGGCAATGGCCTCGACATCGGCGGTATCGACGAAGAACTTCATGAGCAGAACCTCCAGGGTTGCGCGTGGGCTTGGCCGGTGGTTTAGCGCAAGGGACTATGGGGCGAAACCCCGAACGAGAGGCTGGGCGTGAGGCAGGCGGACTTCGCACAGGGCGCGCGGATCGGGGTGCTGACGACGCAGCCCTTGGGCCGGGTGCTGGATTACCGCGCGCCCGAGGGCGGATGTTGCCTGGGCGATTACGTCGAGGCGCCGCTGGGGCCGCGCCGGGTGCTGGGCGTGGTCTGGGGGCCGGGCGACGGCGCTTTTGACGCGGCCAGGCTGCGCCCGGTGGGGCGGGTGCTGGACCTGCCGCCGATGCGCGACGAATTGCGCGCCTTCCTGATCCGGGCAGGCGACTACACGCTGACCTCGCTGCCCGCGATGCTGCGCCTCGCCACTCGGGCGCCGGGCCTGGGCGATCCCCCGGCCAGTCGACGCGTCTATCGCCGCGGGCACGGAGAGCCAGAGCGCATGACCGACGCCCGCGCCCGGGTGATGGACGCGCTGGACGCGATGGGGGGCGGTGCGCTGACACTGGCCGAACTGACGCAGGCCGCGGGGGTTTCGGCCTCTGTCGTCAAGGGGCTGGTCGCGCAGGGCATCGTGGCAGAGGTGGAGGCGCCGCGCGATACGCCCTTCCCGCATCTCGATCCCGCGCTTCCCGGCCATGCGCTGAGCGCCGGGCAGCAAGAGGCCGCCACCCGCCTGCGCGCCGCGGTGGCGACCGGCGCCTATGGCACAACGCTGCTGAAGGGCGTGACCGGTTCCGGCAAGACCGAGGTCTACCTGGAGGCCGTAGCCGAATGCCTGTCCCATGGCCGCCAGGCCCTGGTGCTGCTGCCCGAGATCGCGCTGACGGCGGGGTTCCTGACCCGCGTTCAGGAACGCTTCGGCGCGCGGCCCGGCGAATGGCATTCCGGCGTCACCCAGACCGAGCGCCGCCGGGTCTGGCGCATGGTGGCCGAGGGCGGCGCGCAGTTGGTCGTGGGCGCGCGCTCGGCCCTGTTCTTGCCGTTTCGCGACCTTGGCCTGATCGTCGTGGATGAGGAACACGATACCTCCTACAAGCAGGAGGACGGGGTTCTTTACAACGCGCGCGACATGGGTGTCCTGCGCGCCTCGCTCTGCTCCGCGCAGGTGGTGCTGGCCTCGGCCACGCCTTCGCTGGAAACCTGGGCCAATGCCGAGGCCGGCAAATATGCCCGGCTCGACCTGCCTGCCCGTTTCGGGGCGGCGGAACTGCCCGAGATGCAGGCGATAGACATGCGGGCCGAGGATCTGCCCTCGAACCGCTGGATCTCGCCGACGCTGCAGGGCGCGGTCGCGGCGCGGATCGGGGCGGGCGAACAGGCGCTCTTGTTCCTGAACCGTCGCGGCTATGCGCCAGTCACCATCTGCCGGGCCTGCGGCCATCAGATCGGCTGCGACGATTGCGACGCACGCATGGTCGAGCACCGCTTCCTGGGGCGCCTCGTCTGCCATCAATGCGGCGCCGAGAAGCCGATCCCCCAGGCCTGCCCATCCTGCAAGGCCGAAGGCAAGCTTGCCCCCGTCGGTCCGGGCGTCGAACGCCTGGCCGAGGAGGTGGCCGAACATTTCCCCGATGCCCGCGTCGCGGTGCTGTCGTCGGATCTGTTCGCCTCGGCGCGGGCATTGAAGGCGCAGATCGAGGCGATCGCCGAGGGCGGGGCGGATATCATCATCGGCACCCAGTTGGTGGCGAAGGGCCACAACTTTCCGCTGCTGACGCTGGTGGGTGTGATCGACGCGGATCTGGGGTTGCAGGGATCGGACCTGCGCGCCGCCGAACGCACGTTCCAGCTGATGCGCCAGGTCGCGGGCCGCGCCGGCCGGGCAGAGCGCCCGGGAATGGCACTTTTGCAGACCTTTCAGCCCGAGCACCCGGTGATCCGCGCGATCCTTTCCGGCGATGAGGAAGGCTTCTGGCGCGCCGAGGCGGCAGAGCGCGAGGCCGCGGGTATGCCGCCTTACGGCAAGCTTGCCGGGATCATCCTTTCGGCCCCCGAGGCGCAGCCGGTCTTCGACCATGCCGCCGAGTTGGCCCGCCGCGACGGGCCGTTGCGCGCGGTTGGCGCCGTCGTCTTCGGTCCCGCCCCGGCGCCGATCGCGCGGATCCGGGGCCGCCACCGGGTGCGCCTGCTTGTCAAGGCGCCCAAGGGTGCGGCGCTGCAACCCGCGCTAAGCCGCTGGGTGCGGCAGCTGCGCCAGCCGCCGAACCTGCGATTGGTGATCGACATCGATCCGCAAAGCTTCTTTTAGGGCGCGGCGGCGGGGGCTCTGCCCCCTGCACCCCCGGAGTATTTGTGCCAAGATGAAGGCAACGAGGGGTCTTTGTCCTTCATCTTGGTCCAAATACTCTACGGCGCGCGCGTCAGTCGTTGCGCCAATGGTCCGAGCGAAAATGACGGCGGGTGTAAAACCCCCGGTGCTAGAGCACGCGCCGGTACAGCGCCAGCAGCCCTTTGACCCAGGCCTCTGTTGTCTGCGCCAGCGGTACGGGGCGGGCGAACGCGCGTTCGCTGATCGTCCGGACCTCGGCGTCGGACAGGTCGCGAAACCGGGTCAGCGCGGCGTCTAGACCGTTCGGCGCGCGCATGTCGAAGGATCGGCCCAGACCGGCCTGGTCGATTTCCGCGGCGAGGAAGGCGCTGTCCGAGACCAACAGTGGCAGCCCGCTGAACGAGGCCTCGGCGATCACCAGGCCGAAGGGTTCGGGGATGCGCCCCGGTACAATCACCGCGCGCGCGCCCTTGATCAGCCGGGCGATGCCGGCGCGATCCTGCCAGCCCTCGAACCGGATCTCGGGATAGGCGGTGGCAAGCGGGGCGCGTTCGCGGCCTTCGCCGATCACCATCAGCGGAAGCCGGGCGCGGCGGGCGGCCTCGGCCAGTTCTGCCAGCCCCTTTTCGCGCTCGATCCGGCCGATGAAGGCGAGGGCGCGGTTTTCCTCGGCCCGGACGCGGCTTTCGGTATAGGGGCTGGCGGGGTTGCGCAGCACGCACAGGCGTTGCGGCGGGTAGCCCACGTCTTCCATCAGCCCGGCCATGCGCGGGTGGATCAGGACGATCGCGCCCCAAGGGCGGCGCTGATCGAAGGCGCGGCGAAGCATCAGCTGCCGCGCCACCCGCCAGAGCTTGCGCGCGTAGCTGTGCTTGTCGCAATCGGTGGCCAGGCAGGCGGCGCCCAACGGCGCGCGCGCGCAGGGCCGGTCGCGGCCGAAATCGTGATAGACGCCGTTGGGGCAGGCCAGAAACCGGTCATGGGCATGGACAACCACTCGCGGCGCGACCGGCGCCAGGGCGGCGAAGATCGCGGGCGACAGGATCTGCGCCCAGCCATGCACATGATAGACCGTCCCCGGCGTGTCTTGCGCCACCAGGTCCGCAATCGCGGCCCGGGCGGCGGCGTTCCAAAGCCCCGCGGTGGCGGATTTCAGCCTGGGCTGGTCCAGCAGCCGGGCCCCGCCCGTGGCGATCACTTCGATCCCCAGATCCGCCAGATCCGGCGCCGCGCCGCTGTCTCCCGCGACATAGGTGACGCGAAGCCCCAGCGCCCGGATCTCGCGTGCTGCCAGCAGGGCAAGCCCGGTCGCGCCGCCTCGGGCGACGCTGGCATCATTGATGATCACCACGCGATCGGGCGTGGCCGGTGGGGCGTGGCTCATGTGCGTCGCAAGAGGGTCCGGGCCGGGTTCGGTGCCAGCCTAGCGCCGAACTCCGCCGAAGCCTATGGCCTTGGCGCGCGCATCCGGCCAGTATGCGGTCGGCGGGCGGTCAGGTGGGCGGCCCCGGGGCAGGGGACGAGGAACGATGAAGCTGGTCATCTTCGGGCTGGGCTACAGCCCGAACCTGGGTGACGGCGTGATCGCCGACTGCATGGCCCACGCCGCGCGCGATCTGGTGCCGGGCCTTCAGGTCGTGGCGGTGGATCTGTCGGGACGCGGCGGGTTCGGCGCGGTGACGATGGCCAACCGCGGGCGGGCGCTGAAGATCCTTTCCGCCATGCCCCGCCCGCTGCGCCACATGCTGGTGCGCGCGAAACTCGGGCGGATGCTCGATACCGCGACACCGCGCTGGCAGGAGGCCTGCCAGGGTGCCGGGGCCGCGCTGATCGGTGGCGGGCAGCTTTTGTCGGACGCCGATCTGAACTTTCCGCTGAAGATCGCCCGCGCCGCGAAGGTGGCGCGCGAAGCCGGCGTGCCGGTCGCGATACATGCCGCGGGCGTGTCGCGGAACTGGAGCCGGCCCGGGCGCGCGCTGTTTGCAGAGCTTTTCTCGACCGATCTGCGTGCCGTGGGCCTGCGCGACGCGCCGTCGATCGCAGCCTGGACCGAGCAGACCGCGGGCCACCCGCCGGCGCCGGGTCTGGCACGCGATCCCGGACTTCTGGCGGCCGAATGCTATGGCCCCGCGCCGCGCCGCGAGGGCTGGCTGGGGCTTTGCGTCACCGATCCCGCGATCCTGGGCTACCACGCCGACGGCGCGGTCGCGGGGGCGGGGCCGGGGTTCCAGGCCGCGCTTGTCAGGGCGCTGGCGGAGCGGGGCCGAAAGGTCTTGCTGTTTTGCAACGGCGCCGAGGAAGACGGCCGCGCCCTTGCCGCGCTGGCCGCGCCGCTGGCCGATCTGGTGGCGCGGGGGCGGGTCGAGATCGCCCCACCGCCGGAACGCCCCGCACAGCTTGCGCATCTGATCGGCGGGCTCGACGGGCTGGTGGCGCATCGGCTGCATGCCTGCATCCTGGGCTATGCCTATGGACGGCCCGTGGTGGGACTGGGCTGGGACCGCAAGGTCGAAAGCTTCTTCGCATCGGTGGGCGCGGCGCGGTTTTGCCTGTCCGATCCCGCGGTCACCGCCGCCGACGCAGCCGACCGGCTGATCGAGGCGCTGGAAACCGGGATCGCCGCCCCCGCCCACGCCCACGCGCTGACAGAGGCGCGCCAGGCCGTCGCCGCCGCGATGGCGGCCTGCGGGCTTATCCGTCCCGGCGGATCGTGATCCGATAGGTCGTGACATCGCCCCGCGCATTGCCGTTGGGCCCGACCGAGACCGACAGGACCTCTCCCTTCGTGACGCTCAGCGGCGGGCTTTTCCAATCCAGCGCCGAGGTCACCACCCTGTCTTCCAGCAGCCTGCCCCCCAGGCTGATCCGCAGCCGCACCCCATCACCCGAGCGTTTCGCGGGCGCAAGTTGTACCTCGGCGCGGATGCGCTGTGCGTCGGGCGCGTGCCAGTCCTGCACGATGCGCCAGACATGCGTGCCGCCGCCGCCGGGCAGCAGCGTATCGGCCTGCAGGCGGACATCGGGATTGCCCCGCGCCGCAAGATAGGGTGTCCACGGGCGGCCGCCGGCCTCCTGTCCCGGCATCAGGATCAGCGGCACGCGGGCCGCGCCATCCATCGCGTAGCGCTCGAACCCGTCGCGGACGGCCCCGCCGGGATAGGCGAATTGGTCGTAGCTATCGGCCAGCACGCGTTGCCGGCCCAGTCCGGGCTTTCCGGGGCCTGTCAGGATCAGCGGATCGCTTTCGGACAAGGTCAGCGGTCCTTGCATCGGCCGGCCCTCGGGGCTGAACGCGTGTTGCCCCGGTGCCGGGGTGATACGGCGCGGCGCGCCCCAGATCACCAGCGTGTCGGGTGCGAAACGGCAGGCATAGGTGAAGGGGTCGGGCGCGGCATCGGTGACGGCGCGATGTTCCATCAGCCGCTGCGCGGTGGCAAAGGCGCGGCCGGTCGGCGTAGGTCGCAGATCCGCGCCGATCAGCGGCGTCAGCCCGTCCCCGCGCGGGTTGAGCGGGTACCAGACCGCGCGCGTCACACCCGCAAGCGCCAACTGGCAATAATAGCGCAGCAAGGTGCCCGGCGCGGTCGCGGGGTCGGGGTCGCCAAATTCGGTGGCCTCCAGGGGCATATGCGCCAGGCCCGGCACCTGGCGCAGAACGGCGATCTGGCGGTCCAGCTGTTCGGGCGGCGTGGTGTAGGGATGGAAGGCCAGCGCATCCATGTATCGCGCCGCCCCCAGCGCGAACAGCCGCCTGACATAGCCCACCGGGATAGAGTGCAGCGCCCCGCCCAGGACGCGCAGGTCGGGGCGGGCGGATTTGACCGCCGCATAGGTGGCTTTCAGGATCGCCAGATAGCGCGCCGGGCGCTGCGCCAGCCCCTCGGCCCTTACCGGCCCCGAGACAAAGTTCTGGGCGTTCATCTCGTTGCCCACCTCCACCGCATCGGCGCGGGGAAAATGCTGCACCGTGGCGGCGGCATCGGCGGCGAAGGCGCGGATCGCGTCGGGCGTGTACGGGGTGTCCCCGCCGTCATAGCCCTTGTGTCCGTTATTGACCGTCAGGCTTGTGGTCTGGTCGGCCGCCAGATGATCGGGCCAGGTCGTGTCGGGCGTGTCGAAGACATAGCGATGATCGCGCTCGACCTCGGACCAGTAGACCGCGTCGCGGAAATTCCGCACCCCCAGCCGGCGCGCGGCGGCGAACATTCCCGGCTGCCAGTGCTGGCCGAAATTGGACGCCGCGCCAAGCGTCGGGCCGGTCGCTTCGCCCGCCGGCGCGGCCACCGCGGCGGGCGCGTTCAAGGCGGCTAAAAGGGCCGGGACGAGGCATGCGGCACGTTTCATATGCACCAATGTTAGATGCACGATGCGAAATAGCGCAATAGAGCGTCTGCCCCGGGGCGCGCATCTTGTCGGTTCCGCCGACAAAGGGGGGGGGCCGCGCGCTCTGGGCGGAATGAAGCGCTGGTGCCTGGGCGGCAGACACGGCAGAGTATTTTCGCCAAGATGAAGGACGAAGCCGGGTCCGCGCTTCGTTCCCGGCGGAAATATCCCGAGCGGCCAGGGGCTAAGGGGCCGCCGCGGCCTTCGATACCCGCGACTCGCCTTTCGGCGCGGCGTCGCTATGCTGACGGCCCGAAACCGCCCCTTCCGGGCCCCTTCCGCGGCGACAGGCCAAAGATGCAATTCGTTCCCTCGACAATTCTCGCGCTGGCCGTGCTTGTGGCCCTGGCAGTGCTGGGGCCCCGTCGCGGCCTGTGGGTATTCCTGGCCACCACGCCTTTCGGTGCGGCGGCGGCGTTCAACTTGCCGGCCGCCGGGGGGGCCTCGATCCTGGTCAGCGATCTGGCCGCGCTGATGATGTTCGCCATGCTCTGGGTGCAGCCCGATGCGCCCGCGCGGATCACCGGATCGATGCGCGCCTATCAGCCCGGCTTCTGGATGCTGCTGTTTGTGGTGGTCTGCGTGATCTCGGCGCTGTTCTTCCCGCGTCTCTTCCAGGGGGCGACCAATGTCTTCGGCCTGTCGCGGGCCAACAACGAGGTTGGCATCGTCGAGATCCCCCTGCATCCGACCAACGGCAACCTGACCCAGCTGTTCCGCATTCTCCTGGATGCCGCGGCCTTCTTCGCGCTTGCCACTGCCTTCCGTCTGCGGCCCGACGCGCGCGGCGTCATCGTCGCGGTCGCGGTGGCCAGTTTTGTCAGCGCGGGCCTCGGCTGGCTGGACGTGCTGTCCTTCGACATCGGCATGCCGAACCTTCTGGCCCCGATCCAGACCGCCAATTACGCAATCCTGTCGAATGTCTCGATGGCTGGGCTGAAGCGAATGATCGGCGGCTTTCCCGAGGCCTCGGCCTTCGGCTACTACACCCTGGGGTTGTTCGCCTTCTGGCTGCACATGTGGGTGGCGCGCGGGCGATCGTGGCTGGTGTCGCTGGCGCTGATCGCGACAACTGTGGCGCTGCTGCGCTCGACCTCGTCCTCGGCCTATGTCGCCGCGGCGGTCTTCGTCCTGGGCTATGGCGCGTTGCGGATGACGCGCTATGACGGGCGCGGGGTGTCGCGCCGGGGGCTGGCGGTGACGCTAGGCCTGGCCGGTGGGATCGCGCTTGCGCTGATGGCGCTGGGGCTGGCCTATCTGACGATCGAGCCGGTCTCGGCCTTCCTGGACCGGTCGCTGTTCGACAAGATGGGTACGGCCTCGGGCGTCGAACGGATGAGCTGGAACACCCAGGCCTGGGCGAATTTCCTTGATACGCGCGGCATCGGTGCGGGGCTGGGCAGTATGCGCGCCTCGAACTGGGTGCTGGCCAGTCTGGGCAGCATCGGGGTGATCGGCACCGGCCTGTTCCTGACCTTCGTGGCCACGCTGGCACGCGCGCCCCTGGGCGCAGAGCCCGAACGCGCCGCGGTGATCGGGGCGCTGAAATCGGGCTGTCTGGCGCTTTTCATCTCGGCCAACCTGACCGCGCCGACGCCGGATCTGGGCGTGTTCTTCTTCGCCATGGCGGGTCTTGCCGCCGGGCTGAGCCGGGGCGCGCAGAGAGAATCACTTGAGCAGGCCGAGGCGGCCGCGCCAGGCAATTGGCGCCGCCGCGGGGCCAATCTTGAAAGGATTGGCGGATTGTGACGCCGTCCGGGCGCAATGCGCCGCAAAAAAACCCAAAATTTGACCTCTTTGGCCACATGCCATCAATGTCCTGACGGGGGTTATTCCGGGGGCAGGCCTGGGCTGAGCGTGGGGTGCGTGACGCTTTCGGGCGTGCGGATATGGCGTGCGGGCATATCGCTTCCAGACCGTGGTCTGGCGCCGTCGCAAGCGACGCCGGCCTGACGCGTAGACCTGCCACTGGCGGGTTCGGGGCCTCTGTGCCCCGAGGGAGTGAAACGGGATGAACAGCAGGGTCTTGCCCTTCGAATCGGGCGCGCTGGACGGCAGGCTGGGTGGCGGCGGCGGTCGCGGCCGGGATCCGCATCGTCGTGGCGGCGGTCGCGGCCGCCCGCAAGAGCCCGACCGTGTCGACGTGCGGGAACTGTTTCGCATGCTCTGGCGCCGCCGACGGGTGGTGCTGGGTGGGATCTTCGGCGGCGTGGTGCTGGCGCTGGCGGTCAGCCATCTGATGACGCCGACCTATACCGGCCTTGCCAAGGTGCTGATCGAAAGTCGCCCCAGTCAGGTGTCGGAAGGCGCGCCGAACCGCGGCATGCAGCCGCCGCTGAACGATCAGGTGGTCAACAGCGAAGTCGCGGTGCTGCAATCGAACGTACTGATCGGCCAGGCGATCGAGGCGATCGGCGTCAAGCGGCTGGCACCGATGGATCCCGCGCTGAAGAAGCCGTCCCTGCTGGCGCGCGGGATCGATGCGGTGAAGGGGGTTCTTGGGCTGCGGGCCGGATCGACCGCGTCGAAGCCTCTGCCCGGCGCCCCGCAGTTGACGCCCGCGCAAAAGCAGCTTCAGCGCCTGATTTGGGCCGTCAGCAAGGACCTGCGCGTCACCCGCGAGGGGCAATCCTATGTGATCGACGTGAAGGTGTCGAACCCCGATCCGGTACTTGCCGCGCTTCTGGCGAACGGGCTGGCGGATCAATACATCGCCTCTCAAGTCACCGGGCGCCAGGATTCAGCGGCGAAGGCCACACGTTTCCTGACGGGCCGGGTCGCGGAACTGCAAAAGCAGGTCGAGGCGGCCGAGGCCAAGGTTGAACAGTACCGGGCGCAGAACCTGTTGGTCGATGGCGGCACGCTGGAGGCCGCGCGCCAGCAGCTGGGTCAGCTGAACAACCAGTTGGTCATCGCGCGCGGCGATCAGATCGCGGCGCAGGCGCGCTATGACCGGATCCAGCAGGTGATCAAGAAGGGTGATCTGGCAGAGGTCAGCTCGATCGTGTCCTCGCCGGCGCTGGATACGCTGTCCGCAAAGCTGATGGGTTTGCAGCGCCAGGATGCGATCTGGGCGCAGCACTACGGCCCCCAGCATCCCGAACGGGTGCGTCTGGCGGCCGAGATCAAGGGCGTGCAGCACGACCTGAACGAAGAGGTGCAAAAGCTGATCACCCAGCGCAAGAACGACGCCGACATCGCCGAAATCCGGGCGCGGACGCTGGAGCAGTCGATCAACAAGATGGAAACGCGGGTGGTGGCGCTGTCGCGTTCCACCATCGGCCTACGCCAGCTAGAGCGCCAGGCCACGGCGGCGCGGGCGGCCTATCAGCAATTGCTGTCACGCCTGACCGACACCCAGACCCAGGAACAGATGCAGCGTCCCGACGCCAAGGTGATCGCGCGGGCCGATATCGCGTCGCGCCCATCGTCGCCGCGGACCAAGCTGCTGGCGGTCCTGGGCGGGGTGACCGGGCTGATCTTTGGCATCGGGCTGGTGTTTTTCCTGGAACTGACCGCAAGCACCTTCCGCGGCCTTGGCGAGCTAGAGCGCGAGACCGATCTGCCGGTGCTGGCCGCGGTGCCGCGGGGGCCCTGGAAATCGCCTCTGGGGGCCTGGCGCGAACTGGCGCAGGATCCCTACGGCCTTTACGCCGAACGCATCCGCCACCTGCGCACCGCGCTTCTGATGCGCGACGGCAAGGAAGGCGCGCGGTCGGTGATGATGGCCTCATCGACCCCGGCCGAGGGCAAGACGACCACGGTTCTGGCACTGGCACGCATGGCCGCGCTGGCGGGCAAGAAGGTGGTAGTGGTGGATTGCGACCTGCGCCGCTCGATGCTCTACCGGCTGTTCGGCTGGCGGGCCGAGAAGGACTTCGCTTCGTTCATCAACAATGAATGCGGCCTGGCAGAGGCGATTCACCACGACAAGGACCTTGGCTTCGACGTGCTCGCGGCGTCGCGCGGGCGGCCGGATGTGGCCGATGAACTGGCGGTCGACTGGCTGTTGCCGATGTTCGAGACGCTGAAGCGCAAGTATGATCTGGTGCTGGTCGATGCGCCGGCGCTTCTGGCGGTATCCGATGCGCTGGTGATCGGTCAGGCGGTGGATAGCTGCCTGTATCTGGTGCGCTGGGGGCATACGCCGCGGCAGGCGGTCGCCAAGGGCCTGTCGGATTGCGAAGAGGCCGGGCTGGTGGTGGCCGGCACCGTGCTGACCCTGGTCGATCCGCAACTCAGCCCCGACGTCTATGCCGGCGGCTACGCCTATTCGGATTAGGCCATGTTCGATCATCTGCCCCCTCACGAACCCCGTGTCGCGCTGATCCACTATTGGCTGGTGGGCATGCGCGGCGGCGAAAAGGTGCTGGAATCGCTGTGCCGGATGTTCCCGCAGGCCGATATCTACACCCATGTCCATGTGCCCGGCGCGGTGGGGCCGGTGATCGGCGCGCATCGGATCCGTGAAACCCGGGTGGGCCGGCTGCCGATGGCGGCGCGGCTCTATCAGAAATACCTGCCGCTGATGCCGCGCGCCTTGGAAGAGATCGACCTGACCGGCTATGATCTGGTGATCTCGTCCGAGGCCGGGCCCGCCAAGGGCGTGATCGCGCCGCCCGACGCGCCGCATCTGTGCTATTGTCATTCGCCGATGCGCTATCTTTGGGATCAGTACCACGGCTATCGCGGCAGCGCGGGTGCACTGACCCGGGCGCTGATGCCCGGTCTTGCGCACCGGCTGCGGCAATGGGATGTGACCTCGGCCGCCCGTGTCGACGGGTTTGCCGCCAATTCCACCCATGTCGCGCAGCGCATCCGGAAATATTGGCGCCGCGAGGCGCAGGTGGTGCATCCGCCGGTGGCGGTGGCCGATTTCGCCGCCGCCCCGCGCGACGAATTGGGCGATTACTACCTGTGGGCCGGTGAACTTGCCCCCTACAAGCGCCCGGATCTGGCGATCGAGGCCTTCGCCCGCATGGGCCGCAAGCTGGTGGTCATCGGCGGGCCCGACAAGGCCGTGGCGAAGCTGAAGGCGCGCGGCGCGCCCAATGTCACCTTCCTGGGCAAGGTGCCGTTCGATGAGCTGCGCCATCATCTTGCGCGCTGCAAGGCGTTGGTGTTCCCGGGCGAAGAGGATTTCGGCATTGTCCCGGTCGAGGCGCTGGCTTCGGGGCGCCCGGTGATCGCCTATGGCCGGGGCGGCGCGCTGGACACGCTGCGCGAGGGCGAGACCGGTCTGTTCTTCCACCAGCAAAGCGTCGAGGCGCTGATCGACGCGGTCGAGCGGTTCGAAGCCGCGCCGCTCTCGGACCCGGATCCGGCCTTGCTGATGGCGCAGGCCCGGCGCTTCGACGAGGCTACCTTTCAGCTCGGTATTCATGACGCGCTGGACGGGATCGGATTTGACAGCCGGCGGACGGGGCGGCCGGCGCTGCGGCTGGCCGGCGTCTGACGGGCTTCCCCGCATGGCGCTGCGCGTGGATCTGTTCTTCTGGCTGCTGACGGCGCCCGGTACCGGCCTTTCGGCGGATGAGGAAACCCGCGCCGCGCGTTTCGTCCAGCCCCGCGATGCCGCCCATTACCGCGCCGCGCGTGGCGGGCTGCGCCGGGTCCTGGCGGGCTATACCGGCCGGCGGCCCGGGGATCTGCGCTTCGACTATGGCCCCCAGGGCAAGCCCTTCCTCGCCGATGGCCCCGCCTTCAACCTCAGCCATGCCGGGGGCTGGGCGGCGCTTGCCGTCGCCCATGACACCGTGGATCTGGGCCTGGATATCGAGGCCCATCGCCCCGTCGAACCCGCTGTGGCCGAACGCTTCTTTGCCCCCGCCGAGATCGCCGCGCTGGCGCCGCTGTCGGGTGCGGCATGGCAGGTGGGCTTCTTCCGCCTCTGGACCCGCAAGGAGGCGGTGATCAAGGCGCTGGGCACCGGGCTGTCGCATCCGCTGGATGCCTTCGACGTGACCCTCGGCCCCGAAGCGCGGCTCTTGCGGATCGATGGCGGCCGGGTCGCGGATTGGCTGCTGCAAGACCTTGGCCCCGGGGCGGGGATGCAGGGCGCGCTGGCCGTGCGCGCTGCTGGCCGCACGGTCGAGACGCGGCTGTGCGAGGGCCAGTTGCCGCTGCCGGGGTAGGGCCTAGCCGCGCGCGCCCAGCCAGCTGTCGATCTCTTGCGCCAGCTCCTTGGTGCCCAGCCGCCAGCGTCCCTGCACGAAGATCTGGTCGATCTTCACGGTCTTCAACTGGCCCGGCGCGACCACATGTTCCCAGCCGATCGAGGGCAGGAAACGTTTGCCCTGGGCGGTGATCTTGGTGACCACATGCAGCACCGGCAGATCCAGCGGCTCGGGCCGGTAGACGTTGCGCGCCGCCGAGATATACGAGACGAAGCGTTCCTGTTCCGGCGCCAGATCCGAGGCCCGAACCCGTTCGATCAGCCCCATCCTGTGCGCCAGCTGCAGAACGCCGGTTCGGCGGATGATGCGGTAGCTGCCCAGCATCGCCGATACCGACAGCAGGCCCATCCGTACCATGCGAATCTTGTTGCGCAGGGCATAGATCCGCTCGGCCCAGCGGGTGGCGCGCTGGGTCTTCAGCCCCGCGGCGTAGCCGGGTTCCCACACGTCCTTGATCACCACGCCGGTGACATCGGCGCCCTCGGATTGCAGGATGCGCGCCGCCTCCAGCGCGATGTTGCCATGCACGCAGACCCCGAACAGCAGATAGGGCCCCTCGGGTTGGGCGCGGCGGATCGTTTTGGCATATTCCCGCGCGATCTCTTCAAAGCTGCGCGGGCTGCGATCGATGCCGCGCGTGCCGTCGAACAGACGCACGCAGGTGGCGGGGTGACGGTCGCGCATGTGGCCGCAAGTGTCGATGATCAGGCCGACATCGTTCACACCGATGATCGGCTGAGCGGCGCCCTCGGTCAGCAGCGGCTCGATCTGCCAGTCATCGTCGCCCTCGGCGGAGGCGGCGGCGGCGGCGGCGGGCGCGGCGGTGGCGCGGTTCGGTGCCCCGGAGGTGCCGGTCTCTGGCGTCAGATCGCGAGCGAGGCGGGCGGACAGGCCGCAAAGCGTGGGAGTGTCATAAAGCGTGGCGACGCTCAGGCGCACGCGCCACCGCTCGCGGACCCGCGCGATCAGCCGTACCGCCATCAGCGAATGGCCACCCAGATCGAAGAACGATACGTCGCGCGGGATCTCGGCGCGGTCCAGCAGATCCGCCCAGATGGCTGCAAGTTCGGTTTCGAGCGCCTCGCCCTCGGCGGGCTGTACGGTTGCGGCCTGCGGTCGGGCCGCCGACCCCGACGGAAGCGGGCGGGGCAGCAGCGCGCGATCCAGGTCGCCCGACGCCGTGCGGGGCAGCGCGGCCAGCACCGACACGCCCAGGGGCATCTCGGCTGGTGTCAAGCGGCGTGCGGCAAACCCCATCAACTCTGCCGGAAGGGTTTCCAGCGGGATCAGGCTGGTGGGACGGGGGCTGACGAAAGCGTAGCAGGCGGCGGCCTCGCCGGCCCCGTCGCGCGTGGCGGGAACGGCGGCGACGGTAGCCACCTCGGGGTGGGCCGACAGCACCGCCTCGACGTTGGCGAACGGCCGCGTCGCGCCCGCCCGGCGGCCCGCGATGGCCGGTGCGACGGGCAGAGCCGCAGGCGCCGGCGCGGGCGTATCGGCGCTGACGGCCTCGAAGGCCTGGGCAAGGGTCTGGACCAGCGCCTCGGCGGTGGTCGCCTCGAACAGGTCGGGGTTGTACTCGACGCTCAGCCGCCAGCCGCGCGGACGCCCGATCAGCACGATGTTCAGATCCTGGGCCGAGCCCGGCGTGTGCGAGGGCTGTGAGATCAGCTCAAACCCGCCGAAATCGTGATCGCGGTGGAACACATGCTGCAGGCTGAACGCGATCGAGGCCAGCGGCGCCCGCGACGGATCGCGCGGCGGGTTGAGCAATTCGACCAGTCGCGAGAACGGCAGCGACTGATGGCTGAGCGCCTGTTCGACAAGCCGGCCGGTGGCGGCGACATGGGTGTCGAAATCGCTGTCTTCGGTGAAGCGAAAGCGCAGCACATGGGTGCTGATGAAGGGGCCGATCAGGGGTTCCAGATCGGTGTCGAAACGGCCGGCGATCGGGGTCGACAGCAGTACCTCCGGCGCACCGGTGATGCGGTGGAGGGCGGCGCTGACCGCCGCCGTGCCGAAGGCGAACAGCGAGACGCCGCCCGCCCGGGCGGCAGCTTCCATCCGGCGGATCAGGGTGGCCGGGATATCGCAGCCCGCGCGTGCCACGGCGCTGGTGCGCTGGGGCGGGCGCTGCTTGTCGGGGGCCAGTTCGAAATAGGGCGCGCCGCGCAGCTGGACCGTCCAATATGCGGCGTCTTCGTCCAGTACGCCGGAGGCAAGATATTCCTTCTGCCACAGCGCGTAATCGCCGTATTGCAGCGGCAGTTCCGCCAGGTCGGCATCCGTCTGCCCGGCCTCGGCCGCGGCGGCGAGGCGGCCGACCTCTTGGCCCAGGACGCCGATCGAATAGCCGTCGAAGACGATGTGGTGGGCGGTGATCAGCACGACGGCCCGATCCGCCGCCAACTGCACCAGCGTCACCCGCAGGAGCCCCGGCTGCGACAGATCGAAGGGTTGCGCGGCCTCTTCCAGCGCGATCTGGTCGACCCGGTCGGCGTGGTGTTCCGCCGGGGTGGTGCGCAGATCGACCACGCCCAGGCGGAAGGGCACTTGTTCGACCACCTCCTGCGAAAGCTGCCCCTCGTGGTCGGCGAAGCGGGTGCGGAAGATCTCGTGCCGGTCGATGACGCCGCGGAAGGCGGTTTCCAGGCTGGACGCGCGCAGCTTGCCGCGCAATTCCCACCGCACGGCGATGTTCAGCGCCGGATCGCCCGGCGCGATCTGGTCCATGAACCAGAACTGGCGCTGGATCGTGGTGACCGGGAAGCGCGCGATCGCGGGTTGCCCCGCTGCCTTGGTCAAACCATCCATTTCACGACACCTTCAGTTTTTCACGCCGCGCGCCACCGCGGAAGGCCTTCAGCGAGGGTCGCGGCCGTGCGCTGGCCGCCGTGCGCGAGCCGGCCAGTTCGGCCAGCGCGCGGATCGTCGGGTGGGCCAGGATATCGCGCGCTTCCAGGTTCAGCCCGGCATCCAGCATCCGTGCCGCGATCCGAAACAGCGCCAGCGAATCCACCCCCAGCGCATGGATCGTCTCGGTGGCCGCGATCGTGTCGCGCCCCAGAACCTCGCGCCAGATCGCGGCGATCTGCTCTTCCAGCGGGCCTTTGGGCAGGTCTTGGGCCGCGGCATCCGCCGGGATCGGTCGCGGGCCCGGCGCAGGCGTGGCATCGGGCGCGGGCAGGCGCTTGCGGTCGAGCTTGCCGTTTGCGGTCTGCGGCAGGGCATCCAGCACCTGCCAGGCCTGCGGGACCATGTAATCGGGCAGTTCCGCCGCCAGCGCCGCCTGCAGCCGCGCCGGATCGGGCGCGGCGCCGGGCTGGGCCACGATCCAGGCCGCCAGCTGCTTGTCGCCGCCCGGACGCAGGGCCAGATCGACCGCCGCCTTGGCGACGCCGGGCTGGGCGCGCAGCCGGGTCTCGATCTCGCCCAGTTCGATGCGAAAGCCGCGCAGCTTCACCTGCGTGTCGCGCCGCCCGAGCACCACGATTTCACCGTCGGCGCGGCGCAGCGCCAGATCGCCGGTGCGGTAAAGGCGCCGCGGCTTGCCGCCCAGGGTCACCTGGCGGAAGGCGGCCTCGGTCAGGTCGGGGCGGTTATAGTAGCCCAGCGCCAGCCCGGCGCCGCCGATGTTCAATTCGCCCGCCACGCCCACCGGCTGCGGCTGATCGGCCTCGGACAGGATGTGCAGTTCGGTATTGCCGATCGGGTGGCCGATGGTGATCGGCCCGTCGTCGATGCGTTTCAGCGCCGACCAGACGGTGGTTTCCGTGGGGCCGTAAAGGTTCCAAAGCGGCCCGCCCGCGCCAAGCCGCCGCGCCAGGTCGGGGGGCAGGGGTTCGCCGCCGGCCAGCATCGTCAGCCCCGGCCGCGGCGTCAGCCCGGCCTCCAGCGCCAGATCCCACAAGGTGGGCGTGGCCTGCATCACGGTGATGTCGTCGCGCGCGGCGCGCTCGGCCAGGGCAAAGCCGTCAAGGATGTCCTCGTGGCTGGCGATCACCACCTTGCCGCCGACCGACAGCGGGCCGAACAATTCCAGCACCGCGATGTCGAACATCACCGTGGTGACCGACAGCAACGTATCCGTGGCGCCCAGCCCCGGCTTCCGCGCCATGCTGGTCAGGAAATTCACCACCGCGCGGTGCGGCACCGCGACGCCCTTCGGCGTACCGGTCGAGCCCGAGGTGAAGATGATATAGGCCGCGCGCCCGGGATCGGGCGCGGCGGCCGGGCAGGGGGCGCCGGCCGGGGCCTCCGAGGGCCGGATCAGCGGCAGATCGGCGAAGGGCGCCGCTTCGGCCAGCACGGCGGCGGCCTGGGCGGTGTCGCAGATGGTACGCAGCCGGGCCTCGGGCTGGCGCGGATCGAGGGGGATATAGCAATGCCCCGCCTTCAGGATCGCCAGCAGGCCGACCAGCATTCCGGCGCCGCGCGGCAGCGCCATGGCGATGCGCCGACCCGGGTCGGGCAGGGCGGCGCGGATATGCGCGGCCAGCGCATCCGAGCGCGCCGCCAGTTCGGCATGGGTCAGGGTGGCATCCGCGGCCTCGACGGCCACGGCGTCCGGGTTCAGCGCGGCGCCGCGGGCGACCAGATCGTGCAGCATCAGCCCCTCTTCCAGCGCCAGCGCGGTCGCGTTCGGGGCCTCCAGCAGGGCCGGAAGGTCCTGCGCCGTGGTCAGCGGCAGGCGTTCCACCGGGCAGGCGCTGTCCGCGGCCAGCCCTTCCAGCAGTGCGCGGTAATGGCCGATCCAGCGGGTGACGGTTTCGGGATCGAACAGATCCGCGTCATAATCGACGTCGATGCGCAGGCCATCGCTTGCCTCTATCACATTGAAGAACAGCGCGAAATTCGCCGCCGCCTTGGGGGTGGGGCGGGCGCGCATCGACACCGGGCCAAGCGTCAGGTCATCGTCGATCTTGTCCAGATTGAACTGCACCTCGGTCAACGGGGTCTGGCCCAGGCTGCGCGGCAGATCCAGTTCCCGCACCAGGGTGCCGAACGTGATGTCGCCATGGGCGAAGGCCTCCATCAGCGCCTGGCCGGCGTTCTCCAGATGAAGGGCGGCGGGGCCGGAAGGATCGAAGGGCACGCGGATCGGCAGGAAGTTCACCAGATGGCCGACAACGGCGGGCTCGGGCAGCCCGGCCTGCCCCGCGGTGGGCACGCCGATCACCACATCCGACGCGCCCGATAGCCGCCCGAGCGTCATCTGCAGACCCGCGAAGAGCGTGGCGAAGAGGGTGCATCCCGCGCTTGCCCCCGCCTTGCGCAGCGCCTTGACCGTGGTGGCGGGCACATGGCCGGTGACGGTGCCGCCGGCAAAGCTGCGCTGTGCGGGGCGCGGGCGGTCGGCGGGAAGATCGGGCAGGGCGGGAAGCTCGGCATAGCGCGCGCGCCAGAACGCCAAGGTATCGGCCCCGGGCGCCTGGCCGGCGCGGGCGCGGGCATGGGCCGCGAAAGACGGGGCGGCGGGGGGGGCCTCGCCGCCGTAGAGCCGCGCCAGATCGCCGAAGATCACGTTGAAGGACCAGCCGTCGCACAGGATATGATGCGCGGTCAGGGTCAGCACATGCCGGTCATCGGCCAGGCGAAAAAGATGGGCGCGAAAGCCCGGGGCCTTGGTCAGATCGAAGGGGATCGCGGCGGCCTGGATCAGCGCGTCGCGCAGCGCGCGATCGGGGTCGGGCCGGGCGGACAAGTCGGTGAAAGGCAGCGCCACGGGCGCAGGCGCAGCGACGCGAAAGCCGGTGCCCGAGCGGTCGAAGACCAGCCGCAGTGCGTCGTGCCGCGCCACCACCCCATCCAGCGCCCGGGTCAGCGCCGCGCGGTCCAGCGGGCCTGTCAGTTCCAGCTGGACGCCTTCGTTGAAACTGCTGGCCGCGCGGTCGCCCAGCTGATGCGTCAGCCAGATCTCCTGCTGGCTTTCGGTCAGCGGAATGGCGGTGTCCGGCGCTGTTTGCGCCGCGTGCCGGCCCGTGACGGCGCTGGTCAGGATGCCGACCGATTGCAGCGCATCCAATGCGGTTTCAAAGGCGCGCAGGATCTGCGCAATCTCGGCCGGGCCGTGGGCAGTGGTCAGAAAGCCCGCGAAACCGTCGAGGATATGCACCCCCTCCATCCGCATCAGCGGATAAAGCAACGAGGCGCGCGGATCATGGGCGGTGACGTTCAACATGAACCAGCTGGAAAAGCCAGTGACCAGCGGCGGCAGCCCACGTCTGCCGAGCGCCGCGTTCAACTGCTCGATCAGCGTGGCGGTCAACGCGGCCGTGCCGGTCCAAAGCGCGTCGCCCGCCTGATCCAGATGGTCCAGAACTGCCTCGATCGCGGCCAAGGCCAGCGGATGGCGCACGAAGGTGCCGGCCACGAAGGTCGGCCCCACCTGCGGGGCGCTGTCATCCCCGAAAGCCCATTGGCCGCCGTCCAGCGCATCCATGAACCGCGCAGAGCCCGCCAGCAGCCCGATCGGCAGGCCGCCGCCCAGGATCTTGCCGTAGGTGGCCATGTCGGGGTCTATCCCCCACAGGCCCTGCACCCCGCGCGGATGGGTCCGAAAGCCGGTCACGACCTCGTCCAGGATCAGCGCAGAGCCGGCCTGCGCGGTGATCTCGCGCAGGCTGTGCACGAAATCCTCGGGGCGCAGGTCGGGATGGCGCGACTGGACCGGCTCGACCAGCACCGCCGCGATGGAGGCGGCGTTGGCGCGGATCCAGTTCAAGGAGCTGTCTTCGCCATAGGGCAGCACGACCATGTTGGTCAGGGCGGCGCGGGGAATACCCGGCGCGATCGGCAACGCGGCGGGGGTGCCGTGCAGCCTGCCCTTGACCAGCACCTCGTCGAACTGGCCGTGGTAATCGCCGCTGAAGACGACGACCCGGTCGCGCCCGGTGACCGTGCGGGCGAGACGCATCGCGGCCATCACCGCCTCGGATCCGGTGTTGCAGAAGCTGACCCGCTGGTGGCCCAGCATCCGTGCCAGTCGCTGCGCCAGGGGTCCCGCCTTTTCCGATTGCGGCCCGATCGCATAGCCGCGTTCCAGCTGGGCCGTGACCGCGGCCGAGACGAAGTCGGGCGAATGGCCGAAGGCGGTCTGGCCGAAGCCGTTGACCACATCGACGAAGCTGTTGCCGTCGATATCGTGGATCTTCGCGCCCTTCGAGCGATCCGCGACAATCGGGAAGGCCAGTTCCTTCCATTCCGGGTGGAAGCCGGCGGCGGTGCGCGGATCGGCCAGCTGCGGGCGATAGGTCTGGGTATAGGCCTTCGATCGCGCATGCCGCGCCCCATAGCGTGCCGCCAGATCCGCGACGAAGGCGCGCTGTTCGGCGGACAGTTCAACCCCCGACAGGTTCGGCGCGCGTCCGATCTTGAAGCCGGGCGCGTCGGTCTTTGCCGCAGGGGCTTCGCGGGCGGGCTGCGCCGCGGCGGGGGCGGCGGCACCCAAAGCGCGCAGTTGTTCGGCGAAGACGGCCTGCATGGTCTGCATCTGCGCCTCGATCAGCGTCGCCAGATCCTTGTTCGCATCTGCGGGCATCTGCGTCGCGACCGGGCCGGCGTGACGTGGAAGACCCGCGGCCGGGTTCGGAACAGCGGATCCGACGGGCAGAACCTGGTCGAGATGCGCAGCCAGCTTGGCGACGGATGGGGTGTCGGACAGCAGCGTACGGAAGGTCATCTGGACCCCGTAGCGCTGCCCCAGCGCCTGGGCGGCCTGTCCCATGAACAGCGAATCGAAGCCCAGTTCCAGGAATGACTGCTGCGCCGCGTCCGGGGTCAGATCCTCGCCCGAGAGATCCGAGAACAGCGAGAGAAGCTCGGCGGTGAGACGGTCGGTACGGTCGATACGGGCGGGCATGGCGGGCTCCGATGCGGAAGAGGCGGCGGCGGGAAGGGCAAGCGCGGCGGCGGTGCCGGCTGCGGGCCCGATGGCGGCCCGGTGCGGCGGCTCGATCCAGTGGCGGCTGCGCTGGAAGGCGTAGGTGGGCAGCGACAGCTTGCGGCTGCCGCGCGCGAGGCAGGCCCAATCGATGGCCCCCCCCGCGGTCCAGAGGTTCGAGCACGCGGTGGCCATGGCGATATCATCGTCAAGACCGGTTTGGGTGTGATCCGGCAGAGACTGGAAAATCCCGCCATGGCCACCGCGTTTCAGGGACTGGCCCGCAAAGGTCGAAAGGGTGCGTCCAGCACCCACCTCGACCAGGACCGGAGCCCCTGATTCTGTTGCCGCCTGCAGGGCGGCCTGAAACCTGACCGGCGCGCGCGCCTGACCGGCCCAGAAGGCCGGGCTGCGCGCCGCCTCGTCCGTCATCCGTTGGCCGGTGACGGCGGAATAGATCGGGATCTGCGGCGCGCGCAGGGCGTGCTGCGCGATCGTCGCCTCCAGCGCGGGAACCACCGGCTCCATCATCGCGCTGTGAAAAGCATGAGAGCTGTGCAGGCGGCGGCAGGCGATGCCCTCGGCCTGCAAGCGGCGTTCGAGCGCCTCGATCGCGGCGAGGGGGCCGGCCACCACCTGCTGTTTGGGGGCGTTCAGGGCCGCCAGGTCGATGCCGCCGCCCAGGTGGCGGGCGAGCGTTGCCGCATCGGCGCGGATCGACAGCATCGCGCCGGGCGCGATGTCCTGCATCAGCCGGCCGCGTTCGGCGATCACCTTCAGGCCGGTCTCGAAGGACATCACCCCGGCGATCGTCGCGGCGGCGAATTCGCCCACCGAATGGCCGATCAGCGCATCGGGCAGCACGCCGCGGGCTTGCCACAGGCGTGCCGTGGCGATCTGCGTCAGATACAGCGCGGGTTGCGTCAGCCGGGTTTCGCGCAGCGCGCGGGCCTGGGCGGCATCCGACAGATCGCCAAAACACAGGATCTCATCCAGATCGCTGCCCACCAGGGGGCGCAGGGTCTCCAGCCCGCGGTCGATCCAGCGGGCGAATTCCGGCTCGGCGGCGTAAAGCCCCCTGCCCATGCCGGGGTATTGGGACCCCTGGCCCGGAAACAGGAAGATCACCCCGGGCGGCGTCTTGGGTGCCAGGCGGGGCTGGGCGGCGCGCAGGGCGGTTGCCGCCTCTGCCGGGGTGCGGGCGGCGATGGCCAGACGATGGCGGAACTGGCGCCGCCCCTCCTGCAGGGTGAAGGCCGCATCGGCCAGCGGCGGCGCATCGGGCGCCTCCAGCCGGGCGGCCAGGGCCTCGGCCATCTCGGCCAGGGCCTCGGGGGTTTGGGCCGAAAGCGGCAGGATCTGCGGCACATGCGGTTTGGGGCTGTCTTGCGATGCGGGCGGTGACGCGGGCGATTCCTCGACGATCAGATGCACATTGGTGCCCCCGACCCCGAAGGCCGAGACACCGGCGCGGCGCGGGCCGGGCGCGGCCCAGGGTTCGGGCGCGTTGGGCACCCGAAACGGGGTGGTGTCGAAATCGATGCGCGGATTGGGGCGGCGGAAATGCGCCACGGGGGGGATCTCGCCGGCCTCGAACATCAGCGTGGTCTTCAGAAGGCCCACCACCCCCGCCGCCGCGTCCAGATGGCCCAGGTTGCCCTTGACCGAGCCCAGCGCACAGGTGCCCGGCTTGCCGGCCCCGAATGCCCGCGCCAGCCCGGCCACCTCGATCGGGTCGCCCAGCGGTGTCGCGGTGCCGTGGCATTCGACATAGCTGATGGTCGCCGGATCGACGCCCGCGTCGCGCTGCGCCATCTCGATCGCCGCGGCCTGGCCGCCGACCGAGGGCGCGGTGAAGGCGATCTTGCCGGCGCCGTCATTGTTGATCCCGACGCCGCGGATCACGCCCAGTATGTGGTCGCCCGCGTCCTGCGCCTCCTCCAGCCGCTTCAGCACGACGACGCCGGCCCCCTGGCCGAAGACGGTGCCGCCCGCCTGGGCATCGAAGGGCCGGCACAGCCCGTCGGCCGAGGCCATCCCGCCCTCGATCGCCAGATAGCCGCGCTTTTGCGGGAAGGTGACCGAAACGCCGCCCGCCAGCGCCGCGTCGCACTGGCCCGCACGCAGCGCCATGCAGGCCTGCGCCACCGCGACGAGCGAGGTCGAACACGCCGTCGATACGTTCAGCGCCGGCCCGGTGAGCCCCAGCTTGTGCGCGACCCGGGTGGTCAGCGCGTCGGGCGTATTGCCGGTGACGGCGGCGAAACTGGCCAACTGGTAATCGGTCGCCAGCCGCTCGGCGGCGCCGGGGTCGCCCAGCAGGTTGTGCCACAGATAGGTGCTGGGCGAGGCCCCGCCGAACACGCCCACCGGGCCGGGCGCGCGCTCGGGGTCGAGGCCCGCGTCCTCCAGCGCCTGATGGCAAAGCTCCAGGAAGATCCGCGCCTGAGGATCCATCTGGGCGGCGTCGCGCGGCAGGATGCCGAAGAACTTCGCGTCGAAATATTCGGCCTCGGGGATGATCCCGCGGGCGCGGACGTAGTTGGGGCGGGCGCGTTCTTCGGGGGTGAAGGCGTCTTCCATCTCGTCGGGGGCGAAGGTCTCGATCAGGCTTTCGCCGGCGCGGATCGCCTGCCAAAGACCGGCCAGATCGCGCCCCCCGGGCAGCCGCGCCGCACGTCCGACGATGGCGATCGCGCCCGAGGCCGGGCGGGCCCTTGGTGCGCGGCGCGCGGTGGCGGGCAGTTCGGCCAGGCTGGCGGCCAGCGCGCCCAGCTGTGGCGTGTCGAACATCGCGGTGATCGGGAATATTACGCCCAGCCGCGCCTCGATCGCGGCATGTGCATCGATCAGTTGCAGCGACGAGCCGCCGGCATCGAAGAAGGTCGCCCGATCCGATACCGGCCCGCAGCCGAGGATCTCGTCCCAGACGGCGGCGATGGTCGCCTCGATCTCCTGCAGGGGCTGGGTCGGGGTGCCGCCGGGCGGGCGCGGGCCGGGCGCGGCGGCAGTGTCGACCAGCCACTGGCGCAGGGCGCGGCGGTCGATCTTGCCCGCCGCCGTCATCGGCAGCCTGTCCAGGATGCGGGTCAGCCGCGGCAGTTCGGTGGCATTCAGATGCGTCGCGGCCCGGGCCAGGACGGCGCGGGCGAAGGCGTCGTGGTCGGCGCCCTGTGCCGTGCCGGTTTCGGGGCGCAGCGCACAGGCCAGCCGCTTTGCGCCGGCGATCTCGATCACCTCGACCACGGCCTCGCTTACCTGCGGATCGGCGCGCAGGACATGTTCGATGCCGTCCAGTTCCATCCGCCGGCCGTGAAGCTTCACCATCCGGTCGGCCCGGCCATGAAAGTGGAACGATCCGTGCGGGTCCTCGGCGGCCAGATCGCCCGTCAGGTAGACCTTGCCCCGACGCCCGGGCCGCGGATCGTCGACGAAGGCGGCGGCGGTCTTGTCGGCATGGCCGTGATAGCCGAGCGCCACCCCCAGCCCCGCCAGCACCAACTGCCCGGTCTCGCCCGCGGGAAGAGGGGCCAGTGCCTCGTCGACGACGAAGGCCTCTTCTCCCGCCAAAGGACGGCCGATCGGCACGACGCCGTCCAGCAAGTCGGGCGTGATCTTCGTACCCAGGCTGACAACGGTGGCCTCGGTCGGGCCGAAGACGTTCACCACCTCAAGCCCCGGCCAGGCTTGCAGCAGCTTGCGGATATGCGCGGGCGAAACGGTGTCGCCGCCCGAGACCGTCTTGCGCAGGCTCTCGAAGGCGCAAGGCTGATGGTCGATCATCAGATGATGCAGCCCGGCATACCACAGCGCGAAGGTGACCTTCCGGCTCCGCATCACATGGGCGATCTCGTCCAGGGCGGGCTTTTCGGCTTCGACGATGGCCAGCGCCGCTCCATTCAGCAGCGCCCCCCAAATCTCGTAGGTCGAGCCGTCGGCGGCGATCGTCGCGGCGTGCAGCATCCGGTCGCCGGGACCTGGATCCAGCAGCGGTTGGGCCAGGGCGATGCCGGCGACACCGCGTTGCGAGACGATCACGCCCTTGGGCGTGCCGGTGGTGCCGGAGGTGTACATCACATAGGCCGGGTCCTCGCCCGTGCAGGGCGGATCGGCGGCGGGACGTGTGGCGGGGCGTGTGGCGGGCGCGGCCTGCGTCAGCGCCGCGTCCAGCGCCAGAACCGGCAGATCCGCGGGCAGCGCCGCGGGCGCCAGCGCGGCGTGGCGCGGGTCGATCAGGGCTGCGCTGAAGGGCAAGTCGCGGGCGATGAAGGCAAGCTGTTCGGGCGCATGGCCGGGATCGAGCGGCACATAGGCCGCGCCTGCCCGCAGGCAGCCCAGCATTGCCGCAATCGTATCGGCCCCGCGCGACGCCAGCAGCGCCACATGATCGCCGCGTCCCACGCCGCGGGCGGCCAGTGCCGCGCCGATCGCCTCGGCCCTGTCGGCCAGCGCACGATAGCTGACCGGCCCGGCGTCACACAGCAGCGCCGGCGCGTCGGGCCGCGCCACGACCTGAGCATGAAACAGCGGCCAGAGCCCAAGGCCGGCCTGGTGGCGCAGGTCGGCATCCGTCATCGGCGCACCCCACGGGCCCGTCGGGCGGCACGGATCGTCATCGCCGCCGCTGTCGCCGGCGGTTCGCGAAGTCTTTCCGTCGCACCCATTACCCGCACTCCCCAAGATAACGGCCCCATCGCCAAGACTTGACGGGACGCGCCATCATTGCGCGAGTATTTGCCGATTGCGAAACCTGTCAACACAGGCGGCCCTGGCGGCGTTTCGCATTATGCAACGCCTCATCGCGACATTTCATTAAGTGTTTGTTAATAAATAGATAAGATGAATTCTGGCGCGGATTTCCGGCGCATGGGAAACGGACTGTTTCCTAAGGCAACCGAATGCGGCACTCGCCGTCCAACCGCGCTTTTGCAATGTTTGGGGGCGTTTGCGTGCAAGAGCCTGGGCGCGTGGGAAACGATAGGTGCGCTGGCGAGAATCGTTTCCCCCGTGGAGACAATTTGTAAGCGGCCGCCCGAATCGACGTTGGCGGCGTCGAGGCAGGTTCGCGGCTCAGGCGCCAAGCACCGGGCGGCGCAGCCGGGCAAGGCGTGCCCGCGCCTGACTGCGCAGCCCGGGCAGCGCCAGGGTTAGCGCCAGCAGATAGGCGGGGGCCGTCGGCACCAGCACGGCGAAGGCGCGCACCAGCGGCGGCGCACCGGCGAAGATCGTCCAGTCGCGCACCCAAAGCAGCATGGCGGCGCCGGCCAGCATCGGCGCGATCAGCCGCCATGCCACCGTGCCGACATCCACCCAGTCGATTCCGCCATGACGCTGGATCAGGAACATCGAGGCGCCGACCATCACCGCAGCCACCGCGACCTGCGCCCAGGCCACCGCCATCAGCCCGAAGGGCGCGGCCAGCAATGTCAGGGCGACGGTGGCGATCAGGAACAGCAGGCTGAACAGCGGCAGGCGCCGGATCTCTCCGGCCAGCGACAGCACCGGCTCGGTCGCCACTCCCAGAGAGACGACCCCGCGCGACAGGGCCAGTACCGCGACCACCGGAAGCGCCGGCAGCCACTTCGGCCCCAGTAGCCCCTCGATCAGGTCTTCGCCCATCAGCACCAGCCAGATGAACACCGGCCCGCTGATCGCCACCAGGGCCGGAAAGAAGACCCGCGCCACCGCTTGGAAACCGGCGGTGCCAGAGGCCGCGTCGCGGGCGCGGCGAAACAGGTTCCACGCCAATAGCAGGGCGGGCTGGCCGATGATCTCTGCCACCGAGCCCACCAGCCTTTGCGCGGCGCGATAGTAGCCAACCGCCGCCGGCCCCAGGAAACCGCCGATCAGGAAGGTCGCGACGTACAGGCGGACATTGGCGATCATCCGCGCGGTAAAGCTTTGCCGGGTATAGGCCCACAGATCTGCCAGCGCGGCCCCGCGCATTCCGCGCATCGGTGCCGCCCGGGTGAAGCCGAAGCTAAGCGTCAGATGCGTCGCCTGAAACGCCAGCCGCCCGAAGGCCAGCGCGAAGACCCCCCAACCGGCATAGAGCGCCGCCACCGCCACCGCCATGCCGATCAGATCGCCCAGGATCTCGCACAGGGCAGAGGCGCGCAGGCCTCCCTGCCAGATCAGCATCCCCTTCTGGGCGGACGAAACGGTGGCCAGGAACACCCAGCCCGAAAACAGAACCACCAGATGGCTTGTCGCGACGTCCACCCCCAGCAGCGGCAACATCAGCGCGCCCAGCGCCCCGGCCGCGGCCAGCGCCAACCCGGACCAGATCGAGACCATCACCACCTGGCGCGGCACCTTCGCGTCGCCGGCCCAGGACATGATATAGGGTGCCCAGGAGGCCTCGGACACGCGCAGCATCAGGATCGCACAGGCCGAAACCAGCGCGAAAACCCCGAACTCCGCCGGGCTGAGAAGACGGGCCGCCACCACGAATATGACCAGTTGCGTGCCCTGCGACAGAACCCGTTCCAACACGGTCCAGAGGCCGCCACCGATGGCGCCCGAACCGCCTGTCTTGCGGCGCGTTTCCTTGGGCTGATCCGGGTCTCGCGTCACTCCTGCCTCGCAGATCTCCAGCGCCAAAGGGGCGGCCGGCTTCGGTCCCGTCGGCCCGTCAGGCCTGGGGCACTATCCACGGATCGCCCCGGTGGCGGCAATGGGGCCGTGCTGCGGAAGGAATGGGCCAGGGGGAAACCCCGCGGCCACGCCCGGCGAAATCCCCAGGGAAAGTGTTTGAAGACAGTTGGTTATGAGCAGCCTCGGGCAATCGCGGGGCGTCTGTTTCTTATTGGGAAACAGTCATTTAACAACTCTTTGCTCACAGGAAAGTGCCCTGAGCACCTATCAGGGGAACTGGGTGTGATTCGGTGGTGCAAGCCGATGGGGGGCCGGTTTCCGGCTTGACAAAGCATGAGTGACGTAACCGAACCTCCCATTGCGGAGGCCGGCCGGGCTGCGATTGCCCCGGCGAAAATGCGGACGGCCGACCTGTACAGGACGCGCGATCCGATGTCGAAGCGGGTCTTCGACCGGCTTTTTGCGGCGCTACTTCTGGTGTTTTTCGCGCCGTTCCTGATCCTGGTCGCCGTGGTGCTTTTGGTAACCGAAGGCCGGCCGATACTCTTCGGCCATACCCGCGTGGGGCGCGGCGGCCAGCCGTTCCGCTGCCTGAAATTCCGCACCATGGTGCCCGATGCCGAAGCCCGTCTTCAGCGGCTGCTGGATAGCGACCCCGCCGCGCGCCAGGAATGGGCCGAAACACACAAGCTGTCGCAAGACCCGCGGGTATCCTGTGTCGGACATTTCCTGCGTCGCACCAGCCTGGATGAGCTTCCCCAGCTTTTCAACGTGTTGCGCGGCGAGATGTCTCTGGTCGGCCCTCGCCCGATCGTCGAGGACGAAAGCATCTACTACGGCCAACACTTCGCCGACTACCTGTCGGTCCGTCCCGGGCTGACGGGGGCGTGGCAGGTCAGCGGACGCAGTACCACAACCTATGCGCAGCGCGTGGCGATCGACGTGGCCTATGTGCGTGGCCGCAGTTTCGTGGGCGATCTCTGCGTGCTCTTTCGAACGGTGCGCGTCGTGCTCCTCCGTGAAGGCGCCGTTTAGGAGACCACCTGTCCCATGCTCCATTTCAGGCGAAGACCGCGACCGCCAGACACACCCAGAACAGGGCGCACCCGCCAATCACCAGACGCCGCAGCGTCACATCGGACAGCTTCGCCACCCAGGCGGGACAGGGCGCGGTCGCACTGCGGTCGTCTACCATCGCCAAGGCTTGTCCTCCAGTAGTTCGTTCCCGGGACGCGGGGCTCGCGGTCTGCACCTAAATCCATCACTAGACGAGGACTCCATGACAATCAGCCCGCCAGCGCGTGATGATTATCTTGAATCATACCCGGTCTTTACAAAATTTGAGCAGCGAAAGGTGGCGAAAATGAGGCTGGTTCTGGCCATTCCCACGGCGGGACGTCCCGCGCTTCTGTCCGAGGTGCTGCATGATATCGGCCGCCAGACCAGGCTGCCGGATTTCGTCGTGATTTCGGTCTCGGGCGTCGAGGATGTGGACGAGCGTGCGCTGCAGGACCTGCCGTTTCCCTGCTTGGTCGTGACTGGAGAGAAGGGCGCCTCGGTGCAACGCAACCGCGCGATCGAGATGCTGGGGCCCGAGGACGTGCTGTTGCTGCTCGACGATGATTTCCTGATGGCCCCCGATTATGTCGAGCAGACGGTGCGGCTGTTCGCCGACCACCCCGAGGTGGCGGTGGCGACCGGGCGGGTCGTGGCCGATGGGATCTGTGGCCCGGGCTATGAGTTCGGCGAGGGGCTGGCGCGGCTGCGCGATGCCGCCGACAAGCCCGCGCCGGGGGGATTGTCCGAGGCCTACAACGGTTATGGCTGCAACATGGCGGTGCGGGCACGTCCGCTTCTTGAACATAGCCTGCGCTTCGACGAGGCGCTGCCGCTTTATGCCTGGCTCGAGGATGTCGATTTCTCGCGCCGCGTGGCGGCCCACGGTCGGGTGGTACGCTCCGAGGCGCTGCGCGGTGTGCATCTGGGCAGCAAGTCGGGGCGCACGCCGGGGGTGAAGCTGGGCTATTCGCAGGTCGCCAACCCGGCCTATCTTATCGCCAAGGGCACCATGGCCCCGCGTAGGGCGCTGCGGCTGATGCTGCGCAATCTGGCTGCCAATCTGCTGCATTCGATCCGGCCCGAACCCTGGGTCGACCGGCGTGGCCGGCTGCGCGGCAACCTGATGGCATTGCGTGACCTGGCCCTGCGCCGCGCCCGGCCCGACAGGATCCTTGAACTCAACTGACGCGAACGGAACTGCGGCGCCTGTGGCCCTTCGCCTTAGCGCAAATGCTCCCCGGGGGTGAGGGGGCGCCTCCAGGGCTGCCTGCACGCCCTTTGCGCCCGGGCTACGCGCCCAGCCTTACGGCATCGCACGAAGCCGGGCCGTTTCGGTCGGATCCGGCGCGGGCGGTGTACCTTGCAACGCCACGCCGAACAACTGCCGCGCCTGCGCCGCGGTGTAGCGGCCCAGGCGCACGTCTTCGGCCACCGCGCGCGGGTCGCGCTTCAGTGGGTCGCCATAGCCGCCGCCCCCCGGGGTGCGCACCTGCACCCGGTCGCCAGGCCCCAGCGCGATGTCCTGTGCCTTGGAAAGGTGTTCGGGTGTCAGCGCTTTTCCGTCGCGCCAGACGGTCACGATATTCACCGCTCCGTCCGCGCCACCCAACGCGCCTTGCGGACCGACGCGTCCGTGATCCATCACGAAGCTTGCCCTTGCCGTTCCGCGGCGCAGTTCCAGCAGGTAATCCAGCCCGAACCCGCCGCGGTGCGACCCGGCCCCGCCAGATCCCTCGTGCAGGGCGTAATGATGGTAGAGGACGGGGAACTGCTGCTCCATGATCTCGACCGGCGGCGCCTTGGAGATGCCGATGGTCGAGCATCCGTTCGACAGCCCGTCGTGATCGGCATTGCCGCCATAGCCGCCGCCCGAAAGCTGATACATGACGAAATCGCGCCCGCGCGCCGGGTCGTGCCCGCCCAGGGCGAAATTGCCCGATGTGCCGGCGGGCGCGGCGGTGACGCGGTCGGGAAGCGCCGCCACCAACGCGGCGAAGACGGCCTCGGCGATGCGCTGGCTTACCTCGGCCGCACAGCCCGACACCGGCCGTGGGTAGTGGGCATCGAGGAAGGTGCCTTCGATGCCCGTCACGATCAGCGGCGCGAAGGCACCTGCGCTGATCGGCACCTCGGGGAAGATGTGGCGCATGGCCAGATAGACCGAGGACAGCGTCGTCGCCTTCACCGAATTCATCGGCCCGGCGCAGGGCGCGGACGAGCCGGCGAAATCGAAAATCAGATCCTCGCCCCGGCGCCTGACGGCAAGACGGATTTCCAGCGGCTCGTTCACCACCCCGTCGCTGTCGATCAACGCGAGGCCGCGATGCGTGCCCTCGGGGATTGCCGCGATGAAGGCGCGCATCTGCGTGGCGGCGCGGGCGCGCAATTCGGCGATCGCCTCGGCGACAGTGGCATCGCCGTAGCGATCCATCAGCGCGCCCAACCGGTCCTCGCCCACCATCAGCGCCGCGGCCTGGGCCTTCACGTCGCCGATGCGCTGGTCGGCCACCCGGATGTTCGAGCAGATGATCGCGTAGATCTCCTGATCCAGCCGGCCTTCCTTGAACAGCCGCACCGGCGGTAGGCGCAGCCCCTCTTGTTCGACAGCGGTGGCCGAGGCCGAAAACCCCCCCGGCACCGCGCCGCCGGTATCGGGCCAGTGGCCGGTATTCGACAACCAGCAAAAGATCTTGCCGCCCCGATAGAAGGGCCGGGCGAAGCGCACGTCCATCAGATGGGTGCCGCCCAGGTAGGGATCGTTGACGATATAGATATCGCCGGGCTTCGGCGCGGCGGCGCGGCCCGCGGCGATCATCTCGATCAGCGTCGCGGTCGAGGCCTGCATCGTGCCCACGAAAACCGGCAGCCCGCCGGCGCCCTGGGCGATCAGCGCGCCATCCTCGGCGGCGTAGATCCCGTCCGAGCGGTCGTTCGCCTCGGCGATCACCGGCGAGAAGGCGGCGCGCGAAAAGCTCAGGTCCATCTCGTCGCAGACCTGCTGCAAGCCGGCCTGGATGACCGACAGGGTGATGGGATCAAGGCTCATGCCGCGCCTCCGATCGTGACGATGATATTGCCCTGGGCGTCGCCTTCCGCACGGTCGCCCGGCGGGATCAGAAGGGTCGTGTCCATCTGCGCCACCACCGCCGGTCCCTGCAGCACCGCGTCCAGCGGCAGGTGATCGCGCCAGTAGACGGGGGTGTCGTGCCAGGCGCCGTCGAAACGGACCGGGCGGGTGGCGACGCGGGCGTCCCGGGGTCTGGGGCGGCGCCCGGCGGGGTCGATCAGGGTCGACAGATCCAGCGCGGGACGCGCCCCGATGACCGAGCAATTGCCATTGACCACCGCGGCGCGGATCTCGGCCAGTTCCACCCGGAAACGCGCGTAGTAGGCCGCTTCGAAGCGGGCGCGCAGCGCGTCTCGGGTGATGTCGAGGCCGTCCAGCGGCACACGCAACAGGTGGGTTTGGCCCTGGAACTGCATGTCCACGGAATAAAGATGCCGGACCTCGCCTATCTCGATCCGCTCGGCGGCGATCAGGGCCTCTCCCTCCCGCGCCTGCGCGCGCAACGTGTCGTGCAGCAGGCCCATGTCCAGCGTGTCGAGCGGCGCGTTCAGCGTGGTGACGAAATCATGGCGCAGATCGGCCACGACGCAGCCCAGCGCATTGGTGATGCCGGGGCGCGCCGGGATCAGCACCCGGGGAATGCCCAATTCGCGCGCCAGCGCGCAGGCATGCAACGGCCCCGCCCCGCCGAAGGCGAACAGCGCAAAGTCCCGCGGATCGGCGCCCAGCGAGACCGAGACCATGCGGATCGCCCCCGCCATCTTGATATTGGCCAACCGGATCACCGCCTCGGCCGCCTCGATGGCCGACAGGCCCAGCCGCGCGCCAAGGGTTTCGTCGAAGATCCGCGCGACGGTCTCCAGCGTGACGCCGCCTTCCACCGATTTCAGCCCGGCCGGGTCAAGCCGCCCCAGCAGCAGGTTCGCATCCGAAATCGTGGGCTCCACCCCGCCGCGCCCGTAGCAGATCGGCCCCGGGCTGGCGCCGGCGCTTTCGGGCCCGACCTCCAGCAGCCCCGCCGCGTTGACCCGCGCGATAGAGCCGCCGCCCGCGCCCACCGTGCGCACATCGACCATCGGCACATGGATCGGCATCGCATATTCGATCTCGATCTCGTTCGAGACCGAGGGCTCGGCCCCGCGGATCAGCGCCACATCGGTCGAGGTGCCGCCCATGTCATAGGTGATCAGATCCGCGAAACCGCTGGCCCGCCCGGTGTAGGCGGCCGCCATCACGCCCGAGGCCGGCCCCGACATCACCGTCTTTGCCGCCTCGCGCGCGACCCTGCGCGAGGACACCATGCCGCCGTTGCCGTTCATCACCAGCACCTCGCCGCCATAGCCGCCGCGGGCCAGTTCCTTTTCCAGCCGGCGGATATAGCGTTCCAGCAGCGGCTGGACCGAGGCATTGACCGCCGCCGTCACGCCGCGCTCGAATTCGCGGCTTTCCGACAGCAGGGCATGGCCCAAGGTGATGTGGGCGTTGGGCCAGATCGGGCGCAGCACTTCGGCGGCGCGCAATTCATGCGCCGGGTTGGCATAGGCATGAAGGAAATGGATCACCAGCGATTCGCAGCCCTGGGCCAGTAGATGATAGGCGGCCTCTTGCAGCGCGGCCTCGTCCAGCGGCACGATCACCTCTCCGGCCGCGTCCATCCGTTCGGGCACCTCAAGGCGCAGATCGCGCGGGATGATCGGGGTGAAGCGGCCCTTCATTCCATAGGCCTGGGGCCGGGTGCGGCGGCCCAGTTCCAGCACGTCGCGAAAGCCCTGGGTGGTGATCAGCCCGGTCTTCGACAGCTTGCGTTCCAGAACCGCATTGGTCGTCGTCGTCGTGCCGTGGACGATCAGGTCGAGCGCGGGCAGATCCACCTCTGCCTCGGCCAGCGCGGAAAGCACGCCGAAGGCCTGGTTTTCCAGCGTCGATCGTACCTTGGCCAGCCGCACCGCGCCGCTGCCCGGATCCAGCGCCACAAGATCGGTGAACGTGCCGCCCACATCGACCCCCACGACCTGTCCCCGAGCCTCCATCCCTGCCTCCGCATCAACCGTTTGTGTGCGAATGATTTCCCGTCGCCGAGAGAAAGTCAATCTGAGAGGCGGCGCCCCGATCCAGCCGGGCGCGCGGGGCATGGCACGACACGATCGCGCCGCATGGCAAACCTCCGCGCAGATCCGTCCGATCGCGCAACCCCGTGACATTCCCCGCCGTCGCGGGAATAGTCGCGCGACGGCGGCGCCGGGCGGAAACCGGCGCCAGCAATCAAGGGGGCACCGTGCTGATCTTCGACCATTTCGCCGTGTCTGCCGAGACGCTGGAGGACGGGGTTGCCGCCATCGAGGCGGCGCTGGGGCTGCCGATGGGGCCGGGGGGGCGCCATGCGCGGATGGGCACCCACAACCGCCTGCTGGGGCTTGGCGATCTGTATCTCGAGGTGATCGCCGTCGATCCCGCCGCGCCGGCCCCCGACCACCCGCGCTGGTTCGATCTGGACGGGTTTTCGGGCGGCGCGCGGGTGACCAACTGGATCGCGCGCAGCAACGATCTGGAAACCGCCCTGGCCGCCGCGCCCGCTGGCGCCGGCCAGCCGATGCAATTCGCGCGCGACGATCTGCGCTGGCGCATGGCGGTGCCGGCCGATGGCAGGCTGCCCTTCGACAATGCCTTCCCGGCGTTGATCCAGTGGCAGGGCGCGGCGGCCACCACGCGGCACCCGACCCGGCGGTTGCCGGAAACAGGGTGCCGGCTGAGACGGCTCGAGATCGCCCACCCCGGGGCAGAGGCCCTGCGCGCGGCCCTTGCCCCGCTGATCGTCGAGCCCCGCGTCATGGTGGTGCCCGGCCCGCGCCCCGAGATGCGGGCCGAGATCGACACCCCGCACGGGAGGCGCCGGATATGAGCCTGATCCGCCCCGCCACCGCCTGCGACGCCGATGCCGTCGCGGCGATCTGGAACCCGGTGATCCGCGACACCGCGATCACCTTCAACGCAATCGAAAAGGCCGCCGACGACCTGACCCAAAGTTTCGCGCAGAAACGGGCCGACGGCCATGCCTTCCTGGTGGCCGAGGCCGAGGGGGGCCTTCTGGGTTTCGCCACCTACGGGCAGTTTCGCGGTGGCATCGGCTATGCGCATACGATGGAACACACGATCATCCTGGCCCCCGCCGCCCGCGGCCGAGGCGTGGGGCGCGCGCTGATGGCGGCGATCGAGGATCACGCGCGCGCGAATGGGGCGCATTCGATCTTCGCCGGGGTCAGCGCCGAAAACCCGGCCGGCCGGGCCTTTCATGCAGCGCTGGGCTATGCCGAGGTCGCGGTGCTGCGCGAGGTCGGCTTCAAGTTCGGGCGCTGGATGGATCTGGTGCTGATGTGCAAAATGCTCTCCTGACATGCCGCGCCGCAGCGGTTAAACTGGCCCCATGTCGATCTGGGCCCGCATCTCTGCCGCGATCTCGTCTCTCGCCAAGGGCGAGGGGCTGGGTGCGGTGTTCGAAAAGCTGCGCGCGCCGCCCGAACGCTCTGTCGCCTTCACCATCGCGGTGATCGCGCTGGGGGCCAAGATGGCCAAGGCCGACGGCCATGTCACCCGAGACGAGGTTTCCGCCTTCCGTCAGGTGTTCGAGATCCCCCCCTCGGAAGAGGCCAATGCCGCGCGGGTCTTCAACCTGGCGCGCCAGGATGTCGCCGGGTTCGAGGAATACGCCCGCCGAATCAAGCGCATGTTTACCGATGACGACCAGGTGCTGATCGACCTGATGGATGGTCTGTTCCACATCGCGGTGGCGGATGGTGAATATCACCCCTCGGAAGACGCCTTCCTGCACCGCGTGGCGCAAATATTCGGCCTCGACGGGCGCTGTTTTCGCAGCCTCAAGGCCCGCCACATGGCCGATGTGCAACCCGATCCCTATGACGTGCTGGGCGTCGCGCCCGACGCCCCGATCGACGAGGTCCGAACCGCCTGGCGCCACGCGGTGAAGGATTGCCACCCCGACCGGATGCGCGCGCGCGGCGTCCCGCAAGAGGCGCTGGCGCTGGCCAACGACCGCCTGATCGCCGTGAATGCCGCCTGGGAGGAAATCTCGGGCCAGCGCGCAGCCTGACGCGCGATGCGCATCGCCACCTACAATGTGGAATGGTTCGGCAACCTGTTCAGCGCCGACGGCCGGATGCTGGACGATGGCGGATGGTCGGCCCGCTATCAGGTGACGCGGGCGCAGCAGCTTTCGGCGCTGGCGCGGGTGTTTGCGGCGCTCGATGCCGACGCGGTCATGGTGATCGAGGCCCCCGACGACAATCATCGCCGCTCGACGGTGACCCAGTTGCAGGCCTTCGCGGCCTTTGCCGGCCTCAGGGCGCGGCGTGCGGTGATCGGCTTTCCCTCGGACACCGAGCAGGAGATCGCGCTGCTGTTCGATCCCGACCGGATCAGTGCCGAACATGCGCCGATGGGCGCGCCGACCGGCAAGAAGGGCGCGCCTGCCGGCCCCAACGGCGCGCCGCGCTTCGACACGGTGTTTCGCTATGATCTGGATATCGATGCCGCGCCGGAGCCGATCACCTTTTCGAAGCCGCCGCTGGAACTGGCGGTCACCACCAGGGCCGGGCTTTCGCTGCGGATGATCGGGGTCCATGCGAAATCGAAGGCCCCGCACGGCGCGCGCACACCCGAACAGGCGGTGCGCATCGGCATCGAGAACCGGCGCAAGCAACTGGCGCAATGCGTCTGGCTGCGCGCCCGGGTCGACGAGGTGCTGGACGCGGGCACGCCATTGATGGTGATGGGCGATTTCAACGACGGACCCGGTCTCGACGAATATGAGCGCCTTTTCGGCCATTCAGGGATCGAGGTGGTGCTGGGGCTGGACGCCGACAGCAGCCGGCGGCTGATCGATCCGCATGCACAGATGGCGCTGAGCGCGCGGATGGGGGCACAGCCGGCGTCGGCGCGGTTCTACCTGGTCGATCAGAAACGCTATTTCTCGGCGCTGCTGGATTATATCATGCTCAGCCCCGATCTGATGTCGAAACGGCCGGCCTGGCGCATCTGGCACCCGTTCGACGATCCTGAATGCTGGGCCGACACCCCCCTGCGCGAGGCCCTGCTTGCGGCATCGGATCATTTCCCGGTCAGCGTCGATCTGGAGATCTAGCCGCCCGTCCCCATCCGGGTCTTCCCCCTTCACCTTGGAAAAATACTCCACGGGGGTCCGGGGGTGTGAAACCCCCGGCGCCGCCACCGGCCCCGGGGCGCCGAAGCCGACGCTTTGAGCGACTCACCCTCCGGGCCTATACTGCCTGCATGAAACCGCCGGTCTTGGTTCTTTGCCTCGCGCTTGCATCCCCCGCCCTGGCCGAGGGCGACGGCCCGCCTCCTGCACCGCCATCCAGCCCGCCCGCCGCGTCCGGCGACATGTCGAAAGGCTTCGACCTGATGCAGCAGGGCACGCGGCTGATGTTACGCGGGATGCTGGCGCAGATGCAGCCCAAGATGCGGCAGATGCTGGACAGCCTGGGCACGCTGATGGGCGACCTGAACGCCTACGAGGCACCGGTCGTGCTGCCCAACGGCGATATCCTGATCCGCCGAAAGGTGCCGCTGGTGCCGATCCCGCCGGGCGATCCGGGCAACGAGACCGCGCTCTAGCTAGCCGCGACCATGGCCGTGGCCGCGCGCGACGGTGACCTTTGCGCTCACCTGCAGCGCCGCGGCAAGCGAGGCAAAGCGCGCCTGCGCGACCTCTCCGAAAAGGCCCTCGCCATCATCCTTCAGGCGCAGCTCCAGGATCTCCTTGCGCGGGAAATAGCGCAGCTCCGCCACCCGGGTCGGATCATCCATGGCGATCATCGCGCCAAAGCGCATCGCTTTGCCCAGCACCTCGGCCTCCTGCAATTCGCGCGCGTCGAGCAACTTGTAGAGCGGCTCGAAACGGGTGCCCGAGCGGCTGTTCTTGTAGCGGTGCAGAAGCGCCAGACCCAGGAACACGCGCTCTCGGTGGTCCAGCCCGCCCAGGTTGGCGCGGGTCGCGTTGTCGAAGCAGACCTCGGCGCGGTAATCGGGATGCGCGCGCCAGGTGGTGTCGTGCAGAAGACAGGCTGCCTTGATCAGCCGCAGCCGCGCGCGGGGCGCGGATCGGTAAAGCGGCATTAGGAAATCATACAGCTTGCGGCCGAAACCGGGCTGCCGGGCATTGGTGGCCTCGGCGAAGCGGCAGGCTTCGATCAGCGGGTCGCGGGCGCGCAGACGCTGCGGCATCTGCTCGTACAGCAGGCCTTCGCGGATCCCGTAGGAGGAGATGTCGATCTCCTTGGGGCGGAAGATCCGGATCAGCTGCTTCAGCACCTCGGCGGCCAGCGGCACCAGCTCCATCCGGGCGGGCGAGGTGCCGGTCTTGCCGCGCAATTCGTTCAGATCGCTCTTGGAGATCAGGTCGATCGTGGCCAGCGCGTGCTTCTGGCTCATGCGATATTCATGCAGCACCGCCAGCGGATAGTCGCGCCGCTCCATGTCGATCTTGGCCAGCGCCCGCCACGATCCGCCGACAAGGTAAAGCCGCCGGTGATCGGCCTCCAATTCGACCTTCAGCTCGTTGAGCACCTTCTCGATATGCTTCTTGCGGCCCTTGGCGCCGCCCTCGATCTGCTGCAGGCGGAACGGCCCCAGCGGCGAAGTCACGCGCTTGCCGATGCGGCCCTGGCCGACGACCGCCAACTCCATCGACGAGCCGCCGATATCGCAGACGATGCCCTCGGCCTCGGGCCAGCCCAGAAGCACGCCCTGCGCCGACAGCCGCGCCTCCTCGGCGCCGTCGATGACCCATAGGCGCAGGCCGGTTTCGCGCAGGATCTCGGCGCGGAATGCGTCGCCGTCCTCGGCCTCGCGCATGGCGGCTGTGGCGACCGCGGTAAGCGAGGGGATGCCCATGCTCTTCGCGATCAGCACGAAGCGGCGAAGCGCCGAAAGCGCGCGCCGCTTGCCCTCGGGGTTCAGCCGGCCGGTGGCCGCCAGTCCCTGGCCCAGACCGCAAAGGATCTTCTCGTTGTAGAAATAGGCGGGCGAACGCGCGGCGCCGTCGAAGACCACCAGGCGCACCGAGTTCGAGCCCACATCGACCACGCCGATGCGCGACAGCGCCCGGGCCGAGGGATCCTCGAAAAGCGGGCGCCCGAAGGGGCCCCAATCCTCGGCCGTTGCGGTCTGGTCGGTCATCTGGCGGTTCGCCTTGGTTCGCGAAGACTGTGCCGGCGCGCGCGCGGCGCGTCAACGGGCCCGGGGGCTTCGTGCGGCTGGGAAGGCATGGCAGGGCGCGGGGGCATGGTGGCGATCATCCCGGGGGTCAGGTCTTCAATCGGGCCAGTTGCGGGACGTCCTTCGCCCCCGCACTGCCGCGCCCCGAAAGCGAGGGGTTTTCCATGAAGAAGCGGTGGCAGTTGAACAATGCTCCGCCGACGGGGTTGAGCTGGCGGATGTAATGCCCGTCAGGCTGCAGCAGGAAGCTTTGCGCCTCGTCCGCCAGGTTGCCGGCCATGATCTGGCCGACGATCTGTTCCTTGACCGTGGGGTTCTTGATCTCGACCAAGGTCTCGACCCGGCGGTCGAGGTTGCGCTCCATCCAGTCGGCCGAGGAGATGTAGACCCGCGCCTGATCCGAGGGCAGGCCGTGGCCGTTGCCGAAGCACACGATGCGACTGTGTTCCAGGAACCGCCCGACGATGGATTTGACGCGGATGTTTTCCGACAATCCCTTGATGCCGGGGCGCAGGTTGCAGATGCCGCGGATCACCAGGTCGATCTTCACCCCGGCACGGCTGGCGGCATAGAGCGCGTCGATCACCGCCGGTTCGGTCAGCGCGTTCATCTTGGCCCAGATCTGGGCCGGGCGACCCGCGCGGGCATGGGCGGCCTCGGCATCGATCGATTCGATCAGCCGGGATTTCATGTTGAGCGGCGAGATCGCCAGATTCTCCAACCCCTCGGGCTGGGCATAGCCCGAGAGGTAGTTGAACACCTTGGTCGCGTCGCGTCCCAGCGCGGCGTCGCAGGTAAAAAGGCTCAGGTCGGTGTAGATGCGGGCGGTGATCGGGTGGTAATTGCCGGTGCCGTAATGGGTGTAGGTGACCAATTGGTCGCCTTCACGCCGCACCACCGTGCTGATCTTGGCATGGGTCTTGAGATGCAGGAAGCCATAGACGACATGCGCGCCGGCGCGTTCCAGCCTGCGCGACTGGCGGATGTTGGCGGCCTCGTCGAACCGCGCCTTCAGTTCGACCAATGCGGTCACCGACTTGCCCGCCTCGGCCGCCTCGCACAGCGCGCCGACGATCGGGCTGTCGCGCGACGTGCGATAGAGCGTCTGCTTGATCGCAAGGACATTGGGATCGCGCGCCGCCTGGTCAAGAAAGCGGATGACCATGTCGAAGGTCTCGTAGGGGTGGTGCAGCAACATGTCCTTCTGGCGGATCGCCGCGAACATGTCGCCTTCGTGGTCCTGCACCCGTTCGGGCACGCGCGGGGTGAAGGCCGGCCATTGCAGATCGCGCCGGGCATCCAGCACCAGCTCCTTCAGGTCCGCGACGCCCAGGAGGCCGCGCATCTCGATCACCTCATCGAGCGCCACACCCAGTTCCTGGCGCACGGTTTCGCGCAGGTCGTCAGGGGCGCCCGCGGTGATGGTCATGCGGATCACCTCGCCCCGGCGGCGGCGCTTCAGCGCGACCTCGAATTCGCGCACCAGATCCTCGGCCTCGTCCTCGACTTCCAGATCACTGTCGCGCAGCACGCGAAAGGCGCAATGGCCGGCGTCGCGGTAGCCCGGGAAGATCAGGCCGAGGTGCAGCAGCAGAAGTTCCTCGAGCGGCAGAAAGCGGAATTCGCCCGGCTCGGCGGGCAGCGGCACGAAGCGCGCCACCTGCTGCGGGATCGGCAAAAGCGCCTGCAGCGGACGCGCGTCGGCGCTGCGTTCCAGCTGCAGCGCCAGGCAAAAGCCGGTGTTGGGGATGAACGGGAAGGGATGCGCCGGGTCGATCGCCAGCGGCGACAGCACCGGAAAGACCTGGCGCAGGAAATAATCTTCCAGGAACCTGTGGTCGCGCCGGGTCAGCTTGGCGCGGGTCAGCAGGGTGATGCCCTGCGATTCCATTTCCTTCTTCAGTTTGTTCCAGATCGCCTGCTGGGTCTGCAGAAGGCGGCGGGCGTCCTCGTTGATGTGCACCAGCTGTTCGGCGGGACGGCTGCCGTCGGCGGCCGGCGTGGTGTTGCCGGCGCGCGCCAGTTCGCGCAGGCCGGCGACGCGGACAGTGTAGAATTCATCCAGGTTGGTGGCCGAGATCGACAGGAAACGCACCCGTTCCAGCAGTGGCACGCGGGGATTGCGGGCCTCTTCCACCACGCGCCAGTTGAAGGCCAGCCAGCTGAGTTCGCGGTTGAAGAACCGCTTTGGCCCCTCGAACAGGGGCGCGGGCAGCTCGGTGGCCGCGGGGAACGGGGCGGAAAGGTAATCGGCGTCGGTCATGAGGGGCTTATGGGCACGGCGTGTGACGGTTCGGTGACGTCCGACTATGGCGTGTCGGGGGCCTCTAAGTCCAGCGCCCGCGCGGCCAGGGGGCGGGTGATCGGGCGGCGCGCGGCCAGGGCGAGGGCATCGATGCGTTCCACCGCGACGCGGGCGGCGGCGAACGAGCGGTCGATGCGGGTCGCGACATAAGTCAGTACAGAGGGCGGCACGGCAAGCTGGCGGTCGGCAAACAGCTTCATCAGCACGGCGGTCAGCAGCGCGTCGTCGGGCGGATCAAGCCGGGCCAGCGCGGTGGCCTGCATCCGGCTGGCCAGGTCGGGCAGGGTCAGCGGCCAGCGGTTGGGCGGCGTCTTGGCTGTCAGCAGCAGCCGCCCGCCCTGAGCCGCGGTCAGATTGTGAAGATGAAACAGCGCCTCTTCGGCGGCGGGTTGACCGGCGATCTCGTCGGCGTCCTCGATGCCCACCGCGGGGCCGAGCGTGGGCAGATCCGTGCGGGTCAGCGCCTGGGCGGGCAGGATACGGGCCCGGGCCTCGGCGGCCCAGACATGGGCGAGGTGGGTCTTGCCCGCGCCGGGCGGGCCGATCAGCGCCATCTTGCCCTGGGGCCAGTTCGGCCAATCGTCAAGCGCGGCCAGCGCCACGGCGTTGGCCTCGGACACGAAGAAGTCCTCGCGCCCCAGTGCCTCGCGCATGGGCAGGTCGAATGTCAGTTGTTCGGCCATGTCAGGCGCCGCTTTTCCCGCCCGGGGCGCCTGTGTCGGGGGGGGCGCCGATCGCGCCGGGCCGCTCCATCTCGGTGCCGCGATAGAGCATGCTGTTAAGGTATTGCCGAATGCCGAAGCGCGCCAGCACCCCCAGCGTCGCCGCCACCGGCACCGCGACCAACATGCCGACGAAGCCGAAGAGCGTGCCGAAGGCCGACAGCGCGAACAAAAGCCAGACCGGATGCAGCCCCACGGAATGGCCCACCAGCTTCGGGGTCAGGAAGTTGCCCTCGATGGTCTGGCCGACAGCGAAGATCGCCGCGACCACGCCGATCCAGAGCGGCTGATCCCAGAACTGGAACAGTGCCAGCCCGATCGCCAGGGTGCCCCCGGTCAGGGCGCCGAGATAGGGAATGAAGGTGATCAGCCCCGCGATCGCGCCCACCACCAGGCCGAATTGCAGCCCCACCAGCATCAGCGCCACCGCGTAGTAGGTGCCCAGCACCAGGCAGACGGTCAGTTGCCCGCGCACGAAGCCCGCCAGCACGGCGTCGATCTCGCGCGCCAGCCGGCGGATCACCGGACGGTGTTCGCGCGGCAGCCAGTCGTCGACATGGGCCACCATCCGGTCCCAATCTAGCAGCAGATAGAAGGCCACGACCGGTACCACGACGATGAACACCAGCGCGTTGATCACCGTCATTGCCGACGTCAGCACGCTGTTTGCCAGCTTGCCGCCTTGCGACTTGATCGTCTCGCCGATCGTCACCAGGGTCTGGTGCGCAACGCCATGTTGTTCGAGGATCTGCGGAAAATGCAATGTCAGGAAGGTCTGCAACTGGTTCAGAAGCTTCGGGGCCGAGTTGATCAGCGCCAGCAATTGCTGCCCCAGCAGCGGCAGGATCAGCAGCGCTGCGAGAATGAAGATCAACAGCGCCACGACCGAGATCAGCGCCGTCGCAACTGCGCGGCTCAAGCCCAGAGTTTCAAGCCGGTCGGCGACGGGATCCAGGAAATAGGCGATCGCCCCCCCCACCAGGAAGGGAAGCATGACCGACCCCAGGAACCACAGCGCGGCCAGGAAGAGCGCGGTCGCGATCCCCCAGTATTTCAGCTGCTCGCGAACTGTCAGGGCCATGCGCCGCTCCTGTTGCCAGTTATGGAAATGGCAGACCCGGCGGTGGCTTTCAAGCGCCGGAACTGGGCAAGAAGCCGCCATCAGCAACTGCTTACGGCGAAAAGATAAGCGGATCGGCTATCGATTTGGCAGGGCGTCGCCGCAATATAATGCCCATCATGGTATAAGCCGGGTATGGTAGTCACCCCATGATCCACCCCCACGATCCGTCTGGACAAGGATGGATGTACCGACATGACAAGAAAGGTTTCCCCCATGCAACTGCTGTTGATTCCCGTCTTGCAGCGGCGCCGCGGCTCGCGATCCGCCGTGTTTCGCCCGCATTCCGCGCATCAGTCCACGGAGGCCTGAGATGACCGAACATCTGAAAGGTGCGCCGCCCAGCGTCTGGGATCCGCTGGTGCGCCTAAGTCATTGGGGAATCGCCACCGTGGTGCTGTTGAACGGCCTGTTCACCGACGGCGGCGGCGTGGTCCATGTCTGGCTGGGCTGGACCGCGCTCGTCTTGCTGGTGGCGCGGCTGTTTTGGGGGCTGGTGGGCACGGCTGAGGCGCGCTTTGCCTCGTTCCCGCCCAGCCCAAGCGCCGCCGTGGGCCACCTGCGGGCCGTGCTGCGCGGCCGTCCGCCGGAATACCGTTCGCACAATCCGGCCGGGGCGATGATGATCTACGCGCTGTGGGGCCTCTTGCTGCTGGTCGTGGGGACCGGCCTGTACATGACCGGTGGCGCGATGCCGTGGCAGATCTCAAGCAATCCTCAATTCGCCGAGGGGCATTTCCACGGCGGCTGGCTGATTCCTCTGGTTCACGTTTACGCTGCGGACCTTATCCTGGTGCTGTCCGGTATCCATCTGGGCGGGGTGATCGCCGAGAGCCTGTCGTTGCGGCGCAACCTTGTGCGGCCTATGATCCATGGCCAGAGAGGCAGAGCCAACACGCCAGGAGAATAATGCCGCCACATCCGAGCACGCAAAGAGAACGACGGCGGCGAAAGCTCGCCGTCGCCCTTTTTGCACTGGTCCAGGCCGCCGCGGCGGTCTTTTTCGTTGTGGATGTCGGGGCCGACATGGCCAGCGCGTCAGCCGGCTGGGGCACCTATCTCGAGGTGGTCTTCGCGCTGGGCCTGGCGGCGGGCACGGCCTTCGGCGTCTATGAATTGCGGCGGTCTCACGATCTTTTGCTAAGTCATGAGACAGCGCTTGCCTCGGCATCGGGGGCGCTCGCGGATGTGATCGCGGCCCAGTTCGAGGATTGGGGGCTGACCCCGGCGGAGAAGGACGTGGCGATGTTCGCGCTGAAAGGGTTCGACCTGTCCGAGATCGCCCGTCTGCGCGGCGCCGCCCAGGGCACGGTGCGGGCGCAGATGGCCGCGGTCTACGCGAAATCCGGAACCTCGGGGCGGGCGCAGTTCGCGGCCTTCTTCGTCGAGGACCTGCTGGCCGGCAAGGTGGGCGGGCCGGACCGTGCCGATGATGTGACAAAGGCCGGATCCTAGCCGCGATCCGGCCCCCGGCAGTCCCCCCGCCTCGGCAGGCCCCCCGGCGCGGTTGCCGCGCACTTCGGGACAGCGGGCGCGGGGTTCGCGGGGCGCCGCTAGATCCCGTCGGGCAGGTCCAGCCCCAGGGTTTCGGCCAGGCCTTCAAGCGCGGGCAGGGCACCGTTCTCCCAATCCGCCCGGCGCGCCAGGAACAGCGTCGCCTGGCTGCGGTGGATCACCCCGTCCGAGAGGATCTTCAGGTGGTTCGCACGCAGCGTCTCGCCCGTCGAAGTGATGTCGGCGATCGCCTCGGCGGTCAGGTTCTTCACCGTGCCCTCGGTCGCGCCCTGGCTGTCGACCAGCTGATAATCGGCGACCCCGACCTCACGCAGGAATTCGCGCACCAGGCGGTGGTATTTCGTGGCGATCCGCAGCCGGTGGCCATGCGCCGCCCGGAAAGCCGCCGCGGCGGCGTCGAGATCGTCGAGCGTATCGACATCGATCCAGCACGCCGGTACCGCGAGGATCAGATCGGCATGGCCAAAGCCCAGCCTGGCCAGTTCGGTCGCCTCGCTGTCCCAATCCGCCAGCTTTTCGCGCACCAGATCCGATCCCGTCACCCCTAGGTGGATCCGCCCCGCCGCCAGTTCGCGCGGGATCTCGCCGGCCGAGAGCAGCACCATCTCGACCCCGTCCGCGCCCTCGACCCGGCCGGCATATTCGCGCTCTGATCCGGCGCGGGCCATCCGTACGCCGCGGGCGCCGAACCAGTCGAAGGTCTTTTCCATCAGCCGGCCCTTCGACGGCACCCCGATCTTCAGGCTCATGCGGTGCCCTCCCTGAGCGCCACGACCAGCCCCGGGCGGATCACGCCGCCCACGGCGGGGATCTCGCGCGCCCCGCCTTCCAGCGACTTGCCCAGCACCCGGGTCAGCGCGTCGTAACGCCCGCCGGTGGCGACCGGGGGCAGATCCGCGCGCGCCTCGGCATGGAAGGAGAAGACGAAACCGTCGTAATATTCCATCGTCGAGCGCCCGTGGCTGGCCTCGAAATCGAGATCGTCGACACCGATCCCGCGTGCCGCCAATGCCTCGAGCCGTCGCGCAAGGCGATCCACGGCGGGCTGGATCGCGGGCAGATCCACCGCAACGTCCCGCAGATGCGCCAGGGCCGCCGGCGCCTGGCCACGCAGTTTCAGCACGTCGTCGAGCACGTCGACTTCGGCCGCCGAGATTGGCGCGACGGCGGCGTCTTCAGCCAGCGCCCGGGCGCGCGCGGCGATCTCTTCGGGCGCGCGCAGCCCGATCCGGGGCCCGGCCCCGGCCACCAGATCCTCGGGCGTGGCTTGCGCGAGGCTCTCGATCAGTCGCTTGCGGGCCTCGGGCGGCGCGAGGCGGCCGCCGAAGCGGTCCAGCAGCGTGCGGAAACGTTGCGGGCGCCAGATGTGGCGCAACAGCGCGGCCTTGCGCGCCGGGCTGGTCGACAGGCCTTCGACCGCGGCGCGAAGGATGCCGATATCGCCGGTCGCGGGGCGCAGGTTCAGCGGCGCCAGCACCTCGGCGAACAGCGCGAAGACCTCGGCATCGGCGGCCTCGCGGTCGTCACGGGCGAAAAGCTCGAACCCGGCCTGGAAATATTCCCGCGCCCGGGGGCCGCGATGTTCCTGCCGGCGGAACACCTCTCCGGCATAGGCATAGCGCGCCGGTTCCGCCCCGCCTTTCATGTGCATCTGCACCACCGGCACGGTGAAATCGGGGCGCAGCATCATCTCGCCCTGCAGCGGATCGGCGGTGACATAGGCGCGGGCGCGGATATCTTCTCCGTAAAGGTCGAGCAGCGTCTCGGCGGGCAGCAGGATATCGGCCTCGACCGGCTGCGCGCCGGCCTGGATGAAGCGCTCCAATAGGCGCTGCGCCTCGGCGCGGATGGCGGCCTTGTCGGGCATCTCAGCCTTCCAGGATGCGGCGCACGGCGGCGACCAGTTCGGCGCGCGGCACTTCGGTCTGGGCGGGCTGTTCCTTCCATTCCTCGTGCGTGGCCTGGGCCGCGATCTTCGCGCCGAGGATCAGATCCTTGATCTGCACCACGCCGCGCTGGGCCTCGTCCTCGCCCTGGATCACCGCGACCGGCGCGCCGCGCTTGTCGGCGTATTTCAGCTGGTTGCCGAAGTTCTTGGGGTTGCCCAGATAGACCTCGGCGCGGATGCCGGCGGCACGAAGCTCGCCCACCATGGCCATGTAATCGGCCATACGGTCGCGGTCCATCACCGTCACCACCACAGGCCCATGCGTGGCCTCTGCGCCGATCCGGCCCTTGGCGCGCAGCGCCGCCAGCAGCCGATCAACCCCGATCGAGACGCCGGTCGCGGGCACCGCCTGCCCGGTGAAGCGCTTGACCAGATCGTCATAACGCCCGCCGCCGGCGACCGAGCCGAACTGGCGCGGGCGGCCCTTCTCGTCCAGGATCTCGAAGGTCAATTCGGCCTCGAACACCGGGCCGGTGTAATAGCCAAGGCCGCGCACCACCGAGGGGTCGATCACGATGCGGTCGGGGCCGTAGCCCTGGGCGGCCAGCAGCGTCACGATCTGGTCAAGCTCGTCCACCCCGGCCAGCCCGTCCGCGCTGTCGCCCACCGCTGCCCGCAGATTGGTGAGCGTCGCGGTATTGTCAGCGCCCTTTGAGGTAAGGAACAGAAGCACCGGCTCGCCCTGTTCGGGGGCAAGGCCCACGCCGTCGATATAGGCGCCCGAGGCATCCAGCCGCCCCTTGCCCAGAAGCTGGCGCACGCCCTCTTCTCCGACCTTGTCGAACTTGTCGATGGTGCGCAGCACATCCGCCGCCTGCCCCAGATCCGAGACGCCCATCGTCTCAAGCACCCCGTTCAGGACCTTGCGGTTGTTGATCCGCACGATGTAGTCGCCGCGCGGGATGCCGACCTCTTCCAAAGCATCCGAAAGCATCGCGCAGATCTCGGCATCGGCGGCCACCGAAGGCGCGCCCACCGTATCGGCATCGCATTGATAGAACTGGCGAAACCGCCCCGGTCCAGGCTTCTCGTTGCGCCACACCGGACCCATCGCAAAGCGCCGGTAGGGGTTGGGCAGATCGTTGCGGAACTGCGCCGCCACGCGCGCCAGCGGCGCGGTCAGGTCATAGCGCAGCGCCAGCCAGTCACCGGGCTTGTCGGCGCCGGGCTCCTCCTGCCAGGCGAAGACGCCCTCGTTCGGTCGGTCGACATCGGGCAGGAACTTGCCCAGCGCCTCGACCGTCTCGACGGCCGAGGTCTCCAGCGGGTCGAAACCGTAGCGGTGGTAGACGGTGGCGATGCGGTCGAGCATCTCCTTGCGCTCGGTCACATCCGCACCGAAATAGTCGCGAAATCCCTTTGGGGTTTCCGCCCGGGGGCGCCGGGGGGCCTTTGCCTTCGCCATGTCCATACCCGCTTGACTGCTGTCGCGGCCCGTCTAGCCGAAGGGGGGGCGCAGGGCAAGGCGGCGCCGGTCCCGCCGCCGTCCCGGCAGGTGCCCCCTTGGCCCCGGCTCGGCGCCCGCCTACATTGGACCGGTCACAGCGACAGGAGGCCGACATGACCGCGACAGATACGCTCGAGGAGCAGATCGCCCACCTGACCCGCAGCGTCGAGGACCTCTCGGACGTCGTCACCCGCCAGCAACGAGAAATCGACCGTTTGACGCGGCGTCTGGACTTGCTGATCGCCCGCGAGGCCGAGCGCGAATACGACACCGCCGGCGCGATCCCGCTGGCCGATCAGGTGCCTCCTCACTACTGACCCTTTTCATTGTTCCCCAAATACGCAAGCCCAGGTCGCAGCGGGCGCCGCACCGGGTTTGCGCGCGCCAGCGCCCAGGCCGGCCGTCAGCCCGGCGCCTGCCAGTCGACCCAGCGGCCATGAAAATCCGCGCGCCCGAAATTCAGCGCTTCGCCGGCGGGCGCCGTGCCGTCCCATAGCGTCAGTGTCAGCGCCGCGCCATCGTCGCTGCCATCGTGTTCCATCCCGAAATGCGCAAGCGGCGCCTCGGGTGTGGCGCAGCTGCCAGCCCGGGCCAGCGCCCTGGCGGCGCGGGCCTGGACCGCGGCGGGGAAATATTGCCAGGCGATGGTGTGGAAGACCAGGTGCAGGTGACCTGGGTGGGGTTTGGATAGCCGCGCTTCCAGCCAGTCGGCGGCGTCGCCGCGGTCGACCTGCGGGCGCAGGCGCCGGGCTTCGGCCAGGGCGGCGTCGGTTCGGGTCAGGCGGTCGAACTGATCCGCCCAGAGATAGGACATCAGCCGCAGCCGGTCGGCCTGCGGGTCAAGCGGGTTCAGATCCACCCCGCGCCGCGCCGCGACCCGGGGCAGGGCGCCGCCGGGCGGCCGGCCGCGCCATTCCGGTGCCAGTTCCAGCACCGGATCGGCGGGGCCCAGGACGATGGGGTCCAGTTCGGCACCGCCCGCGCGCAGGGCGTAGCGGTCCCACAGCAGGTTCAGCCCCGCGCTTGCGCCCAGTTCCGACAACACCAGCGGCAGGCCGATCCGGTTCTCCAGCCAGGCCGCCAGCGCGATCAGAACGGCCGAGCGGCGCACCTCGTTGGTCTGCGGCGGGCTGTCCAGCCAACGCAGGATGAAATCCTCGTGCCGCACCAGCGCCGCCGCGACCGCGTCCCATAAGGCGGCATCGGCGGCCTCATGCGGCGGATAGACCGCCGCCAGCGGCGTGTCCTGTCCGCTTTGCACCAGGGCATGCAGCGCCCCCGCCAGTCGTAGCGGCACGGAATCGGCCCGGGCGGTGATGTCGCCGGGCCAGCCGAACAGCCTGTCGGTCAGCGGCGTGCCCGGGGTCAGGCGGTCGGCGCAAAGCCGCAGCAGCCGCGCGGTAAAGGGCGACCCCAGCGCCGCGCAGGCCTTTGCCTGACCGTGCAGGGCCTCGGCCAGACCCAACCGGGCGTTCACTTGAAATGATCCTTCAGCTTCTGCAGCGGACTGCGGTCGTCCGGGGCCGGGCCGGTTTCGGGTGCTGCCGCCCTTGCGCGGTCGTCGGATCGGGCGGGTGTCGCGGCGCGCGCGCCGCCCCCGCTGCCGCCCGAAGACCGCGGCGGCGCGGTGCGCAGGCTGACCGCATTCATGAAGCGCGCGCCGTCGCCCTGGGCCAGCGCCGTGGCGCCATCCGAGATGCCGCGCAGCAGATCGTCGATCCATGCCTCATCGGCCTTGGCGAAATCATGCAGCACATAGCCCGCGACCCGGTCCTTGTGGCCGGGATGGCCGATGCCGATCCGCACCCGCGCATAGGCCTCGCCGATATGGGCGTGGATCGACCGCAACCCGTTGTGCCCGGCATGACCGCCGCCCTGCTTTACCCGGCACTTGCCGGGCGCAAGGTCCAGCTCGTCATGGAAGACGGTAATGTCCTCGGGCGCCAGCTTGTAGAAGCGCATCGCCTCGCCCACGGACTGGCCCGAGAGGTTCATGAAGGTATGGGGCTTCAGCAAGATCACCTTCACCTCGCCCAGCCGGCCCTCGGCCACCTCGCCCTGGAACCGCGCGCGCCAGGGGGCAAAGCCGTGATCGGCGGCGATCCGGTCCAGGGCCATGAAGCCGATATTGTGGCGATTGCGCGCGTATTTCGCGCCAGGATTGCCAAGGCCGGCGAAGAGATGCATCCAAAGGCTCCTTTCACCCGACGTTCTGCCGTGAAACGCGGGAAAATGCCAGAGCATCCCGGCGCGAAGGCGGCGCGGGCGGGCAGGTCCCCCGCCTTGGCCGCCACTTCGTGCGCCGCCCGCTCTGGACCCTGCGGCGGGCAGGTGATTAACTCCGCCCGATCGCGAAAACGGAGAATGACGATGGCCAGCGGCAGCAATATCCGCACCTACTACGACGGCACCTGGCATGAGGGCGACGTGCCGATCATGAAGGCCGCCGACCATGGCAGCTGGCTTGGATCCACCGTGTTCGACGGGGCGCGGATGTTCGAGGGCGTCACCCCCGATCTCGACGCCCATTGCGCGCGCATCAACCGCTCGGCCGAGGCGCTGATGATCACGCCCTCGGTGGCGACCGACCAGATGGTGAAGATCGTGCGCGAGGGGCTCGCGCTCTATCCCAAGGGCACTCCGGTCTATATCCGGCCGATGTACTGGGCGCTGGACGGGGACGAAAGCGCGATCGTGCCGAAAAGCGGCGCCACCGGCTTCGCGATCTGCCTGGAGGAAATCCCGATGCCTCCGGCCGAGGCCGCGACCACGCTGACCAGGACGCAATTTCAGCGCCCGATCCTGGCCGATGCGGTGGTCAATGCCAAGGCCGGCTGCCTTTATCCCAACAACGCCCGCATGCTGGCCGAGGCCCGCGCCAAGGGCTTCGGCAATGCGCTGGTGGCCGACGCGATGGGCAACGTCGCCGAAAGCGCCACCGCGAATGTCTTCATGGTCAGGGACGGAGAGGTCTTTACCCCGATCGCCAACGGCACCTTCCTGTCGGGCATCACCCGCGCGCGGCACCTGTCGAACCTGCGCGCCGCGGGCTACGCCTGCCACGAGACGGTGCTGAGCTTTGCCGATTTCCATGCCGCGGACGAGGTCTTCCTGTCGGGCAACATGTCCAAGGTGATGCCGGTGACCCGGTTCGACGATACAAGCTATCAGATCGGCCCGGTCACCCGCCGCGCGCGCGAACTGTACTGGGATTGGGCGCTCAGCGACGCGCGCTGAGGCCGCCGACGCGATCCCCACTTGTCAGCCGCCCCCGGTTTCGGCGATGATCCCACGGTCCTAGGAGGGCCCCATGCGCAAGTTTCTTGTCGTACTCGACGACAGCCGAGAATGTCTCAACGCCATGCGCTTCGCCGCGCTGCGTGCAAATCACACCAAGGCGGGGGTGCAGATCCTTTCAGTGATCCCGCCCGAGGAGTTCCAGCACTGGCTGGGCGTGGCCGAGGTGATGCGCACCGAGGCACGTGAACGGATCGAGGCGCATTTCGAGGTGTTCGCCAAATGGATGCGGACCCGGCAGAACGTGGATCCCGAATTGGTGATCCGCGAAGGAGAGCCGGTGGCCGAGATCCTGGCCCAGATCAAGGAAGACCCCGAGATCGGAATCCTGGTGCTGGGCGCGGGGACCGATCGCGGCGGGCCGGGCAATCTGGTCACGGCGTTGACACGCAGTTCGGGCACGCTGCCAATCCCGATCACCATCGTCCCGGGCGAGATGTCCAAGGAACGCCTAGAAGCGATCACCTGATCCGCCCCCGACGCCCCGTTCAGCCGCGCGCGTGGCTGCCAGCATCGGGCAGCGTCAAAGCTGGTGACAAGCCGGGGCCTATTTTGGCAAGATGGTGCCAACGAGGGCGCGGCACGGGATCGCACCCCGCATCCGGCGGACCAAAGAGGCCAAGGGTCGTGGCAGACAACCCCTATCGGGAACTTCCCCCAACCGCGTTCTGGCGCACCGGCGTGGCCGAGGCGGGGCTGTTCGGTTTGCAGGGCCTTTGGAAATCGCCCTGGCGTTTGCCGTCGGATGCGCGGTTTTCCACCTTCGGGTCGTGCTTTGCCCAGCACATCAGCCGGGCACTGGTGGCGCGCGGGGTGACCTGGAAAGATGCCGAGCCCGCCCCGGGCCGCACCCCCGACGAATTGGCGCGCAAGTACAATTACGGCGTCTTCACCGCGCGCACCGGCAATATCTACACTGCCGCGCAACTGCTGACCTGGACCCGCCTGGCACTGGGCGAGATGCCGATCGAGGCGATCGAGATCTGGGAAGGTCCCGAGGGCCGCTTCCACGACACCCTGCGCCCGAAGATAGAACCCGACGGCTTCGAGAGCATCGCCGAGGCACGCGCCTCGCTTGCCACCACAGCCCGCGCCTTCCGCCGCGCCTTTGCCGAGGCCGAGGTCTTCGTCTTCACCCTGGGTCTCACCGAGGGCTGGGAGGACGCCTCCACCGGCCAGTGCTGGCCGCTTTGCCCCGGCACCGGCGTGGGCACCTTCGACCCCGCGCGCCATGTCTTCGTCAATTACGACTACCCCCGCATCCGTGCGGATCTGGAGGCCGCGATGGCGCTGATGCGCGGCGTCACGCCGGGCTTGCGGTTTCTGTTCACCGTGTCGCCGGTGCCGCTGGTCGCGACCGCCTCGGGCGGGCATGTGCTGGTGGCGACGACGCATTCGAAATCCGTCTTGCGGGCGGTGGCGGGGGATCTGGCCGCCGCATGCGAAGAGGTCGATTATTTCCCCTCCTACGAGATCATCGCAAGCCCACCCGCCCGCGCCACCTTCTTTGAGCCCAACATGCGCACCATCGCCCCCGAGGGGGTGAACCTGGTGATGACGCATTTCTTCGCCGGTCTCGACATTTCCGCCCCGCCCGAACGCGGCGAGGCGCAGGACGGGGCGCAGGACGGGGCCGCCGCTCGGCAGAAGGCTTCCGAGGCCGAAATGGCGGCCGAGGATCTGGTCTGCGAAGAGATCATCCTGGAGCAGTTCAATGACGGCTAGCCCAGAGCCCCAGGTCTATTTCATCGGAGACAGCCATTGCGCGGCACTTCTGGCCGGCGCGCGGCTTCTGGGGATCGCCGCGGACGGGGCCTCTTGGTCAGGTTCGACCTGGCATGACGGGCGCTTCGCGCTGAACGAGAACGGCATCAATCCGCGCGGCCTGCCGCAGGCGGGGCGGCTGGTGGAGGCGCTGCGCGAACGGGTCGGGCGCGCGCGGGTGGTGCCGCCGGGCCGGCCGGTGGTGTCGACCCTGGGGTTCCATCTGGGCCGGCTGGTGCCGCCCTATGGCTGGAACGGGCACGAGGCACTGCCCCGGGCCGAGGGTTTCCCGGCCGAGGCCGATGTGACCTCGCGCGCCTTTCTGCGCGACTACATCCGCCACCACCGCCGCCGCCATTTCCGCATTGCCCGGCGCTGGGCGCGGCAGGAACGGCTGATCCTGGTCGCGCCGCCGCCTGCGTTCGAGCGCCCCAATTACCGCGCCTTCCGCGAGGAATTGCTGGCCTGGTACCGTGACGAGGGGCTTGCGGTCTTCGACCCCAGCCCGGAATTCGCGCGCGAAGCCGGTGGCCTGGTGCCGCCCGCGCTGCTGGAGGAAGACGGGATCCACGGCACCCCCGAATACGGCGCGCGTGTCCTGCGCGCGATGCAGCGCGCGGGTGTTCTGGACCTCGCGCAGCCCGATTGATCCGCCCCGATTGATCCGAAAGGAAGCCGACCGATGCCCGCTGACCAGCCCGAAGATCCCGCGATGCAAGATCTGCCGCCGCCCTACCGCGTGCCCGAGGGCAGCGAGCTGGAGCTGAAGGCGCCGAACCGCCACCAGAAACGCCTGCGCCTTCTGGCGCAGATGCCCCGCGGCGGGCGCTGCGCCGAGATCGGGGTGTGGAACGGGGCGTTCTCGGAATACATCCTCGAAGTCACCCGCCCGCGCGAGTTGATCCTGATCGACCCCTGGGATCTGCTGTCTGACCGCCCCGAGGGCGAGCAGACCCACAAGAAGCACGCCGACGAGGATTTCATGGGCTCGATGCGCGACCGGGTGGCCGCGAAATTCGCCGACCGTCCCGAGGTGAAGCTGCATCAGGGCTTTTCGGCGGATGTGCTGGAGACGCTGGACGACGATTGCCTCGACTGGATCTATATCGACGGCAATCACCGCTATGAATTCGTGCGCCGCGATCTGCGGGCGGCGGCGCGCAAGGTGCGGCTGGGCGGGGTGATCGCGGGCGACGATCTGTTCTGGAAGCGCGACGATCGGATGCATGTGCGCGACGCGGTGATGGAATTCCTCGCCGGGGCGGGGCTGGAGCGCAAGGTCGATCACATCGGCCAGCAGTTCATGATCCCCGTGGGCGAAGAGATCAAGAAGGCCTACGCGGCGGCCTAGGCTGCCCCAGGCCCCGGTTCCGCCGCGGTTCCGCCCCGATCGCTGCGGGTGAACTGGATCAGGTCCCAGCGGTTGCCCCAGGGATCCGACCACACCGCGACGCGGCCATAGTGCTCATCCCGCGGGGCGCTCTCGAACCGGATGCCCTGCGCCTGCATGCGGCGGTGGTCGGCATCGAAATCCTCGGTCTCCAGGAACAGCCAGACCCGGCCGCCGCCCTGCGCGCCGATCGCCGCGCCTTGCCGTTCGCCCACCGCGCGGGCCAGCAGGATCTCGGTCTCGGCGCCGGGCGGGGCGATGCGGACCCAGCGCTTGCCGCCGCCAAGGTCGGTGTCCTCGCGGCATTCGAACCCCAGCGGCAGAAAGAAGGCAAGTGCCGCGTCGTAGTCGGGCACGAGCAGAGAGAATAGGGCCATGCGTGTCGGCATAGGGCCATCCTGCGGCGGCCCGTGCCAAAAGAAAAGGCCGGGGCGCGCGGTTTTCCGCGCCCCGGCCCGATGTCGCGCCTCCGGCCCGTCAGGCGGCCAGGTCGAAGCGGTCCAGTTCCATCACCTTCGACCAGGCGTCGCAGAAGTCCTGCACGAACTGCGCCTCGTTCCCGGCCCCGGCATAGACCTCGCAAAGCGCGCGCAGCTGCGAGTTGGAGCCGAACACCAGATCCACCCGCGACGCGGTCCAGCGCACCGCGCCCGAGGCGCGGTCGCGGCCCTCGAACTCCTGCGCGTCCGCGCCGGTGGCCTTCCACTCGGTCCCCATGTCGAGGACGTTGGTGAAGAAGTCGGTGGTCAGCGCCCCCTCGCGGTCGGTCAGCACGCCGTGCTTCGATCCGCCCACGTTGCCGCCGATCACCCGCAGACCGCCTACCAGCGCCGTCATCTCGGGCGCCGACAGCGTCAGAAGCTGAGCGCGGTCGAGCAGCAGTTCCTCGGCCGAAATCGAATACTGCTTCTTCAGGTAGTTGCGGAAGCCGTCGGCGATGGGCTCCAGCACCTCGAAGGCCTCGGCGTCGGTCTGCTCGGCGGTGGCGTCGGCCCGGCCGGGGGTAAAGCGCACCTCGACCGCGTGGCCGCCGGCCTTGGCGGCCTGTTCCACCGCCGCGGTACCGCCAAGCACGATCAGATCGGCCAGCGTGACCTTCTTGCCGCCGGAGGCCGTGGCGTTGAACTCGGACTGGATCCGGGTCAGCACCTCCAGCACCTTGGCCAGCTGTTCGGGCTGGTTGCCCTCCCAATCCTTCTGCGGCGCCAGGCGGATACGCGCCCCGTTGGCACCGCCGCGCTTGTCCGAACCGCGGAAGGTCGAGGCCGAGGCCCAGGCGGTCTGGATCAGTTCCGGCCCGGTCAGGCCCGAGGCCAGGATCTTGGCCTTCAGATCCTTGATGTCGGCGGCATCGATCAGCTTGTGCACCACCGGCGGGATCGGATCCTGCCAGATCAGGTCTTCCTTCGGCACTTCCGGCCCGATGTAGCGCGTCTTCGGCCCCATGTCGCGGTGGGTCAGCTTGAACCAGGCGCGCGCGAAGGCGTCGGCGAATTCCTCGGGGTTGGCGTGGAAATGACGCGAGATCTTCTCATACGCCGGATCCATCCGCATCGCCATGTCGGCGGTCGACATCATGATCGGCACGCGCTTCGTGCTGTCCTCGGCATCCGGGGCCATCTTGTCCTCGGGCAGATCCCTGGCCTGCCAGATCCAGGCGCCGGCGGGGCTTTTGGTCAGCTCCCACTCGAAGCCGAAGAGCACGTCGAAATAGCTCATGTCCCAGGTGGTGGGCGTCGGCGTCCAGGCGCCTTCCAGCCCCGAGGTGATCGCGTCGCGGCCCTTGCCGCTGCCGTGGGTGGAAAGCCAGCCGAAGCCCATCGCCTCGAGCGGGGCGGCCTCGGGTTCGGGGCCGACCAGCGCCGCGTCGCCCGCGCCATGGGTCTTGCCGAAGGTGTGGCCGCCGGCGGTCAGCGCGACGGTCTCGTAATCGTTCATCGCCATGCGCGCGAAAGTTTCGCGGATGTCGCGGCCCGAGGCGATCGGATCGGGCTTGCCGTCCGGGCCTTCGGGGTTGACGTAGATCAGGCCCATCTGCACGGCCGCCAGGGGGTTTTCCAGGTCGCGTTCGCCCGAATAGCGGCTGTTGGGCTTGTCCGAGGTGGCAAGCCATTCGGCCTCGGCGCCCCAGTAGATGTCTTCCTCGGGGGCGAAGACGTCCTCTCGCCCGCCGCCGAAGCCGAACGTCTTGCCGCCCATTGATTCGATCGCGCAATTGCCGGCCAGGATGAACAGGTCCGCCCAGGACAGCGCATCGCCGTATTTCTGCTTGATCGGCCACAGCAGGCGGCGCGCCTTGTCGAGGTTGCCGTTGTCGGGCCATGAATTCAGCGGGGCGAAGCGTTGCGTGCCCGATCCGGCGCCGCCGCGACCGTCGCCGGTGCGATAGGTCCCGGCCGAATGCCAGGCCATGCGGATGAACAGCGGCCCGTAATGGCCGTAATCGGCCGGCCACCAATCCTGGCTATCGGTCATCAGCGCGAAGAGATCCTGCTTCACCGCGTCCAGATCCAGCGCCTTGAACGCCTTCGCATAGTTGAAGCCGGGTTTCTGCGGGCTCGACGCCGGCCCGTTCTGATGCAGGATACGCAGGTTGAGCTGGTTCGGCCACCAATCGCTGTTCGACCGTATTCCGACATGAGTGGCGCCATGGGCCACCGGGCAGCCGCCCGATTTCGAAACGTCGTTTCCGTCCATCTCTGTCTCCGATTCTGGATTTCATTCCTTGCAGGCGGGTGGGGCCATGGGCCCGAGTCGCCGCCTCCCAATCCGACAGGTAACAAAGCCGAACCATTAGATTAAGTTGAATCTCCTGATCGTGAGGATAAGGTGACCTTATGATCAACCTGACCCTGCGCCAATTGCGCTACTTCGAGTCGCTTGCCCGGCACCGTCATTTCGGCCGGGCCGCCGAGGTTTGCTCTGTCTCGCAGCCGGCGTTGTCGATGCAGATCAAGGAGATGGAGGCCGTGTTGGGCACGCCGCTGTTCGAGCGCAGCGCCCGCCAGGTGCGGCTGACGGGTTTCGGCGAGGAATTCGCCGACCGGGTGCAGGCGATCCTGCGCTCTGTCGATGAACTGGAAGATCTGGCGCGCGCCTCGCGCGAAAGCCTGGCGGGGCGGCTTCGGATCGGCATCATCCCGACGATCGCGCCGTATCTGCTGCCCACGCTGATCGGCAAGCTGGCCGAACGCAGCCCCGGCCTTGATCTGCGGGTGCGTGAGACGGTGACCTCCAAGCTGCTGACCGAGCTGGCCGAAGGGCGGTTGGATACCGCGATCCTGGCGCTGCCGGTGTCGGAACCCAACCTGCACGAGGTGGCGCTGTTTTCCGAAGATTTCGTGCTGGTGCGCCCGGAATGCGACGCCGGAAAACCTGCGCCCTCGCCCGAGCGGCTGCGCGAGATGCGGCTTTTGCTGCTGGAAGAGGGGCATTGCTTTCGCGACCAGGCGCTGTCGTTTTGCAACCTGCCCGCGGCGCCGCCGCGGGAATTGCTGGACGGGTCTTCGCTGTCGACCCTGGTGCAGATGGTGGCCGCGGGGATCGGGGTAACCTTGATCCCTGAGATGGCGGTCGGGGTGGAAACACGTTCCGCTGCGGTGACGATATCGTGTTTCGAGGGGATCCAGCCCTCGCGCACGATCGGCATGGTCTGGCGCCGCACCAGCCCGCTGACGAAGCAGCTGGTGCAACTGTCAGAGGTGGTGCGCGCCGCGGCCGAGGACCTGCGCGCCCGTCAACTGCGGGCCGGGCCCGGCGTTTAGCCCGTCCTAAGACTACATTTACGGATTCCTGCGATAGCAGATGCAGACCATTTTCTGTCGCGGCTTCTTTGCGCGCCCAAAACCGGGAACCGAAAATGAAGATCACCTTTTCGTCTCTGGCCGTCCGCATTCCGGTGATGTTCACTGTGTCCGCCGTCATACTTGCCGGTATCATCACCTATTCCAGCTATCAAAGCGCCAAGCGCGGCCTGGAACACGAGGCGGAGAACCGGCTTCAGGCCGTCGCCGCGAGCCGCGCGAAGGAACTGACGACCTGGCTGAGGCTGCTGACCGCGGAAGTGAAGGAGATGCGCCACAGCGCCAACGTGCATGAGGCGCTGGATGCCTTCAACGCCGGTTGGCACGAGATCGACGCCGATCCCCGGACCTATCTGCAAAAGCATTACGTCTTCGACAATCAGCATCCCGCGGGCAGCCGTCACAAGCTGGACGCGGCGAAGGACGGCTCCAGCTGGAGCCAGGCGCATGCCGAATATCATCCCCAGTTCCGCGAGTTGAAGGAGATGCGCGATTTCTCGGACATCTTCCTGATCGACGCCAAGGCCGACCTCGTCTACAGCGTCTTCAAAGAGGCCGATTTCGCGACCAATCTGGCAAGCGGCCCCTATGCCGACTCCGGGCTGGGCCATGCCTATCGCGCGGCGAAGGACCTGCCCGAAGGCAAGGTTGTCTTCGTCGATTTCACCGAATACGCCCCGATGAACGGCACGCCGACCGCCTTCGTGGCGACGCGGGTCAACAATCCCGACGGGTCCTTCGCGGGCGTTCTGGCCGCGCAGATGCCGGAACAGCGCCTCAACGCGCTGGCAGCAGACCGCACGGGCCTAGGCAAGGCGGGCCATGTCGCGCTGATCGGCGGTGACGGGCGGCTGCGCAACGTGGTGGTCGAAGATGGCGCCACGGTCAGCAAGATCCTCGATCCGGTCCAACAGATCCCCGAGATCAAGGCGGCGCTGTCCGGCAAGTCGGGGGTCAATCTGAACGGCATTTCACCGGAAACCGGCCATGCGGTGGCCTTCGCCTATGCGCCGATCGACGTGATGGGCCAGCGCTGGGCGCTGCTGGCCGAGCAGAGCCGCGAGGAATTCCTGGCCGAGGCCGAAATGCTGCGCGACCGTGGCCTGTTGATCATGGCCGGCGCGGTGGTGGCTGCGGTGATCGTGGGCCTCTTGATGGCCCGCCAGATCGTCCGCCCGCTGCAGGGCGTGATGGGCGCGATGGACCGGATCGCCGCGAAGGAATACGATTTCGAGGTGCCCTACCGCAAGGGCCGGGACGAGAGCGGCGCGATCGCCCGCCATCTTGAGGATTTCCGCGGTAAGTTGCAGGCCAACGAGGCGGCCGAGAAGATGGCGCTGGTCAAGTCGCGGGCCTTCTCCGGCGCGGCGGCGGCCTTCATGCTGGTCGACCGCGATCTTGAGATCATCGACTACAACACGGCGCTGAAGAAGCTTTTCGCCGACAACATCGATGAATTGCGCGCGCGCTGGCCCGATTTCGACCCCGAGAAGCTGCTGGGCATCAACATCGACAAGTTCCACAAGAACCCCGCCCATCAGCGCGCGATCCTGGCCGATCCGGCGAACCTGCCCTATACGGCCGACATCACCCTTGGCGAGACCCGGCTGCAACTGCTGATCGACGGTATCTTCGACGATGAGGGCGAATATGTCGGCGCGTCGCTTGAATGGCGTGACGTGGCCGACACGCGCATCAACAGCGCGATCATGGAAGCCCTGCGCCGCAACCAGGCGATGATGGAATATGACGATCAGTTCCGTCTGCGCAAGTTCAACGACAAGTTCACCGAGGTCTTCGGTTGGGGCGAAGAGGCGCTGAACAAGACCTTCGAGGACCTCTTCGGCCCCAATGAGGACACCCGTATCGGCATGCAACGCCTGCGCGACGGGCTCAGTGTCACGCGCAAGGTCGAGCGGCCCACCAAATCGGGCGGCAAGGTCTCGGTCGAGGTGGTGATGAACCCGGTCTTCAACAAGCAGGGCCAACTGGACCGTATCGTCGAGATCGGCAGCGATGTGACCCGGCTTGAAGTGGCGCGCCTGAAGGCCGAGGCCGAGGCAATGGCCCAGGCCGAGATGCAGCAGCGTGTCGTCGACGATCTGCGCAAGGGTCTTTCGGCCTTGGCCGAGGGCGATCTGACGGTCGCACTCGACACCCCCTTCGCGTCGGAATACGAGGAGGTGCGGCGCGATTTCAACGCCGCGCGCGAGAAGCTGGAAGATCTGGTGTCGCAGCTGCTCGAATCCTCGGGGCATATCAACAGCGGCGCGGTGCGGATCGCCAAGGCGTCGGACGACCTGTCGCGCCGCACCGAAAGCCAGGCGGCGACGCTCGAGGAAACCTCGGCCGCGCTGCACAAGATGACCGCCAGCCTGAAGACCACAGCCCAGGGCGCCGGCAAGGCCGACGTGGCGGTGCGCGAGGCACGCAAGGACGCCGAGACTTCGGGCGAGGTGATGAACCAGGCGGTTGGCGCCATGGGCGAGATCCAGACCTCTTCCAGCCAGATATCGAAGATCATCGGCGTGATCGACAACATCGCTTTCCAGACCAACCTTTTGGCGTTGAATGCCGGTGTCGAGGCCGCCCGGGCGGGCGAGGCCGGGCGCGGCTTTGCCGTGGTCGCCTCGGAAGTGCGCGATCTGGCGCAACGCTCGTCCGAGGCCGCGAAGGAGATCGAGGATCTGATCTCTGCCTCGTCGGGCCATGTGAACACCGGCGTGCGGCTGGTGGGACAGGCCGGCGAGACGCTGCAAAGCGTGCTGAGCGCGGTGGCCAACCTGTCGACGCTGGTTTCGGGCATCGCGGCGGCCCAGGAAGAACAATCGATGGGCCTGTCCGAGATCAGCGGCGGCGCCAACGCGCTGTCGGAGGTGACCCAGCGCAATGCCTCGATGGTCGATCAATCCACGAGTGAAAGCCACGCGTTGCGTGAACAGGCCGAACAACTGGCCACGCTGGTATCCCGGTTTCGCCTGGCGGGCGGCGAGGGTGCCAAGGTCGACGGCGCAAAGGACGTGCGTTTCGGCGCCGGTGGCGCGGAAGAAGGTGGGGCGGCTGCCGACAAGGCGCGTGCCAGCCGCCGGGCCTGACTTGCCGCGCGACAGTTCTGGCGCCGTCCCGGCCTAGGCCGGGGCGGCGCGCATCCGGCATGTGAGGCGCCGCCGGTAGACCAGTGTCCACAGCGACAGCAGGCCCAGCGTGCCATAGGTGAGCGCCGGGCCGACGATCAGGAAATCGCGGATGGGCAGCATGAAGATCAGCGCCGCGCCAAGGCAGAACTCGGCCACCAGCGTGGCGCCCCAGACCAGGGTCATGACCATCATCATCCGGCGCAGCACCGCCTGATCGCGGACCGCGTCGAACCGCGCCAGATCCTTGGGCGAGCGGCGCGCCATGGAAGCCCGCGCCAGCGGCAGGATCAGGGGCTTCCCCAGCGCGGCCGATATCAGAAACGCCAGGCCGATCGCCAGCGTCACCAGCTTTTCGCGCAATTGCAGGAAGCGCGCCGAGCCGCCGCCCAGGAAGGCCAGCAGCGACAGCGCGATCCCTGCCAATACCATCAGCGACAGCGCGTCAACACGGCGGCGGATCAGGAATTCGCCCAGGCTCCACAGGATCGGCGGCAGCGCGGCCACCAGCAGCCCGTTCACATCGCCCGATGCGGGCTGCACCCAGCCGTAGATCAGGTAGGGCGCACCGATATTCACCGCGATGTCCAGTGCCAGCAGTGCCCGATGACGCCAGGGCTGGCCGGCCGCGCCGCCGTGCGGTGGAAGGCCGGACATCTGAGGGGCGGACATGGCGGCCTCCACGGCGACTGAACAGCAGATGTAATGAGATTTCACAGATTTGACCGGCGCGGGCCGTCAAGCGGCGCCGGCCGCCAGGCGGGCACTGTCTTTTGCACCGCGCGGCGCGCGGGGCGGCCTGCCACCCGTCCCAGACGGCTCAGGCGGTCTTTTCGACCACCAATCCCAGTTCCTCGATCATCGCATCTCGCATGATGAATTTCTGCGGCTTGCCGGTGACCGTCATCGGCAGTTCGGGCTTGAAGCGGATCAGCGCAGGCACCTTGAAATGCGCGATCCGGTCACGACAGAAATCGCGGATGGCGTCTTCGGTCGGTTCTGTGCCGGGACGCGCGACGATCCAGGCGGCGATGATCTCGCCGTATTTGTGATCGGGCACGCCGAAGACCTGGACCTGACTGACATCGGGATGGGTATAGAGAAACTCCTCGATCTCGCGCGGGTAGATGTTCTCGCCGCCGCGCACGATCATGTCCTTCACGCGCCCGGTGATGTTGCAGTAGCCCTCGGCGTCGATCGTGGCCAGATCACCGGTGTGCATCCAGCCCTCGGTATCGATCACCTCGCGGGTACGGGCCTCGTCGCCCCAATAGCCCTTCATCACCGAATAGCCACTGGTCAGCAGCTGGCCCTGTTCGCCGACCGCCGCCGTCGTGCCGTCCTCGCGCGCGATGCGCACCTGCAGATGCGGGCGGATCCGACCGACGGAGGAGACGCGCTTTTCCAGCGGCGTGTCGGTGACCGACTGGAAAGAGACCGGGCTGGTTTCGGTCATGCCGTAGGCGATGGTCACCTCGGACATGTGCATCCGGTTCTGCACCTGCTTCATGATCTCGATCGGGCAGGGGGCGCCGGCCATCGTGCCGGTGCGCAGGCTGGAAAGGTCGTGCCGGGCGAAATCGGGATGTTCCAGCATCGCCACGAACATCGTCGGCACCCCGTATAGGCCCGTGCATCGTTCCGCCGCGACGGTGGCGAGCGTCTGGGCCGGATCGAAGCCCTCGCCCGGTACCACGATTGTGGCGCCCTTGGTCACGCAGCCCAGCGTGCCCATCACCATGCCGAAGCAATGGTAGAACGGGACCGGAATGCACAGCCGATCGTGTTCCGTCAGGTCCAGGGCATCGGTGGTGGAATTGGCGTTGTTGACGATGTTGCGGTGGCTCAGCGTCGCGCCCTTCGGCGATCCGGTGGTGCCAGAGGTGAACTGGATGTTGATCGCGTCATGCCGATCCAGGCGATCCGAGATGGCATCCAGCGCGGCACGGTCGAAGCCTTCGCCCCGCGCCTCGATATCGGCGAAACGGTGACAGCCGGGATGGGCGGTCTGGCCCAGCGTGATGATGTGGCGCAGGTCCGGCAGCCGTTGGGCGTTCAGCGCGCCGGGTCGGGCCTGGGCCAGTTCCGGCAGCAGCTTGTTGGTCATCGCCACATAGTCCGAGCTTTTGAACCGCTCCGCCAGGATCAGCGCCTTGCAGCCCGTCTTGCGCAGGGCGTATTCAAGTTCGTGCAGGCGGTAGGCGGGGTTGATGTTGACCAAGATCACCCCGATCCGCGCGGTGGCGAACTGCGTCAACAGCCATTCCGAACGGTTCGGCGCCCAGATCCCCAGCCGGTCGCCCTTTTTCAGGCCCAAGTCGCCTAGACCCGCCGCCAGCCGGTCGACCCGGGCTGCGAACTCGGCCCAGGTCCAGCGGATGCCCTCGGCGCTGAACACGGCGGCATCGCGGTCGCCACAGCGTGCGACGGTTCGCGCCAGCAGCGCCGGCATCGTCAATTCGATCAGCGGAGTGTCGGTGGCCCCCGCCACATGGGCCATCCCGCCCGCCGGCGTTATGCCCGGGCGCGGGCCCGCTTGTGTTGTCGTGGTCATGTCATCCTCCCTCGCGCGGCCCGCGCGGGCGGGACGCCGACCAATAATTGAACGTTGGTTCATTTCTGACAAGAGGCTTGTCATGCGGTCGGCGCGGGATCGCAAGGCCGTGATCGGCGGGCCATGCGCCGAAGGTCGGGCGTGGTGCCTTGCAATGCCGGCGGTGTTGTCTGATTCTGGGCGCGAACAAGGATGTGCGACAGGAGCCGGCAGTGGAACACACGGGGTTCGACGATTTCCTGACCCGCCAGCGCGGGCGGCTGGGCGCCGGGCCCCTGGCGCTGATCTTCATAGAGGACGCGGTCGAGGTGAATTCCACCGTGCGCCATCATCTGGACGCGAGCTTCGAGCAGATCCTGGTGTTCTGCCCGGAAAGCATAGATTTCGCGCTGAAGCTTTCGGGCAGGGTGCACCGCATTCCGTTCGACGTGCATGCCGTGGGTGCGGTGCCCCGCGCCGTCAACCGGGTGATAGAGGCCGCGCCGGGCGCCTGGATGTATTACTGCTACAATGCCGAATACCTGTTCCATCCGTTCTGCGAGACCCGCAATGTCCGCGAAATGCTGGCCTTCCACACGGAAGAGCGGCGCGAGGCGATGCTGACCTATGTGATAGATCTCTATGCGGGGGATCTGTCACGCTATCCCAATGCGGTATCTCTGGAAGAGGCGATGCTGGATCGTTCGGGCTATTATGCGCTGGCCCGCACCGATCCGGCCAACCACGACCACCCCAAGGAGCGCCAGCTTGATTTCTTCGGCGGGCTGCGCTGGCGGTTCGAGGAATTCATCCCCAAGGAGCGCCGCCGGATCGACCGGATCGCGCTGTTTCGCGCCCGAAAGGGCCTGCGGCTGCGCGAGGATCACTGTTTCAATGACGAGGAATACAATACCTATTCCTGTCCGTGGCACCATAACCTGACGGCGGCGATCGCCTCTTTCAGGACTGCCAAGGCACTGAAGTCCAACCCTGGGTCGACCTTCGATATCGGCAGTTTCCAATGGCGCAATTCGGTCCCGTTCCAATGGCAGTCGAAGCAGTTGATGGATCTGGGACTGATGGAGCCGGGGCAGTGGTTCTAGGCTGGGCGGTTCCAGGCGGGGGGGGCGTTCCCGGCGCCGGATGCGGTGCGCCGCCCGGATCATCGGGCCGCACCTTCTTGCGCCGCCTTGCGCGGGCCGCGAAGCAGCAGGCTTGTTCCATGGCTGCCGTGACGACCGCGCGGCCGAGGCCTCAGGCGCGTTTCAGCCGGATCACCACGTCGACCTGCGACACGACCGTGCCGTCCGGCGGCTTTGGCAGACCGGAGATGCGCAGATGCTCGGCCGGGGCGTCGCTCAGCCGGTTCTCGTCTTCCCAGTAGAAATGGGGGTGGTCGTCGGTGCGGGTATCGAAATGGCTTTTCGAACCGTCGACGGCGATCTCGTTCATCAGGCCGACATCGCAGAAGGCGCGCAGGGTGTTGTAGACCGTGGCAAGCGAAACCTGCTCACCCGCGGCGCGGGCTGCGACATATAGGCTCTCGGCGGTGACATGGCGGTTTTCACCATCGCCCACCAGCAACATCGCCAGCGACAGGCGCTGCCGCGTCGGACGCAACCCCGCGCCGGCCAGCCAGGCTGCACCGCGCTCGCGTTCCGTGACGCTTCCGCTCATCCGTTGGGGCCTTTCCCTCATGGCGCACAAGTATAGAATGCCTGCAGGGCCAAGTTCAAACGAAAACGACATGTGCCCGGGCGCGCGATCCGGCGCCCTTGCATGACTTCTGGACTGGGTGATAGAGGGATCGGAAGAACCGGGACGGACGACCGGACCGGGACCAAGACGGGATCATGAGGGGGCAGGGCCGCATGGCGCAGTATCCGACCAGCTTCGACAGGGAGGCGCTGCTGAAATGCGCGCGGGGCGAATTGTTCGGCCCCGGCAACGCGCAATTGCCCGCGCCGCCGATGCTGATGATGGATCGTATCACCGACATCTCCGCGGATGGCGGCGCCCATGGCAAGGGTCATGTCCTGGCCGAGTTCGACATCACCCCCGATCTGTGGTTCTTCGACTGCCATTTCCCCGGCAACCCGATCATGCCCGGCTGTCTGGGCCTTGACGGGCTGTGGCAGCTGACCGGCTTCAACCTGGGCTGGCGCGGCTGGAAGGGCCGGGGCTATGCGTTGGGCGTGGGCGAGGTGAAGCTGACCGGCATGGTGCGTCCCGACCGCAAGCTGCTTACCTACAAGATCGACTTCACCAAGGCCGTGCAGACCCGCCGTCTGACCATGGGCGTTGCCGACGGGATCGTTGAGGCCGATGGCGAGGTTATATACCAGGTCAAGGACATGAGGGTCGCGCTCTCCGAGAGCTGACCAGGAACCAGATGAGGAGGCCGAACATGCGCCGCGTCGTCGTCACCGGGCTTGGCATCGTCAGCCCGATTGGAAACAATGCCGCCGAGGTCGAGGCAAGCCTGCGCGCGGGTCGCTCTGGCATCGTCTTCGCCGAGGACTATGCCGAACACGGCTTTCGCAGCCGGGTGAAGGGGCAGCCCCAGATCGTGCTGTCGGACCATATCGACAAGCGCAACATGCGCTTCATGGGCGATGGCGCGGCCTACAATTTCCTGGCCATGGAGCACGCGATCGCCGATGCCGGGCTGGAGCCGTCCGACGTCTCGAACGAGCGTTCCGGCCTGATCATGGGGTCGGGCGGGCCGTCGACGTCGAATTTCTTCCAGGCCCATCAGATCGTGATCGAGAAGGGCAGCCCGAAGCGGATGGGCCCCTTCATGGTGACGCGCTGCATGTCGTCGACCAATTCGGCCTGCCTGGCGACACCGTTCAAGATCAAGGGCGTGAACTATTCGATCACCTCGGCCTGCTCGACCTCGGCCCATTGCATCGGCAACGGGACCGAGCTGATCCAGATGGGTAAGCAGGATATCGTCTTCGCCGGCGGCGGCGAGGAACTGGACTGGACTTTGTCATGCCTGTTCGACGCGATGGGCGCGATGTCGTCGAAATACAATGACACGCCCGAAACCGCCTCGCGCCCCTATGACACCACGCGCGACGGTTTCGTCATTGCCGGCGGCGGCGGCGTGGTGGTGTTGGAAGAACTGGAACACGCCCGCGCCCGCGGCGCCAAGATCTATGCCGAGGTTACCGGCTACGGCGCCACGTCGGACGGCTACGACATGGTCGCGCCTTCGGGTGAGGGCGGCGAGCGCGCGATGCGCCTGGCGCTGTCCACGCTGCCCGAAGGCCGCCATGTCGATTACATCAATGCCCACGGCACCTCGACGCAGGTGGGCGACGTGGGCGAGGTCGAGGCCGTGCGCCGCATCTTCGGCGATGGCACGACGCCGCCGATCAGTTCGACCAAGTCGCTGACGGGCCACAGCCTTGGCGCCACCGGCGTGCATGAGGCGATCTATTCGCTTCTGATGATGCAGGGCAATTTCATCGCCGCCTCGGCCAATGTCAGCGAACTGGATCCCGCGCTGAAGCCCGACGAGATCGTGACCACCCTGCGCGAAGGGGTGGCGCTGGATACCGTGCTTTCCAACAGCTTCGGCTTTGGCGGCACCAATGCCTCGCTGATGTTCAGCAGATACTTGGATTGAGGGAGCGGGCGTCATGGCCGATCTGATGAAGGGCAAGCGCGGGCTGATCATGGGCGTGGCCAATGATCGCTCGATCGCCTGGGGCATCGCCAAGGCGATGGCCGCCGAAGGGGCGGAGCTTGCCTTTTCGTACCAAGGAGAAGCCTTCGGCAAGCGGGTGCAGCCGCTGGCGGAAAGCCTGGGCTCGAACATCCTGGTCGAGGTCGACGTGATGGATGACGCGTCTCTGGACGCGGCCTTCGCCACGCTCAAGCAGGAATGGGGTCGCCTGGATTTCGTGGTCCACGCGATCGCCTATTCCGACAAGAACGAACTGACCGGTCGCTTCATCAACACCTCGCGCGAAAACTTCCGTAATTCTCTGTCGATCTCATGCTTTTCGCTGATCGACGTTGCGCGCAGAGCCTCGCATCTGATGCCGAACGGCGGCACCATCCTGACGCTGACCTATCAGGGGTCGAACCGGGTCACGCCCTATTACAACGTCATGGGCGTGGCGAAGGCCGCGCTGGAATCGGCGGTGCGGTATCTGGCGAACGACCTGGGCCCCGACGGCATTCGCGTGAACGCGATCTCTCCCGGACCGATGAAGACACTGGCCGGCGCGGCCATCGGCGGCGCGCGCAAGACCTTCCGTCAGACCGAGGCCAACGCCCCGCTGCGCATCAACGCCACGCTCGAGGCGGTGGGCGGCACTGCAGTCTACCTGGCGTCGGATTACGGCGCCTGCACCAGCGGAGAGATCATCCGCGTCGACGGCGGCTATCACGTCCTGGGCATGCCGCAGCCGGAAAACCTCTGATCCCGTCTCCGAACGGTCGGCACGCGGTTCCCTTTCCTTCAAGGGGCAGCGGATCCGCCCCTTCTTTTTGACCAGATCCGCCCCTTCTTTTTGACCAAGAGATCGCCGCAGGAGGCTTTCGCGCGGCGAAACCCGCTTCAGGCGATCTCGACGATCGAGAAGGCGAAGGTCAGTTCCTTGCCGGCCAGCGGGTGGTTGGCGTCCAGCGTGACTTGGTCCTCGGTCACCTCGACCACCTGGACCGGCATCGCCTGGCCTTCGGGGGTGCGCAGTTCCAGCATGGTGCCCACTTCCAGCGGGATGTTGTCCGGCACCTGGTTGCGGGGCACCGCGTGGCGGGCATCGGGATTGACCGGGCCATAGGCCTGTTCGGGCGCGATCGTGACAGTCTTTTCCTCGCCCTCCGACATGCCGGGCAGCGCGGCGTCGAGGCCGGGGATGATCTGGCCCGAGCCGACCGTGAATTCGAGCGGATCGCGCCCCTCGGAGCTGTCGAAGACCGAGCCGTCGGCCAAGGTGCCTGTGTAATGGATGCGCACTTTGTCGCCGGGTTTCACCTGGGTCATGGATTTCTCTCTGTTTCGGGGGAATTTTCGAGGCCGCGCCTGGGGGCGCAGGTGCTCTTGGATGAGGGACAAACCTGACAAGCCGGGACGGGAATGTAAACCCCGTGGCGCGGAGGGCCGGGGCGAAGGCAGGAGGCTCTGCCCCCTGCACCCCAGGAGTATTTCCGGCTTTATGCATCAAACGGGCTCTGTTGCACAAATCGGGTGATAGCTGAGCTTCCCCTATCCCCGGACGGACTTATCCCACGACGTCTGTGACGGGTATGCCGAGCGCGGTGTAGCCGTTGAGCACGGCAATGCGGACCTGAAGTTCCGCAATCTGGCGGTCGAAGTCCCGCGCCATGAGGCGCTGACCCAGAAGTTTCACGCAGTGCATCCAATCGCCGGGCAAACGATCCCCCGGATCGTTTTCTGATCCGGCTCATATCTCGACGCTGCTCCGGCGATGGTATCCGCTCCATCGTCGCCAAAGTGCCCGACCGAGGTATTTCGAGGCTCGTAGGGCCTCGTTTCTTGCCATCGCACCGGCGGCAACGGTCTTCCATGGTTTCGCGTGCCTGCGCGGCGGAATGACGGCATGGGCGCCGCGGTCGGCGATCGCATCGTGGCACTTGCGGGTATCGTAGGCGCCGTCGGCGGTCACCGAACCGATCTCCTCGTCAGCCGGGATCTGGCTGAGCAGCTCGGGCAGGACCGGTGCATCGCCGATGTGGCTTCCGGTGATCTCGACGGCCCGGACCTCCAGCGTCTGCTCGTCGATCCCGAGGTGGATCTTGCGCCAGACCCGCCGTTTGGGCCGCCATGCTTGCGCGCGGGCCTCTCGCCTTCGCCCTCAACCTTGATCCCCGTGCTGGCGATCAGAAGGTGCAGCGGCCCCTTGGAGCCGCGATAGGGAATGTTGACGGTCAGCGTCTTCTGGCAGCGGCTCAGGGCGCTGAAATCGGCCCCCCCCCCCCCCCCCCCCCCCCCCCCCCCCCAGTCCAGCCCAACCAGGCGCAGCAGGCTCTCGATGAAGCCGGTCGTCTGCCTAAGCGCCATGCCGAACAACACCTTCATCGACAGACAGGCCCGGATCGCCGCGTCGCCGTCGACCCCGCTTGCCCATCGGCGCAGCATTCCACCTCATCTCGGGATCGAACCAGATCGTCAGTGAACCCCGGCGCTTGAGCGCTTCGTTATAGGCTGGCCAGTTTCTGGTCTTATAGGTCGGTGGTATCGGTCTGCTCATGACGCACAGCTACCATGCTGGATTCTCGAGATGAATCCCTCACCGGATTTGTGCAACAGAGCCACCTTGATACATAAGGCCGATTATTTCCGCCAAGATGAAGGGCAGAGAGGGGGATTCGTATCTGTGAGCGTGCGATCCCAACGGGTCTTGCGCCGTCGCATTGCCCCTTGCGCAAAGCCCCGCACCCGGCTAAGCCGCCCCCGGTCCGGTCCTGTCAGGGGGGGGTAAATGCCGCTTCTGGTGATGAAATTCGGCGGCACGTCAGTGGCCGACCTTGAGCGTATCGCGAACGCCGCCCAGAAGGTGAAGCGCGAGGTCGAGCGCGGCTATGACGTGATCGTCATCGTTTCCGCGATGTCGGGCAAGACCAACGAACTTGTCGGTTGGGTCGAGGAAACCTCGCCGCTCTATGATGCGCGCGAGTACGATGTCGTGGTTTCGTCGGGCGAGAACGTGACGGCCGGGCTGATGGCGCTGACCCTGCAGGAGATGGACGTGCCCGCGCGCAGCTGGCAGGGCTGGCAGGTGCCGATCCAGACCACCAGCGCCCATGCGGCGGCGCGGTTCGTGGATATTCCGCGCGAGAACATCGATCAGAAGTTCGCCGAGGGCATGAAGGTGGCCGTGGTCGCGGGGTTTCAGGGCGTTAGCCCCGAAGGCCGGATCACCACGTTGGGGCGCGGTGGTTCCGACACCACCGCCGTGGCCTTCGCCGCCGCCTTCGGGGCCGAGCGCTGCGATATCTACACCGATGTCGATGGCATCTACACCACCGACCCGCGCATCAGCACCAGGGCCCGCAAGCTGGAGAAGATCGCCTTCGAGGAGATGCTGGAGCTTGCCAGCCTGGGCGCCAAGGTATTGCAGACCCGTTCGGTCGAGCTTGCGATGCGCTACAAGGTGCGCCTGCGGGTTCTGTCGAGCTTCGAGGACAGTGACGACAATTCTGGAACGCTCGTCTGCGACGAGGAGGAAATCATGGAATCGAAAGCCGTCTCTGGCGTCGCCTATTCGCGCGACGAAGCCAAGCTGACCCTGGTCACCGTGGAAGATCGCCCCGGGGTGGCCAGCGCGATCTTCGGGCCCCTGGCCGAGGCCGGGGTGAATGTGGACATGATCGTCCAGAACATTTCCGAAAAGGATTACGGGGGTCGCACCTTCGCGGTCACCGACATGACCTTTTCGTGCCCCACGAACCAGGTCGCGCGCGCTCGCAAGGCGATGGAGGAAGCCCGCGCAGCCGGCCAGATCGCCTATGAGGAACTGGTCGAGGACACCGAGGTGGCCAAGGTTTCGGTGGTGGGTATCGGCATGCGCAGTCATACCGGTGTGGCCGCGAAAATGTTCCAGGCGCTTGCCTCCGAGGGGATCAACATCAAGGTCATTACAACCTCCGAGATCAAGATTTCGGTGCTGATCGACCGGAAATACATGGAACTTGCGGTTCAGGCGCTGCATGATGCTTTCGAATTGGAGGCGGGTGCCTAATCCGGCATTCGGCCCCAGCATCTAGTCGGGGCGAGGGGATGCCCGAGCATTTGGAAACCGATAGCCGCAAGCTGCTGCGCCGCTTGCGTGACAGCCTGGCCGAGCGCGGCGCCGGGCAGGAGCGGCTGGACCGTGTTACCCATCTGATCGCGGATTCGATGGGCTGCGAGGTCTGCTCGATCTACCTGTTTCGCGACATGGACACGCTGGAACTTTGCGCCTCGGAAGGTCTCAAGCCCGAGGCGGTGCATCAGTCCCGCCTGCGCCTGGGCGAGGGCCTGGTGGGCCGCGTCGCGCGCGAGGCCCGGCCGATCAATTCCGCCGAGGCCCCGAAGGAGCGCGGCTTTCGCTATATGCCCGAGACCGGCGAGGAGGCCTATTCCAGCTTTCTCGGTGTGCCGATCCAGCGCCTGGGCGAACGCATGGGGGTGCTGGTGGTGCAGTCGCGCGAGGCGCGGCAATTCTCGGAAGACGAGGTCTACGCGCTGGAAGTCGTCGCCATGGTGCTGGCCGAGATGGCGGAGCTGGGCGCCTTCGTCGGCGAGGGCGAGGCGCTGGCCGCGCCGCACAAGCATCCGGTGCTGTTTCGCGGCGCGACCGGGCAGGAGGGTGCGGCCGAAGGGCATGTCTGGCTGCATGAGCCCCGCGTCGTGGTCACCAACCCGGTCGCCGACGATCCGCAGGCCGAACTGGTGCGCCTGCAGGCGGCGGTGGACGAATTGCGGCTGTCGGTCGATGACCTGCTGTCGCAATCGACCGGCGACATGGAACAGACCAAGGTTCTGGAAGCCTACCGCATGTTCGCCAATTCCCGCGGCTGGATGAAGCGCATGGAAGAGGATATCGCGCGTGGCCTGTCGGCCGAGGCGGCGGTCGAGAAGGAACAATCGCTGACCCGCGCACGGCTGGGCCGGGTGCCCGATCCCTATCTGCGCGAGCGGCTTCACGATCTCGACGATCTGTCCAACCGGCTGCTGCGCATCCTGACGGGGCAGGGCAACGAAACCGGGGCCGAGATGCCTGACGATCCGGTGCTGATCGCACGCAACATCGGCCCCGGCGAATTGCTGGATTACGGCCGCAAGCTGAAGGGCGTGGTGCTGGAGGAGGGCGCCGTCGGCAGCCATGCGGCGATCGTGGCACGGGCTCTGGCGATCCCGCTGGTGATTCATGCCCAGCGGATCACCACCGAGGCGCTGAATGGTGATCCGATCCTGGTTGATGGCGATCAGGGCGTGGTCCATCTGAGACCAGAGGAAACCGTGGCCTCTGCCTTTCGGGACAAGATCGCCATGCAGGCCAAGGCGCAGGAACGTTATGCCGGGCTTCGCGACAAGCCCGCCACCGATCGGGCCGGAACCGAGATCAAGCTATACATGAACGCCGGGCTGATGGCCGATCTGCCGTCGCTGGCGGGGTCGGGCGCCGAGGGCGTGGGGCTGTTCCGGACGGAATTGCAGTTCCTGGTTCGTACCAAGGTGCCGCGCAGGTCCGAACTGGCGGCGCTTTACGGGCGGGTGATGGATGCCGCCAAGGGAAAGCCCGTGGTGTTTCGCACCCTCGACATCGGGTCCGACAAGGTGGTGCCCTTCATGAAGCCGCAGGACGAACCCAACCCGGCGATGGGCTGGCGCGCGCTGCGGCTGGGACTGGACAAGCCCGGCGTGATGAAGATGCAGGCCCAGGCGCTGATCCGGGCCGCGAACGGGCGACCTCTGCAGGTGATGTTCCCCTTCGTCACCCAGTTCGAGGAATTCGTCCAGGCGCGCGACCTGGTCCTGGCACAGGTCGCGCGCGAACGCGAGATGGGCCATGTGCTGCCCGAGAAGGTCGAGATCGGCGCGATGCTGGAAACCCCCAGTCTTGCCTATGCGCCGCGGCAATTCTTCGAGCTGGCCGATTTCATCTCGATCGGGGGCAACGATCTGAAGCAGTTCTTCTTCGCAGCCGATCGCGAAAACGAGCGCGTGCGCCGCCGTTACGACACGCTGAACTGTTCCTACCTGCGGTTCATCGACATGATCGTGAAGCGCTGCGAAGAGGCGGGCACGCCGGTAAGCTTCTGCGGCGAGGACGCCGGACGACCGGTCGAGGCGATCTGCCTGGCGGCGATCGGTTTGCGCACCCTTTCCATGCGTCCGGCCTCGATCGGGCCGGTGAAGCACCTGATCCGCCGTGTCGATCTGGGCGAATTGCGTCAGGTGATCGATGCCGCCGGCCGCGAGGGCCAGCAATCGGTGCGCGCGGCCGTCATGGCCTGGCTGGCCTCGGGCGCAGCGGGGCAGGCCTAAGCGATGGGCTTTGGCGACGGGCCCGAACGGCGGACCCGCGCGTGGCATCTTGGGCCTTGCTTCATCGGCGTCTGGCCGGGGCGGGTGCCCCGGCCGGACGGCCGGCGCCCTGCGGCTAGCCGCGCTTGAACAGCGCCTCCTGCGCCTTGCGATCCTTGGCGATGTCGCCGCGTTTTTCGGCCGCGACGGCGCGGCCCCTTTGCACGCCAGGCCGCGCGCCCATCTGGTCCAGCCAGCGCCGCAGATGCGGCTTGTCGTCCAGGGTCTGCTGCTGGCCTTCCCAAAGCGAGGACCAGGGCCAGATCGCGAAATCGGCGATCGACAGGAAATCGCCGGCGACGAATTCGTTCTTTGCCAACTGCCGGTCGAGCACGCCGTAAAGCCGCGCCACCTCGGAACGGTAGCGGTCCTTGGCATAGGGCAGGTCGTGCGGCGGATCCATCGCCGGGGCGTATTTGAGGAAGTGATGCGCCTGGCCGGCCATCGGGCCCAGCCCCCCCATCTGCCACATCAGCCACTGGTCCACCGCGATCCGGTCGCGTTCGGTCGGTCCGCCAAACTTGCCGGTCTTGCGCGCCAGATATTGCAAGATCGCGCCACTTTCGAAGATCGAGATCGGCGCGCCATCCGGGCCCTCGGGGTCGACGATCGCCGGCATCCGGTTGTTGGGCGAGATCTTCAGGAACTCCGGGGCGAATTGCGCGCCCGCGCCGATGTCGACCAGGTTGAGGTTGTAGGGAAGTCCCATTTCTTCCAAGGCGACGGTGATCTTCCAGCCGTTCGGCGTCGGCCAGAAGTAAAGTTCGATCGGTGCGGCCATATGTCCCTCCTGTCGGTGCCGGCCTTAACTTGGCACGTTGCGGGCGCCAGGCAAGGGGCGCGCGGCACGCGAGGGGGAAAGATGCGGCCCGGTCGGGGCTTTGACGCGGGTCTGCGGGTGCGGCCGGTGGGTCGGATGGGCAAGCGCCCCGCGCAGGGCCGCGAAGGGCAGTGCCCCGCTCAGGACTGCGCGATAGAGGCCGAAGATGCCGGGACGAAGATAGGCGTTCCAGTGGCAGAAGCGGGGGCCGGGGCGGGCTATGGATTGGCCCAGCCCCTCCAGGGCGTCGAGCGCGCGGGTGTCGTCGAGGCTGAGATCCACCCAGTGTCGTCCGGCCTGTGGCAAGCCGTGCCCCAGGGTCGGGCCGGATCGCGGCAGGCATGCGCGCAGCGCAAGGTCATAGGCGCCATTGGCGCGCGAGGTGACGTTCATCACCTCGGCCCGCGGCGCCGCGTGCAGCCCGCGCAGGGCGGGTCCGCGAAATTCTGCCGCCGCCATCAGCACGGCGCGCAGCGTCAGCGGCCCGCGCAAGGCGGTCAGCGCGGCGAGCGCCACCCGCGCGCCCAGCGAATGCGCCACCAGTCCGACCGTGCGCCCGGGCGCCCGCGTCGCGATCCGCTCCAGCAAGGCGCCCAGCGCGGCACCGGCGCGCGCGGCCTCCGCATAGGCCGCCCAGAGCGAGCCGCGCGCCTCCCAGCCGAAGGCGATGGCCAGATCGGGCCCATCGGGCGTGGCGCCCAGATGGCGCGGCCAGGACCGGGCCTTCCAGCATCTGGGATCGGGCGTGAAGGAAAGGATATGCCCATGCGGGCTTTGGCCCGGCACCCGGGGCGAGAAGCGATAGCCGTGGATCATCACCAGGAGCGGTGCGTCCGAGGGCAGGGCGGCCAGCGCCGCATCCAGCCTGGCATCGGTTTCCGGCGTTCCTGCCCGACCTTCGTTCGCATTGATGGCGATCAGCACCATGGCCACATCACCCCCCGCCCGTCTTCGTTCTGCCTCGGGGATCAGCTTGGCACGGAAATGCAAACAGCCGGTGAAGGCGTCGTGACCGGTGCGTGACGCCACGGATCCCGCATGGTGCCGCGGGCGGGCCGGCCGGTGGGCGGGCCAAGGGCCGGGCGGGTGGCCGGGCCGGCCCGCCCCGAGACCCTGCGTCGCGGGCGCCTTGGCGCGCTTGACAGCTTGGGGCTGGCCGGGTCAATCCTGCCCGACCATGTCGGATCTGCGCCCCGTCGGATATGTGATCGGCCTGCTTGTTGCCGCCCTCGGGGCGGTGATGCTGTTGCCGTTTGCCGCAGACCTGATCGAGGGCGACGGCAACTGGCCGGTCTTCCTGGGCTGCGCGGCAATGACCTCGCTTGCCGGCGTCGCCCTGGCGCTGGCCTGCGCCAACGGGGTGACGCAGGGGCTGACGATCCAGCAAAGCTTTCTGCTGACCACCGGCACCTGGGTCATCCTGCCGCTGTTCGGGGCCGTGCCCTTCATGCTGGGCGCTCCGCATGTCGGCCTGACGGATGCCTATTTCGAGGCCATGTCGGGCCTGACGACTACGGGATCGACCGTTTTCGTGGGCCTTGATCACCTGCCCGCGGGCACGTTGTTGTGGCGCGGGCTGCTGCAATGGCTGGGGGGGCTGGGGATCGTCATCGTGGCGATGGTCTTCCTGCCGGTGATGAAGGTCGGCGGAATGCAGTATTTCCGGTCGGAAAGTTTTGATACGCTGGGCAAGATCTTGCCGCGTGCGCTGGATATCTCGACCGGGTTGATCAAGGTCTATCTGGCGCTGACCCTGGCCTGTACCGCGACCTACTTCGCCCTTGGCATGACCGGGTTCAACGCCTTCGTCCACGCCCTCACCACCGTCTCGACCGGCGGCTTCGCCTCGTCCGACAAAAGTTTCGCGGCCTATGCCGGGCCGATGGAATATGCTGCGGCCGCCTTCATGCTGCTGGCCTCGATGCCCTTCATCCGCTTTGTGCAGCTGGGCGGCGGCAACTGGCGGCCGCTTTGGCGCGACATACAGGTGCGCGCCTATCTGCGCTGGAACGCCTATGCGATCGCCGCGATCGTGGCCTACGAGGTGGTGGACCGCGGCGCGCCCGTCTTCGCGACCCTGCGCGAGACCACCTTCAACGTGGTCACGATCTTCTCGGGCACCGGCTACACCTCTGTCGACATCGGGCTTTGGGGGCCCTTTCCCTTCATGGTGGTGTTTATCGCCGGCATGATCGGGGGCTGTACCGCGTCGACCGGCTGTTCGATCAAGGTGTTTCGCTTTCTCATCGTGTTCGAGGCGATCCGCACCCAGATCCGCCGTATCCTGCGCCCCAACGCGATCTTGCCCGTGCGGCTGGAGGGCCGCCCGATCAGCGAGGACGTGATCAACTCGGTCATCGTGCTGCTCACGGTTTTCGTGCTGACCTTCGGGGCGGTCGCGGTCGGGCTGTCGTTCATCGGCCTGAATTCGGAAACCGCGGTGACGGCGGCCTGGACCTCGGTGTTCAACATCGGGCCGGCCTTTGGCCCCGGGGTGGGCCCGACCGGCGCGATGGACACTTTCCCCTGGCCGGCGAAATGGCTGATGAGCTTCGGCATGCTGGCCGGCCGGCTGGAATTGCTGTCGGTCTTCGTGCTGTTCGTGCCGCGCTTCTGGCGGGGCTGAACCGGGCCGAGCCGCACCGACGGGGGCGGCGGCAGGCCGGGCGGGATCGATGGGATGTCTCAGGGAAACGGATGCCTCGATCCGTCCCGGCCGCCGTGGCGCCCGGGACATGGCGGCGGCGCGTCACTTCCAGCAGCGCACCAGTACAGTCGTGTCGGCGCCAAGCGCGGCCAGATCCTCGGGCGCCATCGTGCCGATCCGGTCGTTGTCGGCGGGATTCAGGCCCGCGGATTTCAGCACGCCGGTCAGCGCCTTCGCGTCGATCGCGAAGCGCACGTTATCGGGCAATTGCTGACCTGCCTGGGTCTTGATCGCATCCGCCTCGCGCGGCAACAGCAGGCCGATCACGGCCCCGCTTTGGTCGAAGACCGGCCCGCCGGCATCGCCGGGCATCGCCTTCAGGCTTAGGCGGCGCAGATCGGTCCGTCCCGACAGGCCGGTCAGCCCCTCGATCGTGCCATAGGTCATCACCGGCGCGCTCAGCACGCCGCCATAGGCAAAGCCCGCCACCGCCGCCGGATCACCGACCGAGGGCGCCGCGCTTTCGAACCGGGCGACCGCCTGCGGGGCAAGCGCGGTCTCGGGCGTCAGAAGGGCCAGCCCCAGCTTGTGGTCCTCATGCGCCACACGCGCCTGGGTATCGGGGCCGATGGTGATCGAGGCGCAGTCTTTCAGCACCGCATCCGTGGTCAGCACCGCCCCCTGGCCATCGACGAAAAAGCCGCTGCGGGCGGCGACGGGCTTGCGCACCTCCAGCCCGGCAAGAAGATCGCGGCGCTGATCGGCCGGGGTGGGCACCATCGAGGCATCGAGCGATGCCTTGCCGAAGGGGCGAAAGCTGGATTGCATCGCCTTCAGAACCCGAGACATCGGCTTGCCGTCACCGGTTTTCCAGGCCAGCACGAAGCCCTTGATCAAGCCGTCTTGCAGCTCGGCATAGCTGTAGGACGAATTCTTGTCGTCGCTGCCGGAGATGGTGAAGGATTCCGATTTCAGCGCGCGCGGCCCCGTCACCGGGACGATCCGCAGCGTCTGCAGCAGGTTGTAAAGGCCCGCCAGCGCCGCCCGGTCGCCGGGTTCCGAAATCAGCAACACCCGCACGCCGCTGCCGTTCTTGGCGTCGTAATGAGCGAAGGGAGGATCGTAGCGCGGGGGATCCAGCAGTGCCATCGGCAGCGCGATCTCGATGCCGGCATTCTCGTCGGTGACGGTTCTCAGGCCCAGTGCCGCCTGTTCCTTGTCATAGCGGGCCAGCAGCGCGCTGCGCTGTGCCGTGGTCAGAACGCCGGTGGGCTCATAGCCCTGGGCCGATTGCCAATCCGCCATCGCGCCGCGGGTGCCCCGGCCAAAGGCGCCGTCGATCGCGCCGTTGTAGGCGCCCGCCCAGTTCAGCGCCTGCTGCAGATGCTCGCGCTGCTGGCGGTCTAGCTGCGCTTCCGCGCGTCGCGCTTCGGCCGGGGTCTCGGGACGCTCGGCCGCCTCGGGAACAGTCCGGGCGCTGTGGTCCACCCCTGGCGTGGCGGACGAGGCGATCGCGGCGCCGCCCGTCGCGGTAGCTTCGTCATTCGCCGCGGGTTCGGCTGCCGCGGCAGTGGTGGCCTGCGGCATCTGCGTCGTCGCGCCGATCGGCCAGAACTGGCGGCGGAACTTTTCGCCTTCGACGACATAGGAATCGGACGGGATCTGGCCGTTGCGCCGCAGCTGCCGCAGCTTGGCGCGGGCCTCGGCCGGCCCATAGGGGCCCAGCACGATCGCGTACCACCCGGTCGTCAGCGCAAAGCCCTCGACATTGCCGAAGGACGCGTCATAAGCCCGGGCGCGATCCTGCGCCTGCAACAGGTTGGGGCGGGCCTCGATCTGGACCCAGGCCTGCTGTTGGGCCCGCAACGTCCCGGCACCGGCCAGCATGACCATCAGGACCATCAGCACGACCTGACCAACGAATTTCCTCATAAGCGCCTCGTCTAACCGGATTTCGGGTCAATGAGGCGACCCTAGCGGCGGGGCCGGTGGGATGCGAGGGGCAATGCATCCAGCATGCGCGGGGTGTGGTGCAGACTGCACACCGGCAAGGCGATCAAGGCATCTTGTCCCTTGCGCCGGCGCGCTCCGCAGCCGCTTGCGCCGCGCCCGCCCCGCCTGTCCGTCGGAAGCCGGCGCGCGCCGCGCCCAGCCGCTTTTCCAACCGGGATGTCCCGGGACCGTGTCGCCGGGGCGGGCCGGACCCAACAAAATCGCCGCCGCTGCGTTGACTTGCGCGCCGCGCCTGCGTAAAGGACGGGCTTCGAATGCATGAGGCCCCGAATCCCAGTGATTGCGGGGCTGGTCTGACGGAGCCTTTGCGATGAAACGCACCTACCAACCCTCGAACCTGGTTCGCAAGCGCCGCCACGGCTTCCGCGCCCGCATGGCGACGGCCGCAGGCCGCAAGATCCTGAACGCGCGTCGCGCCAAGGGTCGCAAGAATCTCTCGGCCTGAGGCCGGGTATAGGCGACACTGTCATGACACCGTCGGCACCCCCCTTGGCCCAGGCAGATGCCGGGACAGCCGGGGGGGATCCGGCGGTGTCGGCATGTCCGCAGTCCCGGCTGAGCGTGCTGGCCAAGCGGGCTGATTTCCTGCGCGCCGCGCGGGCCCGGCGTCAGGGCGCCGCTGGGTTCTTGCTGCAGGCCCGCCGCCGCGCCGGCGACGAGGCCGCGCAGGGCATCCGCGTGGGCTACACCTGCTCCAAGAAGATCGGCAACGCGGTGACGCGCAACCGCGCGAAGCGGCGCCTGCGCGCGGCGGCCCGGCAGGTCCTGCCCGCCCTGGGCCGCGATGGCTGGGACTACGTCCTTGTCGGCCGCCCCGGCGCGACGGTGGATCGCCCCTTCGCCGACCTTGTGGCCGACCTTCAGACCGCGCTTGCGCGGGTCCACGCCGTCCGGGAGCGTGGCGCATGAGCCCCCTGGCGCGCCTCTTCGCGGTGCCGGTCCATGTCTATCGGCTGGTGATCTCGCCGCTGCTGGGCAGCAATTGCCGCTATCAGCCGACCTGTTCGGCCTACGCGCTGGAGGCCTTGCAGCGCCATGGCGCGCTGAAGGGCGGCTGGCTGGCGCTGCGCCGCATCGCGCGCTGCCATCCCTGGGGCGGGTCGGGGTACGATCCCGTGCCCGGCGCCGATTCCGGACATGTCCACGATCATCACCCCGATCATCCAGATGCGCACCGAGGCCCCGATGCTTGACGACGGCGACGAGATCCACCCCCTCTTCCGCGGCGCGCCGACCACGACCGAATTCAAGAAGCTGCGCAAGCGTCTGGTGCGCGAGACCCGCGCCGCGATCGAAACCTATGGAATGCTGGACGAGGGCGTGCGCGATCCCGTCTTGCCGGGGGCCGGGGCGTCGCGGCCGCGCTGGCTGGTGTGCCTGTCGGGCGGCAAGGACAGCTACACCCTGCTGGCGGTGCTGCACGAATTGCAGTGGCGCGGCCTGCTGCCCGTGGATCTGCTGGCCTGCAACCTTGATCAGGGGCAACCGGGGTTTCCGGCGACGGTGCTGCCGGAATTCCTTGAAAAGATGGGCGTGCCGCATCGGATCGAATACCAGGATACCTATTCCGTGGTGAAGGAAAAGGTGCCCGCGGGCCGAACCTATTGCGCGCTATGTTCGCGCCTGCGCCGCGGCAACCTCTACCGCATCGCGCGCGAAGAGGGCTGCTCGGCCGTGGTACTGGGCCATCACCGCGATGATATCCTGGAAACCTTCTTCATGAACCTCTTTCACGGCGGACGGCTGGCGACCATGCCACCGAAACTGGTGAACGAAGAGGGCGATCTGTTTCTCTACCGCCCGCTGGCCTTTGTCGCCGAGGCCGATTGCGACCGTTTCGCCCGCGCCATGAACTATCCGATCATCCCCTGCGACCTGTGCGGCAGCCAGGACGGGCTGCAGCGCCAGCAGGTCAAGCAGATCCTCGATGGCTGGGAAGCGCGTTCTCCCGGCCGCCGTCAGGTGATGTTCCGCGCCCTGATGAACGCGCGGCCCTCGCATCTGCTGGATCCGGGGCTTTTCGACTTCGCCGGCCTCGCGCTGGACGGGCCTGCCGGGTTTGAGGAAAATCCGCCACAACTAGGTGCCCGCGATTAAGAAAGTTCTCAGCCCGTTTTCCTAACCTTTCCGACGATCCGGGCGGCAAGGGGTGCGCCCGCAAGGACGGGTGGTGATATGCGTGGCAAACTGGCGCCAAGGGCGGCGATTTTCTTCTATCGGCTGGGGCAGGGGTTGCGCCGGCCCGAAAACCTGGCCTTTCTGCCGGCCGTGACGCTGGCCGCCTTCTGGCTGGGGGGCGAGGCCTCGTTGATCCTGGCCGCGCTGGGCCTGCCGATATTGTATCTGATGAGCGGCGCCTTCAAGGTGGATGCCCGCCCTCCGGAGGGCGCGGCCCAGGACGGCACGACCGGCCTGATCCTGCGCGAGGGGCTGGTTGGCGCACTGGACGCGATCCTTGCCGGCCTGGGGCAAAGCGGCAAGAGCACCGCCTGTCTGGTGATCCATCTCGACGATGCGCGGACGCTGACGGATCGTCACGGCCATGCCGCCCGTGGCGAAGTGCTGCGCCGCACCGTGGAACGGATGCATGACGTGTTGCGCGGGGGTGACATCGTCGCGCGGCTGGAGGGCGATAGCTTCGCCGTGGTCCTGCAGCCGGTGGCGCGCATCGATCTGGAAAGCGTGCTGCAATTGGCGACGCGACTGCAACAGGCGCTGACAGTGCCGATCGCGATCGACGCGCTGCGGGTCCATGTTTCCGCTTCCGTGGGGTTTTGCCTGGCCGCCCGGGCCCCGGACAAGGGCGGGCGGGATCTGCTTGACGCCGCCGAGATTGCCGCCAAACAGGCGCTGGCCAATGGTCCGGGGGCGGTTCGTGCGTGGTCTGACAGCATGCAGCGCGCCCATAGCGATCGCAGATCCCTGCGCGACCAGTTGGAGACCGCGCTTGGCAACGGCCAGGTACGGCCCTATTTCCAGCCGCAAATCTCGACCGAGACCGGCGCGCTTTCGGGGTTCGAGGCGCTGGCCCGCTGGGACCACCCCGAGCGCGGCATGATCCCGACCGCCGAATTCCTGCCGCTGGTGGCCGAAGCCGGGTTGTCCGAGCGGCTTGGCGAGGTGATGCTTTTTGGTGCGCTGACGGCGCTGTCGGAATGGGATGCGAAGGGGCTGGACGTTCCCAGCGTGGCGGTGAACTTCACCCAGGAAGATCTTGCCAACCCCCATCTGCCCGAGCGCCTGCAATGGGAACTGGACCGTTTCGGTCTGGGGGCCTCGCGCCTGACGGTGGAGGTGCTGGAAACCGTCGTGGCCGGCACCGAGAACGACGTCGTGGTGCGAAATCTGGCGGCGGTGTCCAAGATGGGCTGCGGCATCGACCTGGACGATTTTGGCACCGGCCACGCCTCTCTTGCAGCGGTTCGCCGTTTCGGTGTGCGCCGCATCAAGATCGACCGCAGCTTCGTGACCCGGCTGGAAGAGGAAGCCGAACAGCGCAAGATGGTCGCGGCGATCCTGTCGATGGCCGAGCAACTGGGGCTGGAAACGCTCGCCGAAGGTGTCGAGAGCGCGGCCGAACACGCTCTTCTGGCGCAGTTGGGATGTGGCCATGTACAGGGGTTCGGGATCGGCAAGCCGATGCGGTTCGAGATCACCGACACCTGGATTGCCCGTCACCGGGCCCGCCAGACCGCGGCAATGGCGCGCATCGGCAAGCGCGCGGGCTGAGGCGTCGCAAGATCGCCGTGGCTGGTCGCCACGGGCGACTTGCGGCGCTACCCCGTGCCCTTGCCTGGCCCCCTTAGGGCCGGGGCCCGCTGCCGGGCTGGCCTGCCCTCGCGCGGATTTCCCGTTTATGGGCCCCGAGGCGGACGTACAGCCAAGACCCCAGCCAGCCCAGAAGGAACAGGGCGACGATGCCATAGCCGATGGTGCCGAAGCTGTCCGTCGCCGCGGACATCGCCTGCCAGAAGCCGCCCGAAAGCGACAGCTTGTCGCCGATCAGCCCCAGCGTCTCGACCAGCCCGATCAGCAACGCGACAGCCACCGAAAGCCCGGTGATGACAAGGTTGTAGACCAGCTTCCGGCGCGGTTCGACATAGGCCCATTGATAGGCGCCCAGCATCAGCATCCCGTCGGCCGTGTCGACCAGTGCCATCGCGGCCGAGAATAGCAGCGGAAACAGCATGATCTCCCACGGGTGCAGCCCGTGTGCCCCGCCGGTGGCCGAGATGCCGAGTACGCCGATCTCGGTCGCGGTGTCGAAGCCGAAGCCGAAGAGGAACCCCAGAAGATAGATCTGCCAGTTGCGGTCGACCATCCGGAACAGCCGGCTGAATGCCCGGGTCAGGATGCCGCCACCGGAGAAGCCGAGGGCCGGATCGCCTTCGCGCGGCGCCGCGCCGCGGTTCAGTGCGCGCAGGCTTTGCCATGTGCCGCGCATCAGCATCAGGTTCACGGCGGCGATCGCCATCAGGAAGCCGGCCGATACCAGCGTGCTGATCACCCCGCCGACAGAGCGCAACTCGGCGAATTCCGGCGCCTGAAGGACCGAGGCCGTGCCCGCCACCACTGCCGACAGGATGAGGACGACGCTGGAATGCCCCAGCGAGAACCATAGCCCGACCGACACGGGCCTGCGGCCCTGCTGCATGAACTTGCGCGTGAGGTTGTCGATCGCCGCGATATGGTCTGCGTCGACCGCGTGACGCAAGCCGAAGCTATAGGCGAGAAGCGCGGTGCCCAAAAGCACCGGATCGTCCCCGAAGCTGACCAGCGCAAGGGCCCAGAGCGCCAGGTTGACGGTCACCAGCGCGGCGCTCATCGCCGTGATCCTGCGTCGCAGACCGAGATTGGCCGAGGCGCCTTTCGGCGGCGCGGCCGGGATCGTGTCGTACATGATTTCTCCTTCGCGGCACCCTCCGTGCCGCTTGGTTGTCTGGCCCCGCGGGGCCAACGGATCGGTTCGGACAGGCAGGTCTCCTGGCTCGCGGGTCTTTCTGTCGCCCGGCCTTCCCGGCGTTAGCCAGTGGCCGTTCGGACGACAGTCGCCGCTACAGTTGCGGGGGCAGCCACGGATCGGGCCCTCATTTGGTCCGCCCTCCCGTGTTCCCTTTTCATCCGCCCGGCTTGGCCGTGGCGGAACCTGTCGATGACTTATTGCTGTGTCGGCACCTCCTGTTCCTCGTTCAGATCCCCGCCACGGCGCAGGATGTAGACATCCATGATCCAGCCGTGACGGGCCCGGGCGGCGGCCCGGGCGGCGATGATGCGCGGCGCGGCCTCGGCCAGGGGGCCGGCTTCGGTGATCTCCTCGGCCATGCCCAGATAGGCGCCCCACCAGATGCCGATGCCTGCGGGGTCGAGCGTCTGGAATGCGCAATCGCCATCAAGCATCACCACCAGGCTGTCCACCCCGTCGGGCCAGCCATGGTCGCGCAGGCGGCGGCCGGTGGTGATGGTGACAGGCGCCCCGATGCGGTTCAGCGGGATCGCATGTGCCGCGGTCAGCGCCTGGATCGCCGTGATGCCGGGGATCACCTCGACCGCGTGACCCAGCCGCGCGGCGATGCGCAGGGTCGAATCGTAAAGCGAGGGATCGCCCCAGACCAGCAGCGCGACCCGCCCGGGGGCCGGCGATTGCGCCGCGATCGCCCCGGCCCAGACCCGGGCGATCGCGCCATGCCAATCCTCGACCCCGGCGCGATAATCGGGATGGGCGGCGTCGCGGCGGGGCAGGTCGAATTCCGCGATCCGGGGCGCGGGTGCGGTCAGCACCTCGTCGCAGATCCTGCGGCGCAGCTCGGCCAGATCCGCCTTGGCCGCGCCCTTGCGGGGGATCAGGATCAGGTCGGCCGCGTTCAGCGCCCGGATCGCCTGCAGCGTCAGATGCTCGGGGTTGCCCGTGCCGATGCCGATCAGCGAAAGCGTGGTCATGGCGCAGCCTCCGCGCCGGCCAGCGGCCCGTAAAGGATCAGCGCGGGGGCGGTGCCGACGGCTTGTGTCAGCGTCTCGGCCAGCGCGCCGACGGTGCTGCGCGTCAGGCCCTGATCCGGATGCCCGATCGATTCGGCCAGCAATGCAGGTGTCCCGTGCGGCAGCCCCGCCGCGATCAGCGCCTGCGCCAGCGCCGGAAAGGTGCGCTTGCCCATATAGACCACGGTCGTCGCCCCCGGATCGGCCAGCGCCGCCATGTTCAGCCCCTCGGGCAGGCCGCCGGTCACGTCGTGGCCGGTGACGAACTGCACCCGGCGCGCGCAGATCCGCCGCGTCAGCGGGATCCCGGCGGCAGCCGCAGCGGCGCAGGCCGAGGGCACGCCAGGCACGATCTCGAACCCGATCCCGGCCTCTTGCAGCGCCGTGACCTCCTCTTCCAGCCGCCCGAAGATCCCCGCGTCGCCCGATTTCAGCCGCACCACCCGGGCGCCGCCCCTGGCGTAATCGACCAGCAGCCAGCTGACCTGGTCCTGCTTGGGCGAGGTCCGCCCCGCGCGCTTGCCCACCCCCACAAGATCCGCCTCGGGCCGGGCGTGGGAAAGGATCGGCCCGGCCGACAGGTCGTCGAACAGCACCGCGTCGGCCTCGGCCAGGCGGCGCACGGCCTTGAGGGTCAGAAGCTCCGGATCGCCGGGCCCGGAAGAGACGAAAGAGACGAAACCGGTCATGCGGGCACCGAGATCAAGTGGAAGAACGTGCCGCTGACCCGCCCGCGATGCGATCCGGTCTCGGGGACGGGGCGGCCTTCGGCGTCGGTAACCTCGGCCAGCGGGGCGTCCGGCTGGTCCAAGAGCGTCGCATAGTGGAATTCATGTCCCGCCAGGGCGGTCCCCGGCGGCAGGTCGAAAAGCGGCGCCGCCAGCCGGGCGCGGCGGTAGCCGAGGTGCATCTTGCGCTTGGCGAAGCTGGTGACCAGGCCCAGAAGCCCGGCCATCTGGTGCCGGGTGCCATCCGCATCGACAAGTCCCGCGCCAAGCGCCATGTAGCCGCCGCATTCGCCATGCACCGCACGGGTTTCTGCGAAGTTGCGCAAACCCGCGCGGAAGCGGGTCGCGGCGGCCAGGCGCCCGGCGTGAAGCTCGGGGTAGCCGCCGGGCAGCCAGCAGGCATCGGCGCGCGCGTCGGGTGCTTCGTCGGCCAGCGGAGAGAACGGCAGGATCTCGGCCCCCGCCGCGCGCCAGCCGTCCACCAGATGCGGATAGGCGAAGGAAAAGGCCGCGTCGCGGGCCAGCGCGATCCGCTGGCCGGGTGGGTGGGGCACCGCCGGTCGCGCCTGCGGGCGAGGGCCGCAGGCCGCGGCGGCTAGGATCGCGTCCAGATCGCAATGAGCCTCGACCAGTCGGGCGGCAGCGGCAAGCAGCGGATCGAGCCTTGGGTGTTCCTCGGCCTGCACCAGCCCCAGGTGGCGCGCGGGCATCTCTATGTCGGCGGCGCGGGGAAGCGCGCCGAAAACCTGGATGCCCGCCTCTTCCATTCCCGCGCGCAGCAGGGCCTCGTGCCGGGGGCTGGCGACGCGGTTCAGCACCACACCCGCGAGGGTGACGCCGGGCCTATGGCTGGCAAAGCCCCTGGCGGTGGCGGCGGCGCTTTGCGCCTGGCCGCTGGCGTCAAGCACCAGAATCACCGGCCAGCCCGCCAACGCGGCGATGTCGGCGCTGGCGCCGGTCCCCGTCTCGCCCGGCGTGGCGACCCCGTCGAACAGGCCCATCGACCCTTCGGCCAGGATCAGGTCGGCGCCCTCGGCGCGGGTCAGTTCGGCCCCGATCTGCCCGGCGGGCATCGACCAGCTGTCCAGGTTCACCGACACCCGCCCCGAGGCCGCCGTGTGGAAGGCGGGATCAATGTAATCCGGCCCGGATTTGAACGGCTGCACCGCCAGGCCCCGGTCGCGCAACGCGCGGGCGAGGCCCAGCGTCAGCGTGGTCTTCCCGGTCCCCGAGGCGGGGGCCGAGATCAGCAGGCCCGGGGGAAGCGCGTCGGTGATCATTGCGCCTCCGGAAAACGCGGGCTGGGCCCGACCGGGCGGTAGCGGCGATCGTAATCGCCCGCATAAAGGCGGCTTTCGTCGAAACCTTCGCCCGCCAGCGCCGGCCCCACCAGGATCAGCGCGGTGCGCGAGATCGCGCCGTCCATCGCCGCCTCGATGGTGCCGAGGGTGCCCCGCAGCACCCGTTCGTCCGGCCACGAGGCGCGCCAGACCACGGCGACCGGGCAGGCGGGCCCGTAATGCGGGGCCAGTTCCTGGACCACGCGGGCAAGGACGTGGATTGAAAGGTGAATTGCCAGCGTCGCCCCGGTGGCCGCGAAATTCGCCAGCGTCTCGCCCGGCGGCATCTGCGAGGCACGCCCCGAGGTGCGGGTCAGCACCACGGATTGCGCCAGGCCCGGCAGGGTGAGTTCCGTCTCCAGCGTGGCGGCGGCGGCGGCGAAGGCGGGGACGCCCGGGGTGACGTCATAGGGAATGTTCAGGGCCCGCAGGCGGCGCAGCTGTTCGCCCATCGCCGACCAGACCGACAGGTCCCCCGAATGCAGCCGCGCCACGTCAAGGCCCGCGTCATGGGCGGCGGCGATCTCGGCGATGATCTCGTCCAGCGAGAGCGGCGCGGTATTCACGATCCGCGCGTCGGGGGGACAATGGTCCAGAACCCCGGGCGGCACCAGCGATCCGGCATACAGGCAAACCGGGGCGCTCGCGATCAGATCGCGGCCGCGCAATGTCAGCAAGTCGGGCGCGCCGGGGCCTGCGCCGATGAAGTGGACGGTCATGTCGGGTTCCTTTCGGCGATGGCGGCGGTGGCGGTGCGGTCGGCGGAAATCGCGCGCGGGCCGATCAGCCGCGCCCCCGGCCCAGCGCCGGCAAGGGCCGCGGCCTCGGCCAGGCTGCCGGTGCCGTACCGCGCGGCGATCCGCGAAGAATGGGTGGCGGTGGTCTGGGCCCGCAGCGCCGCGGGCCACTGGGCAAGGACCGGCAGGCCCAATTCTGCCGCAAGTGCGCGCAAGACCGGTGCCTCGGCCTTCGCCTCGGCGGTGGCCAGCGCGTCAAGCGGCCCGCCGCCGGCCCGCGCCAGGGCATCCTTCAGCGCGGCAAGCGGCGCATTCGCGCGAAATCCCAATCCGGCCACCCTCATCGCGTCACGCTCCATTGCACCAGCGGCCGCAGGGGGTGCCAGCCGCGCCTTGTGCCCAGCGGCTGCGCCTCGGCCAGTTCGATCCGCAGCAGGGTGCCGCCCCGGGCGCCCGACCAGCGGGTCAGCAGCGCCTCGGTCTCCAGCGTCACGGCGTTGGCGACAAGGCGGGTGCCTGCGGGCAGGATCTCCCACAGCCGGGTCAGTAGCGCCTCGCCGGCGCCGCCGCCGATGAACACGGCATCGGGGCGCGGCAGGCCTTCCAGCCCCTCGGGTGCGCGCGCCTCGGTCACGCTGAGGCGGTCGCCCAGGCCGAAGGCTTCGGCATTGGCGCGCGCGCGGGCGGCGCGGGTCGGATCGGCCTCGACACCCGCGGCGCGGCTGCGCGGGGCGGCACGCAGCCATTCGACCGCGACCGAACCCGAGCCGCAGCCGATGTCCCACAGCATCTCGGCCGGGCGCGGGGCGAGTGCGGCCAGCGTCAGCGCGCGGGCCGGGCGCTTGGTGATCTGGCCGTCATGGGCGAACAGCGCGTCCGGCAGGCCCGGGGTGCGCGGCAAGCCGGGGGCACCGGCGGCCTCGACCGCCAGCGCGATCGGCGCGATCCCGGCGGGGGCGCTGGCCGCAAGGGCGGCGGCGGTGGTTTCGGTGATCTCTTCGCGCGGCCCGCCAAGCGCCTGCAATCGCCACAGGCGCGAGGCGCCGAAACCCTGCGTCACCAGCCAGCCCGCGAATTCGGGCAGCGCGGCGGCGTCGCGCATCAGGCAGATCAGCCGCGCGCCGGGCGCAAGGTGGTCCAGGGCGCGAGCGAATGGCGCGGCATGAAGACCAAGGCAGGCGACTTCCTCCAGCCGCCAGCCAAGCCGGGCGGCGGCAAGCGAGAAGGTCGAGGGGCCGGGAAAGGCGCGCCATTCGCCGGGGTCAAGCCGTGCCGCCAGGCTGCCGCCCGCGCCATGCCAGAATGGATCGCCCGAGGCCAGCACCGCGACCGGCCGCCCCTTCAGCGCCAGCACCGGGGCCAGCGCGAAGGGCACCGGCCAGGGCCGCCCCCTGTCGCCGGCGACGGCCAGTTCCAGATGGCGCGGGCCGCCGAAGATGGCCTCGGCCGCGTCCAGCGCCGCGCGGGCCGGCGCGCCTAGGCCCGTCAGCCCGTCCTCGCCCAGCCCGATGATCGAAAGCCAAGGGTCAGGCATCGGCGCGCTCCGTGCTTGCAGGCGCGGCCCGGTCGCGGCATTGCTCGGGGCGGGCAATGGACGGAAAGGGCCGCGGATGGCACGGGTTCTGGTTCTGGGCGGCACCAGCGAGGCGAGCGCCCTGGCGCGCGCGCTGGCCGATGCGGGGATCGAGGCGGTGCTTTCCTATGCCGGGCGCACCCGCGCGCCGGCGGCCCAGCCGCTGCCGATCCGCGTCGGCGGTTTCGGAGGGCCGCAGGGGCTGGCCGACTGGCTGCGGGCCGAGCGCATCACCCATCTGGTCGATGCGACCCACCCCTTCGCCGCGCAGATCAGTTGCAATGCCGTCGCGGCGGCCCGCGCCACCGGCGTGCCGCTGATCGCGCTGGAACGCCCCGCCTGGCAGGCCGGGCCAGGCGACCGCTGGGTCGCCGTGGCCGATACCGAGGCCGCGGTTGCGGCGTTGCCGGAAGCACCGGCGCGGGTCTTCCTGGCGATCGGCCGTCAGACGCTTGCATCTTTCGCCGCGCGGCCCGATCATCTTTACCTTCTGCGTCTTGTCGATCCGCCCGAGGCCGCCCTGCCATTGCCGCGCACCGAAGTCGTGATCGCGCGCGGCCCCTTCGATCTGTCGGGCGATACGGCGCTGCTGCGCGATCACCGGATCGACCTGATCGTGGCCAAGAACGCCGGCGGCGCGGGGGCGCGGGCCAAGCTGGATGCTGCCCGCGCGCTGGGGCTGCCGGTGGTGATGATCGACCGGCCCGCGCTGCCCGCGCGGCAGGTGGCGGGCAGTGTTGCCGAGGTGATGCGCTGGCTGGGTCATCCCGCGCCCCCCGCTTCCACACATCGCGGGGAATAGACGAAGCGCCCGACGCGGCGGGTGGTGGAATTGCCGACCAGCACGACCGTGCGCATGTCCGCCATTTCGGGGGAGGCCTCGGCCAGGGTCACGGTGGTCAGCCGCTCGTCGGGGGTGGACACCGCGCGGGCGAAGGTGATCAGCCGCTCTGGCCCGCAGGCGTCGCGCAGGATTTCCAGGGCGCGCTGGAAGCCTTGGGGGCGGGATTTCGAACGTGGATTGTAGAACGCCATGGCAAAATCGGCCTCGGCTGCCAGCCGCAGGCGGCGCTCGATCAGATCCCAGGGCTTGAGGTTGTCCGACAGGTTGATCGCGCAGAAATCATGCCCCAGCGGCGCGCCCGCGCGGGCCGCGGCGGCAAGCATCGCGGTGATCCCGGGCAGCACGCGGATGTCGAGCGACTGCCATGCGGGCGCATCTTCCAAGGCCTCGAACACGGCGGCGGCCATGGCGAAGACGCCGGGATCGCCCGACGAGACCACGACCACCCGGGCGCCGCCCTGGGCCAGTTCCAGCGCATGGCGGGCGCGGTCCATCTCGACCCGGTTGTCGGAAGGATGCAGGGTCAGCCCGGGCCGGGGCGCCACGCGGGCGACATAGGGGATGTAGCCGATCACGTCGGTCGCGGCGTCAAGCGCCGCCTGCACCTCGGGGGTGACCAGCGCCGCGTCGCCCGGACCAAGCCCCGCGATGGCCAGCCAGCCGCTCATTGCGCGGCCGCCTCGGCGGGCGTCGCCGCCGCCATCGGCCGGCGGCCCGAACCGTGGACGAGGACCAGCGCGAAATAGGGGCAGTCGCCTTCGGGCATTTCAGCGAGACGCAGGATGCGCTCTTGCGGCATTGTCCCGCGCTCGACCAACCAGGCGGCCTCTAGCCGTCCTGCGGCGGCCAGCGCGCGGCGGATCTTGGGCAGGTTGCGCCCGGTCTTCATCACCACCAGCGCATCGGCGGCGCGCATGTGGCGCACCAGATCGGCTTCAGGCAGGGTTCCGGCAAGCACCGTCATCACGTCGTCGCCCCAGGTGATCGGGCGTCCCGTCGCCGTCCAGCAACCCGACATGCCGGTGATGCCGGGCACGACCTCGACCTCGGCGCGGCCCGCAAGGCGGATCTGAAGATGCATGAAGGAGCCGTAGAAGAACGGGTCTCCCTCGCACAGCACCAGCACCTCCTCGGTTTGGGCGAGGCCGGCCAGCCGGTTCGCCCAGCCGTCGTAGAAATCTGCGAGGCAGGTGTTGTATTCGGCGCTGTCGAAGGCAAGCTCGGTCGTGACCGGGTATTCCATCGGGTATTCCGCGCAATCGGGGCGCAGCATCCCCTCGACGATGCGCCGCGCCTGGCCGGTGCGTCCGGCCTTGCGGAAATAGGCGACATGCCGCGCGGCGCGGATCAGCCGGTCGGCGCGCAGGCTGATCAGATCGGGGTCGCCGGGGCCAAGCCCGGTACAGACGATGCGGCCCATGGTCATTCCTTTCGGCTGGCAAGCGCGTTGATGGCCGCCACGGTGACGGCAGAGCCACCCAGCCGTCCGCGCACGATCAGCGACGGCGCGGGCGGCGCGGCCATCAGCGCGTCCTTCGATTCCGCCGCGCCGACGAAGCCGACCGGGCAGCCGATGATCGCCGCCGGGCGCGGGCAGGTGGGATCCTCCAGCATGTTGAGCAGATGGAAAAGCGCGGTCGGCGCATTGCCGATCGCGACCACCGCGCCGCCCAGGTGCGGGCGCCACAATTCCAGCGCGGCGGCGCTGCGGGTGGTGTTCAGCCGGGCGGCCAGGTCCGGCACCTGCGGGTCGTGCAGGGTGCAGATCACCTGATTGCCGGCGGGCAGCCGCGGGCGGGTGATGCCTTCGCTGACCATGCGCGCGTCGCACAGGATCGGGGCGCCGGCCTCCAGCGCCGCGCGGGCCGCGACCGCCATGCCGGGGGTGAAGGCAACCTGTGCCTCCAGCCCGACGAAGCCAAGGGCGTGGATCATACGCACCACGACGACCTCTTCTTCCGGGGTGAAGCGGCCCAGGTCGGCCTCGGCCCGGATCGTGGCGAAGGATTGGCGGTAGATCGCCGCGCCGTCGGTTTCATAGAAATGGGGCATCGTCGGTCCGGAACAGGAGGGAAGGGGAGGCAATGAGCATCGCGGCGTTCAGGCCGCTTCGCGCGGGCGGGTCGGCGGCGCGGGCGCGATGGGCAAGCGCGAAGCCTTCGGGCGTGGCTGTCAGGGTGATGTCGGCGGGGCCGGGATGGGCACAGCCCTTGGCACAGCCCGAGACATGCAGATGCCGCCCCGGCGGCAGATGGGGGGCCAGCGCCTGGGCCAGCGTGCGGGTTTCGGCATGGGCCTGGGGGCAGCCGGGCGCACCGGTGCAGGCGGCGACGCGCAGCAACGGATCGGCCGGATCGGTGATCAGGCCGGGCATGTCGGGCAAAGTGTCGATGCCGGGCAGGTACACCGCGCGCCAGGGCGTAAGGCGAAGCTCTGTCGCGTAATCGGCGAGCGCGGCAAGGGTGGCGGCGGGCAGGCGCCCGAAGCGCGCCGCGGCAAGCAGGCCGCCCGCGATGGGGCCTGCCGGTGGAAGGTGCGCGGCCCGCGCCGGGAATGCCGGGCGTCGAGGGGCCGGCAGCCGGGCGGCGGCATCGCGCATCCGCCCGCGCCCGTCGGCGCCGATCCCCTGGGTGGCGAACCAGCGCAGAAGCGAAAGCACTGCCGCCGGAACCTCTTCGGCCAGGACCTCTTGACCCCCGTCGCAACCGTCGGGGCGGATCAGCAATCTGCCCTCGGCGCCGCGCTCGACGCGGATATCGGCGGAGGCGCCGCCCAGCACCGGCGCTTCGCCGCAGTCAAGCGCCAACCCGAATTTCGCGGGCAGCGGTGGTGCGGCGCGCAGCACGTCCGTCAGTGCCCGCGCAAGTTCCTGTGTCCCGTCTCCGGCGCGGTGGAAAGGCGTGACGATCAGATTGCGGGCGCGCTCTGCCTCGGGGTCCGGGTCGATCAGGCCGAGCGGCGAGAGCGCGGCGATCAGATCGGGATGCGCCGCCTCGGCCACGCTGCGGATCTGCAGATTGGCGCGGTTGGTCAGTTCCACCTCTCCCGATCCGAAACTGGCGGCAACCTGCGCCAGACCGCGCGCCTGGGCGGGACTCAGCCGGCCCAGGGGTGGGCGGATGCGCACGACCAGCCCATCGGCCGAGGCCATCGGGCGAAGCGCGCCCGGACAGGCGCCGCGGATCTTGAACCCGCTCATGCCTCTGCCTCCGTGCCGATCGCCACCGAATTGCGGCGGCTGACCCACAGCCCGGCCTCGATCAGCGCGCGGAAGGTGGCGCGCAGCCGGGCAAGGGCCGCGGGGTTTTCGCGTTCGAGAAAGGTCACGACCTCTTCCCGGTCCAGCGTGGCGGCGTGATAAAGATCGAACAGATGGCCCGGCACCGCGCCGGCCAGATGCGCGAAGGCGGCCATGTGATCGAGCGTGGCGGCCAGTTCCGCCCCGCCCCGGAAGCCATGCGCCATCATGCCGTCGGCCCAGGCGGGGTTGGCGGCGCGGGCACGCACCGTTCGGGCGATCTCTTCGGTCAGCGCGCGGGCCCGGGGGCGCGCGGGGTCGGTCGCGTCAAGGTGATACAGCGCCGCCGGCCGGTGCCCCAGGCGCGACAACGCGGCGGCAAAGCCGGCCTGATGGGCGGCGTAATCCTCGGCCATCAGCAGGTCGCTTTCGGGCAGGTCCTGGGGGTGGACGAAGGCATCGGTCGCGGCAAGCCTGCTTTCCAACGCCTCGCGGGCCTCGCGCACCGCGCCATCCGCCCCGATCGCCCAGCCCGAGGCCGAAAGCCAGGCCTCGCCCGCGCGGGTGCGTGCCTCGGGGGTCAGGTCGGCGGCATCGGTTCCCAGCCCGATGCCGTAATGTCCGGGCTTGGGCCCGAACACCCGGGGCGCGCGCGTCGCATAGGGGTTGTCTTCCGGGGCCTCGTCGCGCTCGGCCAAAGCCGCGCAGCCGGCTTCGAACAGTTGCGCGAGGCCCGGGAAGATGTCGCGAAAGAGACCCGAGACACGCAGCGTCACGTCGATCCGGGGCCGGTTCAGCAGCGCGGGCGGGATCACCTCGAAGCCGCTTACCCGGCCGCTGTCCGCGTCCCAGCGCGGCGCCAGGCCGGCCAGATGCAGGGCCATCGCGAATTCCTCGCCCGCCGTGCGCATGGTGGCCGACCCCCACAGATCGACCACCAGCCCCCGCGGCCAGTCGCCATGGTCCTGCAGGTGGCGCCGGATCAGTTCCTCGGCCAGTTTCACGCCCTGGGCGTGGGCTGCGCGGCTGGGCACCGCGCGCGGATCGACGGCGAAGAGGTTGCGCCCCGTGGGGCGCACGTCCGACCGCCCCCGCCCGGGAGAGCCGGCCGGACCCGGCGCGACGCGGCGCCCGGCAAGCGCGTCCAGCATTCCCGCGCGTTCCTCGGGGCCGCAGGCGCCGCGGCCGAAGATATGCAGCCCCTCGCCGAAGCGGCTTTCCTTCAGGTCGCAGACGAAGCGGTCGATGCGGGTGATCGCCTCGGCCGGGCTGGCGCCGGGCGGCAGGCGAAGGTCGTCCTCGACCCCGCGGGCGCGGGCCTCGTCGCGGATCGCGCCGATCAGCCGGGTGCGGCGGGCCGGGTCCAGCCCGTCGGCGGTGGAATATTCGTCAAGCAGCCGTTCCAGCGGGGCCAGGTTCTCGGGCAGTTCGGCGGTGGCCAGCGGCGGCGGCAGGTGGCCCAGCGTCAGCGCCCCGATCCGGCGCTTGGCCTGCGCGGCCTCGCCCGGGTCATTGACGATGAAGGGGTAGATCACCGGGATGTCTCCGGTCAGCCGCGCCGGCCAGCATTCGCGCGACAGGGCCACCGACTTGCCCGGTAGCCATTCCAGCGTGCCATGCGCGCCCATGTGGATCAGCGCATGCGGCGCGCGCGACTGAAGCCACAGATAGAAAGCCACATAGCCGTGCCGCGGCGTGGCGGCCAGGTCGTGATAGGCGTCCTCTCGGCCCTTGCGGCGGCCGCGCTCGGGCTGCAGCGCGATCAGGACGCGGCCGGCCTCGATGGCGGAGAAGTGGAAGGCGCCGTCGCGCAGGGCGGGGTCGTGTTCGGGCGGGCCCCAGGCGGCGTGCAGCGCGTCCCGCATCTGAGGCGGAAGGGTGGCCAGGGCCGCGCGATAGGCATCGAGCGGCCAGGTCAGGCTATCTTCGCGCAAGCGTCGGGCCAGGGCGGGAACGGGGGTGGTCTGGTAGCCCTCTGCGTGAAGGTCCCCCAGCAGGGTTTCGGCCGAGGCCAGGGTATCCAGGCCCACCGCATGGGCCATCTGGTCGGCGCGGCCGGGGTAGGTGGACAGGATCATCGCCAGATCGCGCCCGCCCATCGGGGTGGCACCCAGCCGCAGCCAGCCGCGGATCCGGCCGATGGCCTGCGCCACCAGATCCGGCGCCGCGCGATGCGCGAAGCGCGAAAATTGCAGATCCGGGTCGCGCGGGGCCGGCGCCTTGAAGCTGACGACGCCGGCGAACAGGCGCCCGTCGACTTCCGGCAGCACGACGTGCATGGCCAGGTCGGCGGGCGAAAGGCCACGTTCCGAGGCCGCCCAGTCGCGCCGCCGCGCGGTCGAGAGCGCGACCTGAAAGACCGGCACGCCCGGCCCATCCAGCGGCGATATCCCGTCCGCCCCCTGGGCCGAGAAGGCGGTGGCGTTGACGATCGCCGCCGGCGGATGTGCGGTGAAATGGGTGGCCAGCCAACGCGCCGGGCCCTCGGCCTTCAGCGACGTGGCGAACAGGCCGTAGGCGGCAAAGCCTGCGTCGGTCAGGCCGGCGATCAGGGCATCCACCGGCCCGGTGTCGGCGGCGGCAAGATAGGCGCGGTAGAAGGTCACCGCGATCCGGGGGCCGGGGCCTTCGGGCGGGGCGGCCACCACGCCCCGGCCGGGCAGGTAGATCCCGGCCTCGGGCAGGCTTTTGAGGCCGGGCACGGGCCCTGCGTAAAGGCCCGCGGCAAGCGAAAGCTGCGCCAGCGCCGCCTGCGCCGCCACCGCGCCTCCGGCCTCGCACAGCGCCGACAGCCGCCGCAGCGTCGAGACCGGCACGGTCGAGAACGCATCGAGCGTCGGGTCCTCGCGGCCGTCGCCGGGCAGCACCGCCAGCGCGACGCCGCGACGCTGGGCGAGGTCGCGCAGGGAAGAAAGGCCATAGGGCCAATAGGCCTCGCCGCCGATCAGCCGCACGAGAACGGCCTTCGCGCCGCACAGGGTGCGTTCGACATAGGCATCGACCGACAGCGGATGGCGCAGTGCCACCAGGTTGCACAGCCGCAGCGTGGGCAGCGCCGCGCCGCTGTCCCGCGCCCGATGCCATCCCGCCGCGAAGGCGCCCAGGTCGCTGTCCGAGAACGACAGAACCACCAGATCCGCGGGGTCCTGCCCGGGATCATAGGGGGTCTCGGTCTCGTCCAGGCCGTGGCTTTCGCGGAAGACGACATGCATCGCGGATCAGGCCCCCAGCGCGGCCCGGATCGCGGGCGCGTCGATATCGCCTTTCTCGGCGATCACCACCAGTTGGGAATTCCGCGGCGCCGCACCCCAGGGCCGGTCGAACTGGCAGCGCACCCGCGCGCCCACCGCCTGCACAAGCAGACGCATCGGCTTGCCTGCCAGCGCGACATGGCCCTTCACGCGCAGGATGTTGCGTTCGCGCGCCAGCCGTTCCAGGGCCGCGATCAGCCCGTCGCGGTCCTGTTGTTCGGGCAGATCCACAACGATCGTGTCGAAATCGTCGTGTTCGTGGTCGTCAAAGCCGTCGTGATGCGACGGGCGCGCGGCCAGGTCGTCTTCGGCCGCCGCGTTCAGCCCCAGGATCACCGAGGCGTCGACCGCGCCGTCGGTCACCGCCACCATCGGCAGCGGGCGCGGTGCCTCGGCCGCGATCGCGGCGCGGGCGGCGGCAAGGCCTTCCTCGCCGGCCAGATCGGCCTTGGTCAGCAGCACGATATCGGCACAGGAGATCTGATCCTCGAACACCTCGGACAGCGGGGTTTCGTGGTCGAGGCTGTCATCGGCCGCGCGCTGGGCATCCACCGCCGCCGGATCGGGGGCGAAGCGGCCCGCCGCCACGGCCTCGGCATCGGCCAGCGCGATCACCCCGTCCACGGTGATGCGCGACCGGATCGCCGGCCAGTCGAAGGCCTTCAGCAGCGGCTTGGGCAGCGCCAGGCCCGAGGTTTCGATCAGGATGTGATCGGGGCGCTGCGGCAGCGCCAGAAGCGCCTCCATCGTCGGGATGAATTCATCCGCGACGGTGCAGCAGATGCAGCCGTTGGCCAGTTCCACCACGTTCTCGGCGGGGCAGTTTTCGTCGGCGCAGCCGCGCAGGATGTCGCCGTCCACCCCCATGGTGCCGAATTCGTTCACCAGTACCGCAAGACGGCGCCCGCCGGCGTTCTGCATCAGATGGCGGATCAGCGTCGTCTTGCCGGCGCCGAGAAAGCCGGTGACGATGGTAACGGGGATCTTGGACAGGTCGCTCATGGCGTGGCCTCCTGGGGCGGGATACGGGCGAGGGATTGCTTGCGGAATACCACCGGGCGTTCGCGCCACGGCACCAGGCCGTCGGACGAGCGCGCATAGGCGGCGGCCCCGGCGAGAATGTCGCCGGCGTGGGCGGGTTCGAGCCGCCCGTAGACATAGGACCAGGACCCGGGGCGCGACAGGGCCACCGCGGCGCCGCTGTTGCAGGCCGACAGGCATTCCACCGGCACGATCCGCACGCCTTCGGGGCAGGCCTCGGCGATCAGCGCGGCATGCAGGCGCGCGCCGGGGCAGGCTTCGCCCTCGGGCACCGGCTGTCCGGCCTTGCAGGTGATGCAGACATGAAGCGTGGCGACCATTCTTCCTCAGCCCAATTGCTGGCATTGGGGGGGCGCCAGATTGCGGAGTCGGCCCACGTGACCACTACACAGCCTGCCGCGGAACACCCCGTCCGCCGGTACTTCTTGTTCGCTGGCAGGTTTCCCGGCTTGCGGAGTCGGGGCCATCGGCCCTGCGGTCACCCACCTTCCCGATCCGATTTGGACCAGTGGCATCAGGTGACCTCTCCGGTCACGGTCGCGGGGGCGGCTGCTTTTGGGGCGCCTCGATGCCCCGTCGCATTCCCTCTTAGCCTGTCGTATGGCAGACACCAACGTGCGCTCATCTGTGGCACGAGGGGGTATGATGTCAAGCAAGGGAAGCGACCGAATGGCCGGGAAACACGTCACCCACGAACGCAGCGACGAAGAACATGCCGCGAAGATGGCGAAGAAGAAGGCCGCGCGCGACAAGATCATGGCGAAGAAGACCGGCGAGAAGGGGCTGGTGATCGTCCATACCGGGGCCGGCAAGGGCAAGTCGTCTTCGGGGTTCGGGATGATCCTGCGCTGCATCGCCCATGGCATGCCCTGCGCCGTGGTGCAGTTCATCAAGGGTGCCTGGGACACGGGCGAACGCCGCCTGCTGACCGAAAATTTTGGCGATCTGTGCCAGTTCCACGCCATGGGCGAGGGCTTTACCTGGGAAACCCAGGACCGCGCGCGCGACATCGCGGCGGCGCGGGCGGGCTGGGACAAGGCCAAGGAACTGATCCGCGATCCCCGGATCCGGATGGTCCTGCTGGACGAGATCAACATCGCGCTGCGCTACGAATATCTCGATATCGACGAGGTGGTGGCCTTCCTGCGCGACGAGAAGCCCGAGATGACCCATGTGGTGCTGACCGGCCGCAACGCTTCGGACAAGCTGATCGAGGCCGCCGATCTGGTGACCGAGATGACGCTGGTGAAGCATCCCTTCCGGTCGGGCATCAAGGCGCAGGCCGGGGTCGAATTCTGATGCCCGCCCTGATGATCCAGGGCTGCGGATCGAATGTCGGCAAGTCGCTGCTGGTCGCGGGGCTGTGTCGCGCGGCGCGGGCGCGGGGGCTGAAGGTCGCGCCGTTCAAGCCGCAGAACATGTCGAACAACGCCGCCGTCACCGCGGACGGAGGAGAGATCGGCCGCGCCCAGGCCCTGCAGGCCCAGGCCGCGGGGCTGGAGCCGGTCGTCGACATGAACCCGGTGCTGCTGAAGCCAGAAACCGACCTGGGATCGCAAGTCATCGTGCAGGGCCGCCGGATCGGCACCATGAAGGCGCGCGACTACTGGGGGATGAAGCCCTCGCTCATGGCGCCGGTGCTCGAATCGTTCGGGCGGCTGACGGCGCGCCATGATCTGGTGATCGTCGAGGGCGCCGGCAGCCCGGCCGAGGTGAACCTGCGTGCGGGCGACATCGCCAATATGGGATTCGCCCGCGCCGCCGGGGTGCCGGTGGTGCTGGCCGGCGATATCGACCGCGGCGGCGTGATCGCGCAGATCGTCGGCACAAGGGCGGTGATCGACCCCGAGGATGCGGCGATGGTCGCGGGCTTCGTGATCAACAAGTTCCGCGGCGATCCGCGGCTTTTCGACCAGGGCTACCGGATCATCGAGGACAAGACCGGCTGGCGCGGCTACGGCGTGCTGCCGTTCTTTCCCGACGCAAGGCGGCTTCCGGCAGAGGACGCGCTGGATGTGCATGAAAAGGCGACGGGCGGCCCGGGCGAATTTCGAATCGGCTGCCTCGCGCTGTCGCGCATCGCCAATTTCGACGATCTCGACCCGCTGGCGGCAGAGCCGGGGGTCAGCCTGCGGATGATCGGCCCCGGCGAGGCGATCCCCGGCGATCTGGATCTGGTGATCGTGCCGGGCAGCAAGTCGACGCGCGGCGACCTGGCCTTTCTGCGTGCGCAGGGCTGGGACATCGACCTTGCCGCCCACCGCCGGCGCGGCGGCGCGGTGCTGGGGATCTGCGGCGGCTACCAGATGCTGGGCCGCTCGGTCGCCGATCCCGAGGGCATCGAGGGCCCGGCCGGCGAAAGCACGGGGCTGGGGCTTCTGGATGTGGCCACGGTGATGTCGGGCGACAAGCACCTGTCACGGGTGACGGCGGAACATGTGGCCTCGGGGCGGTGCTTTGACGGCTATGAGATCCACATCGGCCGCACCGAGGGCCCGGACCGTGCCCGCCCCTTCGCGCGGCTGGGCGGTATGCCCGAGGGCGCGGTCTCGGCCGACGGGCGGGTGATGGGCAGCTATGTCCACGGCATGTTCGCCGATGACGGCTTTCGCGCGGCCTTCCTGAGCGCGCTGGGCGGCGCGGTGGGGGCCGCCGGTTACCGCGCGGGCGTCGAAGAGACGCTTGACGCGCTGGCCGCGCATATGGAGGCCCATGTCGACGTGACCGGCCTGCTGGCGCTGGCGCGCTGAGGTCTAGCGCACCTCCCAGCCGGTCTCGACGTTGCGCTGCCAGTCCTCGCGGTGCAGCAGCGGCGTGTCATCGCTGAACTCGGGCCAGCCAAGGCAGAGATAGGCGGTAAAGACCCAATCCTCGGGCACCTCGAACAGCCGCTCCATCCGCCGGGGATCCAGGATCGAGACCATCCCGAGACCCAGGTTCTCGGCCCGCGCCGCCAGCCACAGCGTATAGATCGCCATCGCGGTGGATTGGCGCAGCGTCTCGGGCATGGTCAGCCGGCCGAGACGGTGGCCCTCTTGCGGATCGGTCGCGGTGAAGACGGCGAATTGCACCGGCGCCGCGTCGATACCGGCAAGCTTCAGGCGACCATAGGCGCGGGCGCGATCGCTGTCATAGCCCTTCTTCGCCTCGGTGTTGCAGCGCGCGAATTCCACCTTCACCCCAGCGCGCAGCCCCGGATCCTCGACCCGGATCAGCCGCCAGGGCCGGGCATTGCCGACCGACGGCGCGGTGTCGAGCGCCGTGCGCAGCCGGCGCATCACCGCTTCGGGGACGGGATCGCGGCGGAAATGGCGCACGTCGCGGCGCCAGTGCAGGATCCGGTCCAGCGTGTCGGCCTCGTCACGTGTGAACTGCATCTCGGTGCTCCTTCATCGCCCGGCCAAGCCGGGTCCATTCCTCGGCATCTCCCGGCAGGCCCAGGCGCAGCCAGCCCGGTTTGTCCGGGAAGACACGAGACCAGATCCGATGGCGGGCAAGCGCGGCCTGCGCCGCCGTGCCGCCGGGCGTGTCGTAAAGCCGAAACAGCGCCGTGCCGCCGATCAGCCGCCAGCCCGCGGCCCGCGCCAGCGCGTCGATGCGCGGCGTCTCGGTGTCAAGGCGGGCGCGGGTCGCGGCGGCCCAATCGTCGTCGCGCAGCGCGCGGGCGCCGATGTCCAGCGCCGGCCCCGAGACCGCCCAGGGACCGGCCATCGCGGCAAGCCGGCCGATGTCGTCCTCGGCGCCGATCGCGAAGCCCAGCCGCAGCCCGGCGAGCCCGTAGAACTTACCGAATGAGCGCAGCACCAGCAGGCCGGCCAGCGCGCCGCAATCACCCGCGACCGACAAGTCCGGCTCGGGGTCGGCGAAGCTTTCGTCCACCACCAGCCGCCCGACCCGGCCCGCCAGGGCGCGCAGATCCGCCGGTGCGATCCGCCGCCCGTCGGGGTTGTTGGGATTGACCAGCACCGCAAGATCCGCGCCGGCCAGATCGGCGGGTGCGGCGACCTCTTCCACCGACCAGCCGGCTGCCCGCAACGCGGCCGCATGTTCATTGTAGGTCGGTGCCAGCACCCGCGCCCGCCCCGGCGCGGTGAGGCGCGGGATCAGCTGGATCGCGGCCTGCGCGCCGGCCAGCGGCAGGATCGCGGCATCCGTGCGGTAGGCCTGCGCGGCGGCGGCAATCAGTGTGCGCTGCGCCTCCCGCCCTGGCAGGGCGTGCCAGATCTCCGGCGGCAGCGGCGGTATCGGATAGGGACGCCGGTTGATGCCCGTCGAAAGGTCGATCCAATCCCCGGCCGCGCCGCCGAAGCGGGCGATGGCCTGGTCCAGATTGCCGCCGTGGTCGCGCATCGCGCCCCCTTCAGATCGCCGCCAGCAGGGCCAGCATCAGCGCCAGCCCCGTCAGCGCCCGACGATAAAGCCCAAGCGCGCGCCCGATGCCAGCCGAATCCGGATCCGCGCCCGCGGCATTGACCCAGGGTTCCTCGGCCCGGCTGTCGCCATAGACACGGGGGCCCGACAGCCGGATGCCCAGGCTGCCCGCCATCGCGGCCTCGGGCCAGCCCGCATTGGGCGAGCGGTGAAGCCGCGCGTCGCGGCGCGCCGTAGCGAAGGCCCGGCGCGGCGCGGGACCCGCCAGCGCGAACAGAAGCGCCGTCATCCGCGCCGGGATCAGGTTCGCCACGTCGTCGATCCGTGCCGCGGCCCAGCCAAAGGCCTCGTGCCGGGGCGTGCGGTGGCCGATCATCGAATCAAGCGTGTTCACCGCCTTGTAGCCCGCGATCCCCGGCAGCCCGAACAGCAGCCCCCAGAACAGCGGCGCCACCACCCCGTCCGAGGCGTTCTCGGCCAGGCTCTCGATCGCGGCGCGGGCGGTGGCGGGGGTGTCGAGGTGCGCGGGATCACGGCCCACGATCATCGAGACCGCCGCGCGCGCACCTTCCAGATCCCCCGTGGCCAGCGGCCGGGCGACGCGGGCGACATGGTCGTCAAGCGACCGCGCGGCGACCAGCGGCCAGGCCAGCACCCCGGTCAGGATCACCCCCGGCCAGCCCGGCGGCAGCAGCGCCTGCACCGCGGCCGCAAGCGTGACGGTCGCGGCGATGGTCAGCAGCGCCGTGGCGATCCCGGCGGCGCGGCGGCGGGCGGCGGAGGCGCGGTCGCGGTTCCAGTGCCGGTCCAGCTGGCCGATCAGCGCCCCGATCCAGACGACGGGATGGCCGAGCCGACGGTAAAGGCGGTCGGGCCAGCCAAGGCCGGCGTCGATCACGAGCGCGATCAGCATGGGCAGGGCGTAGAGCATCAGCCTTCTCCAGTGCGGAAGCACAGGATGTTGCGGTACCCGGCTTCGCGCATGGCCGATCGCGCCGCTTCCGGCACCGTTCCCGGCGTGAAAAGCAGCGCGCGGGCGGCACCGGTATGGCCGATCGCGAAGCCGAGCGCGCCGAAGCGCCGGGCCAGCGCCTCGGTCGGGTCCGCGCCCGGCCGGCGCAGGGCGAGGGTGCGGCGAGCCGATTCGCTGGCCAGTTCGGCGGCGCGGGCGGGCTGGGCGCAGGCCGCGGGCCATGCGGCGGCGAGGTCGGCGATGTCGGGAAAGGCACCGTCGCGCGGATCGGTGCGTCGCATCGGGCCGAAAAAGCCGCCAAGCACATCGAAGCGCGGCGGCGGCGGCAGTAGCGCGAGCGTCCGCGCCGCGCGCGAGGCCCAGAGGCGCTGCGCGGGGGCCGCGAACATCACCGGGTCAAGCGCCCCTTCGCTGACCAGGCAGGCGCGGGCGATGGCATCGGGGTCGCGCTGCCCGGCGGCGCGGGCCAGCGCCACCCGCGCCGCGGTCGAGGCCCCCGCGCCGCCGCCCGGCGGCATGTCCAGACGCAACACGAAGCGGCCCCGGCGCGGCAGGCCCAGGGCGGCAAGAAAGCGCGCGGCGACCATAGCCGTCAGCGCGCGGGGGCCGGGCTGGTGCAGCGCAAAGGGGCCAGGCCGGCGGGTGGCATGGGCGGCAAGCGCCGCACAGGGCAGGGTGACCAGCGCGACAGGTCCGTCGGGGCCCAGCCGGCCTTGCAGGAATTCCCCGAAATGGGCGGCGACACGGACGTCGCCCGGCGCCGGGCCCGGCCGGGCGTGGGGCGTCACGCCAGGCCCCGGTTCACGAACACGATGGCGCGGCTGCCGTCGGCGAAGACGCGCAGACAGGTGACGGACAGCGGCGCGACCTCGAAGGCAAGTCCGGCCTTGGGCGCGCCCAGCGCCTGACCAAGCGCCGCGCGGATGGTGCCGGCATGGGCGATGATGGTGACGGTTCCGGCCGTGGCCGCGATATCGTCAACGGCGGGAAGGATGCGCGCGGCGGCGTCGAGGAAGCTTTCGCCCCCGATCCCCGGCGGACGCCGTGCCGCCAGCGTCGCACGGTTGAGCGGGCCGAGATCCGGCATCTCGACCACCGGGCGCCCATCCCAGGCGCCGAAATCCTGTTCCCACAGGCGCGGGTCGGTCGCGGGCTCGGCGCCCGGAAACAGCGCCTCGGCAGTGGCGAGGCAGCGCTTGGCCGGGCTCGAGACCAGCTGCGCGGCATCGGCACCAAGTTGCGCAAGCACGCGCCGCGCGGCCTCGATCTCGGCTGTGTCGGGCAGCCGCGCGGGCAGGTCGCTGCGGCCGGCAAGCACGCCCGACACCGCCAGCGGCGCGTGGCGGATCAAAAGCATTTCTGTCGGTTCCGGGCCCGTCACGGTCGGTCTTACCCCCTTTTCAGGTTGCACGAATGATGCTTACTGCCACGCAAACGCGGAGGCGGCATGATCCTACTCATTACAGGCGGCGCCCGTTCGGGCAAGAGCGGCTATGCCGAGGCGCGCACCCTGGCAGTGCCGGGGGTTCCCCAATATATCGCGACGGCGCAGGCGCGCGATGCCGAGATGTCGGCGCGAATCGCCGCCCATCAGGCCCGGCGGGGCGCGCCATGGCGGGATCACGAAGTGCCGCTTGAACTGGTCGCGGCGCTGGCGCAGACGGATGGGGCCGGGCCGCGTCTGGTCGATTGCCTGACATTGTGGCTGGCCAATCTGATGGAGGCCGGGCGCGACTGGCGCGCCGAGGGCCTAGCGCTGGCGAAGGCGCTGGGCAGTCAGCAAAGCCCGGTGATCCTGGTGACCAACGAGGTCGGGATGGGGATCGTGCCGGACAACGCGTTGGCACGCGCGTATCGCGATGCCGCCGGCTGGCTGAATCAGACCGTCGCCGAAGCCGCCGACGAGGTGCATTTCCTTGTCTCCGGCCTGCCGCTGAAGGTGAAATGACTCTAGGATGAAATGACATGAGCGACACGATCTTCCCCGTCTCTTCCTTCGCGGAATTGCGCGGCCGGCTGGCGCGCCTGCCCGAGGCGAGCACGGCCTCGGCGGCCGCGGCCCGGCGCCGCCAGGATGATCTGACAAAGCCGCCGGGGTCCCTGGGTCGGCTCGAGGAACTCGCGGTCTTCATGGCCGGCTGGCAGGGGAACGCGCGGCCCGCGATCGGCCGTGCGCAGGCGGTTGTCTTCGCCGGCAATCACGGCATCTGCGCGCAGCGTGTGAACCCTTTCCCGCAAGAGGTCACCGCCCAGATGGTAGAGAATTTCCGGGCCGGCGGCGCGGCGATCAATCAGCTGTGCCGGGCGAGCGGCGCGGAATTGTCCGTCGTCGCGCTGGATCTCGACAGGCCGACCGGGGATTTCACCCAGGGGCCCGCCATGACCGAGGCCGAGGTTCTGGATGCGATGGCGCGCGGCGCGGCGGCGCTTGACCCGCGGGCGGACATCTTGCTGCTGGGCGAGATGGGGATCGGCAATTCGACGGTCGCGGCGGCACTGGCGCGGGCAAGTTTCGGCGGCGACGGCTGGGATTGGGTGGGGCCGGGAACCGGATCGGATCCGGACGGGATCGCCCGCAAGGTCGAGGCGATTGAGGCCGGGGTCGCGCTGCATGCGGGCGTGCTGGGCGATCCGCTGGCGGTGCTTGCCGCCTTCGGCGGGCGCGAACAGGCCGCGATTTGCGGCGCGTTGCTGGCGGCGCGGGCGCGCAGGGTGCCGGTGATCCTTGACGGGTTCATCTGCACTGCCTCGGCGGCGGTGCTGCATCCGCTGGGGACGGGGGTGCTCGACCATTGCCTTGTCGGCCATGCCAGCGCCGAGCCGGGCCACCGGCGGCTGCTGTCGGCGATCGAGAAACGGGCGCTTCTGGATCTGGGAATGCGGCTGGGAGAGGGCTCGGGTGCGGCGGTGGCATTGGGGGTGCTGCGGGCGGCGTTGGAGGCCCACAACGGCATGGCGACCTTCGCCGAGGCCGGGATCTCCGGGGCATGACCGGCGGGTCCCCATGGTCGCGGCGACGCTGGGCAGAGCTGCGGCTGGCGCTTGCGTTGCTGACGCGGTTGCCGGTCGGGCGGCTGGATCCGGCGCCGCCGCTTTCCGCCGCGGCCTGGGCCTATCCGCTGGCCGGCGTCGCGGTCGGGGCGATCGTGGGGCTTGTCTTCTGGATTGCCCAGGCCCTGGGGCTGGCGCCGCTTGTCGCGGCGATCCTTGCGGTCGCGGCGGGGGTGCTGGCGACGGGCGCCATGCACGAAGACGGGCTGGCCGATCTGGCGGACGGGTTCGGCGGGGGCGCCGATCCGGCCCGCAAGCTGGAGATCATGCGCGACAGCCGATTGGGCAGCTACGGGGCGATTGCCCTGGGGCTGGCGCTGTTGTTGCGCGTGGCGCTGCTGTCCGAGGTCCTGCCCGGGGCGCATCCGGTGGCATTGGCGGCAGGCGTCGCGGCCCTGAGCAGGGCACCGCTGCCGGTGATCATGCGCGTGATGCCCTCCGCGCGGAATGTCGGGCTGGGCAGATCGGCGGCGGATCGGATCGGGGCCGGGCAGGTCTGGGCCTGTGTCGCGCTGGCCTTGGCGATCGCGGTGGTGACTTTGCCGTTCGTGATTGCTCCGGTCCTGGCGGCCGCTCTGGGCGCCGCGCTCATCGCCCTCATCGCGCGCCGCCAGATCGCGGGCTTCACCGGTGACGTGCTGGGCGCGGCGCAGGTGACGGCAGAGCTTTGCATCTGGCTGGCGCTGTCTGCGGCTTAAAGGCGCGACCGCCCCAACCTGGCCGACGGTCGCCGCCGCCGCCACCCGACCACCCCTTTCGCGATCGAAATCCCGGCGCCGCGGGGCCTGGCGCCCCCGACGGTGCCGAAGGGCTATCTGGGATGGCGCCTGAGGCGGGCGAGCCAGTGCATGTCACCGCGGGCGGTCGCGCCCAGGGCCAGCACGACGATCAGGATCGCGCCCTGCGCGGCTTCATAGAGGAACTGGTTCAGCTGCAGCGCGACAAAGCCCGCCCGGATCATGTCAAGCGCGAAGGCGGCCAGCAAAACCCCCAGCACCGTACCGAACCCGCCCAGCGGATCGACCCCCGCAAGCACCGCGATGACGACGGCAAGCAGCACATAGGAGCCCGCGCCATAGTTCGGCGTCGCCCCGGCGGTGCGGGCCACGAAGATGATCCCCGCCACCGAGGCCAGCATCCCGCTGGCGGTATAGATGCCCAGTTGCGCCCCCTTTTCGCGGATACCCGACAGGTTGGCGGCGCGCGGGTTCGCGCCGACCAGGGTGGCGCGTATGCCGAAACGGCTGCCGTTTAGCAAAAGCGCGGCGCAAACCGCACAGACCAGCAGGATGATCGCCGGTAGCGGGATGCCGGCCGGGCTGAGGTTGGCGATATCCAGGATCGGCTGTGGCACGTCGGGCAGCGTGTTGCCCCCGGTCCAGGCGATGGCGAGGCCGCCGAAGACCTCCATCGTCGCCATCGTCGCCAGGATCGCAAGCACCCGCAGGCGGCCGATGATCAGCCCGTTGATCGCCCCGCAGACCGCCCCGACCAGCAGCGCGATTGCGATCCCGGTGGCGATCACCAGCGGACCGTCGTGGCCCGGCCGCGTCGCCCCGACATAGGTGAAATACTGCACCATCGTCACCCCGGCGAGGTCGGCCACCGCGACCACCGACAGGTCGATCCCGCCCAGCACCATCGACAGCATGACCCCCAATCCCAACAGCGCCGTCTCGGGCACCTGGAAGCCGATCGAGGACAGGTTCGCCGCGGTTGGAAAACTGTCGGGCGCAAGCACCGCGAAGATCGCGAAGACCAGCACCGTCACCCCCAGGATCGGCAGCGGGCTGTGTTCCCGGCGCAGGGCGGCGGTGGCACGGGCAAGGGTTTCGACAAGCGTCGTGTTCTGGCTCATGACGGGCTTTCGCTAGGTTTGGCGCCGCCGGCGAAGACCCGGGCCCTGCCGCCCGGCGCGCGTTTGACCTGCAGCGCGATGCCCACGAAGATCATGACGCCGATCGCGACATTGTCCCATGAGCTTTGCACACCAAGGATGATCAGGCAGTACTGGATCAGTTCCAGCAGCAGCACGCCCAGAACCGTGCCCAGCACGCTGCCGCGCCCGCCGAAGATCGACGCGCCGCCCAGGACCACCGCGGCGATCACGATCAGTTCGTTGCCGACGATATCCTGCGGGTTGGCATAGCCGATCAGGCTGACATGGACCATTCCCGCGGCCCCGGCCAACGCCCCGGCGCAGCAAAAGACGATCGTCTTGATCATGCCGACGGGAAAACCGGCCCGGCGCGCGGCCTCTTCGCTGCCGCCGACGGCGTAGATCCCGCGCCCGATGACGGTGAAGCGCAGGCCCAGGTCGATCAGCAGGCAGGTGATGGCAATCGGCACCACCAGGATCTGCAAGCCGGCCAATTGGCCCGTCGCGGTATGGGTCTGGTAGAGATAGTCGATGTTGAAGGTTTGCAGCGACATTGGCAGGTCACTGATGAAGGACGAGCCGACGAAGGTCAGCATCACGCCGACGAAGATGCCGCGCGTGCCCAGGGTGACGATCAGGATCGACAGCCGGCCCAGGGAAACGATCAGCGCGTTGATCGCCCCAAGCCCCGCCCCGATCAGCGTCGAGACCAGGAACATCAGCCATAGATGGCCGCCCAGCAGGCCATGCGCGGCCAGCACCGACGTGCCGTAGCCCGCGAAGATGCCGACCGCGTCGAAGGAGACGTCGATCCCGCCCATCAGCAGCACCAGCATCACCCCCAGCGCGAAGAGAAGCGGCTCGTAGGAGTTGCGCAGGACATTGAACACCGTGGCCAAGCCCAGGAAGCCCGGGTTCAGGGCACCGACGATCAGCGCCAGCAGGACGATCGTCAGCGCGACGATGCCCTCGTTGTGACGGCCACGAAGCCGCGACAGGAAATCAGATGCCGTCATGCGCCACCGCCAGTCGGACCAGGGGCGAGGGATGCGGAAAATGGATCGTCAGCCCGGTCATGCGGCCAACTCCTTCAGGATGCGGCTTTCGGATATGTCGGCGCCGTGCAGTTCCGAAGCCACCACGCCGTCGCGCATCACGATGATGCGGTCGGATATCTCGGCAAGTTCCGGCACGTCGTCGGAGATGACGATGATCGCGGTGCCGTCGGCGCTCAGGTTGCGCAACAGCGATGTGATCTCGCGCTTGGAACCGATATCGACGCCGACAGTGGGGCCGTTCAGGATCAGGATGCGCGGCTTGTCGACGAACCATTTCGCCAGCACCACGCGCTGCTGGTTGCCGCCCGACAGGGTGCGCACCGCAACCGAATCCGACGGCGTCTTGATGCCGAAGGCCTTGATCATCCGCCGCGCGATGGCCGAGACCGCGCGCTTCGTCACCAACCCCATGTTCCGCGGGATCTTGTCGGTGCTGGCGGCAATGACGTTCTGCGCGACGGAGTGATTGAGGAACAGCCCCTCGCTCAGCCGGTCGCCGGGCACATAGCCGATGCCCTGGGCGACCGCGTCCGACACCTGCCGGATCTCGCAAGGCCGACCGTCGATGCTGATCTGACCCGAAGTTATCGGATGAATGCCGAAAAGCGCCTCTGCGACCGCTTCTCGCCCGGATCCCAGAAGCCCGGTCACCCCAAGGATCTCACCGTGATTGAGGCGCAGCGATACGTCCTGAAGCAGGCCCTCGACCCCGATCCTGTCGGCGCGCAGGGCCTCGGGGGCGGCGGTTTCGTCCGCGCGCCGCCGTCCCAGCGCGTTCACCCTCTGGCCGGTCATCGCCTCGCTTAGCGACGCATGGTCGAAGCCGGATGCGGGGCCTTCGGCGACGACGCGGCCGTTGCGGATGACGGTGATCTCGTCGGAAATGCTCAGGATCTCTTCGAACTTGTGGCTGACGAAGGCGATCGAGACCCCCTGGGCGCGCAACAGCTTCACCGTCGCGAAAAGGCTATCGACTTCGCGCCGGGTCAGGGCGGTGGTGGGTTCGTCCATGATCAGCACGCGCGCGTCCTGCGCCAGCGCCCTGCAGATCGCCGTCAGCTGGCGCTGCGCGACAGAGACATCGGCGGCAAGCGCCGAAAACGGCAGATCGACATGGATGCGCGCGGCGACCCGTTCGGCGATGGCGCGCGCTTCGGCCGGGCTAAAGCGCAGCCGGCCCCGCGCGATGATCGGCGCGATGGCGATGTTTTCCGCGATGCTGAGATTGGGAAACAGCGACAGGTCCTGATAGATGACCTGAATGCCATTTCGGATTCCGGTGCGTGGGGTTAGTCCCTGATAGGTCTGCCCGCCAATCGTGATCGTGCCCGCGTCGGGTACCTCGACCCCGCTGATCGTCTTGATCAGGGTCGACTTGCCCGAGCCGTTTTCGCCCGCCAGGCAATGGATCTTACCCGGATACAGCGAAAGCGACACACCGGCGAGGGCATGCACGCCCGCGAATCTTTTCTCGATCCCGTCGACAGAGAGAATTGCAGCACCGGTCATGCGGTTTCTCGCCTTCCCCTTGGATGCGTCGTGGCGTTCCCACGCGCAAGCGGGCCCCGTCCTGGCCAGACGAGGCCCTGCTTCAGATCAGAAATTGTATTTTCCGATATTGGCCTTGGTCAGCTTCAGGATCGCGTTGCCCTGGAAGCAATGCGCGCTGACATCCGTGCCTTCGCATTTCTTGATGTGGGTATAGCCGGGTACGCCCAGATCGGTGCCCACCCCGACCTTCTTGCCCTGAAGCATCATCAGGGCGCCGTTCATCACCGCATGGGCGGTCAGCGCGGAATCCCACAAGAACACATCCTGGATGGTGCCCGCGTTGACGTAGTTGCGCGTCAGCGACGGCACGCTGGTGCCCGCGATGCAAACCTTGCCGCTTAGCCCCAGTTCGGTGACCGCCCGGGCAATGCCGGGAATGTCGGTCGAGGCGCTGCCAAGAAAACCCTTGAGATGCGGGTATTTGACCAGCAGCTCCTTGGTCTTCTGATAGGCAATCTCAGAGTTCTCGTTCGCCACAACCGGCCCGGTCACGCGCTTGATGCCGGGGAACTTGGCCTTTGCCTCGTTCAGTTCGGCCTGGGCCCAGGCCATGTGGCTGGCGGCGGTCAGATGGCCGACGAAAGAGACATATTCGCCCTTGCCGCCCATGCACGACGCCAGCGCATCCATCATCTGCTTGCCGTATTCGGCATTGCTGAAGGCCTCGAGATCAAGGTTGGTATGCTTCAGCTGCGGCGCCTCCTGCGAGAAGACGAAGATCCCCGCCTTCTGTGCCTTGGCCAACACACCTTCGAGCGCCGGCTGCGAGTTCGGGTCCACCCCGATCGCGGTCGGCTTCTGCGGGATCAGGTTCTGGATGATCGACACCTGCCCCTCTGCGGTCGCTTGGGCGGGTCCGGTCTGGGTTGCCTTCACGCCGGTTGCCTTGGCGAATGCCTTCACGCCGCTGTCCATGTTCTGGAACCAGGCGTTGGCAGTGACCTTGATCACGTTCACGAAACGCATCTGCGACGGCTCGACCTGCTTGGCCAGAGCGGCGGGTGCGCTGCCGGCCGCCAGGCCCACCGCCATGCACGCCCCCACGACCCGTTGTCTCATTTCTCTTTTCATCGTCTTCCTCCCTTGCGGCTTGTGCCGATGTACGGCCATTTAGCGCGCCTCCATGGTGCTGAACCTGTTCTCGTGCCCATTCACCTTTTAACGACATAACATCTGAATTCGTGCAGGCATGTAGTCGGTCGACGAAATGCCTGACATTCAACTCTTTCTTGCTTCTTCCAAATCGACCTATGTAATTGATAAAATTAATTAGCAAAGTAATTTCAACAAAATAGCTTAAAATACTTGATATTTCAAGTTGTCGTTTATTTCTATCTAAAATGTGAATGAATGAAGGAAGTGATTTCATTCCAATACTTATAATTGAACAAGGCACAACTCCGGAATTAGCGGTGCCTTCCGGAACTGTAGAATATTTTCTTTTGTGGGTGCCCTATATCTGGGTATTCCCGGTAAGTATTTTCATCCTCCCTCCATCGAAACGACCTTGTCGCGGCCTGCCAATCGACCGGCCGCGTCGCCTGACGGCAGTTGCGCGCGCGGCCTGCGCCGGCCGGCCTCCTGGCGGGCCCGTGACCTGTTCACCGCGCCTGTCGCCGCGGCCTGCCCGCTGTGATGCCGGCGTATGTCTTGCAATTCGCCGGCGTTCCGAAACGGAAGTTTCAGTCCCTTCTTCATCGTGCCGCCCCTCCCATCGGTGCGTGTCATCCGGGCACGCGTTCAGCCAAGGCCGGACATCTCGAACGCGATCTTGTGCAGAGCCGAGGCATTGAGATCGCCCAGGCCCCGGTTCACCGCGCCTTGGTATTGCTCGGCGATCAGCGCGCTTAGCGGAACCGGGACGCCGCTGTCGCGGGCGAAACGCCCGATCAGGCGGGCGTCTTTCAGCATGTGCTTGAGGTAGAAGTTCGGCGCGTAATCGTCAGCCAGCGTGTCCCGGCCGACGCCGCGGATCAGCGCCGATGAGAAATCCGTGACGTCCAGATAACCCATCAGCGCTTCGGGATCGAGGCCGGCACGGCGCGCCAGCGCCAGGGCTTCGCCCAACGAGGCCATCTGCGCCGCGACAAGCAGATTGCCGATCAGCTTGGCGCTGGCGCCCTTGGAATTGCCGCCAAGGTAATGGGTGGTCGCGGCAAGCGATTCAAGTATCGGCGTCAACGCGTCGTAGTCGGCGCGCGCGCCTCCGCACACGAAATCGAGCCGCCCTTCCCAGGCCTCGTTGCGCGATCCGAAGACCGGGGTGTCCAGGTAGCGCAGACCGCGCGCGCTTGCGGCCTGGGCCAGGTCTAGCGACACCGCTGGATCGGTCGTGGTCGCATCCGCGATCAGCGCGCCGGCCCTGGCATTGGCGAAGGCGCCTTCGGCCCCCTGCAGGCAGGCCTGCTGCGCCTCTGGTCCGGTGACGCAGATCATGACCAGCGGCTTGTCCGCTACGGCATCGGCCACCGAGCTGGCGACCCGCGCTGTGCCAAGGTCTTCGGGCAGCGGGCGCGCGGTGCGGTTCCAGACGGTGACGGAATGCCCCGCCCGCAGCAGGTTGCGTACCATGCCTTGCCCCATGATGCCGAGGCCGATGAATCCGATTTCCATGACTCCCCCCTTGCTGGTAGCTCAATGTCCCGGGCGACCGGTGCCCTCGCTGTTTTCAGCCTGGCCTAAGCGCGTGCAACGACGGTCGCGCCGCCGCGACCAATCCCGGCCGGCAGCCATGCGGACCAGCCGGGTATCGATCGCATCGTCAGTGCCATGGATCTGAAGTGTGCCGGCTTCGTGCTTGGACGGGGCGGGGCCACGCCGGTCTGCGGCCCACCTGTATTGGAGACCCGCCCGGGACGATTTCATGAACTTGCGGTGGCAAATGTCTTGCGGTTTCAAGAACCCGTTTCCCTCCGAAGGCCTCGCTTGCCGATCTGGATCGCCGCCGGGCACCGGGTGGCCTTTGCGAAAGACCGAACATTCCCGTTCTTGCAATCCCCGATCGCGCCGCTATGCGCGCGGCGTCAGCGAAGCGTGCTAAATATGTGTCCGGTCTCCTCATCTGCGGCCGCTTCCAGCCGCATCGCACTGTCGCCGTCGATCACCAGCCCGGTAATGAAACCGGCCCTGAGGATCGCCCGCGTGGCTTTCAACTTCGCCTGTCCCGCCGACAGCAGCACGATCTCGCTTTCGCGCAGGGTCGAAAGGTCGATCGCCAGTGCCCGCCGGCAAAGCTCGGAATCGATAAACTGGCCCTCACCGTCGAAGAAGAGGCCCAGCGTGTCGCCGACCGCGCCGCGCTTTTGCAGGCGCTCCAGGTCGTCCGCTGACAGGTATCCGTATTGCGACAGGAAAGAGCCGGAATCGCATTCGCCCACGCTGATGAAACAGGCCGTCGCGCGGGTTGCGGTGCGGATCACCTCTTGCACGACGCGCTGCTGTAGGAAGACGTCGCGATCCTCGACACTGTCGGCAATGAAAGGCACAGGCAGGTACTTTGCCTCGCCCCCGGTCTTCGCTGCGAATTTCTGCACCACGTCGAACGGGTTGGCCGAAGCCGAGCGCGTGAGCGAGCCAAGCAGCGAAACGAATTGCGTGGCCGGCGCATTGATCGGCTGAAAGGCATCCGCCATGGCGCTGATGGTGCGCCCCCAGGCCAGGCCGATGACCGAGCCGTCGAATTGGCTTTGGGCCAGCTTGTTGCGCAGGATGCGCGCCGCTGTCATCCCGACGCCGCGCCGGGCCAGGGCCTCGCGGTCGGTGTCGGCTTGGCCCTGTCCGATGTCATCGGTCGCCATGGCGGGCGTGATACAGCAAAACCGAAGCCCGTAGCGGCGGCGGATCTTCTCTTCCAGCGCGCACATCGTCGACAGGCGGTGGTCGATGTTGATCGTGACGATGCCATTGGCCTTCGCATCTGCAATCAGCCGCGCCACCTTCACCCGCGAAACGCCCAGGGTCGTTGCGATCATGCTCTGCGTCTGCTCGGCCGTGTAATATAGCCAGGCCGCGCGGACCATCATGTCATGTTCGGATCTCTCTCGGTCGCTCATCGGGTTCGCTCCAGCGTCCCGACTCGAATAACATTTGTGCATCGGATGAGCAAAAGAAAATATTTCTTGACGATCTGTTCGTCTGATGCACAAATGTAAAACGCCACTCAGGGCCGGCGCCATCGAAAGCGTCCGGAGGGTTCCGGGGGCGGAAGATCGGATAGCGGCACATGCAAGACGCAGGGGCGGGGCAGGGCTTGGAGGCGCGGGCCGGCGACATCGGCGGCAATCGCGCGCTTGCCGATCTTTACCGCACCATGCGCCGCATCCGCAGCTTCGAGGAACGGGTCGGCGAATTGTTCCTGCGCGGCGAAAGTGCGGGTTCGATGCTGCATCTGTCGATCGGCGAAGAGGCCGCGGCCGCCGGGGTTTGCGCGGCGATGCGGCCGCACGATACCTTCACCACCCATCACCGCGGGCACGGTATCTTCTTGGCCCGCGGCGCCGACCCCCGGCGCATGATGGCCGAAATCGCCGGCAAGCAAGACGGCTATTGCCAGGGCAAGGGCGGCTCGATGCATATCGCCGACATGGGGCTGGGTCATCTGGGGGCGAATGCGATCGTCGGCGGCGGAATTCCCGCGGTCGTCGGCGCCGGGCTAAGCAGCAAGTGCAAGGCGCTTGGATCGGTTTCGGTGGCCTTCTTCGGCGACGGGGCGATGCAGCAGGGTGTCCTTTACGAAAGCATGAACATGGCGGCGCTTTGGGATCTGCCGGTGCTGTTCGTCTGCATCAACAACCAGTACGGCATGGGCACGCGGGTCGATCAGGCGACCCGGGCCACCGATTTCGAGAAACGCGCCCAGGCCTTCGGGTTGAATGGGCGGGCGGTCGACGGGCTGGATGTCGAGGCTGTGCGGCAGATCGCCGGCGACATGGCCGATGCCGCGCGGGCCGGACGGCCGGGGTTTCTGACGGTCTCCTGCTACCGGTTCTTCGGCCATGCGCGGATGGACAAAAGCCCCTATCGCGATGTCGCGGAAGAGGCCGAGGGCCGCAAGAAGGATCCGGTGGCCTTCGCCCGCGACCGGCTGCTTGCCGAGGCGCTTGCCGATGCGGCGACGCTGGACCAGCTTGACGCCGAGATCGGCCGCGAGATGGACGCAAGCATCGACTTCGCAATCGCGGCCGAGGTTCCTGGGCCGGAGGCGATGTTTCGCGACGTCTTCGCGGCTGGAGAGCCGCAGCCAGAGCCGCTGCGCACCCGCCTTGACCGTGTTCTGGCGCGGAGGTGAGCGGATGCAGACCCTGACCTACCGCGATGCCCTGCGCCGCGCGCTGGCAGAGGCCATGACCGAAGATGCCGACATCGTCGTGATCGGCGAAGAGGTCGGCCGCTATGGCGGCGCTTACGGCGTGACCAAGGATCTGATCCAGACCTTCGGGCCGGACCGAATGATCGACACGCCGATATCCGAACCCGCGATCGTCGGCGTTGCGGTGGGTGCGGCGATGACCGGGCTGCGGCCGGTGGCCGAGTTGATGTATGTCGACTTCCTTGGCTTGTCGATGGATCAGCTGGCCAACCAGGCCGCCAAGATCCGCTACATGTTCGGCGGTCAGATCGGCGTGCCGATGGTGTTGCGCACTCAGGGCGGGACCGGCCGCTCGGCTGGCGCGCAACATTCGCAAAGCCTCGAGGCCTGGGTGATGCACACACCGGGGCTGCGGCTGGCGATGCCGGCGACGGTGGCCGACGCCTACCACCTGCTGCGCCATAGTCTGACCCTGCCCGATCCGGTGGTGTTCATCGAGCACAAGGCGCTTTATGCGCGCAAGGAACAGGTCGATCTGGCCGCGCCCGTGCCGCCCTGGGGCAAGGCGGCGGTGCGCCGACGCGGCGACGATCTGGTGATCGTGACCTATTCGCGCCAGGTTCATTTCGCGCTCGACGCCGCCGCGCTTCTGGCAACGGCGGGGATCGAGGCGACGGTGATCGACCTGCGCACGCTCAACCCGCTCGATATCGACACCCTGCGCGCCGAAGTCGCGCGCGTCGGCAAGGCGATGGTGATCAGCGAAGGCGCCCTGACCGCGGGCGTCGCGGCCGAACTGGCCAGCCGGATCGCCGAGGAATGCTTTGATTTTCTCGAACAGCCGGTCGTTCGGGTCGCCGCAGAGGACGTGCCGATCGCCGTGTCCCCGACGCTGGAAGCGGCCAGCGTACCGGGCGTCGCTATCATCGCGGAAACAGCCGAGCGGATGGTGCGATGGTAAGCCGCGTCCTGACCATGCCGCGTCTTGGCGAAACCATGGACGAGGGCCGCATCGCCGGCTGGCTCAAGCGTCCGGGCGAGGATTTCGTACGGGGCGAGGCGATCCTCGAGATCGAGACCGACAAGACCGTCGCCGAATTTCCCGCGCTCCATGCCGGGCGGCTGGTCGAGATCCTTTGCGATGAGGGCGAGATGGTCGCGGTCGGCGCGCCGATCGCCAGGATCGAGGCCCAAGGCGCGGCCCCAGAGGAGCCGCAGCCGGCACCGCAGATCCCGCCGCGGATCCCGCCGGGGCAGGGGGACGGTCGTTCCCTTGTGGCGTCCGCCGATCTGACCGGGCCTTCGCCTCCGCCGCCGCCCGGCGAAGGACGGCGGCGCGCCACGCCGCTTGCGCGCCGGCTTGCGCGGCAGCGGGGGGTGGATCTTGACACGCTTGCCGGGCGCGGCCCGCGCGGGCGCATCGAGAAGGAAGACGTGCTTGCCGCTGCCCTCGGTCGCGCCCCGGAGGATACGCCACAGGTGCTCTCTTTCGCCGATCTGCCGCAGGGCCGGATGGCCTATGCCGCCGCTGGGCCCGCCGACGGCCCGGTGGCCCTGCTGCTGCATGGCTTTGCCGGCGATCACGCGACCTGGGCGGCAACCGCCAACGGCCTTGCCCGCGCCGGGCACCGCGTCCTTGCGCCGGATCTGCCCGGTCATGGTGCGACCGGGATCGAGGCCGCCGCGCCCGCCGACCTTGGCGCGCCGCTGGCGGATTTTCTGCGGGCGGCAGGGGCAGGGGGGGCGATCGACATCGTTGCCCATTCGCTTGGCGCCGTGGCCGCGATCGCGCTTGTCCGGACGATGGAGGGGCGGATTGCCGGCCTGACCCTGCTTGCCCCCGTTGGGCTGGGGCTGCAGATCGACACCACCTTCGTGCAGGGCATGGCGGCGGCCAGCACACCGGGCGAGGTCGCGCATCTGCTGCGCCGCGTCGCGCTGCGCGATCAGGCGCTTTCGGCCGAGGCGCTGGACCGGATCGCGGCCGCGTCGGGGCGCGGCAGGCTGGCCGCGCTGGCCGGGCACATCGCGGGGCGGAGCGGCCAGCGCCTGTGCGTGCTTCCAGACCTGGCGGAAATTTCGCAGCACCTGCCGGTGCGGGTGGTGTTCGGCCTCGAGGATCGTATCCTGCCCTGGCAACAGGTCACGGCCCTGCCGCCCGCCGTCGCGATCCATTTGATCGGCGCGGCGGGCCACATGCCGCAATGGGACCGGCCGCGCGAGGTCGCCGCGCTTCTGCGGCGCTGGCTTGGGCGCGGCGGCGGATGAAGGACTGGCGCGGCGCTGAACGCGCGCGCCCGCAAGATGGGGGGAGAAGGAGACATGGCCTATTTCCTGACCGCGGATGGCGGCACCGAAAGCCTGCGGGCCCGGGTCTATGATCTTTCGGGCACCTGCCTGGCGAGCGCGGCAATCCCGTATGAGACGCGCTTCGGCGCCGGGGCGCGGGCCGAACAGGACCCCGAGGATTGGTGGCGCGCCTTCGTGAATGCCGCGCGCAAGGCGATCGCAGAATCCGGAGTTGACGCGCGCGCGATCGAGGCGATCAGCCTGGCGACGACCTCGTGTTCCGTCGTGGCGCTGGACGGACAGGGCAACGCGCTGCGACCGGCGATCATCTGGATGGATGTGCGCGCCGGCGAAGAGGCCGAGGCGGCCCTGGCCACCGAAGACGCCGCGCTGCGGGTGAACGGCGCGGGGCATGGCCCGGTTTCGGCGGAATGGATGATCCCCAAGGCGCTGTGGATCCAACGCCACGAACCCCAGATCTTCGATCGCGCCGCGACGATCTGCGAATACCAGGATTTCATGACCCTGCGCCTGACAGGCGAACGCACGGCCTGTTTCAACAACATCTCGCTTCGCTGGCACTATTCGGCCGAACATGGCGGCTGGCCGCTGTCGCTGATCGAGGCGCTGGGCCTTGGCGCGCTGCGCGACAAGTGGCCCGCCCGGGTTGTCCCGACCGCAGAGGTGATCGGCACGCTGACCACGGCCGCCGCGCGGGCGCTGGGCCTGCCCGCGTCGGTGAAGGTCGTGCAGGGGGGCGTGGATGCCTTCGTGGGCATGATCGGTCTGGGCGTCGCGCGGCCCGGGCAGCTGGCGCTGATCACCGGGTCGTCGCATCTGCAATACGCCGTCACCGACCGGCCGATCCATGCGGCGGGGATCTGGGGCGCCTATGCGGATCTGCCCGCTGCGGGGCGCTACATGCTGGAAGGCGGCCAGACCTCGACCGGGTCGATCATCGCCTGGCTCGGGCGGCTGATGAACGGCACGATGGATCTGGATGCGCTGAACCGCCTGGCGGCAGGGCTGGAGCCGGGCGCGGATGGGCTGATCGTGCAGGACCATTTCCAGGGCAACCGCACCCCCTATACCGATCCGCTGTCGCGCGGCGCGATCGTCGGGCTGACCCTGGCGCATGAGCCGCAGCACATCTTCCGTGCGATCATGGAGGGGATCGGCTTCGGCACGCGGCTGATCCTCGACACCATGGCCGAGGCCGGCTGCCGCAGTGAAGAGATCACCATCGGCGGCGGGGCGACGGCGTCTGATCTTTGGGTCCAGATCCATGCCGATACCGCGGGGCTGCCGGTCGCCGTGCCTGCCTCGCGCGATGGGCCTTCGGTGGGGGCGGCGGTGCTGGCGGCGATGGGTGCCGGGCATTTCGCCAGCATTGACGACGGCATCGCCGCAATGGTCAAACCCGACCGGCGGTTCGAGCCGCGCCCGCGCGAGGCAGCCCTTTACGACGATATCTATGCCCGCTACCGCGCGCTGTATCCCGCATTGAAAGCGCCGCGCGCGGGCTGAGGGGCTTGGTTTCGAAATCAAGGCGCGGCCCTGGTACTGTCGATGGTGCCGGGCCCGTTGGAAACCTGCTCATCCCTCGCCACGGCTGCGCAGAAATCGAACCCACCGAACCTAGCTCTACTGTAACCAGTCGCCGCCGCGTCGGGCGTGATCGCAATTTGGTGCATCCCGCGCGGCGCGCTTGCCCAAACTGAACTGCGCGACTACCTATCCGGGATCCGCAGGCACCCTGTCACCGACGAGGGACCCGCAGAGGATAATTCCGACCACATTTTGTCTTCCCGGGCCTTGCCATGACGACAGATCCCCAGCCGACCCGATCCGCCCGTCCCAACCGCCTTCTGCGCGCGACGCGGTTGGGACGGGCCGAGATCCGGCGCTTGGTGCGCAACCGGGAATTCGCGCAGATTGTGCTGGCTGCGCTGATCGGCAGTTTCGTCGGCCTTCTGACGGTCGGGCTGCGCGACATTGTCCTGGCGTTGCAGTCGCTGAACTTCGGCCTGATCTTCGGGGCGCATCTGTCGGCACAGACCGCCGTCGATCACTGGCGGCTGGTGCTGGTTCCCGCGGTTGGTGGGCTGATCCTTGGCCTTCTGACGCTGGCATTGCAAAAGCTTCGCCCGACAGAGATCATCGACCCGATCGAGGCCAACGCGCTCTATGGCGGCCAGCTTGGATTTCGCGATTCGGCGCGGTTGACCGGGCTGACCATCGTGTCCAACGCCTGCGGCGCCTCGGTGGGCATGGAGGCGGGCTACAGCCAGTTCGGGGCCGGGATCTTCGCCTCGGTCGGCAGATTTTTCCATCTGCGCCGAGAGGATCAGCGCACCATGGTTTCGGCCGGTGCCGCGGCGGCGATCGCGGCGGCCTTCAACGCGCCGCTGGCCGGCGCCTTCTACGGCTTCGAACTGATCCATTCGCGCTACACCACGAAGTTGCTGGCGCCGGTGCTGGCCGCCTGCCTGTCTTCGGTGTTGGTGGCGCGCGAGTTGCGCTCTGACGCGCCGCTTTTCGATGTCTTCGGCGCGTTCGCCGTGCCGCATGCATATTATATGCTGTTCGTGCTGCTCGGGTTCGCGGCTGCGGCTGTCGGCATCCTGACCATGCGGCTTGCCACCACGGTCGAGCGGCTGCTGAAGGCGACCGGGCTGCCCGGCTGGGCGCGCCCCGCGATCGGTGGGCTGGCGGTGGGCCTTCTGGCCTTTGGGTCGCCGCAGATCCTCGGCTCGGGTCATGGGGCGATCGATTTCCACCTGAAGACCCAGTGGGCCCTTGTGCCGGTCTTCTTGCTTCTCATCGGAAAGGTCTTGGGTTCGGCCATCTCGCTGGGCGCCAGCTTTCGTGGCGGCCTGTTTTCTTCCTCGCTCTTCATCGGGCTCTTGCTGGGCGCGGTGTTTGCCGATGCCCTCGGCCTGATCTATCCGGCCGTGCTGCCAGAGCGTACCGCCTTCATGCTGGTGGGAATGGGGGCGGCCGGTGCCGCGATCATCGGCGCGCCCTTCACCATGGTCTTTCTGGTGCTGGAATCGACGGGCGATTTCATGATCACGCTGGCCACCCTGATCGGGGTGCTGATCGCGTCGACGACGGTGCGATTGACCTTCGGGTATTCGTTCTCGACCTGGCGCTTTCACCTGCGCGGCGTGCCGGTACGCGGCGCCTTCGACATCGGCTGGATATCCGGTTTGACTGCGGGCCGCATGATGCGCACCGATGCGCGCACGGTGCCCTTGACGATACCGCTGTCCGAATTGCGCGCCAGCGTGCCGCTTGGCAGCACCAAGACCCTGTTCGCGGTGCGAAGCGACGGCGGATACAGCGGCGTGATCGACGTCGCGGCCGCGCATGATCCGGAACTCACCGAACTTGCGCCCCATCTCGTTGCGGAAGACCTGACCACCTGCCGCAGCTGTTTCATATTGCCCGGTGAGGACGTTCAGGCCGTGCTGGACAAGTTTGCCGAAGCTCAGGCCGAGACGCTGCCGGTGGTGGCTTCGGCCGGCAATCCCCAGATTCTGGGCTATCTGTCCGAAGCCTATTGCCTCAAGCGCTACGCCCAGGAACTTGAGCGGCGCCGCCGCGATGACCTGGGTCTGGGCAAGGCTTAGCGGGTCGAGCCCCGCGGCCTGGCCGTGCGGGGTGAATAACCGCGCTGACATGGGGCAACTACGCCTCTAGCCACGACGACGGGGCAACCAGGGGGCGCACCCGGAACACGCCCTGACCCGTGCGGAAGCGCGTGACCCCGTGCAGTATCGCCCGGCGAAGAAAGCGGCCGTAAAGGCCGACATGACGCCGACCCTCGTCGACCCAAAAGCTGGGCAGGACGCTCGCCGACACCCTTGCCCCGGGGGGCAGGGGGTTCATCCGCTTCGGCTGTCGCGGGGCCGGGTGCGCATAGGCCACCTGGCGACCTGCAGGGGCCGCTAAGAGAAAGGGTGGGGCCACGAAGCCCCTGCCGGAGGCGACGCTCAAGGTGATTGCCGGCCTGGGGTCAGGCTGCTACATGGCGAATTGGAGAGCCCCCATAGCTCAACTGGATAGAGCAGCCGCCTTCTAAGCTGACGGTCTGGGGCCAGAAGAATATGGAATTACAGAGGGTTGGGAAAACGCCGACGGCTTGCGAACCGTTTTCCGAACCGTTATCAAAGAGCCACGGTCCCGTAGCTCAACTGGATAGAGCACCTGACTTCTAATTCCAACATGCGACCTGACTGACGGTCGCTGTCGGTATAATTACCTAATAAAATCAGGCGCTTCGGTTGATCATCCCCGCCGCTGGATGCCATGCAATTGCATAGTTGATTGCATGGAGGCCTATCGTGGCTACGCAAGAAATGACCTTCACCAAGGGCGCGCTCGACAAGGCGGCGCACGCGAGCGGCGCGGCGACGCGGTATCGCGATGCCCGCTATCCCAACCTCTACTTGGAGGTCGGCGCTCGCTCGAAAACGTGGCGCTACCGCAAGTTCTGGAAGGGGCAGAACTTCACGGAGACCCTCGGGACGTGGCCGCAGATGACGGTGATCGAGGCGGCCCAGACCGCGGCCGAGATCAACACGCAGGTCGAGGATGCGGGCATCGTCATCAAGGACACCCGCCCGCGCGGTGCGGGCGAGATCACGCTGCGGGAGGCGCTGGAGCAGCACGTCACGCGGGCGCTCGACCCGCGCCAGAGGAAGATCAGCGAAGAGACGGCTGCCGGGTATGCGTCGGTCATGCGCCTTCACGTCCCGCGCTGGCTCGACATGCCGATCTCGGACATCACGCGGCAGATGGTGAACGAGAAGATCAAGACGATGTCCAACATCCCGACCACGGCCAGTTCGCTGCTGCGGACGCTCTCGGCGATCTATGGCACTCAGCTTGCCTATCGCGATGATGGCTACGAGCACGACCCGACCTACCGGGTGAAAGGGTATGAGGCGCGCACCCGCGAGCTGCTGTTCGACGAGGCGAAACGCTGGCCAGCGCTGGACGCCATCTCGAAGGTGCCGAACCCGACCCGCCGCGCCGCATGGCTTGCCCTGCTGTTCACGGGCTTTCGGATGCAGAATATTCGTGAGCTTCGCTGGACGGATATCGACTTCGAGGAGCGGATGGTGACGCTCGGGCGGATGAAAAACGGCTTGAAACGAACCTTCCCGCTTTCCGACATTGCAGTCGAGGTGTTCCGCCAGACGCCGCGCACTCATGATGTGATCGTCTTCGAGGGCCGGCACTACGGCAAACCCATTACAGGCCTTCGTCAGATCGACCTCGACGGCAACGATGTGAACAGTGGAGGCGTTCTCAGACCCCATGATACCCGACACCTTTTTTCGTCGGCGGCTGCAAAGGCAGGTCTTTCTGGCCCGGTGATCAACTGGATGCGCGGGGACATCACCATTATGCAAGGTGCGGCTGGCCGCTATATGCACGATCTTGGGTCGCACGCGGATGCGAACGCCATCGCGGAACAGATCGTTTTCAAATGTTCACCTTCTTTGCCCGTTGCAAAGTTGCTCAGGCCTGCTTAACTTAATTTCACTTGCCTCCACTTTAAGGAAACCCCCTTCGAGTGAGGCCGTGACGCGACAGCGAACCAAGAACGCTGAGGAACCTTAATCTTGCCTCCGGGCGGTGAAGGCCTCTTGGGGAGAGGATGGGAGGAAAGCGCACGGTCATCTGGCTCTCATATCCAGAGAGATGACCTATGCACGACCTGAATCCGCTCGTCGCCGAGTTGCGCGATGTTATCGAAGCTCAATCTTTTCCTGAAATCATGACGCCTGCGCAAGCCGCGCAATTCCTTGGTGTGTCCGAGGACTACCTGCGCGATCACCGCAAGGCCCGTTCCGGCCCAGCGTATTCGCAGCCTGCGACGAAGATCATCCGCTATATGCGCGCCGATCTGATCGCTTGGCTGAACCGCTCGCGCGTCGGCGCATGAAATGACCGAGGCAAGTTGGCCCTCGCCTCGGTCGTATTGGTAGCGCAGAGCAACGCTAGTATCGCGTAACATGTTATATCGCATGTTGCTTCGCGGTTCGACCAAACTTTGAGGACCAGCTTGTCCGTCTTGAGGACAAGATTATGGAATTGATCAAGCAAATCGCAGCCCTCGCAAGCGCAGAGGCGCACGCCGAAGGCTATCCCGACAAGAAAACGGGCAAATTCACCTACCGCAAGGTCGAAGGCGCAATCACGCCAAAGATGCTGGCGGCGCACCTCGACGGAACGCAGCCGCTCGGCATGTATCTGAACGTGGACGCGCAGCAGCAGAAATCGCACTTCCTCGTTCTGGACTTCGACGATCACGACAAGAGGGGAATCGCTTACCAGCCCACTCTGGAAGTCGCGATGCACCTCCAGCGCGAGAACATTCCGTTCCTCGTGTTCCGCTCAGGTGGTGGTCACGGCTATCACATCTGGCTCGCCTTCGAGAACGCCCGTCGCGTGGACACCTTGAAGGCAGATGCGCAGCGACTCCTCGCAGGCGTCGAGGTGGACAAGACCAAGTTCGTGGCCGTGTCGTCGGGTTGCCTGAACCGCACGAAGGTCAACAGCAAAGGGAAGGCCACCCACGTTGAACACGGCGTCGAGGTGCTGCCAAAGGGCAAGGGTGCGCAGAACGTCGCGGTCCCCTGCTCTCGGGCGAGCGTGCCAATGAAGCTGGTGCAAGATGGCTCGGCCATCAAGCTCGAAGAGTGCGGACTTGACGAGTTGGAATTGAAGTTCGTGCCGACGAAGAAGCCAGGACGCAAGGCAGCCGAGGAGTCGTCGGGCGTTGATCGCGATGCAGCCTTCGACGCCTTCATCCAGAAGTTCGACCCGGACGACCGCGCACAATGGGGCGCCGCTGGCATCTGCCTTCAGGTCGCCTTCGGCAAGGAGAATGATTGGGCGCGCGACCGCTGGACCGAATGGTCAAAGACCTCGCACAAGTATCAGGCGGGCGACGACGCCGACTGGGATCAGTTCACCGGCGCGAAGAACTACTCGCCGTTGTCATTCTGGTACATCGCGAAGGACCATGGGTATTCGGGCAAGTGGCCGTTCACCCAGACAGAGCGCCGTAAACTGCTCGCCCTCGATTTCCTGACCGACGTGAAAATCCTCCGCGATCAGGCTGACAAGGCTTACGCGGAACTGCGCGAGCGCGACTTCGTTCAGATCGACTCGAACGAGTTCAAAGAGACGGTCGCCCTCGCTCTGTATCGCAAAGAACAGAGCCTGCCCGACGAACGCGCGGTGAAGGGTGCGCAGATGATCGCGATGGCGATGGCGCGCGATACGGAACCTGAAGACATCGCGCTGCGCTTCGCAAAGGTCGGTGGCAAGCGGTACGTCTTCCTCGCGGATAAGGGCCGCACGATCATTGAGATCGACGAGGAGGGGTGGCGCGTGAACAACGAGGCGCCCGTGCAGTTCCGCAAGGGAATCGGGTTGCCCATGACCGTCGAGCGCGGCGGATCGCTCGACGAACTGCTCGCCTTCTTCAACGTCGACCGCGACTCGATGATCTTCCTCCTGGCTTGGATGGCGACTGCGATCATTCACCCCGGCGGTCAATGCCCAATCGCGATCCTCGACGGGATCGCGGGCTCCGGCAAGTCGTCCACCCTGAGCACCATCGTTCAGATCGTCGATCCGAAGGTGGGCGCGCAGGCGGGCGATCCGCAGAGCGAGGAAGACCTCGTCGTTTCCGCCTACCAGTCCGCCGCGCTGTCCTTCGACAACGTGTCGTCGCTCTCGCGTTTCTCGGACGCGCTCTGCCGTATGGCGACGGGGGGCGGGATGAGCCGCCGAAAGAAGTACTCGGACGGCGATGTCTTCGCCCTCGACGCGATGCGCCCGGTGATCGTCGCTGGGGTTGATCCTACCTTCTACAAGCAAGATCTGATCGAGCGGATCATCCGCATCACCTTGACGAAACCGAAGGCCTACATCGACGAGGAGGAGTTCATTTCTCGGCGTCGTGAGATGCTGCCGAGGTATCGCGGCGCGCTGTTCGATCTCGTTTCCCGCGTGCTGCGCGACGTTCACGGAATCGAGCAGACAACGGCGCGCTTCGGCGTGTTCACGCGGGTCGGGGAGTGCATCGCGCGCCTGCTGGGACGAGAGGAGGGGTGGTTCATGACGCAGTATGAGATGATGCGGATGTCCATCGCTCTGGAGTCGAGTGAGGCGGACAGCGTTTACCAGTTTCTCGCTCATTACCTGCGGGGGTTCGACAAGGGCGTGGGGTCGAAGCACCGCGACACGGCGGGTCGCCTGCTGATGGAACTGAAGGACACACTGCGAGAGGCACCAATACCTGTCGCTGCTGCGGATATCCCGACGAACGCCCGCGTGATGGGGTCACGGATTTCCGAGTGCCTGTCGCTGCTCGCAAAATCGACGGGCTGGGTCGTGACGCGTGGAGCGGATCGAGAATTCGTCTTCGAGAAGATGTGGGAGATCGAGGTCTCGGCGGACGATGTGTTCGAGATCGCGAAGCAGTACGCAGACGCACGGGCGAGAGATGCTGGGATAGTCTAAGCTGCGCCAATAGCGACGCACACTACGCAAAAGGCGCGCGAGGGGAAACTCTCGTGCGTTTTTTATTGGATGGATGGATCGCGCTCACGAAATGTTACATCCATCCATACAATAGTTTCGCGTAAGTAATTTTGGGAGTGATGATGTTTGCGTAGTGTGCGTCGCCGGAGTCGCGTCTTGACGCCATTCGTGCACAGAACTCCCGATCTCGCCCGCCTCTCTCCACCTGAGCGCACAGTTTCGGCTTGATGATTGCATCGTTCTGATTGCATGGCGATCTATCTTTAAGCAATATCAAAAGGTTGCTGCCCGAGCGCGTCTGATTGAGCATTCGCTGATCCACCGCGTTCAGGTATGCTGAAATACGTCAACAATGGTGACATACTGGCCTGCTGAATATCTGCCACAAGGTGGGGCACGCTCCGCCAAGTAGAGCGCGCGCCCACAGACCCAGCCAGCTAGGCGAGACGCGGGCGTCTCAGGCATCGGCCCTACCGCCCATACCCGTTGACCATGCCGACCGTCTCTGACGCGGCGCTGTGGGCCTCAGGTAGCACCCGGCGGCGCCCGTCGAAGGGACCCCCTGTTCTGCTGCTGGCCCCCCGGTCCCACCTTCGGAAATTTCTCAAACCATCCAAACCTTTCCCCGGCCCAGCAACACCTTCTTCTCCGGCCCGATTACCTTCCTCTCCGGTTTGTTCGCCCTTGGTTCCACCGCATTGTGACGGTGCACGCGGGGAGTTCCGGGCGGTGGGCGCGTGCATGATCCTGACTGGTCCACCGCCCGACCCCAGACAGGAGCCACCGCCATGATCCCCTTCGACCGCCTGCATGAGCAATACGGTCTGATCCGCAACTGCCTCGAAGGCGAAGATGCCGTGAAGGCGTCGGGCCAACTCTACACCCCAAAGCCCGAAGGCATGACCCCGGGCAACTACGTCCACTATCTCGACCGGGGTTGCTTCTACGGCGCCCCCGCGATGACCCTCCGCGCGCTGACGGGTCTCGCGCTGCGCAAAGACCCCGTGATCAAGTTGCCCGCCCGCCTCGAACCGATGCGCCTGAACGCGACCGACGAGAACGCCCCGATGTCCGTGCTGATCGAAGACATGGTGCGCGAGGTGATGGCGATGGGGCGCTACGGCGTGCTGCTCGACTTCCCGGCGACCGGCGCGACGGCGAACACGGTGCCCCATATCGCGACGTTCAAGGCCGAAGCGATCGAGGACTTCGACACGGCCTATGTGGACGGGCGAAAGGTGCTGACGCGCGTCTGGCTCGCCTCGGACGAGACGTGGGAGGAGGCCGCCGTCTATTACGAACTGATCCTCGACGACTCGATCTACAAGTTCCGCCGCTTCATCCGCGACCAGCATCAGCGCCGCGAAGATGTCGGCGACGAGGTGATCCCGACCGTGAACGGGCGGGCGCTGAACTACATCCCGTTCCTGCTCGTCTCGCAGGAGGGGCTGCGGCCCGAGAATGTCACGCCGCCCTTCCTCGCGCTCTGTCAGGTCGCGCTCTCGCACTTCAAGAATTCCTGCGACCGCGAACATGCGATCTTCCTGACGGCCAGCCCGACTCCGTGGATCTCGGGCAGTATCCCGGAAGACCGCGTGCCCTCGACCATCGGTTCGGGCACAGTGTGGACGCTGCCCGAGGGCTGTCAGGTCGGAATGCTCGAGTTCACGGGCGCGGGTGTCGCGGCGCAGAAGGAGCTGATGCAGGAGAAGGTGGACACGATGGCGACGCTCGGCGCGCGCATGTTGTCCGTCACCATGAACCGCAACGAGACCATCGACACGGCGACCCAGCGCACGCGGTCGGAACTCGCGCTGCTGCACGGCGTCGTCGTCTCGGTCGAGGCCGCGCTGAACCGGCTGCTGCACCTCGCGGCCGAATGGGTCGGCGCGCCTGCGGACGAGGCGTCGGTAAACCTGTCGCGCGACTTCATCGAGATCGCCATGGACCCGAAGATGGTCGAGGCGCAACTGAAGCTGTGGCAGAGCGGCATGATCTCGCGCGCGACCCTCTACGAGAACCTGCAGAAGGGTGAGATCGCGCGGTCGGATCGGTCGTGGGCCGACGAGAAGGACATGGTGGAGGAGGAAGGCGGCGACCTGACCCTGCCTGTCTCCCTCGTCAAATCGAACTGACCCATGTTCGGTGGCGACCCGACCGCCTCGCCCGAGCGTGCCCTGATTGCCGCCGTCATCGCACAGGCCGTCCGCGATCTCTTCGTCACAGTGATCGTGGGTGCGCCGAGCGAGGAGGCTGCACGCCGTGAGGCGCTGGCCTTCCTGACAGACGAGACGGGTTCATGGGCGCAGTCGCGCGAGGCGCTGTGCCTTGAGGTCGGCATCGACCCGGGCATGGTGCGCCGCACGGTGATCTCCTGGCTCGACGGCGAGGCCACGCCCATGCTGCCCCATGGCCGCGTCATGAAGGTGCCCGAGGGCGTCGATACGGCACGGGCGCTCTGGGCGCGTCTGAAGGCCGAGAGCGACACGCGGGCACGGACATACCGGAATGCCGTCGATGCCCGTCATGCGCGACGGCTGCGGGCGGCGTCTGACGCGATCAAGGCGCGCCGCCGCGATGCCGAGACAGCGGCCACCGTCGAGGCCAACCGCCACCATGTTGACGCCGTGCTGAACCGTCAGGTTCGCGGCCCGAAGACCGCGCTCGCGGCCTGCGTCGAGAAGGTCATCGCGGAACTTGCGACCGGCCCGAAGACGGCCCGCGAGTTGTTCTTCGCGCTCGACGGCGACCACGCGCCCGACGCGATCAGCCGGGCGCTCGACATCCTAGAGGCCGAGCGCGACGGCAAGCTGTTCCGCCTGCCTGCGACGGCTGCGTGAGCGTCACCTTCTTTAGGTCAGCGACACCTTCTTTCCCCGGTTGAGCGGATCCCGCGCTGGCACCGATTGTCGTTATGCGGACTGGGGGTGCGTGCTTCTCCTTTGGAAACGAGAGGCGGGTCCCGTGCAGGCCCGCCTCATTTTTTACCCAAGGAGACGCACATGTCCGACGACGACAATAACGACCGCCTGATGGCGCAGTTCATCGAGAAGGCAACCCCCAAGCTGCTCGAAGCCATGCAGGCCTCGCTTGCAGAGAAGATCGAAGAGCAGATCGGCGGCCTGAAACAGGCGAGCCAGAAGATGCTCGACGAGATCAAGGACCAGAAGCGCGCAGCCGCCGAGCAGGCCACGAAGGACAAGGGCGAGGCCGACCAGTTCCGCGCGCTGCTGAGCCAGCGGTCCAACCCTGCCGACATCAACGCGGCCCTGACGCCCGATCCGATCCGGCTGACCCGCGTGCAGGCGCGCGACCCGCAGCTCTACCGCCGCGCGAAGGCGCAGGCCGAGAAGACCGGCACCACGGTGGAGATCGTCAATGACTAAGGATCAGGCGAAGTGCGATGCCCGCCTCGTCGCGGCCTTCACGGTCCTCGGCGCAAGGGGCATCGCCTGTGACCGCATCGCCGTGGACGAGCGCGCGGTGCCCTATCTCGACCGCAAGGAGGTCGGCCTGTCCGACCGCGTCAGGATCACCCTGCTGACGATGATCCTGCTCGACTGCATCGGCCACAAGGACCGCGAACCGAATGTCCTCGTGCGCGCGGAACAGAATCGGGCCTATCGGACGGACATGCGGTGGCTGCGCAAGCACCTCGGCGCGGGCGGGATCATGCAGCCCCTCCAAGAGTTCCTCGCGCTGCGGGGTCTCGCCCTATGAACTTCGAGCGCATCAAAGCCGCGATCCCCGCGCCTCCGCCCGGTCCCGGGCGGAAGTCGGTGATCCGGCTGCGTCCCGACGTGGCTGAGGTGGTGGTGGATTGCGTCCTCCGCCGCCGTCAGTTCGCGGACATCGCGAAGCGCTGCGCCGTGGACATCGAGACCCTTGCGACCTTCCGCAAGAACTACATCACGCCCGAGGTCGAGAAGGTGGTGCGCGCGGAGGCCACGCTGACGGAACGGCGGGCCGTGGACAGCGTGATCAACGAGGCGCAGGACGACGTGTCGAAGGGCATCCTCGGGATCATCAACGAGCAGAAGGCGCTCTACCGCGCGCTCAAGGCCAAGGTCGAGGAGGAGGGGCGCGACCTCGAAGACCTGTTGCCCGGCCTCGCGCAATTGCTCCGAGACCAGACCAAGACCCACGAGGCGATGCTGAAAACGTACTCGCTGCTCAAGGACAAGACGACCGTCATGGTATCGCTCAACGAGCACCCGGATGCCGCCCCGCTGCTCGACGCGCTGTTCCTGCTCTTCACCGAGAACCCGGCGGCTGGCCTGCGCTTCCGCGAGATCATGCAGGCGAAACGGATCACCTTGGATGTCGCGTGACGTTGCCCTCTTCCTGCGGACGCTCGACGAACGCCTCGATCCGACGAAACTGCTCGCCCGTGTCGTCGAGGGGGAGCCTGACGCATGGCAGCGCCAGCTTCTGACCTCGACCTCGGACACCATTATGGTGCTCGCCTCGCGGCGGATCGGCAAATCGACCACGGTCGGCGTGATGGCCGCGCAGGAACTCGCGCAGCCGCGCCACGAGGTAATCATCATCTGCCCGTCGCTCGCGCAGTCCCAGCTTCTTTTCGCCAAGATCGCCTTCACTTGGGATCTTATCGGCCTGCCCATCGCGGACAAGCGCCGCACGCTGCTCGAACTCCACCTCGAAAACGGGTCGGTCGCGCGCTGCATGCCCGCAGGCCAGGAGGGGACGAGTGCCCGGGGGCACGGCATTAAGCGCGGCGCGTTGATCTACGACGAGGCCGCGTTCATCCCGGACAAGGTGTTCGGCTCGACCCTCGCGATTGCCGAGGATGACGCGAAGACGATCCTGATCACGACGCCCGGCGGCAAGTCGGGCCGCGCCTATGACATGTGGTCGAACCTCGACGACTTTCCCGAGGTCGAGCGCATCCGCGCCTGCTCCCTCGATCTGCCGCGCATGGCGAAGACGGTCGAGCGGGCGCGCCGCAACATGTCGCCGCTGGAATTCAAGGTCGAGCACGGCCTGTCGTGGATGGGCCGCGGCACCCCGTTCTTTGACCCCGAGACCATCTCGAACGCCTACACGGACACCCCAGCCCTTGCCTTGGGAGACATCTATGCTGGACTCTAACATCGTCACGCGCGGCGAGGCGCTGATCCTGCCGAACTCGGACCCCGCCATCGTCATCAAGCCGGGCTACCGCCGCTTCCTCGTCGGCCTCGACATCGCGCAGAGCATCGACCAGAACGCCTTCGCGATCATCCTCGACGAGCGCGTGCCGTTCTACGACGAGAACGGACGGCAGGAACTGTCGCCGCGCCGCCGCGAGATCGTTCGGGCGGAGAGGGTGCCGCAGATGTCCTATACCCAGCTTGCCATCGTCACGCGCAACCTGATGCTCGACGCCTCGATCACGGGCCGGGCACACCTCGTCGTCGATGCCGGTGGCCCCGGTCGCGCCTTCTGCGACCTGCTGAACACGAAGAACGTGCAGCACACCCGGATGCAGATCGTCGGGGGCGAGAACGAGGGGGAGACGCGCGAGCGTGGCACTACGTTCAACAACGTGGGCAAGAACCGCCTGCTGTCCACCATCAACTCGGCGATGCACGTCGGCGACCTGAAGATCGGCAACTTCCCGATGCGCGATGACCTGCGGGCGGAACTCGAATCCTTCGACACCTCGATCACCGAGGCCGGGCGGATGCGGATCGAGGGCGGCACGGCCTTCGGGCACGCGGACATCGCAATGGCCGCTGCCATGGCCTACTGGCTGTCCGATCACCGGACGGTCGGCGCGCATATCGGGGAGACGCGGCTGCGGGGGTTTTGGTGAGGTGAAGCCGAAAGGCGCAGATCATCACGAGCAGCCAACTACGCACCTACTGGGGTTGAGCGCCGCGAGAGACCCCCGAAAAACGGGCGAGCGCCGGGCGCCTCGGTGTATTCCCCTACCATGGTGCCTGCTGGCTACAATGCCGCCTGCTCGCCATCGGTGCTCATCGGCGCTAACTTGATGAAAAAGGCGAGGTGGTTTGCAATGATTTTCACGCCCGAGAAGTGGGAGAAGCCAGCGCCGGGCGAGATGCGCGACTATCTGAAAAACCGCCCAAAGGCGACGACGGGAAAGCCAACCGGCAGCATCCTTGTCTTTCGGAAACATCTTTCGCCACTCGCTGTCTACAAATATCTCACCGCACGATTTGGCCCGCCCTATGGTTTTCAGACCTTTGTCAAGAAGCAGCATGACAGCGACAATCTGATCCATTGGGACTACCTGATAAAGGCAGGGCCGACCATGATCTGGATACAAGGAGGTAATCGCGATGTTCATGTGCAGATTGACGGAAAGGTAATGAAACCCAAGGACTGGGTTCTGTTTGCCAAGGCGCTAAAAGGGGACTTCGCGCGGTGCGGCGCAGACATGGCCAAGGTTGGGGCGACACTCGAAAAATGGACAATTGTGTCGAACCGCTTCGCGATGATCGCAGACGCCTGCGCTGGATTCCACGATGTGCTGACCGATGAGGCAGACGAGCCCGACTTTACGCCTCACAAGCGCACGTCGGAGGCAGGTATCAAGCGATACTACCGACAGGTGAAGCAGATGGGGCAGCGTGCAGATCGCGTGTTCAGCGCGTCGCTGTCCCTTGATTTGATAACACCTGTTCTGGCCGAGGCTTTCATCAATCTCGTTATCTTCATGATGCGCAAGGACGAGCTGAAGCGCAATCAGCGCCATTATGACCAATATATCCGCCAGCAGATTGATACGCGGGTCTTCGATTTGCACCTTAAATGCAATCACTTCACCAGCGGCGTCGATCCTGACTGCGAGGAATACAAGGCGTTTAAACGTGTCATGGATCGGCGCAATCATCACCTGCATGGAAATATCGACCCTACGAAAGATGGGATCGAGACCGTTTACTTCGACAAGTTCACGCCGCTTTTCGAGAAAGGTGCTGATCCGATCCTCGAACTGTTCAGAAAGAAGGAGTCGGTTTTCGACATTCCGGGAGTCCTAAGCCGCTACCACGATGTGCACTTCTTTTTTCAATACGTTCTGGGATTAATCGAGAAGGGGCCTCGCTCCCAATTCGAGATGCTGATGGACGATGGGACCATTGGCTACGACGCCTCAAGGAGCAAGACAGGACGACTTTTCCCCGGCCATGAGGTTATGATGGTCATGCCGCTCGACTACGACGACGAGTTGAAAGTCGATTGGCGCTAACCGGACTGCATGATCACGCCGCTGATCTCCGCCAGCGCATCACCCTCATCTTTCCGGGCCATCGAAATACCGAGGCGACGCGATATGCTGTGGTATGCGCTGCTGGCTGCGTCCCGCCACCCATCAGCGGCAAGGCTAAGGCTTTCAGGCTCCAGCGCCTTGCGCACGTCGTCAGGTGTCCATTCCCGGATCAACTGCTTCGACTGGGCATAGACGACCGCATAGCCGACACGCGCCATCACAATGCGCTCGGCCCACTGGCGCGCCAGTTCACGAACAATCTGCGGATCTTCGTATGTGGCATACCGGACTTCCAAATGCTCCTGCGCGGCTGAAACGGCCGAGTAGGTCATGTTCACGAAGAGGATATTGCTCTCCCGGACATATTTGGCGGCCTTGCCGGAGAACCCCTTCTCCGCAACCTCGTCCTCATCCCGGAGCGGAATGATCTCTGGGGCGTGTTCTAGGTTCTTGGAGATGTTTGCCCGCTTTGCGCCGGTCGGGTTGAAGATCAATTCGGTCGGCGTCGTGGGGGCTTGACCGTCGGAACTCTTCGCCGTTCCTTCATGGCGGGGCGAGGCACCTCGGGCACCGCCTTCATCAACCGGTTCCGCACCGGTGTTGGTGAGGCGCGGACTCTTTGCCTTGACGCGGAGTTCGTTGAGCAGGTCCTGCAACTCTTTGCGTAGGTCATCAGTTGATGCCGACGGTTTCGGCGCCAGCGAGTTGATGATCTCCACGAGCCAGGCGGGACGGTTCTGGAAAACAAGCTCTGCAAAGTCGTCGACCATCAACTGTCGCTGATCCCCAGTCGAAAGCTGGACGAACCGTCGATAGGGTTCATGCCGAACGGGAAAGTTCATCGGAAGTTCGACGTGGATCGAAATATGCTTTGCCCCGAACGGGATTCCGAAGGCGGGAGCGTCCGCGGCCCATTTGCGAGCCTTTCGGACATCATACAATTCACCCCGAAAGACGATTCCAGCCGTGCTGACCGAAGAAGTCAGCGACCCTGAAATCGACCTGTTGTGCGAGCTGTCTTGGTAGGGAGGATCATAGTAATAGTGAACGCGGATGCCATCACCGACATCGACGGTCTCCGCTTGTCCGAATGTTTCCAGTCGGTCGGGGATAGTTTTGAACTGCCGTCTACCGTCCCGGGGATGAGTCCCCTCATGAAGGTAGAGTTCAACACCTTCCGGCAGGCCATAGAAGCGATGATACAAATAGGTAGTGATCCACTGCCGGTCTTGTTTCGGGTCGCCATCATAGGGATCGGCAACGGTGTCCTGATCGGGCCGGTTGCCGTACAGGATAACTTCAGTCCAGTCCTCGGAAAGAGAGTATTCAGCCTCGGCTGCTACCGCGTCCGTAACATCGACCACCTCTTCGAATGCGTCTTCGACAGGCACCCACACCTTGCCATAGATGCCTTCTCGCTTGCCGAGAATGACTTGGCTAACAGCGCCGTCGCGGCAGGAGCGATACCGCATTCCGAGCGTGTTGGAGGGAAGCGAGGCAACCTTTGCGCCCATTCCGAAGTTGCCCTCGAGGGCCATATCTTTCCCGAGAGATGCGGCAAGGTCGCAGATATGATCCAGTTCAGCGCTGCTGAGGCCCGGACCGGTGTTCCAGATAGCCAGTTTTCGGGCGTCACCGCATTCATCGACCGTCTTGCCTTTGATCTCAACGATCCGCCGCCGCTCTTGGCCGCGTGAAGCGGCCTCCAAAGCGTTCATCACAAGCTCTCGAAGCATCATGGTCTTTGGGCATTGCTCGATTTGACGGGCGACAGTGAAATCAATGTCGCGGATCGTAATCGGGGTAATCTGCTTGATGTGGCTCACCGGTTGACTCCACTAGAGTTTGAACTCGCCGCCGTTGCGGCTGGATGATTGGTTGAACTTCCCTTCAATCTCCGAAACGGCTTCCCGGAGCGCCTTCACGATCTTACGCGCCTCTTGGTCCTCGTAGCGGTAGTTTTGCCGGTTCGACAGGTTGCCGATCAGCCGGATCGCTTCCAGCGCCTTGTTGGTCCGCTTCTCGGCAAGCTCCTTGAACTTGATTCGCTTTCGGTCGTCTTCCATCGCCCATTCCCATAATGTGGGAGAACTATGTCTCACATATTTTTCCATTGGTCAACATTTGTGGTGTAGATTTAAAAAATGTATCGAAAATATGGCGGAGATAGTCTGCGGATCAGGCCGGCCAGAAAGCCATTCCCACCCTTGCTTTGCTCGGCTTTCCGGTAGCGCATTAGCGAGAATAGTGGCAGACGCGCGCGGCGCCCGCAGTAGGCGGCATGAATGTCAGCGGGCACGCGGATAGAGACTTACCGTCGGTTGCCCGGCGCTTGCCTAGCTGGCCGCGTCTCTCGTGGCGCTCCCTTGGCGACGGCAGGGCCATCGACAACGAGCGCGACGAGAGCGCGGGGGCTCACCGGGTCTTGGGCGTTTAAACAGGCAGGCCCCTACATGCTCGCAAGGCGGACGCGGCGAACCTTGTGGTAGGCAAACTTAATCGTGTCGAACTGATCAGGTTGCAAGTCATGGACCTCGATGTAGTCCCAAAAGGCCTTCTCGATACCCACGCCTTCCGTTTTCATCCAGGCAGTCACCCAGTCGAAGACGTGAGCGTAGTCGTGGGGTGACTTCTTACCGAGCGCCTTTCGTGCCTTCGACCGGATCACGGGCGTCGCGAGATCGTTCGTCAGCGCCACCTCGACGTCTTCGCGCGGATCGAACTCGTCGATCTTGGCGCAGAGCCTCTCGAAGTACCGCCGCGCATCATCCGGAAGTACGTCGAGGTGCGTCGCGAGAATCGCCCACGCCGCGTAGGCGTCGCCTTCTTCTTCGTCTGTCAAGTTGAGCAATTCATCCTCCGGGCTCATGCACATTCGCGATCTCCTTAAGGAAGAAAGTGGCACGCCAAAGAGGCGAAACCACGGCGGCAACGCACTGGCGTTCTGCTGGCATTATAGGAGCACTACCTCATGACTACCGAACTCGTAACTTCGATCCTCACGACTGATCCGGTGCACTGCTTCGCCAACCGCAACGTGATGCTGATGGTACGGAACCACACCATCGACATGCGCGAGAAGGATGAAACTCGCGTCCTCAAGTATGTCGTCCACGATCCACACATCCGCTCTGAACTGGAAGCCTTGCACGCCTGCATCAGTGACGCACTGGCTGCGTTCAGGAAACTTGGGGCAGAATCATGCGGTGGCAATGTGTTGGAGGCCTCGGCATGACCCGGAAGATGCGTGACCGGCTCCGTCTGATCAGTCGCGGCCTCGACGAGTACAGCTACGTCCGCTTCAAGCACTGCGGGCGGGTGTATATCTTCATGGAAGGGCGGTGGTGGACTTCACCCAAGGTCTAGAAAGCGTGCGGGCGCTGCTACTCAGCAGCGCCCTTGCGCGACCGCGCTGCCGCGTTTAGACGACGTGCTGCAGGCCCCGTAGCTCAACTGGATAGAGCAGCCGCCTTCTAAGCGGCAGGTTGAGGGTTCGATTCCTTCCGGGGTCGCCAATTGCATAGCAATTGCATAGTGAGGAAAATCGTGTCGAAAACTGCTTACGTTACAAGCGGTTGGGGACGTAGGACAGCGACCTTCTAATCAGGATGTTGGGGGTTCGAGTCCTCCCGGGATCGCCATTTATTATTTATTGCCAATGAGGCATAAGAGTGCGCAAAACGGCGATTTCGCGTGCGCACGCCTTGTCGGGCGTTGTTGCAGAAGTCAGCTCTGGAAGGATTCACACCGCGAATCCGGTAGGTTAAGAGGGCGGGCATGCGCAAGCCTGATCCTGCCCGCTACCGCACGACGAACTGGAAATCCTACAGTGAGCCATTGCCGCGCCATTGGTCCGAGTGACCATGGCGAGAAGGGATGGTGTCCAGCATCCTGCAGATGGCGGGGCTGGATGGGCCTGTCCCCGACTTCTCCACCCTGAGCCGCAGGCAAAAGACCATCACTGTCGAGATCTCGAGCCGCCGGGCGGCAGGTCCCCTCAACCTGTTGGTCGCCGGCACGGGGATCAAGTTCCTGGGGGATGGTGAATGGCTGGCCCGCAAGCACGGCGCGCATCGCAGACGCCAATACCGCAAGGTCCATTTAGCGATGGACACGGGCTCCGGCGACACCTGGCCGTGGAATTCACGTCAAGCCGCGAGGGCGACAGCCCCGTCCTGCCGGACCTGCTGGACCAGATCCCGCCGGATCAGGAGATCGGCACCGTGACCGGCGATGGGGTCTTCGACACCCGCCGCTGCCACACTGCGATCCTTGCGCGGGGTGGCACGGCGATCATTCCCATCCGCAAGAATGGGCGCTTCTGGAAGGAGGACTGCCCTGCCGCGCTCGGCATTGCCCTCGGACCAATGGCGGACAATTCCTCGCCCCGCAATGACATTCTGCGCGCCACCCGACAACTTGGGCGCGCGATCTGGAAGCGCTGGTCGGGTTATCATGTCCGAAGTCGGATCGAGGCGAAGATGCCCTCGCCGGTTCTCTCGAACCGGTGGCGTTCACCGGCTCGGCCTCAAGTCCTTCGGAGAGAGGATCGCCTCACGAGACCCGGACCGCCAGACCGCCGAAATCCAGACCCGCATCATTCGCCACTGGCGCTCGGACCGGTGGCGCGGCAGGGCTCATTCATGAACCGCTTCAATTCTCTCAGCCAAGTCGAAATCGAACGCATCGTCTAAGGCTACCGGGGGAAGGGGGAGGCTCGTCTCCAAGGTGACTTCCGCAACAACGCGACCTGAATTGCGCAACAACGCCACCGTGAGCCAATCATGCCAAAAAAAGACCCGGGCAATGCCCGGGCCAAGTCCAACAGGGAGGATACCGTGCATGACCCCGCACGGTGAGGGAAGCTTTGGCGCAGGAAACAATTCAGCGCCCAAAGGCAATATAGTCTTCAATTCTGGCAGGAATAGGGCAGTTCAGGCGACAAGCCGATATCCGCCGGATTCCGTCACGAGAAGGCGCGCATTCGAAGGATCGGGCTCGATCTTCTGGCGCAGGCGGTAGATGTGGGTTTCAAGCGTGTGGGTGGTGACGCCCGCGTTGTAACCCCAGACCTCGTGCAGCAGCACGTCGCGCGGCACCACACCTTCGGTGGCGCGGTAAAGAAACTTGAGAATGTTCGTCTCTTTTTCCGTCAGGCGGATCTTCTTGTCCTTCTCGTCGACCAGCATCTTCTGGGCAGGACGGAACGTATAGGGCCCCAACTGGAACACGGCGTCCTCGGATTGTTCGTGCTGGCGCAGCTGGGCGCGGATGCGGGCCAGAAGGACCGGAAACTTGAAGGGCTTGGCGACATAATCATTGGCGCCCGCGTCGAGGCCCAGGATGGTATCGGCGTCGGTGTCGTGGCCGGTCAGCATCAGGACAGGGCATTTTACGCCCTGCTTGCGCATCCGGCGGCACAGTTCTCGCCCGTCGGTGTCGGGCAGGCCGACGTCCAGGATCACCAGATCGTAGTGACCGGCCTTGACCTGATCGGTCGCGTCGTGACCGTTCGCCGCCTCGAAAACGTCGAAATCTTCGGTCATCACCAATTGTTCGCTGAGCGCTTCGCGCAAGTCGTCGTCATCATCGACGAGCAGGATTTTCTTGAGGTTTCCCATCGTCATATCCTCCTTGATTGCCGAACAGATGCGGGAGCCCAGGCCCGACGGCAAGTTACTGCGGACCGGGTTCACGCGGACGTGTCGCTTTCACGGCAAATGTTTCAATTTCCGACCGGGCGGCCTAGATAAGGTTACAGCCCGCTTCCGGAACCTGAAATGAGCCTTCGTCCAACCATTGTCGAGCAACTGGCCCGCGCCCGGGCGGATTTGCGCCTCGGCGTCCCTATCGTGTTGAGCCACATGGGCCGTGCCGCGGTCGCGGTGGCGGCCGAAACGCTGGACGCCGGCCGCCTGGCGCAGCTGCGGGTGATGGGCGAGGAACTGGTCCTTGCGGTTACCCAGTGGCGGGCTGAGACGCTGAAGGCGCGGGCCTATGACGGCGATCTGGCGCGGATCGTGGTGCCGCCGGACGTGGGGCTTGGCTGGCTTCGCGCAGTCGCCGACCCGGCCGACGATCTGAAAACGCCGATGAAAGGGCCCTTGATCACCCGGCGCGACGGCTCGGCCGATCTGCATCGCGCAGCACTGACGCTGGTGAAATCGGCGCATCTGCTGCCCGCAGCGGTGGTTTTGCCGGTCGCGGATGGCGCGGCGCTGGCGGGGCGGGACGGGCTGACCCTGATCGCGCTGGAAGCCGCCGAGGCCGAGCTTTTCCGCGCCGCGCCGCTGCATCCCGTCGTCTCGGCGCGTCTGCCGATGCAGGCCTCGGCCGCGGGGCGTGTCCATATCTTCCGCCCCGATGACGGAGGCGAGGAACACTATGCGATCGAGATCGGTCGCCCCGATCGCGCCCAGCCGGTGCTGGTGCGGCTGCATTCGGCCTGTTTCACCGGCGATGTGCTGGGCAGCCTGAAATGCGATTGCGGGCCGCAACTTCGCGCCGCTTTGGCCCAGATGGGGACGCAGGGTGCGGGCATCTTGCTTTACCTCAACCAGGAAGGGCGTGGGATCGGCCTGGCCAACAAGATGCGGGCCTATTCGCTGCAGGATCAGGGCTTTGACACGGTCGAGGCCAACCACCGCCTGGGATTCGAGGATGACGAGCGTGATTTCCGCATCGGTGCCGGCATCTTGCGCGAAATGGGCGTGGGCCGGATCCGGCTGATGACCAACAACCCGCGCAAGGTGCGGATGATGGGGCAGATGGGGATCGAGGTGGTCCAACGGGTGCCGCTCAAAGTTGGCCAGACGCCCGAGAATGCCGCCTATCTGGCCACCAAGGCGGAAAAATCGGGGCATCTGTTGTGACGCAGGCGCTGGTCGTCACCCGTTGGGGTGCGCGCTTTCGGGGCCGTTGGCTGCCCTGCGCGATCGGCCGCGGCGGGCTGACCCGCACGAAGCGCGAAGGCGACGGCGCCACGCCGATCGGCTCGCACTTGATCTTGGGCCTGATGTTCCGCCCCGATCGGATCCCCGCCAGCATCTTGCCCGGCTGGGCCCGACCGATCGGGCCGTTCGATCTGTGGTCGGACGATCCCGCCGACCCGGCCTACAATCACCTCGTCCGCGCGCCGCATCCCCATAGCCACGAATCGCTGCGCCGACCCGACCCGCTGTACGATCTGGTCTTCGTGACCGGCTGGAACTATCCCCGCGCCACGCCGGGCCGTGGGTCGGCCATTTTCGTTCACCGCTGGCGCAAGCCGCGCTACCCGACGGCGGGTTGCGTGGCCTTCGCGCCGCAGGATCTGCTTTGGCTGGCGCGCAGCCTTCCCCCAGGCACGCCGCTTGTCGTCAAGGGCTGACCTTCCCGTTCTGCCTATCTTCTTTCTGGTCCGAAAACCCTCGCCGCAGGCTCGCGAAGAGTCCCTTACGCGACGTGATCGGCCGCGTCGGCACCCAGGGGGCCCTTCGCCACCCGATTCAGCCGCCGTCGCACCAGCCGCGACAGACGCTCCAGCGGTTCGACGCCAAGGCCGGAATCGTAGCCACGCACCTGTTCCTCGATGCCTTCGACGGCGCGCGCCAGCGCCGGATCATGCGCGGTGCGTGCGATGCCACCCAGGAAGTTCGCCAGATAGGCCCGGGTCGGGCCGTCCGGTTCCTGCGCCAGCATCTCGGCGGCGAACTGCAGATCGTCGCGCAGCGCGATCGGGTCCGGCTCGATCATCGCGTCGGTGACCGGTACCGCGACCGGCACCCCGGCGCGCTGTCCCTCGGGCAGATGGCGCAGGATCAGCGACTGGAACGCGGCAAGCGATTGCAACGGTTTTTCGACGAAGCCGTCCGCGCCGGCCTCCAGCGCTGCGGGGCCGCGCCCGGCTTCCCCGCTGATCGCCAGCACCACCGCGGGACGCAGCGGCCCGTCCACGAGGCTTGCGATCAGCCCGGTCCCGGGACCGTCCGGCAGGCCGAGGTCGACGATCAGTGCATCGGGGCGATAGGTGCGCAGATGGCGCCAGGCGGCGGCCAGGCAATCGGCGCGGCGCAGGCGCGCGCCCGAGCGCAGGCACATCAGGCGCAGCGCCTCGGAGGCGAAGCGGCTGTCCTCGACAAGCAGGACCGTCAAGCCCTGTAGCGGCCGCTCCGGCGTGGGGGCGGATGGGATGGGGGAACGTTCAAGTTTGACCTCTGGCATGATGACCTCCTGTGCCGATGGAGCGGGCGGACCGGGGCGGCGCGCCATCCCGCGACTCGCATCAAAGCCCGATTTACCCTAACCGTCGGTAAACGATGCCGCCCAAGACCCTTGCGCCGCGGGGCGCTACCGGGGGATAACCGCGATGATCCAGCTTCAGGAGTAGCCCATGATCGGCCGCCTCAATCACGTCGCCATCGCCGTGCCCGACCTTGCCGCCGCCAGCGCCCAGTACCGCGATACGCTGGGCGCCAGGGTCGGCGCGCCGCAGGACGAACCCGACCACGGCGTGACGGTGGTGTTCATCGAACTGCCCAACACCAAGATCGAACTGCTCCATCCGTTGGGCGAGGACAGCCCGATCAAGGGGTTCCTGGACAAGAACCCCTCGGGCGGCATCCATCACATGTGTTTCGAGGTCGAGGACATCCTTGCCGCGCGCGACAAGTTGCAGGCCGAGGGCGCGCGCGTGCTGGGCGGCGCCGAGCCGAAGATCGGCGCCCATGGCAAGCCGGTGCTGTTCCTGCACCCCAAGGATTTCAACGGCTGCCTGATAGAGCTGGAACAGGTCTGATGGATCTGGCCTCGGGGGTTCTGGTCTTTGCGCTGATCTGGGTGGTGGTGTTCCTGGTCGCGGTTCAGATCCGCCCCCACACCCAGGATGACGCGGGAGAGATCACCCCCGGCACCCCGGCCTCGGCCCCGAAAAGCTTCGACATGAAGCGCAAGTTGCGCGTCACCACGCTGGTCGCGGTGGTGATCTGGGCGGCGGTGGCCTGGGTGATCACCTCGGGGGTGGTGACGCTTGACGATCTGGATATCGTCAAGCGCTTCGGGCCGGGCGCAGGCCACTGAGGCGGTGGAACATATGGGTGAAGGTGGCCGCGCCCAGGATCGGCACCAGCAGGTTCACGATCGGCACCCACAGCGGCAGTGCCATCAGCACCCCGGCCAGCCAGATCTGGCCCAGATGTCGGCGCCGCAGCGCCCCCGCGCCCCGGCGCCCCAGCCGCCGCATCGCGGCCAGCTGAAAGAACCCCTGGCCCAGCACGAAGCCGTTCACCGCCAGGAACAGCAGCGGCGCCAGCGGCCCCGCGAACAGCCCCAGCCCCAGTGCCAGCAGGTTCGCCACCGCGGTCAGTGCGAAAAAGGCCAGCCCGTCGACCAGCATCTCTGACCAGGGCAGCGGCGGCGGGGGCGGCAGCGCGGGGTAGTGGCGCGCCTCGACCGCCGCCGCGACCTGATCCAGGAACAGCCCCGAGAACGCCCCCGAGACCGGCACCATCAGAAAGACCGAGGCCAGCAGCATCACCAGACCCGCGCCCAGGCCCAGGGCCATGTGCAGCGGCACGCTCCAGCCCAGCCATGGCAGGGTGACGGCATCCGGCGTGAAGAACGCGATTACCCCCAGCGTCGCGGCATAGATGCCGATCAGCAGCAGCAGCGTCAGCCCAAGGCCCAGCCACAGAACGCGCCGGAAGCGCGGATCACCGATCTGGCCCAGCGCGCGCAGGAAATCACCCAGTATCATTCGCCGACCCAGGCCACCTTGCGCGCCGGATCGGGGCGCGGGCGTTCGGGCGGGGGCGCGGTTTCGGTGCCGATATGGATCAAGCCCGCGACGAATTCGTGCGGCGCAAGGCCAAGCCCCTCTTCCACGAAGGTACGGTCGTGACTGACCCAGCGGGTCAGCCAGTGCGCCCCCCAGCCCGCGGCCAGCGCCGCGTTCAGAAGCGCCGTACAGACCGCGCCCGCCGACAGGATCTGCTCGATTTCGGGCACCTTGTCCGAGGGTTCGGGGGATGCGATCACCGCGACACAAAGCGGCGTCTGCGCGAACATGTCGACCCCCTTGGCGGTCTTTTCGGGTTCCAGCCCCAGCGCCTTGCCGCGGGTTTCTGCCAGCTTCGACAACCGGGTCAACGCGCCGTCTTGCAGCACCATCAGCCGCCAGGGCTCGATCTTGCCGTGATCGGGGCTGCGCAGCGCCGCGGTCAGGATCGGCGCCAGCGCCTCGCGATCCGGGGCCGGGGCCGCCAGCGTCTGGATCGGGCGCGAACGCCTCGAAAGCAGGAAATCGAGCGCGGCTTGGTTCGGGGTGGTCATGTCGGTCCTTTCGGCATCGGTCGGATGGTTCCGATCTGGGGTGCGCGGCGGCGCATTCAAGGCGCGGCGGGCAGCGCCACGGGACTTGTGTTCCGGCCGCGAAGATGTGCTCTTGTAGCGGCTGGGATATTGCGGCCGGGGGAGGCCTGCAAGATCGGCGCCGCCGGGGCCGGTCTTTGCCATCTGGGCCGGGGAGGACGATTATGAGTGACGCGGACGTGGCCGGCAATCTGAACGCAGGCCTTGCGGGCCTGAGGGTCGTGGTGACGGCGGGGGCGGGCGGCATCGGCCTGGCGATCGCGGCAGAGCTTGCCGCCCATGGCGCGCGGCTTGCGGTCTGCGACGTGGACGAAGGTGCGCTGGCCGCGTTCCGCAAGGCCTTTCCCGACGCGCTCGCGCAGCGCGCGGACGTGTCGGACGAGGGCGAGGTGGATGCGTTCTTCGACGCCGCCGGGGCGCATCTGGGCGGGCTCGACGCGCTGATCAACAACGCGGGCATCGCCGGGCCCACCGGCGCGGTCGAGGATCTCGACCCCGCCGCCTGGCGGCGCTGCATCGACATCGGGCTGACTGGTCAGTTCCTGTGCGCGCGCCGCGCGGTGCCGATGCTGAAGGCCGCGGGTGGCGGGGCGATCGTCAGCATGTCATCGGCCGCCGGCAAGCATGGCTACGCCTACCGCACGCCCTATTCGGCGGCCAAATTCGGGGTGATCGGCCTGACCCAGAGCCTCGCCAAGGAACTGGGCCCTGCGAACATCCGCGTCAACGCGATCCTGCCCGGCATCGTCGAAGGGCCCCGGATGGAGGGCGTGATCCGCGACCGCGCGGCGCAGACCGGGGTGAGCTATGCCGAGATGGAGGCGACCTATCTGAACCGCATCTCGCTGCGCCGCATGGTCCCCCAGCACGACGTCGCCACCACGGTGGCGTTCCTTTTGTCGCGGGCGGGGGCGAATATCTCGGGCCAGTCGCTGGCCGTGGACGGCAATGTCGAAACCTTGTGAGGCAACATGACCCAAGTCGCGATCATCGGAAGCGGATTCATCGGCCGGGCCTGGGCGATCAGCTACGCCCGTGCGGGCCACAGGGTGGTGCTGTGGGATGCCGACCCCGCCGCCGCCGGCAAGGCCAAGGACTATATCGCGGGCGTGTTGCCCGACCTGCAGGCGAATGACCTGATGGGCGGCTCCACGCCCGAAGCACTTCTGGACCGGATCAGCCACCGCGCGCAGCTGGAGGCGGCGCTGGAGGGGGCCGAGCATGTGCAGGAGAACACCCCCGAGAAGGTCGAGGTGAAGCGCGAGGTCTTCGCCCGGCTCGACGCGGCGGCGCCCGCGGGGGCGGTGCTGGCCAGTTCGACCTCGGCGATCCTGCCCTCGGCCTTCACCGAAGGTCTCAAGGGGCGGCATCGCTGCCTTGTCGTGCATCCGATCAACCCGCCCTACCTGGTGCCCGCGGCCGAGGTCGTGCCTGCGCCCTGGACCGACGCAGAGGTGATCGCGCGCACCCGCGCCTTCCTGGTCAGCGCGGGCCATGCGCCGATCGTGATGCAGCGCGAACTCGACGGCTTCGTGATGAACCGGATGCAGGGCGCGCTTCTGGAAGAGGCGTTTCGCCTGGTCGCAGACGGCTATGCGACGATCGAGGACGTGGATATCGGCATTCGCGACGGGTTGGCGCTGCGCTGGGCCTTCATGGGGCCGTTCGAGACGATCGACCTGAACGCCCCGGGCGGCATCCGGGACTATGCCGCGCGCTACGAGGGGATCTACAGGAACATGTTCCCGCAGATGCAGCGCCGGGTGGAATGGTCCGGCCCGCTGATGGACCGGATCGAGGCCGCGCGGCGCGAATTGCTGCCCGAGGCGGATCTGCACGAGCGCCAGGTCTGGCGCGACCGGCGGCTGATGGCGCTGATGGCGGCGAAGCGCCGGGCGGGCGAAGAGATCGGCGATTAGGGAAGCCAGGGAAGAGGGAGAGGAACATGTCGAACGAGAACAAGGTCATCATCACCTGCGCGATCACCGGGGCGATCCACACGCCGACGATGTCGCCCTATCTGCCGATCACCCCCGACCAGATCGCGGCCGAGGCGCTGGCGGCGGCCGAGGCGGGTGCGGCGATCCTGCATCTGCACGCCCGCGACCCCGAGACCGGCAAGCCCGACCAGACGCCCGAGGCCTTCGCACGCTTTCTGCCGCGGGTGAAGCAGGGCACCAAGGCCGCGATCAACATCACCACCGGCGGCAGCCCCTACATGAAGGTCGAGGAACGCGTCCGCCCCGCGGCGCAGTTCAAGCCCGAGGTCGCCTCGCTGAACATGGGGTCGATCAACTTCGGGCTTTACCACCTGGCGGATCGCTACAAGGAGTTCAAGTTCGACTGGGAAAAGCCCCATCTGGAAGCCACCCGCGACCTGGTCTTTCGCAACAGTTTCAGGGACATAGAATACATCCTGAAGACCTGCTACGACAACGGCACGCGGTTCGAATTCGAATGCTACGACATCGCCCATCTCTACAACCTGGCGCATTTCGCGGAGCGCGGGCTGGTGAAGCCGCCGTTCTTCGTGCAGTCGGTCTTTGGCCTTCTGGGCGGGATCGGCACCCACCCCGAGGATGTGATGCACATGAAGCGCACCGCGGATCGCCTCTTCGGCGATCAGTTCCGCTGGTCGGTTCTGGGCGCGGGCGGCAGCCAGTTGCGTATCGCGGCGCAGGCGGCGGCGATGGGCGGCAACATCCGCGTGGGGCTGGAGGACAGCCTTTGGGCCGGCAAGGGCCGACTGGCGACGTCGAATGCCGAGCAGGTGGCGATGGCGCGCAAGATCATCGAAGGCCTGGGCAAGCAGGTCGCCACGCCGGACGAGGCACGCGACATCCTGGAACTAAAGGGCGGCGATCAGGTGGCGTTCTAGCGAACGTCTTCCCGCCGGATCACAGGAAGAAATCCTCCAATTCGGCGATATGGGTGCTGAGCCAATGGTCGAAGCGCGGCCCGGGCTGGCGCGCGGCCAGGGTTTCGGCCAGCGGATCGGGGGCGTGGATGGTGCTGCCCGACAGCTCCTCCAGCACGGCGTGGCCGCAGAAGGGCACATACATTTGCGAATAGCCGCCCTCATGCACCAGCACCAGGCGGCCCTCGCAAAGGTCGGCGGCGCTTTCCATCATCATCCGGGTCATCTGGCGGAAGGTATCGGCGGTTGCCAGCATCCGCCCCAGCGGATCGACGGCGGCGGCATCATAGCCGCAGGCCACCACGATCGCCTCGGGGCGATACAGCGCAAGCGCCGGCTGCACGATCCGTTCCATCACTTCCAGATAGCCCGAATGGCCGGTGCCGGGCGGCAGCGGGATGTTGATGTTCGCGCCATGCCCGGCGCCGGCGCCCTGATCCTCGGCATCGCCCGTGTCCAGCGGATAATTGCGTTCCTGATGCAGCGAGATCGTCAGGACGTCGGGCCGATCGTAGAAGATCGCCTCGGTCCCGTTGCCATGGTGGACGTCCCAATCGACCACGGCGATGCGCTCGCACAGGCCGCCGGCGCGGGCGGATTCGATGGCGATGGCGATATTGGCCAACAGGCAGAAGCCGTTGGGATATTCCGGCAGGCAATGATGCCCCGGCGGCCGCGACAGCGCATAGGCGTTGTCGACCCGGCCACGCAGCACCTCGGCCAGCGCCCGCCGCGCCAGCCCCGCCGACAGGGCGGCGATCTCGTATCCGCCGCGCCCGAACGGGGTGCGCAGGCCCAGCTCGCCCCCGCCGGCATCGGAGAGTTCCTTGAACTTGCGCAGGAACCCCATGGGGTGGATGAGGCTTAGATCCTCCATCGTGGCGGCCGGGGCGGTGCGCGTATCGAGATCGTGGATCAGGCCCGAGACCTCCAGCAAGTTCTTCAGTCGCCGTTTGGTCTCGGGGCTTTCGGGCAGGCCATCGGGCATCGGTTGCACCAGCCCGCCCGCCGGCACGGTCAGCGCGTAGTGCCCGCCACCGTGCCAGAAACAGCGCTCGTCCCAATAGAATGCCGTGGTCATCTTGTCCTCCCCGGTGTTTGCGCCGAGGTTAGGAAGGGACTGGCGCCGAGACCAGAGGCAACCTGCGCAACCCGAGGCATGTCACAGCCGAATCTGAGCCACCTTGCAGTTCCGGGCGCCGAGATCGCGGTGCGGGTGACGCCGCGCGCGTCGCGCAACGCGGTTCTTCTGGCCGAGGACGGCACGATCCGGGTGGCGGTGACTGCGGCGCCCGAAGGCGGCAAGGCCACGGCCGCGGCGCAGAAGCTGCTGGCAAAGGTGTTGGGGGTGGCGAAGACCCGGCTGGTGCTGCTGCGCGGCGCCACGGCGCGCGACAAGATCTTCCGGCTTGACTGATGCGGCCCCACGCCGGGGCGGGGCATTGTCAGCGCTTGCGGCGGTAGATGCCCTCGGGCAGGTTTAGGGCCGCGGCCAGATCGGTCACCTGGGTCATCGACAGGGTGATCGTGACCTCGGTGTCGTTCCGGGCGTCGTATTGGGTGATCGTCACGCAATCGTCGAATGCGTTCAGGACCACGTCTTCCTGCAAGTTCGGCGTGCCCTCATCGACGAGGGTGACAACGGTGGCGTCGAATTCGTGCTCGATGCTGAACATGTTTTCAGGATAGCGCGGCTGCCGGCGCCCGCAAGCCCGACTTGATCTGCGTCATGGCGCGACGGGCCCGGCCCGCCAAAAATGATACATGAAGGGTGGGCCATTGTCGCCGGCCCCCAGAGGGGGCTGCGCGGTGAGACCGGCCCAAGGGGGGAGACCGATGATGCCGTTTACAAGGATAAGCCGCCACGCGGATCTGGTGAACCGGATGGCGAAAGCCACGGGGGCCGATCTGGCTGCCGCGATCTGGGGGGGCGATCTGCGCGCCGAGACCCTGCGCGAAGCGGTTTTGCGCTGCGCGGGATGTGCCCATGCCCGAGACTGCGAACAATGGCTGCAGACCCGCGCAGCGCTGGCCGGAAGGGTGACGCCACCGCATTATTGCCGCAACCGCGCGCTTCTTATCGGGCTGGCGGAGGGGGTCGAGGGGTGACGCGGATCACAGCGTCTTGTGGGTGCCGTCGCAAATCGGTTTCGTGGCGCTGTGCTTGCAGCCGCAGAAAAACACGCGCGCATCCTCGGTGGCGGTGTATTTGATCGGCGCGAAGCTGGTGCCCTTGTGGCTACCATCGCAGAAGGGCTGGTTCGCGCTTTTGCCGCAGGCGCACCAGAAGTATGATTTGCCCGCTTCCACCTCGACGGGATAGGGGGCTTTCCGGGCGACCGTGGGGGATTCCGACATTGGGTGACTCCGGGCGATGGATTGCAAGGGCTTCGGCGGTCCAAGGATCGATGCGGAGCCCACTTCCGTCAATGGGCTGCTTTGCGGCGGGCGATCAAGCGTAATCACCAATTTTCACGCATGACCTAGGCGAAGAATCGCCGGAACGCCCCTGCATCGGGCGAAAGTTGCCAAATTTCGCGCAAAACCGGGAACGGAACCGGGGGGCTGCGCATTTTCACGTCATGGCCTCGGCGGGCATGGGCCCTGCCGGCCGAGTGTCCGTTGACTGTCCATTTGGAACCCAGGAACGGGAGAATAACCATGAAGCGTATTTTGATGTCCACTGCGATTGTCGCGGCGCTGAGCGCCGGCACATACGCGGGAGCGACCCAAACCAATACCCAGGGCCAAGCCGCCGCGCAAAGCCAGGCGCAGGCATCTGCTGCCGGCAGTGGCAATATTTTCGCCAAGGTGACCACGGCCGATAGCGTGAAGGGCGACGTCAAGGCCAGCACGTTGATCGGCAAGGATGTTTATATCCCGAAGCCCGCACAGGGGACCTCTGCCCAGGCCTCGACCGGCACGACGACCGGCGCATCGGCTTCGGCCACGGCCCCGGCTGCCGGATCGAACCCGATGGCCAATCTGGAGGATATCGGATCGGTGGGTGACGTGATCCTGTCGAAAGACGGCAAGGTCGACGCGGTGCTGGTCGATGTCGGTGGCTTCCTTGGGATCGGCACCCATACGGTGGCGCTGGACTGGACCGCGCTGCATTGGCAGATGAAGCAGGACGCCAAATCGGCGAAGGACAGCTATCTGGTGGTTCAGGCCAGCAAGAAGCAACTCGAGAACGCTCCGGCCTTCAAGGAAGAATGGCTGAAGGGTGCGACGGCGTCGTCCTATGGGACCAATTCCGCCGCCGGGCAGTCGTCTTCGACGACCGCGACCCAGGGCACAACGGGTTCGACGGCCGCGACCACTCATATGTCGGGGCAGACGACTACCGGCATGTCCACTGGCAGCCAGCAGCAGATGGCCGGCGCGACCAACGGTTCGACCCAGACGCAGACCCAGGCGGGCGCTTCGGGCCAGATGCCGGCGGCGACCAACAGCCAGGCGCAGCAGTCGACCTCGTCGAATGCCGCGGCCAATGCCACGGTGGGTGGCACGGCCACGGGCGCGGCTGCCAAGGCCCAGGCCAATGGTTACACCCAGGCCAATCTTGCCACTCTGACCAAGAAAGAGCTTATCGGAGCCCCGGTCTATGACGCCAAGGGCGACGAGGCGGGCGAGGTCTCGAAGGTGATCATGGGCACGTCGTCGAACAAGATCGAAGGTGCGGTCATCAAGGTCGGTGGCTTCCTCGGGATTGGAGAGAAGGCGATCGAGGTGAAGGCCGATACCATGACGGTCATGACCAAGAATAACGGCAAGGATGTGCGCATCTATGTCGACCTGACCCAGCAGCAGCTCAAGCAACTGCCGCCCTACAAGCAGTAACCAGTGTTAGCAGTAACAAGCAGTAACCAGTGTTAGCAGTAACAAGCAGTAACCAGTGCTAGCAGTAACAAGAAGTAACCAGTGCTAAATGCCCTGGCAGGGGATCTGCCAGGCCGGGGCCCGCTCGTGCGGGCCCCTTTTTCTTAGGGCAAGCAGAGTTTGGTGTCGCGACGACGTCACCGAGGCTGGAGATCTGTGAGAACCCATCATCCTTCGGGATGCACGCGGCCCGGACTCAACTGTCGGTCTTCACCTGTGTCGTGGCAGAGTCGGGCTCGGGCTCTGCCTTCAGGCCGTTTCGAAATGCGGTCATGCCGCGTCCGACCTCTCCCATCAGCGAACTCACCTTGCCACGCCCGAACAACACCAGCACCGCGATCCCGATGACCAGGACATGGCCGAGACTGAGACCATCCATCTGTGCAGCTCCTGCGACTCCCCCTGTGGGGATCTGCGCAGTCTCACTTGCCGCAGGGGAATTGGGAAGACGGGGTTTGCGGCACTCACCGCGACGTGTTGGCGATCGGCCGGCCCCAAAGATCGTAATCGTCGGCTTCATCCACCTCGACGGTGACGATATCGCCGGGGGCGAGGTCTTCGAAACCTTCGTCGATGAACAGGTTGCCGTCGATTTCAGGGGCATCGCCCCTGGTGCGGCAGGTGGCGCCTTCGCCATCCACCGCGTCGACGATCACCTCTAGCCGCTGGCCGACCTTCGCCGCCAGCTTCGCCTCGGAAATCGCCTGGGCCCTTTCCATGAAGCGTTGCCAACGGTCCTGCTTGACCTCGGGGGCGACGTGATCGGGCAGGTCGTTCGCGCGCGCGCCCGCGACGTTCTCATACTGGAAGCAGCCGACGCGATCCAGCTGCGCTTCGTCCAGCCAGTCCAGCAGGGTCTGGAATTCGGCCTCGGTCTCGCCCGGATAGCCCACGATGAAGGTCGAGCGCAGCGTGATCTCGGGGCAGTCGCGGCGCCAGGCGGCGATCTCGTCAAGCGTCTTTGCCGCCGCCGCCGGGCGCGCCATGCGCTTCAGCACCTCGGGGTGGGCATGCTGGAAGGGGATGTCCAGATAAGGCAGCACCAGCCCATCGGCCATCAGCGGGATCAGCTGGCGCACATGCGGGTAGGGATAGACGTAGTGCAGCCGCACCCACGCCCCGAGCGATCCCAGATCACGGGCCAGGTCGGTGATATGGGCGCGGTGGCCCTTCGCCTCGGCATGCTTGATGTCCACACCATAGGCCGAGGTGTCCTGGCTGATCACCAGCAATTCCTTCACCCCGGCGTCGACCAGCTTCTCGGCCTCGCGGATCACCGCATGGGCCGGGCGGCTGACCAGGCGGCCGCGCATGTCGGGGATGATGCAAAACCTGCACTTGTGGTTACAGCCCTCGGAGATCTTCAGATAGCTGTAATGGCGCGGCGTCAGGCTAACCCCCGAGGCGGGGAGCAGATCAATGAACGGATCGGGCGCGGGCGGCACGACGCCGTGGACCGCGTCCAGCACCTGTTCGTACTGGTGCGGGCCGGTCACCGCCAGCACCTTGGGATGCGCGCCGGTGATGTAGTCGGGCTCGGCGCCCAGGCAGCCGGTGACGATGACCCGGCCGTTCTCGCGCAGGGCCTCGCCGATCGCTTCCAGGCTTTCGGCCTTGGCGCTGTCGAGAAAGCCGCAGGTATTCACGATCACCGCCTCGGCGCCCTTGTAGTCGGGGCTGATCGCGTAGCCCTCGGCGCGCAGGCGGGTGAGGATCCTTTCGCTGTCGACCAGCGCCTTGGGGCAGCCCAGGCTGATCATGCCGATCGTCGGCTGGCCCGGGCGCGGCGCTGCGGGGGCAAGCGTCGCGCGGGCTAGATCGGGGCGCAGGTCGGGGGGATTGCGGGGATCGGACATGGCCGGGCGTATAGCGCGGCGCGCGGCGCCGGGGAAGGGGAAAGGCGGCCGGGGGCGGTTGGCTGGCCGCGAGGGAGCCGGGCCGCCGAGGCCTGACCGGATGCCGATGCAAGATTAGGAAAAGAAAGCATTAGTAATTCATGAATTCACATGTAGAATTATGAGTCTCTGGCCAACACTGGGAAAGAGGAGCCCCGTGAGCGACCAGGGTGTAGGGTGTATTGCCGCGATTTCTGGGAGGAGAAACAATGTCTGCAAGAATCGGAAAGCCGCTGCTGCGGCTGGGTGCTGGTGCGTTGTCGCTGGGTTTTTTGGCGCTACCGGCCCATGCGACCATGGGCTATTTCACGCTGGGTGGGGACGCGGTGGCGCGGGCGCAGGGCGGTGCGGGCGTTGCGGCGCCAGGCGCAAACGCGATGGCCTCGGCGATCAACCCGGCGGCGGTGGCGGGGCTGGGGCGGGAATTCTCGCTTGGGCTGGAGGCTTTTGCGCCATCGCGCGGCTATGATGGCAACGGGACCTTGTTCGTCGCGCCCGGATCGGTGCGCAGCGGCTACAACGTGTTCGCGATCCCGAACTTTGCCTACAACCTTCCGCTGGCCAACGGCGCGGTGCTGAACATCGCCGCCTATGCGAACGGGGGGGCGAACACGCTTTATCCGGACGTCGCCAATCCCAATTGCGGCGGCGCCACGGGTGTGTTCTGCAACGGCAAGGCGGGCGGCGATCTGAGCCAGCTGTTCCTGTCCTTCACCTATGCCAAGAAGGATGGGAATATTTCTTGGGGGATCTCGCCGACGATCGTGGGCCAGCGGTTCAAGGCCTATGGCGTGGGCTCCTTCGCGGCGCTTTCCTCGAATTCCGGCGCGCTTTCCGGCAATGGCTACGATTATTCCTTGGGCTTCGGCCTGCGGGCCGGCTTGCAGATCGACGTGACGCCGCAATTGAGCTTCGGCCTGAGTGGCCAGACCAAGATGAAGATGTCGAAGTTCAAGAAATATGCCGGGCTGTTCGCGGGGGGCGGCAGCTTCGACGTACCCGCCGCCGCAACGATAGGGATGGCCTACAAGGCCCGCCCGGACCTGACGCTTCTGGCAGATTTCGAGCGCATCTTCTATTCTGGCGTGCCGGCGCTTGCGAACCCCTATCCCAACGGCGCCAACCAGTTGGGCTCTGCCAATGGGCCGGGCTTTGGCTGGACCGATGTGAACGTGTTGAAGCTGGGCGCGATCTGGAAGCAGAACGCCAAGATGACCTGGCGCTTCGGCTATGCGCATGCGACCAATCCGGTAAAATCGCCCTATGTGACGATCAACATCCTGGCCCCCGCGGTGGTGCAGAACCACTTCACCGTCGGCGGCAGCTACAAGATGACCCAACGCGATACGATGGATTTCTCGGTCATGTATGTGCCGAAGAACAGCGTGACGGGGCCGGAAGTGACCTCCGCGGGCGCGACCACCGGCAAGATCACCGACGAGATGAGCCAATTCGCCGTCTCGGTCGGCTGGACGCGCACGTTCTAGGGGCGGCGGCGCGCCGCGGGACCAAGGTCTTGCGGCGCGCGCTCTGGCCCGCGCGTGGCCCGGTGGGGGCCGCCGTGCGTCATCTGGCGTCTTGAAGCAGGTGGCGGGCTTGCCTAGGCTTCGGTCAGGCGGTTCTCAACGGGGGTTTCATGCGCTGGATCATTCGCGGGCTTGGGCTCATCGTGCTGGTTGCGCTGCTTGTCGCCGGCGCGCTTTTGCTGATTCCGTCGAAGCGGGTTGCGCAGCTTGCGGAACGCCAGTTCGAGGCCGCGACAGGTCGCGCGATGACCCTTTCGGACCAGGTTCATCCCACGATCTGGCCGCGGCTGGGCGTGCGTACCGGCGCGGTGGTGATCGCCAATGCCGCGTGGTCGAAACAGGGGCCGATGCTGGCGGCGAAAGGGCTGGAGATCGGGCTTGATCCCGCAGCCTTGCTGCAGGGCAAGATCAAGATTTCCAAGGTCGAGGTGCTGTCGCCCCGCATCCTGCTGGAGCGCCGCCGCGACGGCGCCGGCAATTGGCAGTTCACCCCGCCCGGCGGGGCGGCCGCGCCGTCCTCATCGGCCCCCGCGGCTGGGGGCGCGGGCGGCGGCATCGGTGCGTTCAGCCTGGACAATGGCGAGATCAAGGGCGGCACGATCACCTGGATCGACCACGCCACCGGCCAGACCATCGCGCTGTCGAAGATCGACGCGAAACTTGCGATCCCCAGCTTTGCCGGGCCTGCCACCCTGGTCCTGAGCGCCAAGGTGAACGGCAGGCCGGTGACGGTCTCGGGCACGCTGGGGGATTTCGGCGCCTTCATGGCGGGCAAGGTGGTGGCCTCTGACCTGAAGGCCAACGTTGCCGGCTCGGCCCTGGCGTTCAAGGGGGATATCGGCACGGATCCGGTGGCGGCCCAGGGCCATCTGACGGCCGATCTGACCGATCCCCGAGCGCTGGCCGCGATCCTGGGCACGGCGGTGCCGGAACTGCCGCGCGGGCTGGGGCGCAAGCAGATCGCATTGGATGGCGACGTGACGCTGGCGCCCGAAGGATCGATGCATCTGCGATCCGGCAAGCTGACGCTTGACGGCAATCATCTGCAGCTGGCCGCCGACGTGACCTTTCCCAAGGGACGGCCGCTGGTGAGGGCGCAGGTCGAGGCCGGCGCGCTGGATCTGTCGGGGCTGACGGCTGGCGGTGCCGCGCCCGCGCCCGCACGCGCGCAAGAAAAGGGCAAGGGCGGCTGGTCGCGCGCGCCCATCGACGCGACCGGGCTGGACGCCGTGGATGCGCAACTGTCGCTGAACGCGGGACGCGTCGATCTGGGGGTGGCCAAGCTGGGCCGGACCCGGATACTTGCCAAGCTTGACCAGGGAAGGGCGGTGGTGGATCTGCGCCAGATGTCGGCCTACGGCGGCGACACGACCGGCCAGTTGGTGATGAACGCGCGCTCTGGCCTTTCCATTGCGGCGGATCTGACCGCGAAGGGGGTCGCCTTGCGGCCGCTGTTGTCGGATCTGGCCGATTACAAACGGCTTGATGCCAACGCGGATCTTTCTCTGCAGTTGCGCGCCTCGGGCAATTCCCAGGCGGCGTTGGCACGAACGCTGGCCGGGTCGGGGCGCTTCAGCTTCGGCAAGGGCGAATTGCAGGGGCTCGATCTGGTGGGAATGCTGCGCACGCTGAACCTCAACTATGTGGGCGAGGGGGCGAAGACGATCTTCGATTCGATCAACGCCAGCTTCACGATCGACAAGGGCGTGCTGTCCAACGACGACCTGACGCTGAAGGCTCCGCTGTTGACAGCGACGGGCAAGGGGACGGTCGATATCGGGGCAAGGACGCTTGACTATACGGTGACCCCGGTGGCGCTGAGCAAGGCTGACGGAACCGGTGGCGTGAAGGTGCCGCTGCAGATCACCGGACCTTGGGCCCGGCCCAATTTCGGGTTGGATGTGAACGCGCTGGCGGGGTCTCGGATCGACGAGGCCAAGCAGCGGTTGCAGGACCGGGCCAGGCAGGAGCTGGGCAAGCAGTTGGGTGTCACCCCGCAGGACGGGCAAAGCCCGCAAGACGCTCTGCGCAAGAAGCTTGAGGATCAGGCCAAGAAAGGCATCCTGAATCTGCTCAAGTAGCGGCGGCCGGGCTAGCGCGCCACGTCCTTGTGGATGATCACGTCGGCCTCGGGGTAGAGATCGATGATCGCGCGTTTCAGCCCGGCGCTGATCTCATGCGCTTCCGCCAGCGTCTGGCCGCCGTCCAGTTCGATGTGGATCTGCACGAAGAAGCGGCTGCCGGCGCTGCGGGTCTTGATATCATGATAGCCGCGCACCCCGGGCCAGTCGGCGGTCAGGGCCTCGATCCGCCGGGTGATGCGGGGATCGACGCCGCGGTCCATCAGCGCATCCCACGCGCCCTTGCCGATATGCAGCGCGCCAAAGACCATCAGCGCAGCCGCCGCGATCGCAACCAGGCTGTCGATTTGGTTGAAGCCCCAGCGCGCCGAGATCGCCAGCGCCAGGAACGCGCCGATATTGGGCAGAAGATCGCCGATGTAATGCAGTTGATCGGCCCGCACGACGCGGTTGCCCGTCACCCGCGCGACGCGGCGCTGCCAGGCCACCAGCGCCAGCGTCGCCGCGATAGAGACCGCCATCACCACCATGCCCGGCCCCTGGGCCTTCAGAAGCATGGGCGAAGGCGCGGTCAGCCGCAGCACCGCCGCCCAGCCGATCGCCAGCCCCGAGACGGTGATGAACAGCGCCTGCGCCAGCGCCGCCAGATCCTCGGCCGAACTGTGGCCGAAGGCGTGATCGTCGTCGGGCGGGCGCGCGGCGTAAAGGATCGCGGCCAGGCCACCCAGCGATACCATCAGATCCAGCGCACTGTCGGCGACCGAGGCCGCGACCGAAAGCGACCCGGTGGCGACGAAGGCCCAGAACTTGAGCGCGACCAGAACCGCGGCGACGGTGACCGAGGCAATCCCCGCCGAGACGTTCAGGTGGGTCGCGCCTGGCGCGGTCATGGGGCGGTCCTCCCAAGGGTATCGCCCCCGGGGGATTAACTGAAGACTTCGTCCGGGTCCACGCCCCAGACGGCGGTTTTGCGCACCCAGCCCTCGCTGCCCTCGGCGCCGACGCGGATCCAGTCCTTGCGCGCCTCGAAAAGCCGCGCGATGACGCCTTCTTGCGATTTGGCGTCCAGCCGGGCGTCGGTTTCCGGCGCATCGCGCCAATTGGTCATCGGCTGGGTGAAGACAACGGTGCGCACGCCCGAGATCAGCGTGTAGAAGATCCATCCCCCCAGCCCGTCCTGGTCCTCGACCCGGCGCCAATGGCCGTATTCGGCGGTCACGCGTAGCGGCATGCCGACCCGGGTGAAGACCCAATCGATGCGGTTGGAAAATCCCGGCCCGCGACGCACGTTGCCCTTGTGCCCCTTCAGCGAGACATAGCGCGGCAGCGGCAGCCCGGTCACCGGCCCGCGCGATGTCGGCACGTCATTGGCCCAGCCTGGCGCGGCAAACACCATTGCGCCGGCGGCGCCCGCCGCCAACCGCGTGAAATCTCGCCGTTTCATGTTCCGCCTGTCCTGCCGTCTGATGCTGCCCGTATCGCCCGGCGGTGTCTTGTTGCGCCCGCTTTCCCCGGTCATTTCGTCGCCGCGGAATAACCTGTCTGTCAGGGCGCTTGTGCCTTGCCGTGCTATCGGTCACTTTGCCATCAGAAGGCCCGGATGAGAAGTGCAGGAGGGGATCACATGCCCGTGGAGCGCCTGAGTGTTGTCGTGACGCGACGGTTGCCGGATGCCGTCGAAACCCGGATGAAGGAGCTGTTCGACGTCACCCTGCGCGACCCTGACACCAAGATGACCCGCGAGGAATTGGCCGACGCGATGCGCCGCGCCGACGTGATCGTGCCCTGCGTCACAGACCAGATCGATGCGGCGCTCTTGGCGCAGGCCGGTGACAAGCTGAAGCTGATCGCCAATTACGGCGCCGGCATCGACCATATCGACGTGGCCACCGCCCGCCAGCGCGGCATTCTGGTGTCGAACACGCCGGGCGTGGTGACCGAGGACACCGCCGACATGACCATCGCGCTGATGCTGGCGGTCACCCGCCGCATTCCCGAAGGCCTGGCGCTGATGCAATCGGGCAAGTGGGAAGGCTGGGCCCCCACCGCGATGATGGGCGGCCGGATCGGCGGGCGGCGCCTGGGTATCCTGGGCATGGGCCGCATCGGTCAGGCGGTGGCCCGCCGCGCGCGGGTCTTCGGGATGCAGGTGCATTACCACAACCGCCGCCGCCTGCGCCCCGAGATCGAGGATGATCTGGAGGCCACCTATTGGGAAAGCCTCGACCAGATGGTCAGTCGCATGGATGTGCTGTCGATCAACTGCCCGCACACGCCCTCGACCTTCCACCTGATCAACGCGCGGCGGCTGAAGCTGATGAAGCCCTCGGCGGTGATCGTGAACACCTCGCGCGGCGAGGTGATCGACGAGAACGCTCTGACCCGCGGTCTGCGCGCCGGTGACATCGCGGGCGCCGGCCTCGACGTCTTCGAGCACGGCCACGAGATCAACCCGCGTTTGCGTGAACTTCCCAACGTGGTGCTGCTGCCGCATATGGGATCGGCCACCGTCGAGGGGCGGATCGAGATGGGCGAGAAGGTGATCATCAACATCAAGACCTTCGCCGACGGCCACCGCCCGCCCGATCAGGTGGTGCCAGGAATGGTGTGATGCCAGAAATCGCCAAGAAGCGTCCCGCCTGACCTTCTCTCCGGCCAAAGTATCTCCGGGGGCGGGGGGGGCAAAGCCCCGCGTGTCCCATCCCGCCAAGGCGCCCGCCGCCTTCGGCATCGCCCCAGGCTTGATCTCACGGCTGGCCCCGCCCTCTCGGGCGCCTATATCGTGGTCATGACACAGCTCGGAGGCCACATGATCCCCTTTTCCGTCCTCGATCTCGCGCCGGTGCCCGAAGGCGCGACGCCGGCCGATGCGCTGGCCAACAGCGCCGATCTGGCCCGCCATGCCGAGGGCTGGGGCTACAACCGCTTCTGGCTGGCCGAGCATCACAACATGACCGGCATCGCCTCGGCTGCGACGGCGGTGGTGATCGGCCATGTCGCCGCCGCCACCCGCACGATCCGCGTGGGTTCCGGCGGTGTGATGCTGCCCAACCACGCGCCGCTGATCATCGCCGAACAGTTCGGCACGCTGGCGACGCTGTTTCCCGGGCGGATCGACCTGGGCCTTGGCCGCGCGCCGGGGACCGACCAGCTGACCGCCCGCGCCCTGCGCCGGGGCCTGTCGCAGGCCGACACTTTCCCCGACGACGTGGTCGAGCTTTACGGTTTCCTGCAGCCGGCAGAGGAGGGACAGCCGGTGCGCGCGGTGCCGGGCGCGGGCACCAAAGTGCCGCTGTGGATGCTGGGGTCGAGCCTTTATGGCGCGCAACTGGCTGCGCATCTGGGCCTGCCCTATGCCTTCGCTTCGCATTTCGCCCCCGACGCGCTGGAAGAGGCGCTGCATCTCTATCGTACGCATTTCCGCCCCGGGCTGGGCGGGATTGAAAAGCCCTATTTCATGCTTGCCGTGAACGTCTTTGCCGCCGACACGGATGAGGAGGCCGTCCATCTGCGCACCTCGCAGCAGCAGGCCTTCATCAACCTGCGCTCGGGCCGCCCCGGGCCCTTGCCCCGCCCGGTGGCGCGGATCGAGGACGTGGCCGATCCGCGCTGGATCGCCCGGGTGAATGAGACGCAGCGCGTCTCGGCGGTGGGCAGCGTCGCGACGGTCACGGACCAGCTGGCCGCCCTGATAGACCGCTACCGGCCCGACGAGGTGATCCTGACCGGCCAGATCCACGACCACGCGGCGCGGCTGCATTCCTTCGATCTGGCGGCGCAGGCCATGCGGGTGGTGGCCGGGCAGAGGACCCGACCGACCGCCTGAGCCGCGCCGGATGTCGTTTTCCGCCGTCAAATGTCGGGTGTCTCTTGCCGCGCGATGCGGGGTTCGGCCCATATGTGGCCAAACCATATCGGCGAGGGAGTCGGCGGATGAAGACCCATGTGAAAGCCCTGATCATCGGCGGTGGCGCCGTCGGCGCCTCGGTCGCCTATCATCTGGCGAAGGCGGGCTGGGACACGATGCTGGTCGAGCGCGACGAGCTGACCTCTGGCTCCACCTGGCATGCGGCGGGGCTGCTTCCGCTGTTCAACATGAACTTCGCCACCACCCATATCCACAAGTATTCGGTCGATTTCTACAAGGGGCTAGAGGCCGAGACCGGCCTCAACGCGGGCTTCGCGGTCGTAGGCAACCTGCGCATGGCGCAGACCGCGGCGCGGATGGACGAATACATGCTTTATTCCTCGATCGCCGAGACCGCGGGGGTGCATCACGAATTCCTGTCACCCAAGGAGATCAGTGACCGCTGGCCGCTGGTGCGCACCGATGACCTGAAGGGCGCGCTGTTCCACCCGCAGGACGGCTACATCAACCCCGCCGACGTGACCCAGGCCATGGCCAAGGGTGCCCGCCAGCACGGGGCGGTGATCGAGCGCAAATGGCAGGCCGATGCCTATGAATGGACCGGCAACGAATGGCGCGTCACGCTGACCAGGATGGTCGAGCGCGGCGGCAACCTCGTGCCGTCGGACGAGCAGATCGTGGTGACGGCGGAACATGTGGTCACCTGCACCGGCAACCATGCGCAGCGCACCGCGCGGCTTCTGGGCATCAAGATCCCCGCGATCCCGGTCGAGCACCAGTATATCGTCACCGAACCCGACCCGGCGCTGGTGGAATACCGCCGTCAGGGCGGGGCCGAACATCCGGTGCTGCGTGACGCCGACGCCAAGTGGTACGCGCGCGAGGAACGCGGCGGCTGGATCCTGGGCCCCTATGAGCAGGGGGCGCCGGCGCGGTTCCTTTACGACGTGCCGGAAAGCTTCCGCGCCGATCTGTTCCAGCTGGATCTGGAGCGGATCGAAGAGGAATACATGTCGATGATCCACCGCATCCCGACCTCGGAAACGGTGGGGCTGAAGGACGATTTCAACGGCCCGATCTGCTATACGCCCGATGGCAACCCGCTGGTCGGCCCGGCGCCGGGGCTGCGCAACATGTGGCTGGCGGAAGGCTTCAGCTTCGGCATCACCGCGGCCGGCGGCACCGGTTATTACCTGGCTCAGATGATGGTCGAGGGCGAGGCCGAGATCGACATGGCCGCGCTCGACCCCAAGCGCTACGGGCCGTGGACTACGACGGAATACGCCGCGCGCAAGAACGAGGAATGCTATTCCCATGTCTTCATCCTGCACCACCCCGATGAGGAGCGAGAGGCCTGCCGCCCACTGCGCACATCGCCCGCCTATGACCGGCAGGCGGCGCGCGGCGCCCAGTTTGGCCAGGTGAACGGATGGGAGCGGCCGAACTACTTCGGCCCGCTCGACGCGCCCGAAGGGTTCGACCACGATGCCCGCAGCTTCCGCCGTGGTGGCTGGTGGCAATATGCGGAGGCAGAGGCCAAGGCGATCCGTGAAACGGCCGGTCTGATCGACGCCACCGCCTTCACGAAGCATTGGGTTTCGGGGCCCGGGGCAACGGCCTTCCTGGATCAGTTCACCTGCAACAAGCTGCCGAAGGTGGGGCGCATCAACCTGACCTATGCGCTGACCGAGGCGGGCACGACGCGCACCGAATACACCATCGTGCGGCCGGCCGAGAATGAGTATTACCTCGTCTCGGCCGGTGCCTGGTCGGCCTATGACGCGGATTTCCTGCGCAAGTCGGCCGAGGATTTCATGACTGCCGGCGGCGGCTATGTCGCGATTCACGACGTCACGACGCAATGGGGTGTCTTCGCGCTGGCCGGGCCGAAGGCGCGCGACATCCTGCGCGAAATGGTGCGCGACGCCGATCCCGCGACGGTGCTGTCGAACAAGCGCTTCCCCTGGCTTTCAGCCCGCAAGATTGAGCTGGGCATGGTGCCGACGATGGCGATCCGCGTGGCCTATACCGGAGAATTGGGCTGGGAATTGCATCACCCGATGGAGATGCAGAACCACCTGTTCGACCGGCTGATGGCGGCGGGCGAGGGCCATGGGATGAAGTTGGTCGGCGCGCGCGCCCAGAACTGGCTGCGACAGGAAAAAAGCTACCGCGCCTTCGGCAACGAGTTGGGCCGGGATGCCACGCCGCTGGAGGCTGGGCTTGACCGTTTCGTCGATCTTTCGAAAGAGTTCCACGGCAAGGCGGCAATGGTCGAGACCGGGATCCGTTCGAAATGCGTGACCCTGCTGATCGACGGACCTGCGGATGCCGACCCCTGGGGCCGCGAGGCGCTGCTGCACGACGGCCGCAAGGTCGGGCGTCTGACCTCGGGCGGGTATTCGGTGGCCTTCGGCAAGCAGATCGGGATGGGCTATGTCTCGGCCGAACTGGCCGAGGCGGGGCAGGAACTGGAGGTGCGGATGTTCCGCCAGACCTACCGCGCCGTGGTCACCGAGGACAGCCCCTACGACCCGACGAATGCCCGCATCCGAATAGACGGCTGATCGCGTCGCGCCAGTGCACAAGGCTGCCCGCGCTCACGGCCGCCCGAGCAAAAGGCCATCAGTGTGTGCATGGCCGCCTGGGGCGGGGCCGCCAGCGCGCAAGGTCGCCCGGCGGCGGGCCGGCGTCAGGCAGCGTCGCTTCTGCGGCCGTTGTCCTGGTCGGCGCTGACCGACCGTGCGCGCGCTGCGCGCGAGCAGATATCGGTAAGCAGGCAACTCGCGCAGATGTCCGGCCCGTTCGCGGATGGCGCGCAGTTGACCGGCCCGTGCTCAAGGAAGTGGTTGGCGATCTCGATCAGGTCGTCGACGGGCGCGGGGCGGCGCATCACACAGCGCAGTGACCCCAGCATCGAGAACAGCTCTCCTTGCGAAAAGATCAGACTGTCGGACAGCAGGATCGTCACGAGTGCCGGATTGTGGAACTGCGCTGCCATCGCCACCGACAATCCGCTTTCGCCGCCGATCTGGTCCCCTTCCGGAAACAGTGCGGTGACCAGCAGATCCGGCGGGTCGACCCGCACCAGGTTCATGGCCCGATCTACCCTTTGCATATGCTGAACATCGTGGCCCAGAGACTTGAAACGATCGTGGACCGCCAGAACTTCTTCGTCCTCTCTTTCAAGAATTAGGATCTTCAACGCAAACCTCCGACCGTACTTATCAACCGCCTCGCCCGACAATAAAGCGTAAATCGCTTAACGTGGGCTTAATGTAACTTTGGGGAATCGTCCTTTGTGCGAAGGTGCTTAACAAGTGCCGCCCCCCGCCCTATAAGGCCGGAGAACCGCAAGGAGGCGCAGGATGCGCAAGGCAGAGATCACGCGGACGACCGCCGAGACGGAAATCGCCGTCAGCCTCGACCTGGATGGGGCCGGCAGCTACGAGATGGCCACTGGCATTGGCTTTTTCGACCATATGCTCGACCAGCTGGCGCGGCATTCGCTGATCGACATGAAGGTGGCGGCGCGGGGCGATCTGCATATCGACGATCACCACACGGTCGAGGATGTCGGCATAGTGATCGGCCAGGCGCTGGCGAAGGCGCTGGGGACCAAGCGCGGCATCCGCCGTTACGGCGCCTGTCTGTTGCCGATGGACGATGCCCTGGTGCGCGCCGCGCTCGATCTGTCGGGGCGCCCCTATCTGGTGTGGAAGGTTGCGATGCCAGCGGCCAAGATCGGCAGTTTCGACGCCGAGCTGGTGCGCGAATTCTTCCAGGCGCTGGCCACCCACGGCGGGATCACCCTGCACGTCGAGGTGCTTTCGGGGATCAACAGTCACCACATCGCCGAGGCTGCCTTCAAGGCGGTCGCGCGCGCGTTGCGCGAGGCGGTCGAACCCGATCCGCGCAAGGGCGACGCGGTGCCCTCGACCAAGGGCGCGCTCTGACCGCGCGGCCGGGGCCGAGTATTTTACCAAGGTGAAAGCCTGAGAAGCAGGAGAGCGGGATGCGCACGGCGATCGTCGATTATTCATCGGGGAACCTGCATTCGGCGCAGAAGGCGTTCGAACGGGTCGCGGCCGAGACCGGCGCGGGCGAGGTCGTGGTGACGTCGGACCCCGAGGTGGTGCGCGCCGCCGATCGCGTGGTACTGCCGGGCGACGGCGCCTTTCCGGCTTGCCGCCAGGCGCTCTTTGACCAGAGCGGGTTGTTCGAGGCGATCGAGGAAGCCGTGATCGGCGCCGGGCGACCGTTCCTGGGGATCTGCATCGGCATGCAGATGATGGCGACGCGGGGGCTGGAATACCGGCCGACGCCGGGGTTCGACTGGATCGGCGGCGAGGTGGCGCGGATCGAACCCGCCGACGCGGTGCTGAAGGTGCCCCATATGGGGTGGAACGATCTGGTGATCGACCACCCGCATCCGGTGCTGGCGGGCATCGCGACCGGCGATCACGCCTATTTCGTGCATTCCTATCATTTCCGCGTGGCCGATACGGCACAGCGTCTGGCGCATTGCAACTACGGCGCCGAGATCACCGCGATCGTGGGCCGGGGCAACATGGTCGGGACCCAGTTTCACCCGGAAAAGAGCCAGACCACGGGGTTGCGCCTGATCGCCAATTTCCTGGACTGGCGGCCCTAGGCCGGGCGGGCGGCCATTCCGCATCTTCCGGCCCGCGCCGGAATGGCTTAGAGCGGCGTGATGCGACGGTTCCTGCAGGAAAATTCGGAATTCATCCGAGACAACGCCCGCTGGCTGGCCGCGGGCTTCCTGCTGATGCTGTTCTCGTCCTTCGGGCAGACCTTCTTCATCGGGGTCTCGGGCAACGATCTGCGCGCGACCTACCATCTTTCAGGCGGCGGGTTCGGGGCGCTCTACATGACCGCGACGCTGTCCAGTGCGGCGACCCTGCCGTTCCTGGGACGCGCGCTGGATCTGATGCCAGGCTGGAAGGTCGCGCGCTTCGCCATCCCCATCTTGTCGCTGGCCTGCGTGCTCATCACGCTGGCGCCGAATGTGGTGGCGCTTGGGGTCACCCTTTATCTGTTGCGACTGTTCGGCCAGGGAATGATGACCGAGATCGCCCTGACCGAGACCGGCCGCTGGTTCACCGCCAACCGGGGGCGGGCGATGTCGATCATCACGCCCGGGGTGTCGGCGGGCACGGGCGTGCTGCCGGTGCTGGTGGTGCTGATCGACGCCGCAAGCGGCAACTGGCACGTGGCCTGGCTAGCCGCGGCGGCGGTGCTGATGCTGGTGGCCTTGCCGCTGATCCTGTGGCTGATGCGGGTCGAGCGGGTGCCGCGCTTGCTGGACACCGGCAAGCCGGCGCCTGCGACCGCGAGAGACTGGACCCGGGCCGAGGTGCTGCGCGATCCGGTATTCTACCTGCTGCTGGCCGGACTTGTCGCGCCGCCCTTCATCGGTACGACGGTGTTCTTCTTCCAAGGCTATCTGACCGCGCTGCGCGGCTATTCGGAACTGGCTTTCGCCGCCGCCTTTCCGGTGATGTCGGTCACCACGGTGGCGTTCGGCTTTCTTTGCGGCGGGCTGGTCGATCGCTTCGGCGCGCTGCGCCTGCTGCCCTTTGTCTTGATCCCGATGACGCTGGCGACGCTGGCGGCGGCGCTGATCGCCCAGGTCTGGGGTGTTTATGTCTTCATGCTGCTTCTGGGGGTGTCGAACGGTTTCACCTCGACATTGCTGGGCGCGCTCTGGCCCGAGGTCTACGGGGTGAAGAACCTCGGCGGGATCCGCGCGATCGTGGTCGCCGCGATGGTTCTGGCCACGGCCCTGGGCCCGGGGTTGAGCGGACAATTGATCGACCTTGGCATCGGCCTGCCTGCGCAGCTGTTGTGGATGGCGGGGTGGTGTGTGCTGGCCTCGGCCGCGCTGGCCGTCGCCGCGCGCGCGGTGCGCAGGCGCGCGGCGCGGTCCTAGGGCGCGCGAGGCTACCTCACCCGGGTCCAGTCCTGCGCTTTGCAGAACAGGCCACCCAAGATGCACCCGGACAGCGCCATCTGGTCGCCCTTCAGACTGATTTTGCCCACATAGATCTTGTCGTTTGACGGCCGCCAGACCTTGCCGTGGTAGCGGCCGCCGCCCTCGGGCACCATATCGATCACGATCTCCTTGCCGATATTGGGCGATTTGTATTCACCCGACGCCCTAAAGGTCCGCGCGATCACGCCGCAGAAGTTCGCGCCGCAAGGCCCTATCTTCACGTAGGCGTAGGAGCCGTCGTCGGGCTGCGTCTTCCACATTCCCGCTATCGGGTCGGCGGCGAAGGCAGGTAGGGACATCAGCCCCAGCAACATGGCGGAAAGCGCAAGGTTTCGCATGGGTCTCCTCCCCTTGATCCATGTGTATCTTCCGCAAACCGGGGGCGTCAGGCAAGCTTGACGTTGCGCGCGCGGGGCTTTGCTTTCGCCGCCGGCTGTGGCAACAGACGCGCGGCAAGACAGGAGCCGGCGATGATCCTCTACCCCGCGATCGACCTCAAGGACGGGCAATGCGTGCGCCTTCTGCGTGGCGAGATGGCGCAGGCCACCGTCTTCTCCGACGATCCGGCGGCCCAGGCGCGCAGCTTTGCGGCGGCAGGCTGCGAATGGCTGCATCTGGTCGACCTGAACGGCGCTTTCGCGGGCCAGCCGGTGAATGCCGCCGCGGTCGAGGCGATCCTGGCCGCGACCGATGTGCCGGCGCAGCTGGGGGGTGGCATCCGCGACATGGCGACCATCGAGACGTGGCTGTCGAAGGGCCTGGCGCGGGTGATCCTGGGCACCGTCGCGGTCGAAGACCCGGCCCTGGTGCGCGCGGCGGCGAAGGCCTTTCCCGGGCAGGTCGCGGTGGGGATCGACGCGCGCAAGGGCCGCGTCGCGACCAAAGGCTGGGCCGAGGAAACCGATGTGCAGGCCACCGATCTGGCCCGCAGTTTCGAAGATGCCGGCGTCGCCGCGATCATCTACACGGACATCGACCGCGACGGCGCCATGGGCGGCCCCAATGTCGAGGCCACCGCCGCGCTCGCCCGCGCCGTCTCGATCCCGGTGATCGCAAGCGGCGGCGTGTCATCGCTTGCCGATCTGACAGCGCTGCGCGATACCGGCGTCATCGCCGGCGCGATCTCGGGCCGGGCTCTCTACGACGGCGCGCTCGACCTGCAAGAGGCACTCGCCACTCTGAAAGCCTGACCCCCTTCATCTTGGCGAAAATACTCCCGGGGGTCCACATTGTCCGCGCCATTGGTCCGGGCGACAATGGCGGCGGGCTGGCCCCCGCTTCTGACGCTGGCAAACGCCCGGGCCCCGCGCTAAGAGGGGCGCCAAGAGGAACGCATATGCTGAAGACCCGCATCATCCCCTGTCTCGACGTGGCCGACGGCCGCGTGGTCAAGGGCGTCAACTTCGTCGACCTGCGCGATGCGGGCGACCCGGTCGAGGCCGCGCGCGCCTATGACGCCGCCGGCGCCGATGAACTTTGCTTTCTCGACATCCATGCCACGCACGAAAACCGCGGCACGATGTTCGACCTGGTCACCCGCACGGCCGAGCAATGCTTCATGCCGCTGACCGTGGGCGGCGGCGTGCGCACCCCCGAGGACGTGCGCGCGCTGCTGCTGGCCGGCGCCGACAAGGTCAGCTTCAACTCGGCGGCGGTCGCGAACCCCGACGTGGTGGCCGAGGCCGCCGACCGCTTCGGCAGCCAATGCATCGTCGTGGCGATCGACGCCAAGACCGTCGCCCCCGGTCGGTGGGAGATCTTCACCCATGGCGGGCGCAAATCCACCGGCATCGACGCGGTCGAATTCGCCCGCACCGTGGCTAAAAAGGGCGCGGGCGAGATCCTGCTTACCTCGATGGACCGCGACGGCACCCGCGCGGGCTTCAACCTGCCGCTGACCCGCGCCATCGTCGATGCGGTGCCGGTGCCGGTGATCGCCTCGGGCGGCGTCGGCACGCTCGACCACCTGGTCGAGGGCGTGACGATCGGCGGGGCAAGCGCGGTGCTTGCGGCATCGATCTTCCATTTCGGCGATCACACGATCGGCGAGGCCAAGGCCCATATGGCCGCCGCCGGCATTCCGATGAGGCTGACATGAGCGACGCCCTGACCCGCCTGGCGGCGACCATCGCCGCCCGCAAGGGCGCCGACCCCGACACGTCATGGACAGCAAAACTGCTGTCCAAGGGCCCCGAGAAGGCGGCCGAGAAATTCGGCGAAGAGGCCATCGAGGCGATCATCGAGGCGGTCAGGGGCGATCACGACCGCCTCGTGTCCGAGGCTGCGGATGTGCTTTACCACCTGCTGGTCATGCTGGCCGCGCGCGAGGTAACGCTGGAAGAGGTGCTTGCCGAACTGACGCGGCGCGAAGGCACCTCTGGCGTCGCTGAGAAGGCTGGGCGCGGCTGACCGCCTCTCCCCCCCGCCGGGCCTCTCCCCGAAGCGGCGCGCAAAGGCCCGGGCTTTCATTGTTCCACAAATACGCAAGGGCCGCTTTCCGGGCGCGGCCGCCATCGCGACGCGGCCTCTACAGCTTCGACGAGATAATCCCGGTGTTGAACCCGCCCATGCGGAGTTCCCCGAACAGGCGCTGATATTCGATCTTCGGGCAGCGGTTCTCGATCACCGTCACGCCGCGCGCCTCGGCCATCGCGCGGGCTTCGGCGTTCTGCACCCCGATCTGCATCCAGACCGTCTTTAGCCCCGGAAAGGCCGCAAGCGCGGCTTCGACGATTGGCGGCACGGCCTCGGATCGGCGGAAGATGTCGACCATGTCGACCGGTTCGTCGATTTCCGACAGATCGCCGCGCACGATTTCCCCGAACAGTTCCGTGCCCGCGTGGCCGGGGTTGACCGGCAGCACCCGGAAGCCTTTCAGCGACAGATAGCGCGCGACGTAATAGCTGGGCCGCACCGGGTTGGGTGAAACGCCCACCACCGCGATCACACGGGTTTGCGTCAGAATGCGCTTCAGAAGGGCATCGGAATATTCGGTCATGATCCTGCAGCCTTACCACAAAAAAGCGCCCGGACCAGGGCCCGGGCGCAAGTGCGGAACGAGGGACAGTGAAATGAAACGCAAGTGTTCCGTACCAGCGCTTCCGTAATGAGACATAGGTACCCGCGAAGGAATAGGAAGACCCTGTCTCAATTCTGTGAAAGTCTCGTTAATCCCATGCTCATGTATTGAGGATCGAAGGCCAGTGTTCGTCGGCCTCGGCGACATAGCCGGGCACGTCGCTGTCCCAGATCTTGTGATCGGCCGGAGAACTGAGCAGATAGAGCCTGCCATCGTCGATTTCCCAGATGCCGGGATCTCCGTCGACGACCTTGCCCTCGGCCATGGACATTGCGCAATAGCCACCGTAGCGCGGCGCGAACCGGCGCGGCATGCGGGTGAAATGATCCATCGATTCCTCGGTGCTGAACAACCACATGGCGCCGCGCCACATCAGTGCGTTCTCGTTGCGTCCCTGCACCGGCCGGCCCTGGGTGAAATAGGCGACCGGATCGTGCCCGCCGATCGCCAACCCGCCCAACAGGCAAACCGCCGAGGCGGACTGGGCCGAGGCGGTCCCCGGCAAGAACCATGGCAAAGGTGCCAAGGCGCTGAGCGCCAAGAAGCTGCGGCGGGTCGGATCCATCGGAGGTGTCAGGTCTAGAAGCAAGGGATGTTTCGAACTCAAGTGTGTATGGACAAGCGACAGGCTGAAGAACCGCAAACCCGCCGAGAGGCCCGGCTGCCAGACATCCAACCGCCGGTACGATCCCAAAATGCGCTTTCGCGCGCCCGCAAGCTACCCACCTAACCAAAGAGTGACCGAGTGTCAGGGCGCGTGGGCTGGGTTCGGGGCGCGGGGCCGGTCGCCAGGCGTTATCCAGCCAAGGCGCAGAGGAAACGCCGCTTTTCGGGCCGGCGCGGCGACCGCCGGCGGTCACGTCCGCGCGAAGCCTCGCGACCGCGGCACCCAGAGACGTGAGTGGTGCCATGCGCGGCCGCGCAGCGAGGCGCGGCAACCCGATTCGCGGAAATGCCGGCGGGCGGAGGGACCGGGGGAAGGCTCAGGCTTCGGCGTGCCTTGTGACCTCATAAAGCGCGACCGCGGCGGCGTTCGAGACGTTGAGAGAGCCGAAAGCGCCCCGAGACGGGATCTTCACCAGCGCGTCGCAGGTGGCGCGGGTCTTCTCTCGCAGGCCGGGGCCTTCGGCGCCAAGAACCAGCGCCACCGCCCGCCCTGGTCCCGCGGCCTCCAGCGTCGGGGCCAGCTCGGCCTCGGCCTCGCCGGCCAGTCCCAGCACCAGATAGCCCATCGCCTGCAGCGCGGAGAGCGCCTCTGCCAGGTTGGTGATGCGCAGATAGGGCTGGCGTTCGAGCGCGCCGCTGGCGGTCTTGGCCAGGGCGCCGGTCTCGGGCGCGGAATGGCGGGCGGGGGCGATCACCGCGCGCGCGCCGAAGACTTCGGCCGAGCGCAGGATGGCGCCGACATTATGCGGATCGCTCACCCGGTCGAGGCAGACCACCAGCGGCGCGCCGGCGCCCTGCGCGCAGACCTCTTGCAACGGGCCCCAATCCAGCGGGCGAACTTCGAGCGCCGCGCCCTGATGCACGGATCCCGGGTCCAGCGGCACGTCGAAGCGGCGCGGGTCAGCGATTTCAGCTTCCATCCCGCTTGCGGCGATGGCGTCGGCCAGGCGGTCGTGGGCATTGCGGGTGACCACGAGGCGCAGCTTTTCCCGCGCGGGATTGCGCAGCGCGTCGCGCACCGCATGCAGGCCGAACAGCCACACGGTCTCGGCGGCGGCGGCGCGCTTGGCGCGTTCCTTCTCGATCACCCAGGTGGGTTTCTTCGCCGGTTTTCCGCCCGCTTTGGCCATGCCGCATTTCCCTTTCGTGCAGGTTCGGCACCATGCGCGAGAGCCAGCCCCGCCGCAAGCGGAAAGCAGGCGGCGCAGGGGCCTGCGGGGGGATGCGGGGAGGACGCGGCGGCGGGGAATTTCCTGTTGACGCCCTCGGGGCGGGGCGCTATCCAGCCCACGCGTCGGGCGACGTGCTGCAAGGTGCGGCAGCGGACTGTAACTCCGCCGGGGAGACCCATGCCTGGTTCGATTCCAGGGTCGCCCACCACTTTCCCCCCATTCCAATGATTTACGCTGCATTTCCCGCTGGTGGGCCACAATGGTGGGACACATCATGCGCCTCGCAGCCTATCTCAGCACCTCCCGGCATGGCATCTTCTACTTCCGCTATCCCCTCCCTGCGGACGGCCATCCCTCCCGAAAGCGCGCCCACATCAAGGTGTCTCTGGGAACGCGGGAGCCTAAAGACGCGCAGCAACTTGCCCGCCTCCTTGCTTTGGCGGGGCAGTTTATCCTCGACCAACCAGATATTCGCGCCCTACGACGCGATACGATGCGCGGCCATATGCGCAAGCACTTCGGCGAACTGCTGCGCGAGTTCCAGGTGCGGAGCCCCACAGGTGGTCAGATCAGCGGCTGAGCTACTCCCCGTCTCTTGGACAGGATCTGGCGTAAATTAAGCTACTCGTTGCACCTGCTGATCGGGTTGATTGATATCATTTCTCTGCCAAT
>NZ_FNOB01000010.1 GCF_900106675.1 Allgaiera indica
CTTGGTGTTCATGCCGCCCTTTGTCCGGCCAATCAGGCGTCCACGCCCCCCTTTTTCACGCCCATGCTGGTCGCTGTTCGGTGTGCCTTCAGGTAAGTGGCGTCGATCATCACAGTCTTCTTTTCGCCATGCTCGGCGGCCAGACCGGCCATCATCCGGGCGAAGATGCCCTTGTCACTCCACCGTTTCCAACGGTTGTACAGCGTCTTGTGCGGCCCATAGGCAGCAGGGGCATCGCGCCACCGTAAACCATTGCGATTGATAAAAATAATTCCACTCAACACGCGCCGATCATCAACGCGGGGTTTGCCGTGTGACTTGGGGAAGAAGGGCTCAAGACGCGCCATCTGCGCATCCGTCAGCCAGAAGAGATCAGACATGTTCACCGCTCGTTTTTCGAACTGTGAATCACGCGGCCAACCGGAAATCAATGGGTCCTGACCCTAGGCGCCCAAGGCACCCGCACCGGGCGACAATGGGACCTGGTCGCGCCCCAGGCCGCCAATTCGGGGGTTTCCCAATCCCCCCGATCCGCATTAGGTTCCGCGCCGAATGGAACCCGAGGCACGGACAATGCGCCCAGAGACCGGCGGCCCGCACCGCTCTGCCCTGCTGGCACTCTATCTCGGATTCAGCCGCCTCGCGCCGCCGCTGTTCCGTCGCGCCCAGCGTCGGCGCCTGGCGCAGGGCAAGGAGGACCCGGCGCGCGCAGCCGAGCGCTGGGGCCATGCCGCCGGCCCGCGCCCCGAGGGTCCGCTGATCTGGTTCCACGCAGCCAGCGTCGGCGAAAGCCTCTCGCTTCTCGGTCTGGTCGATGCGCTGCATGGCGCGCGCCCCGATCTGCGCGTTCTGGTCACCACCGGCACCGTCACCTCGGCCGCACTGATGGAGGACCGGCTGCCCGCCTTCGCCAGCCATGCCTTCGCTCCCTACGATACACCGGGCGCGATCAGGCGGTTCCTTGACCACTGGCGCCCCGACGTCGCCATCTGGGCGGAAAGCGAACTTTGGCCGCGCATGGTCCATGACACCCATGCCCGCGGCATCCCGATGCTGTTGATCAACGCCCGGCTGTCCGAGGCCTCGGCGAAGGGCTGGGCCCGGGCCCGCGGCCTTGCCCGCGCCATGCTGGGCCGGTTCGACGCGATCCTGGCGCAGGACGATCAGACCGCGCGCCGGCTGACCGCGCTGGGCGCCCCGGCCGCGCGGGTGCGGGTCACCGGCACGCTGAAGGAAGACGCCGCGGCGCCCGATTGCGACCCGGCCGAACTTGCCCGCCTGCAGGCATTGCTGGGCGCGCGTCCGCGCTGGCTGGCCGCCTCGACCCATCCGGGCGAAGAAGAGGTCGCCGCCAAGGCCCACCGCGCCTTTCCCGACCACCTGCTGATCCTCGCGCCGCGCCACCCCGAACGCGGCGCGGCACTTGCGGCAGAGCTGCGCGCGGCGGGCTGGACCGTCGCGCAACGCGCGGCGGGCGAGGATCCGGGCCCCGAGACCCGGATCTACCTGGCCGACACGCTGGGCGAGATGGGGCTGTGGTTCCGCCTCGCGCCGATCAGCTTCGTCGGCGGTTCGCTGACCGAGGTCGGCGGCCACAACCCCTATGAACCCGCGGCGTTGCATTCGGCCATCCTGCACGGGCCGCATGTGGCGAATTTCGCGCCGATCTACGCCCGCCTCGCCGCCGCCGACGGCGCGCTGGAGGTGCGCGACGCGGAAAGTCTGGCGCAGGCGCTGGCGGCGCTTTCTTCCGCCGGGGCGGCCCAGGCTCAGGCCGAGCGCGCCCGCGACGCGGCGACCGAGGCCGCCGGCGCCACCCGCACCGCGCTGGAAACGATCCTGTCGGCACTCGACCGCCCCGGCCCGGCCGAGGTGCTGGTGACCAACCTTCACCGCCGCTTCACCGGTGTCTCGGCCACCGCCGCCGCGGTCACCGCGCGGCACGCACGGCAGGGCCGTGCGGTCGCGCCAGTGGGCCAGCCGCTGCCGGGCTGCCCGGAACCGATGCCTGCCCGCGCGGCGCTGGCGCTGTCGCGCCGCCCGCCGCCGGGCCGCCGCTTCCGCATCTGGCATGTGCGCCGCGACCCCGAGATGGCACTGGCGATCCTGGCGCGCGATCTGCTGCGCCTGCCGATCCGCACGGTCTTCACCTCTGCCGCGATCCGGCGCCATTCGGCCCTGCCGCGCTGGATGATCTCGCGCATGGATGCGGTCATCGCCACGACCGAACGCGCCGCAAGCTTCGTGCCCAACACCACGGCGATCGTGCCGCACGGCGTTGATACCGCCCGTTTCGCCCCCGCCTCGGACCGCGCCGCCGCCTGGGCCGCGCTGGGCCATGGCGGCACACGTGGCATCGCCACCGTCGGCCGGATCCGCCCCGAGAAGGGCACCGACACCTTCGTCGCCGCGATGATCCGTCTGCTGCCCGAGATGCCCGGCACGACCGCCCTGGTGATCGGGGCGGCGAAGCCCCGGGACCAGCCTTTCCTGGACCGGCTGAAGACCCAGGTCGCCGCCGCCGGGCTGTCCGACCGCATCCTCTTTGTCGGCGAGATCCCCGCCGACCGGATGCCGAAGACGATGCGCGCGCTCAGCCTGCTGATCGCCACCCCGCGCTACGAAGGCTACGGTATGACCCCGCTCGAGGCGATGGCCGCCGCGGTTCCCTGCGTGCTGACCGAGACCGGCAATTTCGAGGCCTTCATCGGCAATGCCGACGCCGGCCGCATGGTCCCCTTCGGCGATGCCGAGGCCGCCGCCGAGGCCGCCCGCGCGCTGCTTGCCACCGGCCCCGCCGCGGGCGCCGCCGCGCGCACGCGCGCCGAAACCCTGTTCTCCCTGGACCGAGAGGCCGACGCGATCTGGAAGGTCTACGAAACGCTCTGGTCGGCGCCGGAACACCCCTGATCCACTTTCACTTTGGCGAAAATATCCCGGGCGCCGATCACGGCCCCGCAGCGGGTGCGGCGCGGGCCTCGGGGGGCAGCGCCCCCGCCCCGCGGCGCAGCCTCAGGCCAGCGGATCCTGCCACCATTCGGGAATGTCCTTCCAGCGCCGGTGAATCCAGAACCATTGCTCGGGATGCGCGCGGGTCAGGCGCTCAAGGCTGTCATTCATCGCCTGGGTCATCACCGCCGGATCGCCATGCTCGATCGGCGCCTCGACCACGATGTCGAAGGTCAGCCCGTCGGCCCGCCGGACGCCATAGGTCGGCACCACCAGCGCGTCGTATTTCAGCGCCAGATCCGCCGCCGACAGCGCCGTCAGCGCATCCTGGCCGAAGAACTGCAGCCGCGCACCGGTCTGCATCCATTGGTCCATCAACAGACCCAGCATCCCGCCGCCACGCAGGAATTTCACCATTTCGGCCATACCCCGACGCCCGCGCGCAAACAGCGGCGTGCCGATGCGCGATATGGCACGGACGTAATGATCGTTGAAGAACGGGTTCGACATCGGGCGGTAGAGCGCGCCGATGTTGTAGCCCCGCGCGATCAGCGCCGCGCGGCTGGCGTCGTAATTGCCGAAATGCCCGGTCACCAAGATCACCGGCCGCCCCGCCGCATGGGCCGCGTCCAGCGCCGCAAGCCCCGGCCCGGTCGGCGCCGACGCGGTACACCGGGCGACGAATTCCGCCCCCGAATAGATCTCGATCAAGGTGCGGCCCACGTTGTCGGGCACGGCGCGTTCCAGCCGGCGGACCTCTGCCTCGGGCAGATCGGGCAGCACCTTGGCCAGGTTCTCGCGCACCCTGCGCCGGTATCCGGCCAGCGGCGCAACCAGGCGCGACATCAACCAGCCGCACAGCGGCACACGCCAGGAATAGGGAAGCAGCAACAGTGCCCCTAGAACGCCCCGAAACAGACGGTCCTGCAGCCAGGGGCTCAGCCCGCGTCCTTCGGATGTCGTCATGCGCTAGAGGGCCTTGCGGCTAGGAAAAGAATGGTGCGGTCGAGAAGACTCGAACTTCCACGGGAGTTACCCCACAGCGACCTCAACGCTGCGCGTCTACCAATTCCGCCACGACCGCACTGCCTTGGCTTGATGCGCCGTCTCTTAGCCGAGCGCCCGGCGGATGTGAAGAGGATATTTCGGCGCCCGCGCGGGCAAACCGGCGCGGGCCGGCGCGGCGTTTCCCGCCCGCCCGGCGGCGCATGTCGCGGCACTGCCGGCCTGCGCCCGCCGCGCAGGTGGTTGCAATTCGGGCCCCGATCATCACATCACTGCCCAGATGACTGTACAACGCGGGCGCGCGGCATGGCGGCCCCGCGACCAGGAAGGACCAACGCGATGGTGGAATGGCGCCATTGGCCGGGGCGGGTGCCCTATGAGGCGGCTCTGGCCGCGATGGAGGAACGCGTCGCGCGAATCGCCGCCGGCGAGGCGGACGAGGCCGTCTGGCTGCTGGAACATCCGCCGCTGTACACTGCCGGCACCTCGGCCCGTCCCGAGGATCTGGTCGAGCCCGACCGCTTTCCGGTGTTCTCCGCCGGGCGCGGCGGGCAATACACCTATCACGGCCCGGGCCAGCGGGTCGCCTATGTGATGCTCAACCTCAACACCCGCGGCCGCGACGTGCGCTGCTTCGTGCGCCAGCTCGAGGATTGGGTAATCGCCGCGCTTGCCGAGTTCAACGTCAAGGGCGAGATCCGCGACGGCCGCGTCGGCGTCTGGGTGCAGCGCCCCGAGCGCCCGCCCGGCCCCGATGGCGAGGTGCCCGAGGACAAGATCGCCGCGATCGGGGTGAAACTGCGCCGCTGGGTCAGCTTCCATGGCCTGTCGATCAATGTCGAACCGGACCTTAGCCATTTTTCCGGCATCATCCCCTGCGGCATTCGCGATCACGGCGTGACCAGCCTGGTCGATCTGGGCCTGCCGGTGACGATGGAGGATGTGGATACCGCGCTGCGACACACCTTCGAGCGTGTCTTTTCCGCCCCGCCCGGAGGCGCCTGCGGCGAAGCCTCTCTTCCCTTTCGACCGAAGATGAATATGGTCGAAAGGCGCAACGAGTGACGAGGAGACGCCCGACATGAAACTTCATTTCCTTACCGCGCTGAGTGTGATCGCGCTGGCCAGCCCCGCCTTTGCCGCCGGCGACGCGGCGAAGGGCGAAAAGACCTTCCGCATGTGCAAAGCCTGCCATGCGATCACCGGACCGGAGGACAAGACGATCGTCCGCGGTGGTAGGGTGGGCCCGAACCTTTACGGCGTGATCGGCCGCAAGGCGGCAAGCGAACCGGGCTACAATTACGGCGCCGGAATCAAGGAAGCGGCGGAAAAGGGCCTGGTCTGGAACGAGGAAAATCTTGCCGAATACGTCAAGAACCCGACCGAATTCCTTGAAAAGTACACCGGCGATGGCGCCGCGCGCAGCAAGATGACCTTCAAGCTGCGCCGGGGCGGCGAGGACGTCGCGGCCTATCTGGCCTCGGTCGCGAAGCAATAAAGCGCGGCGCCGGGGGTTTCACGCCCCCGCCCCGCCCCGCCCCCGCGGGATATTTCCTAAAGAAAGAAAGTGGACGCGGCTCCGCACATGCAGGCATGTCTCGCCGGCGGAAGAGGCATGCAACGCGGCCGCAGGCTGCGGCATCGCGCCGCAGAGAGGGGTAATTCCGGCCCATCCGCGCGGCATTTCCGCCCTTCCAGGCACTGAACGATTGTTTTTCCATACGTCGTGCGCTCTAAAATGTGATCTTATATGATCATCGCGTGTGGCGGATCCACGTGCGGCGACGTCAGGAATGGGAGGCACTTCATGGCGGACGCAACCGTTCGGACACAGGACGGGCATGATCCTCGCGGCTTCTTCACCCGCTGGTTCATGTCGACCAATCACAAGGACATCGGGATTCTCTATCTGTTCACGGCTGCGGCGGTGGGCTTCATTTCGGTGGTCTTCACCGTCTACATGCGGATGGAGCTGATGGCACCCGGCACGCAGTTCATGTGCGCCGAGGGGATGCGCCTGATCCCGGCGGGCAATTGCGCGCCCGACGGCCACCTGTGGAACGTGATCATCACCGCGCATGGCATCCTGATGATGTTCTTCGTGGTGATCCCGGCGCTGTTCGGGGGGTTTGGCAACTACTTCATGCCGCTGCAGATCGGCGCGCCGGACATGGCCTTTCCGCGGATGAACAACCTGTCCTACTGGCTGTATGTCGCGGGCACCGCGCTGGCCATCGCGTCGGTCTTCGCCCCGGGGCAGGAAAATCAGGCGGGGTCGGGCGTGGGATGGGTGCTTTATCCGCCGCTCTCGACCCAGCCCGGGGGCTATTCGATCGACCTGGCCTTCTTTGCCGTGCACCTGTCGGGGGTGTCGTCGATCCTGGGGGCGATCAACATGATCACCACCTTCCTGAACATGCGCGCACCGGGGATGACGCTGCACAAGGTGCCGCTGTTTCCTTGGTCGATCTTCGTCACCGCCTGGCTGATCCTGCTGTCGTTGCCGGTGCTTGCCGGCGCGATCACCATGCTGATCACCGATCGCAACTTCGGCACCACCTTCTTCGATGCGGCCGGCGGCGGCGATCCGGTGCTGTATCAGCACATCCTGTGGTTCTTCGGCCACCCCGAGGTCTACATCATCATCGTCCCGGGCTTCGGCATCATCAGCCATGTGATCGCCACCTTCTCGAAGAAGCCGATCTTCGGCTACCTGCCGATGGTCTACGCCATGGTTGCGATCGCGGTGCTGGGCTTCGTGGTCTGGGCGCACCACATGTACACCGTGGGCCTGTCGCTGACGCAGCAAAGCTATTTCATGCTGGCGACGATGGTGATCGCGGTCCCCACCGGCGTGAAGGTATTCAGCTGGATCGCCACGATGTGGGGCGGCTCGATCGAGTTCAAGACACCGATGCTGTTCGCCGTCGGCTTCCTGTTCCTGTTCACCGTCGGCGGCGTGACCGGCGTGATCCTGAGCCAGGCGGCGGTCGACCGCTACTATCACGACACCTATTATGTCGTGGCGCATTTCCACTATGTGATGAGCCTGGGCGCCGTCTTCGCGATCTTTGCGGGCATCTATTTCTGGATCGGCAAGATGTCGGGCCGGCAATACCCGGAATGGGCCGGCAAGCTGCATTTCTGGGGCATGTTCATCGGCTCGAACCTGACCTTCTTCCCGATGCACTTCCTCGGCCGCCAGGGCATGCCGCGCCGCTACAGCGACTACCCCGAGGCCTTCTCGCTGTGGAACCACGTCGCCTCGATCGGCGCCTTCATCGCCTTCGCCTCCTTCGTGTGGTTCATCGGGGTGGTGGCCTACACGCTGTTTAGGGGCGCGAAGGTGACTCAGAACAACTACTGGAACGAATATGCCGACACGCTGGAATGGACCCTGCCCAGCCCGCCGCCGGAACATACGTTCGAGATCCTGCCGAAACCGTCGGATTGGGATCACAGCCGCTCCCATTAGGCGGGCCGCGCGTGCCCTACGAATGGGTCAGAAAACCAGAAGGGGCTTCGGAAGGATCCGAGGCCCCTTTTCCGTCGCCGACCGCCGAGCTGCACCTCTGGCCCCATCGCTCCTTGCCCCGGCGCGGCTTTGCGTGGGTGATCGCGATCATGGCCACCTTCCTGGCGTTGCCGCTCCTCGAGGTGCTGGGCACGCCGCTGCTTTGGGGGCTGTTGCCCTTCGTGCTTCTGGCCGGGGCCGGGCTATGGCTGGCGTTGAAGCGCAGCTACAGGGACGGGCAATTGATCGAGGAATTGCACCTGACACCCGAAAGCATTCGCCTGACCCGCCATAATACCCGCGCGCCGCGCCAGGTCTGGGAGGCCAACCCCTACTGGGTGGTGCTGCATCTGCACCCGACCGAGGGCCCGGTTCCGCAATACCTGACGCTAAGCGGCGCCGGCCGAGAGGTGGAGCTGGGCGCCTTCCTGACGCCAGAGGAACGGACGCGCCTGCACGGCGAACTCGCCCAAGCACTGGCACGGATCAGATCCGGCTGACCCATGTCGCCCGGATCCGGGGTCTCCGGGGTACGCTGAAAACAGTGGCCTCCCGGATTCACGCTGGCGGAAACCTCCCCGGGGGCACAGGCCGGCAGCCCCCCCGCAAGCCGCGCCTCAGCCCAGCCGGTCCTTGACCATCGGCCCGACCGCGCCGAAATCCATCTGGCCGGTGTATTTCGCCTTCAGCGCCGCCATGACCCGCCCCATGTCGCGGATCGAGCTGGCACCGGTTTCGGCGATCGCCGCATCCACGGCCGCGGCGATCTCTTCCTGCCCCAGCTGACGCGGCAGGTATTCCTCGATTACCGCGATCTCGGCGCGCTCCTTCTCGGCCAGCTCCAGCCGACCGCCTTCCTCATAGGCACGCGCGCTTTCCTGGCGCTGCTTCACCATGCGGCCCAGGATCGCCAGTATCTCGGCATCGGTGACCCCGCGTTCGCCCCCCTCGCCGCGCAGCGCGATCCCCTTGTCCTTGATCGCGGCGTTGATCAGACGCAGGGTGGAAAGGCGCTCGGCCTCCCTCATCTTCATCGCGTCCTTAAGCGACGCGGAGATCTGCTCTTGCAGGCTCATCGGTCGGACTTTCCCTTGCCTCGGTCATGACTTGGTCGGCGCCCTCCGGGGCCAAGCGGTCAAGATAATGACTAGCCGGATGGCTTTCAACCTATACCTTAGAGGAAAGCCATTGAAAATACTGACTAAATCAATTCACCACAGGGCCTTGACCCGCCCAGGCCCTCCCCTTAGTTTGCCGAAGATTTGAGCCGAGGAGTCGCCTCATGCCGCTACGCCAGCCGCAAACCGCGCCGCATCCCACCGCCTGTCTCGCCCTGGCGGACGGGACGATCTTCTATGGCCAAGGGTTCGGCGCCACCGGCGTGACCGTGGCGGAACTGTGCTTCAACACCGCGATGACCGGCTATCAGGAGATCATGACCGATCCGTCCTACGCCGGCCAGGTCGTGACCTTCACCTTTCCCCATATCGGCAATGTCGGCGTCAACGAGGACGATGACGAAACCGCCGAACCGGTGGCCGAGGGCATGGTGGTGAAATGGGATCCGACGGTGCCGTCGAACTGGCGCGCCACCGCTGATCTGACAGATTGGCTGCGACGCAAGGGCCGGATCTGCATCGGCGGCGTCGATACCAGGCGCCTGACCCGGGCGATCCGCCAGCAGGGCGCCCCGCACGTGGCGCTGGCCCATGATCCGGACGGCAAGTTCGACATCGCCGCGCTGGTCGCCAAGGCGCGCGCCTGGAAGGGGCTGGTCGGGCTTGATCTGGCGAAGGATGTCACCTGCGCGCAAAGCTATCACTGGGACGAAATGCGCTGGGCCTGGCCCGAGGGCTATACCAAGCGCACCACCCCCGGCCACAAGGTCGTGGCGATCGACTATGGCGCGAAGCGCAACATCCTGCGCTGCCTGGCCTCGGCCGGATGCGACGTGACGGTCCTGCCGGCCACCGCGACCGCCGACGATGTTCTGGCGCAGAATCCGGACGGCGTGTTCCTGTCCAACGGGCCGGGGGATCCGGCGGCGACCGGTGAATATGCCGTGCCGACGATCAAGGCGATCCTGGCCGCGGAGATTCCCGTCTTCGGGATCTGCCTGGGCCACCAGATGCTGGCCCTGGCGCTGGGCGCGAAGACCGTGAAGATGAACCACGGCCATCACGGCGCCAACCATCCCGTCAAGGACCGCGAGACCGGCAAGGTCGAGATCACCAGCATGAACCATGGCTTCACCGTGGACAGCCAGACCCTGCCCGCCGATGTCGTGGAAACCCACGTCAGCCTGTTCGACGGCTCGAACTGCGGCATCAGGGTGGCGGGCAAGCCGGTGTTCTCGGTCCAGTACCATCCCGAGGCCAGCCCCGGCCCCCAGGACAGCTACTACCTGTTCGAGCGCTTCTCCGAGGCGATGCAGGCCCGCCGCGCCGGCTGAACCCGGGTAGGCCTGGCCGCCGGCCGACGCGGAAACAGGTGCGACGCGTTAGCATTAACGACAAATTAAGTAAATTTGCCCGATCCTGCGCCGGCAGAGAACGGGTAAGGCATGGTCACGAAAATCCGAGCCATTTCCGGCGGCGCCACACAGCGCGGGGTTTCGGCACGCGGTGAATCGCAGCGGCTGACCGACGTGCTGATCGAGATGGGCGCGCTCGACCCCGCCGAGGAGCCCCCCGCCGTGGCCCTGGCCGCCCGGCAGGAGGCGCGGCTTGCCGATATCCTGTTCTACCAGGGGCTGGTCGGCGCGCCGCAGCTTCTTGCCGCCCAGGCGCGGCTTTTCGGGACCGAGGCGATCGACCCGCACGCAAGCCCCCCGGACCCGCGGCTGATCGATCGTTTCGGGGCGCATCGCTGCTTGCGCGAGGCGCTGGTCCCCTGGGCGCGGATCGGCGGCGCGGTGATGATCGCCACCGCCCGGCCCGAGATGTTCGAACGCCACCGGGCAGAGCTGCGGGCGCTGTTCGGACCCGTGGTGATGCGCCTTGCGCCGGAAGCCGAACTGACACGGGCGGTCCTGGCACTGCGCGCGCCCGCCCTGTCGCACCGCGCCGAGGGCCGCGTGGCCGAGGCCGAAAGCTGTCGGCCATGGCAACATGGGCGGGCCCGGGCCCTGGTGGTCGGCATGATGCTGGTCATCGCCGCGGGCCTGATCCTTGCACCAGCGCATGCGCTGCTGCTGCTGGGCGCCTGGGCCAGCCTGGCCATGACCAGCACGATCGTGATGAAAGCAATGGCCGCGTTGGCGATGATGCGCGGAAACGGCCGCCCGCCCCCCCGGGACGAAGCACCCGCCGAGCATCCGCAGATCGCCCGGCTACCCTGTGTCTCGATCATGGTGCCGCTCTACCATGAACCCGATATCGCGCCGCGGCTGATCCGACGCCTCGGCCGGCTCGACTATCCGCGCGAATTGCTCGACGTCCTTCTGCTGGTCGAGGCCGAGGACCGGCGCACACTGGAAACCCTGCGCCGCCATGGGCTTCCGCCCTGGATGCGCGTTGCCATCGCGCCGGCGGGCAAGCTGAAGACCAAGCCCCGGGCGCTGAATTTCGGGCTCGACCTCTGCCGCGGGTCGATCGTCGGCGTCTGGGACGCAGAGGACGCCCCGGATCCGCAGCAGATACATGACGTCGTCCGCCGCTTCCACGAGCGCGGCGCCGAAGTCGCCTGTCTTCAGGGGCAGCTGGATTATTTCAACCCGCGCACCAACTGGCTGGCCCGTTGCTTCACCATCGAATACGCGACCTGGTTTCGTGTGGTGCTTCCCGGGATCGAGCGGCTGGGCCTGGCGATTCCGCTGGGGGGAACGACACTGTTCTTTCGCCGCGCCGCGCTTGAGGCGCTGGACGGCTGGGATGCGCACAACGTCACCGAGGACGCCGACCTGGGGATGCGGCTGGCACGGCATGGCTACCGTGCCGAGATGATCGAGACTGTGACCGGCGAAGAGGCGAATTGCCGCCTTCTGCCCTGGATCCGGCAGCGCTCGCGTTGGCTGAAGGGGTTCATGATGACCTGGGCGGTGCACAACCGGGCGCCGCGCGAAACCCTGCGCCAACTGGGATGGAAGAAATTCCTGGGACTACAGGTGCTGCTTTTGGCAACGCTTTCCCAGGTCGTCCTTGCCCCCGTATCGTGGAGCTTCTGGTTGCTGGCCCTGGGCCTCGCCCATCCGCTGGCGGGGCTGCCGGCCTGGGCGGGGCAAAGCTTGATCGTGCTGTTCCTGTCCAGCGAGGCGGTCAATCTGGTTGTGGGGGTCTATGCCTGCCGCGGACGCCGGCATCGGTTCCTGATCCCCTGGGTACCGACGCTGACGCTGTATTTCCCGCTCGCCACGCTGGCCGCCTACAAGGCGCTGTGGGAACTGGTGACCCGGCCCTTCTATTGGGACAAGACGGCACACGGGCTGTTCGATATTGGCGATCTGGAATCGCAACCGCCCCTTAGGTCCGCCGAACGGCGCAGGCATTCAAACGGGCCGAACGGCGCCGTCCGTCGGACGTGAACCCGCGCCAGGCCCGATCTCGGCGCAGCGGGCGGACATGTCCATTCCCAAACTTGCCGCGCGGCACGCCCGCCCCTCCCCGGGACGCGTCCTGTCGCGACGACCCCGCCGGCGGTCTTATGGCCGCATTTGTCCCCGGGGGCCGGCCGTGCCGGGGCACCGGCCGGATCCGCGCCTCGCGACGCCCGAGCAGCATGACGGCAGCGGGCCCATGGCCAGGCCTTCGGACGGCCCCCGCCGCGCCGCGCCCTTCAGTGTCCGCGCGGCTGCAATTCCCCGGCATCCAGCTTCAACCGGGTCTCGAAGGCCTTCGAGATATGGCGGCGCAGCGTCTCGGCGGCGGCGGTTTCGTCGCGCGCCGCGATCGCCGCGACGATCGCGTCATGTTCGTCCAGCGCCACCTCGTCCCTGCCCTCGGCCGCGAAGGAGGTGGTTGCCAGCAGCGCCATGGAGCGGTGCACAAGATCAAGCTGCTGCACCAGGAACCGGTTGTGCGATGCCAGGTGGATCTGCTTGTGGAACCGCCGGTTGGCGCGGCTCAGCGCCTGGGCGTCGCCCAGCATCCGCCGGTCGGCGACCGCCATGTCGCGCAGCACCCGGATCTCTTCGTCGCTGGCGTGGCGGGCGGCCAGGCGCGCGGCCAGGGCCTCCAACTCGGTCCGCACGGCGTAAAGCTCGGCCAACTGGTTGTGATCAAGCGAGGCCACGATCAGGCTGCGCCCGTCGCGCGTCAGCATGGATTGCGTCTCAAGCCGCTGCAACGCCTCGCGGATCGGCGTGCGCGAGACACCGAAGCGTTCGGCCAATTCCGATTCCACCAGCCGGTCGCCGGGACGGTAAAGCCCGGTGTCGATCGCCTCGAGGATCAGCGAATAGGCATCCTTCTGGACGGGCTTGAGATCCTGCATCCTGTTCTCCGGCGCGCCAGCGCGCGATCGTGAAAGCCTAGCCGTGGGCGCCGGTGCCTTCAAGCCCGCGGCAACACCCCCCGGGGGGCCTGCCGCCGCCCCCGATAGCCCCCCCTTGCCGCCCCGCCACGGCGGGCCTAGGGTCCGGCCATGGTCGCGCAGCATTTTTCCCATGTCCGTGCCTGGGTCTTCGACCTGGACAACACACTTTACCCGCCCGAGGCCCGGCTCTTCGACCAGATCGAGGTGAAGATGACCGCCTGGGTCATGCAAAGCCTCGGCGTCCCCCGGGCCGAGGCCGACCGCCTGCGCCACCATTACTGGGCGACTTACGGCACCACCCTGGCCGGGCTGATGCGCGAACATGGCGTCGATCCCGGCCCCTATCTTGACGAGGTGCATGATATCTCGCTTGACCATCTGCAGCCCGACGCGGCACTGGCCGGCCATATCCGCGCCCTGCCCGGGCGCAAGATCGTCTATACCAACGGCTGCGCGCCCTATGCCGAACGCGTGCTGGCCGCGCGCGGCCTCGCGAACCTGTTCGACGCGGTCTACGGCGTCGAACACGCGGGTTTCCTGCCCAAACCCGAGCGCGCGGCGTTTGAGCGCATCTTCACCCGCGACGGCCTGTCGCCCGGTGAGGGCGCGATGTTCGAAGACGATCCGCGCAATCTGACGGCACCCCATGCGATGGGGATGCGTACCGTCCACGTCGCCCCGCGGCCCGAACCGGCACCCCATATCCACCACCATACCGCCGATCTGCGCGACTTCCTGTCGCGGATCTGATACCCCGAAGCCCCCTACTGCGGCCGCGACGCTTCGCCGCGCTGCGGCATCATGACGTTTCCGTGTGCGGACCAGAGCCGCTAGAACACCCCGGAATGCGAACAGGAGCCACGACATGACCGCCGCCGCGCTGCGCCGTACCTTCTTTGCCCTGCCGATCCTGGGCTGGATCGCCCGCGACATCGCCCACAAGGGCCAGGAAAACATCTGGTACGCACTGCTGACCTTCGTCAGCCTGGTCGCGATCGCGACGATCCTGTGGGGCCTGCCCGCCCTGTCGCTAAGCGCCCTGGCCATGGTGCCGGTGATGATGGCGCTGCTGGTCCGCATCGCCGCCGGCTGAGGCGCCCCCCTCCGCACAACCTTCCCGCGCCGCCCGCACCCGCCCGCAGCCGCCCGCAGCCGCCGGCGGGCAAAGCCTTTCCCCGCCCCGCGCCCGGGTCTAAGTTGCCGCGCAGGTATCGCGCAGGAACGGAGGCGGCGATGGAACGTGAAACGGTCGATATCCTGATCTCGGGCGGCGGCGTCGCCGGGCTGACGGCGGCGGCTGCCTTCGGAACCGCCGGCTATTCGGTGCTATGCGTCGATCCCGCGCCGCCGGTCACCTCGGAACAGGACGAGGGCGCCGATCTGCGCACCACCGCCTTTCTGCAACCCTCTGTCCCCGTGCTTACCGCCGCCGGGCTGTGGGAGCGGCTGGAACCCTTCGCGACGCCGCTGCAGATCATGCGTATCGTGGACGCGGGCGGCGACACGCCAGAGCCGCGGGTGATCAAGGATTTCGACGCCGCCGACATTTCCGACCAGCCCTTCGGCTGGAACCTGCCCAACTGGCTTTTGCGGCGCGAGATGGTGGCGCGGCTGGAACAGATCGAAACCGCCCAGTTCCGTCCCGGTACCGGCACGCGCTCGGTCCTGACGCGAGACAACGAGGTGCTGGTGACGCTGTCCGACGGCGCCCAGGTCTCGGCACGGCTGCTGATTGGCGCGGACGGGCGCAATTCGGCGGTGCGCGAAGCGCTGGGCATTGGCGCGCGCACCATCCGCTACGGCCAGAAGGCGCTTGCCTTCGCAGTGACGCACCCGATCCCGCATGCCAATGTCTCGACGGAGATCCACCGCTCTGGCGGCCCCTTTACCCTGGTGCCGCTACCCGACCGCGACGGGTATCCCTGTTCCGCCGTGGTCTGGATGGAACGCGGCCCCGAGGCCCAGCGCCTGGCCGCCCTGCCCGAGGCCGAATTCGAGGCCGCGATGTCGGAACGATCGTGCCACCTGTTCGGGCCGCTGAAGCTTGCCAGCCGCCGCAGCGTCTGGCCGATCATCAGCCAGATCGCGCAGCGGATGACGGGCGCGCGCACCGCGCTGATGGCCGAGGCCGCCCATGTCGTGCCGCCGATCGGCGCCCAGGGCCTGAACATGAGCCTCGCCGACCTGCGGGTGCTGCTGGAACTGGTCGAGGGTCATCCCGGCGACATCGGCGCGGCGTCGGTGCTGGAAAGCTACCACCGCCGCCGCCACCCCGAAGTGCTGGCACGGGTGACCGGGATCGACGCGCTGAACCGGGCCTCGATGCTGGGGGGGCAGGGGCTGCGCGATCTGCGCGCAGGCGCGCTGAATGCGCTTTATTCCCTCGCCCCGGTGCGCAAGACCTTGATGCGCGCCGGGCTGGGAATGCGCTGACCGGAGGCCCCGGCGGCGCCGCACGGGGTGGGCCGGACGAGGGGCGTCAGAGCACCTCGTCCATCACCTCTTTCAGCCGCGTGATCGTGCCGTCCACATCATAGAGCTTGTCCAACCCGAACAGGCCCAGCCGGAAGGTGCGAAAACCTTCGGGCTCATCGCATTGCAGCGGCACGCCGGCCGCGATCTGCAAACCCTTGGCCGCGAATTTCTTGCCGTTCTGGATATCGGGATCGTCGGTATAGCTGACCACCACGCCCGGCGCGCCGAAACCCTCGGCCGCGACCGAGCGCACGCCGTTCGCCGCCAACATCGCCCGCACGCCCTCGCCCAACTTCCACTGAGCCGATTTCAGCCGGTCGAAGCCATAGGCCCGGGTCTCAGCCATCGTGTCGCGGAAACCGGCCAGCGCATCGGTCGGCAGGGTGGCATGATAGGCATGGCCGCCGGCCTCATAGGCCTCCATGATCGCCAGCCACTTCTTCAGGTCCAGCGCGAAGCTGGTGGATTCGGTCGAATCGATGCGCGCCCGCGCCCTGTCCGACATCATCACCAAACCGGCCGATGGCGACGCCGACCATCCCTTCTGCGGCGCCGAGATCAGCACATCGACCCCCACCGCCTTCATATCCACCCAGACCGCGCCCGAGGCCACGCAATCCAGCACGAACAGCGCGCCCACATCGTGCGCCGCGGTCGCCAGTGCGCGCAGATAGCCGTCCGGCAGGATGATCCCGGCGGCGGTCTCGACATGCGGGGCGAAGACCACGTCGGGTTTCATGTCATGTATGCGCGCCACGACCTCGTCGATCGGCGCCGGCGCGAAAGGGGCCTGAACCTCGTTGCCGTTCTGGCGCGCCTTCATCGCCGTGGTCTCCGAAGCAAATCCCCCCGCCTCGAAGATCTGGCTCCACCGGAACGAGAACCAGCCATTGCGCACTACCAGCGCCTTGCGGCCGGAAGCGAACTGCCGTGCCACCGCCTCCATCGCGCAGGTGCCGCCGCCGGGCACCAGCGCCACCGAGGCCGCGTTGTAGACCTCCTTCAACATCGACGAGATATCGCGCATCACCGCCTGGAACCTCGCCGACATGTGGTTCAGCGACCGGTCCGTGAACACGACCGAGAATTCCTGCAGACCGTCGGGATCGACATCGGGGCGCAAAGCGGGCATGGGCCTCTCCATTCAGTTGCTGCCGAAGGTGTAGCCCGCCACCCCCAATCCGGCCAGCCCCTGATCTTCATCTTGGAAAAAATACTCCGGGGGAGTCGCGCCTGCGCGACGGGGGCAGAGCCCCCTGCCGGGGTGCCACAGGCACCTATCCGATCGGTCCCGGCAGGCGCTCTTCGCTCAACAGCACATTGGCATCGACCTGCCCGATCCCCGGCAAGGTCATGACCCGCCGCCGCAATACGCGTTCGAAATCCGCCAGATCGCGGGCTACCACGCGCAGTCGATAGTCATAGGCGCCCAGGATATACTGCACCGTCTGCACTTCGGGGATGGCACTGACGGCGCGCTCGAAGTCCTCCAGGCTCACCCGTCCCCGGGTCGCCAGCTTCACCCCCAGGAAGACGGTCACCGAAAATCCCAGCGCCTCGCGGTCGACCACCACCCGACGGGTGCGGATGACACCGGCCGAGGTCAGCCGCTTCAGCCGCCGCCAGGCCGCCGGCTGCGACAATCCGTAGCGTCGCCCCAACTCTCCGGCGGACAGCGTCGCATCCGCCACCAGCGCCCGCAGGAATGCCCGGTCGAGATCATCGAGCGCGATCACAACGGCAACCCCTCGGCCGACTTGATCACCGAGACATGCATCAGCGCCTCGATATCGGCGATATGGGGCAGGCCCAGGATCCGCTCGCGGTAGACCTGCTGGTAATGCGCCATGTCCCGCGCCACCAGATTCAGCCGCAGATCGACTTGACCCAGGAAAGTCTGGATCTCGATCACCTCGGGGATTTGACGTGCCTCGGCGATCAGCTCCTCAAAGGCGCGCGGCTGGGTCTTGTCGAGCGTCAGCCGCAGGCTCACCTCCACCTCGAAGCCCAGCGCGCGCCAGTCCAGCACCGCCTGCTGTCCCTTCAGCACGCCGCGTTCGCGCAATTTCTCGAGCCGGCGCCAGCACGTAGCGGTGGTCACCCCCGCCCGCGCGGCCAGATCGGGGGTGGACACATCCGGCTCTGCCATCAGCTGGCGCAGGATGCGGCGGTCGGTATCGTCGATCTGCATGAAATTTTCGTTATTATACAATTTTACACATGATATTTTCCATATTTCGCTGGGATGATCAAATCATGAACCGTAATTCGCCCAGATTTCTTTATCCTCCCCGATTGATGACGACCCAAGGAGAGAAGAATGCGCGTTTATTATGACCGCGATTGCGACATCAACCTGATCAAGGATAAGAAGGTCGCGATCCTCGGCTATGGCAGTCAGGGGCACGCCCACGCGCTGAACCTGCGCGATTCGGGGGCGAAGAACCTGGCGGTCGCGTTGCGCGAGGGTAGCCCTTCCGCGCAGAAGGCCGAAGCCGAAGGCCTGAAGGTCATGGGGATCGCGGAAGCCGCCGCCTGGTGCGACCTGATGATGTTCACCATGCCGGACGAGCTGCAGGCCGAAACCTACCGCAAATACGTCCACGACAATCTGCGCGAGGGCGCGGCGATCGCCTTCGCCCACGGCCTGAACGTGCATTTCGGCCTGATCGAGCCGAAGCCCGGCGTCGACGTGATCATGATGGCCCCGAAGGGCCCCGGCCACACGGTGCGCGGCGAATATGTCAAGGGCGGCGGCGTGCCCTGCCTTGTGGCGGTGCACAATGACGCCTCGGGCAAGGCGATGGAGATCGGGCTGTCCTATTGCTCGGCCATCGGCGGCGGCCGGTCGGGCATCATCGAGACCAACTTCCGCCAGGAATGCGAAACCGACCTGTTCGGCGAGCAGGCGGTGCTGTGCGGTGGCCTGGTGGAATTGATCCGCATGGGCTTCGAAACCCTGGTCGAGGCTGGCTATGAGCCCGAGATGGCCTATTTCGAATGCCTGCACGAAGTGAAGCTGATCGTGGATCTGATCTACGAGGGCGGCATCGCCAACATGAACTATTCGATCTCGAACACCGCCGAATACGGCGAATATGTCTCGGGGCCGCGCATCCTGCCCTATGCCGAGACCAAGGCGCGCATGAAGGAAGTGCTGGAAGACATCCAGTCGGGCCGCTTCGTGTCGAACTTCATGGCCGAAAATGCCGTGGGTCAGCCGTTCTTCAAGGCCACCCGCCGCCGCAACGACGAACACCAGATCGAGGCCGTGGGCGAAAAGCTGCGCGCCATGATGCCCTGGATCGGCGCCGGCAAGCTGGTCGACAAGGCCAAGAACTGAATTCCCCGTCAGGCCGGTCCCCCGGCCCTGACCGACTGGGCGCCCTTCGGGGCGCCCTTTTTCATCCGCGGTCCGGGTTCATCCGTGCTCCGGGGCCCTTCCCACACTTGGCGTCGCCCCCGTCCGGCCCCCGGCCCGCCGGCGGGAATTTCTGCCAAAGAGGATGGCAGCGGACGGGCCCGGTTTCCAGCGCAGCCAAACGCCCCCCGGGGACGCACCCGGCGGCCCCCGCGGCCACGGACACCCCGCGCGGGCCGCGGCACCGCCTTGCTCTGATTGACGTCTTCCCTCTGGCGCCCGCCCGCGTCTCACGCTAGCGAGAGCGCATGACCCGTGCGACACCCACCGACTGGCTGCTTCTCATCCTTCTGGGTGTCGTGTGGGGGGCTTCGTTCATGGGGGTAAAGCTGTCGCTCACCGGCTTCGGGCCGGCGCAGGTGGCGGCGATCCGGATCGCGCTGGGGGCGCTGGCGTTGACCGCCTTGGCCTATGGGCTGGGCAAGGGGCTGCCCGGGTTCGGCGCGCGCAGGCTTTGGCTGCATATCATCGGCATGGGGATGTTTTCCAACGCCTTCCCCTTCCTTCTCTTGGCCTGGGCGCAGAAATCGGTGACCTCGGGATTTGCCGGGATCACCATGGCGGTGGTGCCGCTTCTGGTGCTGCCGCTCGCCCATGTCTTCGTGCCGGGCGAAGAGCTGACCCGACGCAAGGGGATCGGCTTCATCGTCGGCTTCGCGGGCGTCGCGGCGCTGATCGGGCCGGCGGCTTTCGCCTCGACCGGCGCCGAAAGCGAAACCCTGGCACGGCTGGCTTGTATCGCCGCCGCCGGCTGCTATGCGATCGGTTCGATCATCACTCGCCGGGCGCCGCCCTCGAATCAGCTAAGCTTCGGCGCCGGCGCCCTGATCGCGGCCAGCTGCGTGATCGTCCCCGCCGCCCTGATCTGGGAACCGCGCCCCAGCCCCGACCCGACGGCGCTGGCGGCCGTGATCTACCTGGGCCTCTTTCCCACCGCGCTGGCCACGCTGATCCTGGTGCGGGTGATCACCTCTGCCGGGCCGACCTTCCTTACCCAGGTCAATTACCAGGTGCCGATCTGGTCGGTGCTGTTCGGCACCTTCCTGCTGCACGAGCAGATGCCCCCCACCTTCCTGATCGCGCTGGTCCTGATCCTGGCGGGCCTGGCGATATCGCGCGCGCCGGTCTGGCGCCGCCGTCCGTAACCGCCCCGGCCCCGCAACCACCTGGCCCGGCAACCACCTGGCCCGATGCGGAAAACCGCCGTTCCCCACCCCCCGACCGCCCGACCACACGGCGCCTTTGCGCCGGCAAAGGCCCCCCATCGGCCATCGGGCGCGCATTCTGCTGGCGGCCGCTCAGCGTGCCATTGATTTCGCGCCTGGGAATGCGCAGATGCTCCTCCGCTCTCCCTCGCATCGGGCGGGGAACGACTCAAGGATTTCGGCCATGCGCCTGACCCTGCTCGACGGCTTTCGCGGCTATTTTCTGCTGTTCATGACGGTCGCCCATGCGAACGTGTATCTCCACACCTTGCTTGGCAAGATCAACCACCAGTACATCGGCTGGGTCGAGGATGCGCAGGGTTTCGTCTTCATTTCCGGCTTCGTGGTCGGGCTGGTCTATACCAAGCGGATGCTGCGCCGGGGCGTGGCCGACATGCGCGACGCCGTGGGCAAACGCATGTTCCATATCTGGCGCTACCACGCGGTGCTGGCGATCGGGTTCCTTGTTGCCGCGCTGGCATTGGCACAACTGGACATCCCGGCCAAGATCCTGGCGCAACAGGCCAAAGAGCCGATCGTCTTCACGCTGGCAGAGCTTGGCCTGCTGACCGGAACGCTGCACATGGGCATCTTGCCGATGTATATCGTCTTCATGGCGTTCACCCCGCTGGTGCTGCGCGCCTTCCAATCCGGTTGCGCGCTGAGCGTGGCCGCAATGTCGCTGGTGGCCTGGCTGTTCGCGCAATCCGGGATGCCGGACCTGGCCGAGCGACCGGTGGAAGCGGCGCTGAAAGCCGCCGGACATCCGGTGCATATCGGTATCTATTTCAACGTCTTCGCCTGGCAGGTCCTGTATATGGGCGGGCTGTGGCTTGGGTATCTGATGGCCGCGGGCAAGCTGGATCTGGGCTTCTTCCGTCGCCCTCAATCCGAACGACTGTTCCACATAGCGCTTCTGGGTTTCGCCATGCTCGCGGTGATGGATGTCGCCGTCTATACCATGTCCTTCGGGATCGATTTCAGCCGGATGATCTGGCGCAAGCTCGATCGTGGCAACCTTGACGCGATCTACCTGCTGAATTTCGCGCTGGACCTCTACATCGTCGCCTGGCTGCTGAACGCCGGGGCCGACAGCCACCACGCGCTGACCCGAGCCGCCGCGGCGGGGCTGCACAAGCTGTTCACCTGGCGGCCGCTGGTGTTCCTTGGCCAGCATTCGCTGCAAGTCTTCACCGCGCACATCGTCCTGATCTACGCGCTTTCGATCTACCTCGACGGCCGCAAGCCCGGTGTGCTTGAGGCGAACCTGCTGCTGCTTGCCTGCCTGCCGCCGCTTTTCCTGGTCGCCTGGGCCCACAAATGGGCCAAATCCCGACCCGCTCCCGCCGCCGCCCTCACCGCGGAATAGCGGACAAGCCAAGGGGCGGCCCCGCATCCGGCCGCCCCTTTCATTGTTCCCCAAATACGCGAATCCCGGCCCTGGCAAATCCTGGCACCGGCCCGGGCAAGTCTAACCTGCCGCGAATTCCACCGCCGCCACGATCTCATCGACAACGCGGCCCAACAGCGCCTCGTCCTCGCATTCCGCCATCACCCGGATCAGCGGTTCCGTCCCCGACTTGCGGATCAGCAACCGCCCGCGATCGCCCAATCGCGCCTCGCCCGCCGCGATCGCCGAGCGCACCGGCGGCGCCTCCAACGGCGCGGCCCCCGCGGCATAGCGGACGTTCTTCAAAAGCTGCGGCACCGTCTCGAAGCTGTTCACCAACCCCGACGCGCGCCGACCCGACCGCGCCATCTCGGCCAGGAACTGCAGTCCCGCGATCAGCCCGTCGCCGGTGGTCGCGTAATCGGTCATCACGATATGGCCCGACTGCTCGCCGCCCAGGTTCCAGCCCCCGCGCCGCATCGCCTCGACGACATAGCGGTCGCCCACCGCAGTGCGTTCCAGCCGCAGGCCGCGGCCGGTCAGGAACCGCTCCAGCCCCAGGTTCGACATGACCGTCGCCACCAGCGTGCCGCCGTTCAACCGCCCCTCATCGGCCCAGCGCGCGGCCAGAAGCGCCATCAGCTGATCGCCATCGGCAACCCGGCCGGTCTCGTCCAGGATCATCACCCGGTCGGCATCGCCATCCAGGCAGATCCCCACGTCGGCGCCATGGGCCACCACCGCCTCGGCCGCGGTCTGGGTATGGGTGGAGCCGCAGCGCTCGTTGATGTTGAAGCCATCGGGCGAGACACCCACCGGCACCACCTCGGCGCCCAGTTCCCACAGCACCTCTGGCGCGGCGCGGTAGGCCGCGCCGTTGGCGCAATCCAGCACCACCTTCAGCCCGTCCAGCCGCAGCCCGCCCGGGAAGGTGGTCTTGGCATATTCCTGATAGCGCCCGCGGGCGTCGTCGATGCGTCGCGCGCGGCCGATATTCTGCGGCTGGGCCGGTTCGATCTCGCCCTCCAAAATCGCCTCGATCTCGGCCTCGGCCTCATCCGACAGCTTGAACCCGTCGGGGCCGAAGAACTTGATCCCGTTGTCCTGATGCGGGTTGTGGCTGGCCGAGATCATCACCCCCACGTCGGCCCGCATCGACCGCGTGAGGAACCCCACGGCGGGCGTCGGAACCGGCCCCAGCAGCAGCACGTTCATGCCGGTCGAGGTGAACCCGGCGGTCAACGCGTTTTCCAACATGTAACCGGACAACCTGGTGTCCTTGCCGATCACCACGCGGTGCACCCCGGCCTTGTCGCGGCGAAAATAGCGCCCCGCCGCGGCGCCCAGGCGCAACGCCATCTCGGCGGTCATCGGGTAGCGGTTGGCCTGCCCCCGCACCCCGTCGGTTCCAAATATCTTGCGCGCCATCTAAGCCCCTCCCCCGCATGTCACCGCCTGCCACAACGCCAGCGCCTGCACCGTTTCGGGCACGTCATGCACCCGCAGGATCTGCACCCCCTGGGCCACCCCGGCCAGCGCCACGGCAACCGAGCCGGGCATCCGATCGCCAGCCGCGGGCGCACCGCCGAGCGTGCCGATGAAACGCTTGCGCGACACCCCCAGAAGCAGCGCGCAGCCCAAGGCATGGAACAGCGACAGATGGCGCAGCAACACCAGATTGTGCTCTGCCGTCTTGCCGAAGCCGATGCCGGGATCGACACAGATCCGGTCGCGCGGAATGCCCGCGGCCTCGGCCGCCGCGATCCGCGCTTCCAGGTGATCGTAGACGTCCAGCAGCACGTCGTCATAACGCGGATCACGTTGCATCGTCTGGGGGTCGCCCTGCGCATGCATCAGGCACAGCACCGCGCCCGAACCCGCCACGACCCGCGCCATGTCCGGATCGAACACCATCGCCGAGACATCGTTCACCAGATCCGCCCCGGCCGCCAGCGCCGCCTGGGCCACGCTCGCCTTGCGCGTGTCGATCGAGATCGCGCCGCTGTCGCCGCGCGCGCGCAGCGCCGCGATCACCGGGGCGGTGCGGGCGGCTTCCGCGTCCACCGGCACCTCGGCCGCGCCGGGGCGGGTACTTTCGCCGCCGATATCGAGGATCTCGGCCCCTGCGGCGCGCATCGCGCTTGCATGGGCCAGTCCGGCCTCTGGCGCCTCATAGCGGCCGCCGTCGGAAAAGCTGTCGGGCGTGACGTTCAGGATACCCATCACCCGCGGCCGGTCCATCGCCAGCCCCGCCAGCGGCGCGCGCGGCGCGCTCAGCCGCGCGGCCACCTCCTCCGGCAGATCCGACGCCGCGATCACCTGCCGTGCCCCGCCCCGTTCGATCACCTCGACCCGGTCGAACCAGCACCAGCCGCCCGCCAGGGTCCGCGCGCCCCTGGGCCGCGCCGGATCCAGCATCGCAATCGGTCGGAAATAGCTCATGGCTTCGCGCAGGCTTTCTTTCTGGCTCAAGTGTCCCCGCCGGAGGCCTCTGCCGCGGGCAGACATCCGGCCATTGCGGACGGGATTAGGCCGCGCCCGAAGCCAAGGCAACCCCTCAGGCCGGCGCGCGCTCTACCCTCACGCGGCTTCCTGCCGGCAATGAAACATCGCCGTGAACGATCAGCCGCGCCGCCGCGAATTCCTCGGCCAGCCAAAGGGCCAGGCGCAGCGGATCGGCGCCGCCCGGGCCGTCGACCGCATCCAGCACCATCTTCGACGGCGCCCAGACGATCACCTGGCCCCGGTGCAGGGCGGAATCGATCTCGGTCCGGCTGGAAACCACCACGCAGCGCCGGTCGCGGCCGGCCAGAACCCAGGCGTTCTGCTCGATTGCCAGAAGGTCGATCCGCCGCCGGGCGGGCGCCACGGCGGAAACCGGGCGGCCACCATCAGGCAGGCCCACGCACAAGATGAGCGGAGCGCCGCCTTGTTGCAGCGCGTCCAGCCGCGCCGGAAGATCCGGCGCCGTAATCGTGTCATTGTCCAGAAACACCACATCGGGATGGATCGCGCCCGCGCCATCGACCGCACCCAGCGGCATCGCCGCGCGCGAGCGCACGATCTCGACCCCCAGTTCGAAAGGCCCTCGGTCGAGCTTGGCGATACGGACGAAGACCCGCATCGCCCGCGGCTCTTGCAGCAGGCGCTCGGCGACGCGCTCGGCCAGGGTCTCGAGCAGATTGAAACGCTCGGCCGCCAGGACCGCGTCGATCGCCTCGATGATCTTCTCGTAGGACAGGATGCGATCGACATCGTCGTCCAGCGGCCCTGCCGCGGGGCGGACCTCGACCACCACGTCGAAGCGCAGCCGCTGTGGCACGCCGCGTTCATGCTGGAAGGCGCCGATATCGGCCTCGACCAGATGGTCGCGCAGGCTGATGCGGTCGCGCGGGTCGCTGGAGGCCGTGGCCGCCGCGCGTTCCTCGGGGTGCGCGAAGGCAAGGCGCGTCTCTTGGGGCATTGGGTATCCGATCTGCTTCGCCGCCCGACCCTATCGTCAAGCGCCGAACCCGCCCCCGCCGGAAGGCGGCAAGGCGGCGCCCGGCTGCGACATCAGCGCTATTTCGCCGCCACGCGGGCGGGCACGCGGTAGAACAGGTGCGCGCCGACGGTCGTGGTGTGCTTGAAGTGATGCGACCAGGACGGATGTACCCAGCGGGTGTGGAAATAGGTGGCCCCGTCGGTCACCTTGCGCGGCGCCCCGTCCAGCAGCAGCCGCGCGATCTTGCCCGCGCGCTCGTAGGCCGCCTCGTTGTGGATGGTTTCGGCCGCGCCATCGCAGGCGAAGGAGAACTGGCAGGCATTGCGCCGGTGCGCACCCTGGTTCACCACGCCACAGACCGTATCCGGGAAGCCCGAGGAATCGACCCGGTTCAGCACCACTTCGGCCACGCCGAACTGTCCCTTGATCGGCTCGCCCCGGGCTTCGAAATAAACGGCCTTGGCCAGGCATTGCCACTGCTTGCCGCCCTCGGCATCGGGCAATTCCGACAGCCAGGACGCGCGATATTCAAGCTTCTTCGGCTCGGGGTAGGCATCTTGCTTGCGCACCACCGTGGTCGGCGGCGTGATGATCTGTTCCAGCTTGTTCGGCGTGATCGAGGTGAACGCCGTCCGCTCGACACCCAGAAGACGCGTCAGCCGGCTATCGACAGAAGCATCAGGATGTTTGGATTGACTCACCGAAACATCGGCATGAGCCATCCCGCCCAGGGCAAGCACCACAACGGCGCCCTGTGCCCAAACGTGAAGCACGCGCATGGATTTCCGTCTCCGGTTCCGCTACTGTTTGAAATGTGCCCCCAGGCAACATCCGCGGCTCATTTAGCCGATACGTCCCCAAAGGTCCAGTCGCGTGACAATATTGTCACGTCGAATCAGCCAAGAGCCGCTGAAATCGAAAGTGGCCGGTGCCGATGCCCGATCGGCGATTGTCGGCCGAAGCCCCATCGCCACCCCGCCAATATATTGTAAATCATGACGTTTTCATGACGGCCGATCGGCCAAGGCCAGATGCGCCGCGGCCAGGCGGGCCACCGGCACGCGAAACGGAGAGCAAGAGACATAGTCGAAGCCGGCCTGCCGGCAGAAGGCGATGGATTCGGGATTTCCGCCATGCTCGCCGCAGAGTGACAGCAAGAGATTCGGCACTGCCGCGCGGCCCCGTTCGGCGCCGATCAGCAGCAGCTCTCCGACGCCCTCGGCATCGAGGATATGGAAGGGATCCTCGGGGAAGACGCCCAGCTGGACATAGGCATTCATGAAGCGCCCCGCGTCGTCGCGCGACAGGCCATAGGTCATCTGCGTCAGATCGTTGGTGCCGAAGGACAGAAAATGGCAATGCTGGGCGATCTCGCCGGCCCGGAGCGCGGCGCGCGGGGTTTCGACCATCACCCCCAGCCGGTAATCGAAGGCCGCGCCCTGATGCGTGCGCACCGCCGCCGCGACCGCATCGACGCGGGTCTTGACCAGTTCGACCTCGCGCTTGGCCGACACCAGCGGGATCATGATCTCCGGCACCACGGCGGCACCGCGGCGGCCGACCTCGATCGCGGCCTCGAAGATGGCGCGGGCCTGCATCTCGTAGATCTCGGGGATGGTGACGCCCAGCCGCACCCCGCGCATGCCCAGCATCGGGTTGGTTTCGCGCAGCGCCTCGACGCGGCGGATCACCTCTGACAGGGGCTTGTCCAGCGCCTCGGCCAGCTCCAGCATCCCGTCGCGGTCATGGGGCAGGAATTCGTGCAAGGGCGGGTCGAACAGGCGGATGCAGACGGGCAGGCCCGCCATGATCTCGAACAGCCGCACGAAATCGTCGCGCTGCATCGGCAACAGCCGGTCGAGCGCGGCCGCGCGATCCTCGCGCGTGTCGGCGAAGATCATCTCGCGCATCACCGTCAGGCGGCCTTCTTCGAAGAACATGTGTTCGGTCCGGCACAGGCCGATGCCTTCGGCATCGAAGCCGCGCGCGGTGGCCGCGTCCGCGGGGGTGTCGGCATTGGCGCGCACGCCGATGTCGCGGACCGCGTCGGCCCAGCCCAGCAGCGTGCGAAAAGCCTGGTCGAGCGCCGGTTTCAGCATTTCGGCCGCGCCGGCAAGGGCCTCTCCCCTCGTGCCGTCGATGGTGATCACGTCGCCCTCGCCAAAGCGGCGGCCGTCGGGGGTGCGCAGGACGCGGTCACGAGGGTTGACCAGGATCCCCGAGGCGCCCACCACACAGGGCAGGCCCAGCCCGCGCGCGATCACCGCGGCATGGCTGGTGATGCCGCCGCGCTCGGTCAGCACGCCGGCGGCGGCATGCATTCCGCGCACGTCCTCGGGCGCGGTTTCGCGGCGCACCAGGATGCAGGGCTCGCCGCGCGCGGCGCTGGCCTGGGCCGCGGCGGAAGAGAACACCAGCTTGCCCTGCGCGGCACCCGGGCTGGCGGCGATGCCGCGCGCGATCCGGTCGCGCGGCGCGCGCGCGTCGACCTGCGGATGCAAAAGCTCTGACAGCGCCCGGGGCTCGACCCGCAGCACGGCCTCTTCGGGGGCGATGATGCCGTCTTCGGCCAGCGCCACCGCGATGCGCACGCCGGCCCGGGACGAGCGCGCGACCTTCACCGCGTCGATGACGAACAGCTGCCCCGCCTCGACGGTGAATTCGATCTGCATCTCCTCGCGCAGGCGGGTGCGGCTGGCCTGGCCGAAGCGGATCAGATCGGCAAAGATTTCGGGCGCCACCTCTTCCAGCGAGGGGCCGCGCGGATCCCGGGTGAGGTAGAGCGCGGCATCCGGATCGGCCAGCGCGTCGCGGCCCTGGCTTTGGCCCAGATAGCGGCCGGTGACCTGCGGCTGGCCGGTGACCGGGTCGATGAACTGGATCACCCCCGCGCCCGACACGCCGCGCCCGATGCCCAGCGCCATGCCCTGCACCACAAGGCCAAGACCGGCCTCGGCCGGGGCGCCCTTGGCCTGCCGCAGCAGGCGCGCGGTGGTGCCTTCCCAGGCGCGCGCCATAGAGCGCAGCACCTCGGCCAGCTGGCGCAGCGGGTCCTGAGGGAAGGGTTCTTCCATCTCGGCCTCATAGGCGGCGAGGACCGCGTCCAGCGCGGCCTCGTCGACCGTGCCGACCATGAAGGGATCGGGGTCGAGCCGGGCGACATGGATCGCATAGGCCTGCACGAAGCGCAGATAGAGCGTGGTCGCGGCCTCTTGCCCATGGGTGGTGGCCAGTTCGGCATGGCGCTGGGCATTCATGCCGATGTTGAGCACGGTCGACGGGCCACCCCATTCGGTTTCCTGCGCCGAGGGCCGCACCGAGACCAGCGGCGCCGGCCCGAAGCACGCGAGGATCGCGGCGGCCTCGACGGGCTGCCCCGCGGCGATCGCCCGCACCGCCTGGAACGACAGCGCCACGGTCTTGGGCACCGGCATTTCAAGCCGAACGAGGCGCTGCAGGCATTTCGCCCGCCACCCATGGGTGTCGCGCGTAATTCGCGCGGTCGGAGAGATTTCGACGAAATCTCTGAAATCCATAGGTTTCTGCATTGCAGCACCTCGCTTGTGCGAAGGCAGGATATACGCCTTCGGTTTTCACGCAAGCTTCAGCGCGCGCGGCGGGGGGCTGTCTGCCCCCCTCGGCCTGCGGCCTCACCCCCCGAGAGTATTTGCACCAAGATGAAAGGGCTTAGCCCTCGATCCGGCCAAGGTCCGCGACCTGAAGGCAGGTACTGCGGATGCGGCTGAGCAGGTTCAGGCGATTGCGGCGCAGGATCTGGTTGTCGCTGTTGATCTGCACCGCCTCGAAGAATGCATCGATCGGGGCCCGCAGCGCGGCCATCGCGGCCATGGCGGCGGGGAAATCCTCGGCCTGCATCGCCGGGGCGATGGCGGCCTCGGCCTGGTCCAGCGCGGTGAAAAGCGCGGTTTCCTCGGGACCTTCGGCAAATTTCGGGTCTGCGCCGAAGCTGTATTCGACGCCGTCCTTTTCCTCGGCCTGAGTGAGGATGTTGTTGGCGCGCTTGAAGCCCTGGATCAGGTTGGCGCCGTCCTCAGTCGCCAGCGTCGCGGACAGGGCTTCGGCGCGTTTGACCAGCAAGGTGAGGTCGTCGGAGCCTTGCATGGCAAGACAGGCATCGATCACGTCGTGGCGGATGCCCGCGTCGCGCAGGTGGACCTTGAGGCGCTCGTGGAAGAAGGAGAGGAGGTTTGGAAGCACTTCCTGCCAACTTCTCAACTCGGCTGCTTTGCGATGGTTAGCCATAGAGACAACGGCGCGCTCAATCATCTCAGGTGTCGGAAAGATTGACTCGGCTGTGCTCGCCGCGAACTCCCTAATTACCTTGGACCACTTCCTCACAATGCCATCTTCGTTTTCTTCCAGAACTTCGAGCAGCCTCATGAGATTCATCGAATCCTCTCGCCGCGAGAGCAATCTGGCTTTGAGAAACTCTCCTTCCGCTCTGATAGCTTGATCGATTGCTACCGTCCGTGATGCGAAAGCAACCTCGCTAAGACCAAGGCTTAGTCCATTTACCAAAATTGTCCGAATAATCCCCAGCGCGGCGCGGCGCAGGGCGAAGGGATCCTTCGATCCGGTGGGCTTCTCGTCGATCGACCAGAAACCGGTGAGCGTATCCAGCTTGTCGGCCAGCGCGACGGCGACCGAGACCGGATCCCCCGGCACGTCGTCCGAGGGCCCCAGCGGCTGGTAATGCGCCTTGCAGGCGTTCGCCACCGCGTCGGGCAGACCCTGAGCGCGGGCGTAATAGCCGCCCATCGTGCCCTGAAGCTCGGGGAATTCGCCGACCATTTCAGAGCGCAGGTCGGCCTTGGCCACCCTCGCCGCCTGCGCCGCCAGATCGGGATCGGCGCCAACCAGCGGGGCGATCTCGCGCGCAAGCGCCTCGATCCGGGCGATGCGGTCGGCCTGCGAGCCGAGCTTGTTGTGGAAGGTCACATTGGACAGGCCCGCGGCCATGCCCTCCAGCCCTTCGGCCTTCACCGCGCGCAGGTCGTTATCCCAAAAGAAGCGCGCATCCGACAGCCGCGCCGACAGCACCTTGAGGTTGCCCGCCAGGATCGTCGCGCCCTCGTCCGCCGTCTCGCGGTTGGCGACGGTGACGAATTTCTCGATCCGTCCGGTTTTGGGGTTCTTCACCGAGAAGAACTTCTGATGCTCCTTCATCGAGGTTTGCAGCACCTCGGGCGGCAGCGTCAGGAAATCGGCGCCGATCGCGCCCATCAGCACCACCGGCCATTCGACAAGGCCCGCGATCTCTTCCAGCAGGCCGCGGTCCTCGACCAGTTCCAACCCCTGGGCGAAGGCGCGGTTGGTGGCGTCGTTCCAGATGTGGTCGGCCCGCTCGGCCGGATCGAGCATGACCTTGGCGGCGCGCAGCTTGGCGGCGTAATCGTCAAAGCCCGTCACGGTGATCTCGTCCGGGGCCATGAAGCGGTGGCCGCGGGTGGTGGCGCCGGCCCTGATGCCGTCGATCTCCAGCGGCACGACTTCGGCGCCGGCCTCGGTGGTCAGCAGGCACAGGATCGAATGCAGCGGACGCACCCAGCGCAGGCTGCCCGCGCCCCAGCGCATCGACTTGGGCCAGGGGAAATTGCGGATCACCGCTTCCAGCACCTCGGCCACGATCTCGGGCGCGGGGCGGCCGGGGCGGGTGATGGTGGCGAAAAGCACGGCGCCCTTCTTGTCCTCGCGCACCTCCAGCTGGTCGCGGCTCAGGCCGGTCGCGCGCAAAAAGCCCTCGATCGCCTTTTCGGGCGCGTCGGCCTTCGGGCCCTTGCGTTCCTCGCGGATGGTGGGGCTTTCGGCCGACAGCCCCTCGACCGCCAGCACCAGGCGGCGCGGGGTGGAAAAGGCCCCGGCCGAGGCATAGGTCAGGCCCGCCTCGACCAGCCCATCGGTGACCAGGCGCTGCAGGTCGGCGCGCGCGCGGGGCTGCATCCGCGCGGGGATTTCCTCGGAGAAGAGTTCGATCAGCAGGTCGGGCATCACTTTTCCTCCGGCGGCGTGGGGCAGCCCTGGGGCACGGGCTGGCCGTCGAACACGGCCCTTCCGCAGCGGTTCAACTGGTTCCACGCGTAGCCGTTGCCATCCTGACTGACGGCCACGACACGATCGACGCCGTAGTGGATATTGGCGCGGCCCAGGAAGGCCACGGCCTTGTGCTGCTTCAGCATCTGGTCGACCTTCTTGGCATCGAAACAGGCGAAATGCCTGGGCGCGGTCAGCGGCGTCGGATCGGGGTATGTCTGGAACGCTTTCACCAGCGTGTCCAACGGGCTTTCCATCTTGAAACAGGCGCGGTAGCGCAGCGGCGAGGAATTGGCGTCGATGCCGGTGAAATCCTTGATCGGCACCTCGGTCACCGCCCCGCCCTGGGCCTGGGTCAGCACCACATCGGCCGCCGGCGTATTGCGCGCGACCGTGGTGTAATAGGCATATTGCAGGCTGTAGTAGAGCCCGCCCCCGGCAATCACGCAGATCGCAAGGATGATCAGGACGACGGCCTTTCCGCTCATGCCGCCACCTCGGCGCCACCGGCTTCGGTGGTGACGAAGGCATCGGCGCATTTCTTGGCCAGCGCCCGGACCCGGCCGATATAGGCCTGACGTTCGGTGACCGAGATCACCCCGCGCGCATCGAGCAGGTTGAACAGGTGGCTGGCCTTGATGCACTGGTCATAGGCAGGATGCGCCATCACGATCCGACGCCCCGCGGCATCCGTTTCGGGGGCGGCCAGGATGCGTTCGCATTCGGCCTCGGCATCCTCGAAATGCTTCAGCAGCATCGCGGTGTCGGCCTGGTCGAAATTCCAGCGGCTATATTCCTGTTCGGTCTGGCGGAAGATGTCACCATAGCTCAGCGGGATCGGGCTGTCGGGGTCGTTGAAGGGCATCTCCATCACATGATCGATGCCCAGCACATACATCGCCAGCCGCTCCAGCCCGTAGGTCAGCTCTCCCGAGACCGGGCGACAATCATGGCCGCCGACCTGCTGGAAATAGGTGAACTGGCTGACCTCCATGCCGTCGCACCAGACCTCCCAGCCCAGGCCCCAGGCGCCCAGCGTCGGGCTTTCCCAATCATCCTCGACAAAGCGGATGTCGTGCAGATCCATGTCGATCCCGATGGCGCGCAGCGATCCGAGGTACAGCGCCTGAAGGTCGGGCGGCGAGGGTTTGATCAACACCTGATACTGATAGTAATGCTGCATCCGGTTGGGATTCTCGCCATAGCGCCCGTCGGTCGGGCGGCGCGAGGGCTGGATATAGGCCGCCGCCCAGGGCCGGGGGCCCAGCGCACGCAACGTGGTGGCGGGGTGGAAGGTGCCCGCCCCCACTTCCATGTCATAGGGTTGCAGCACGGCGCAGCCCTGCGCGCCCCAATAGGACTGAAGCCGCATCAGGATTTCCTGAAAGCTGCGCGGTGGGATGGTTGTCTCTGCCATGGATCGCCCGCCCTGGATAAAGCGTGCCCTCAATAGGCAGAAGCGACGGAAGGGTCAATCGGCCTGGTCTCGCCCCCTTTCGACAAAGTCTCGGTCCAGATCCCCGGCTCTTCATCTTGGCGGAAATACTCCGGGGGGTCGCCATTCGAGCGCCATTGGTCCGAGCGACAATGGCGACGGGGCAGCGCCCCCGCCGCCGCGCCCTCAGCCCGCGCCGCAGCCGTGCAACTCGACCGCGCGGCCCCGGCCCAGCACGGTGATCGTCAGCGTCTTGCGGTCCAGCGTGAAGGGCGCCCTGACGGGGACCACCTCGGCCACCGCGGTCAGCATGTTGCCTCGCCGCGTTGTCTTCGCGCCGGAAACCCAGGTCGTGGGATCGGGCAGTTCCATCACCGTCACCTCGCGCCCCGGCAGCGGCGGCAGCATCAGCCGCGCTGTCACCCGAAGACCGTCCGCGATCGGCTCGACGCTGCAGGTAGCCCGGGTCAGGCCCGCCTCGGCCGCGGTTTCGGGCCGCCGCGCCAGCGCCTGAGCGATCGCGGCATCCTTGCCACCCGGACCGCCTAGATCGGCCGAGACGGACAGGGCGACGGGCAGGCAGATCTCGTCGCAGACGCCCAGATCGACCCCGGCGCGCAGCGCGATCGGCGCGCCTGCCGTCTTCGGCGTCAACTCCAGCGGCAGCACGACGCGGCCGACATAGCCGATCGAACGCACCCCCCCGATGTCGAACACCTGCGGCACCGGCCAGTGGATCGTCACCGCCTTGAGGTTGGTGCTGGCGCTCCAGTCAAGAGAGGGCGGGATCCCCGCCTCGCCCGGCGCGCGCCAATAGGTGTGCCAGCCGGGCGCCAGGCTTAGTTCCAGCGCGGCCATGCGGTGGCCATCGGCCATGCGCCAGCCCGGCAATACCCGCGCGCTCACTGCCTGGGCCGGATCGACGATGCCCGAGGCCCGCGCCGCAAGCGCAAGGCCTGGCCCGCACAGCCATGCCGCGGCGACAACCGCCGCGGCGACAGGGCTCAGGATGGATCGGGCGGCAAAACGAGTCACTGCTTCAGGATAGGGCAGCGGCGACCGCGGGGGAATCACTTTTCGGCGAAACGCCGCCCCTGAGGGTTCCTTGCGCCGCGCCATCTTGCACTGACACGCGGCGCACCCCATCCTTAAGCAATGACGGAGAGCCAGATGAACCTGACCGGAAAGCTTCTGATCGCCATGCCCGGCATGGGCGATCCGCGTTTCGACCATAGCGTCATCTATATCTGCGAACATTCCGATCGCGGCGCGATGGGGCTGATCTGCAACAAGCCGGTCCCCGACCTGCCCTTCGCGCGGCTTCTCGAACAGCTTGATATCGCGGCCGGCCCCGGCGCGCGGGGCGCCAGGGTGCATTTCGGCGGCCCGGTCGAGGCCGGGCGCGGTTTCGTGTTGCATTCGGCCGAATACGGCAGCGCCGAAGGCACCCAGCAGGTCGACAACGGCATCGCCATGACCGCCACGCTGGACGTGCTGGAAGACATCTCGGCCGGGCGCGGGCCGGCGCGGGCGCTCCTGGCGCTGGGCTATGCCGGCTGGGGTCCCGGCCAGCTGGAGGACGAGATCGGCCAGAATGGCTGGCTGACGGCAGAGCCCAGCGACGAGATCATCTTTGCCGCCGACAATGCGACCAAATGGGAACGCGCCCTGAAATCCATGGGGATCGACGCGATCACCCTGTCGGCCACGGCGGGGCGGGCCTGAAGCGGCGGGCCGGGCGGCGGCGTCAGAACGGCCAGATCAGCGGCACCGCCAGGCTGACGACCACCGCCATCACCAGGCTCAGCGGCAGGCCGAAGCGCAGATAATCGGTGAAACGATAGCCGCCGGGGCCATAGACCAGGGTGTTGGTCTGATAGCCGATCGGCGTGGCAAAGCTGGCCGAGGCGGCGAAGATCACCGTCACCACCAGGGGCCGCGGATCGATACCCAGCGACTGCCCCAGCCCGATCGCGATCGGCGTCACCACCAGCGCCACGGCATTGTTGGTCACCAGTTCGGTCAGCACCCAGGTCAGCAGGAACAGCGCGAGCACCAGCCCCTGCGGCGGCAGCGAGGCCAGCGCTGGTGTCAGCGTCTCGACGATCAGCTTCGCCGCGCCGGATCGTTCCAGCCCCGCCCCGACCACCAGCATCGCGAAGATCATCGCCAGAAGCCGCCCCTCGATGAAACCGAAGGCCTCCTCCGCGTCGATGCAGCGGGTCAGCAGCACCAGCGCCACCCCCAGCAACGCCAGCGTCACGATCGGCGCCACCCCCAGCGCCGACAGCCCCACGATGCCCACCAGCGCCGCGATCGCGATCGGCGCATGGCCGCGCCGATAGGCCCGCGCCGAAGGCGTCGCGATATCTACCATGTGCATATCGTTCGCTAGGCGGCGGATGTCGTTCGCCTCGCCCTCCAGCAGCAGCGTGTCGCCCACCCGCACCACCAGATCGTCCAGTTGGCGGCCGGTGTTCTGGTTGCGCCGGTGCACCGCCAACACATAAACGCCATACCGCCGGCGAAGCCGCAATTCCCCCAGCGAGCGCCCGACCATCCGGCAGCCCGGCGCGATCAGCACCTCGACGGTCGAGGTCTGGACCGAACTCAGCTTGTCGACCAGGCGCAGTTCCTTGTTCTGCTGCAGACCCAGCAACTCGGCCATCGGGGTGCGCAGCACCACGCGGTCGCCCGCCGCCAGCACCACGGAAGCCAGATCGCGGCGCAACGAGGCGTCGCCGCGCAGCACGTCGATCACCCGCAGACCTTCGCGGCGGAAGATCTCGGCCTGATCCAACGTCTGACCGATCAGGGCGGAATCCTCTGGCAAGGCGACCTCGGTGAAGAATTTCATCCGCCCGCGATCAGCGATCATCCCGGCCAGCGATTCGCGGCTGGGCAGCAGCCGCGCGAAAAGTGCCAGATAGGCCATGCCCACCACGGCGACGATCAGACCCAGGCCGGAGATCTCGAAAATGCCGAAGGGCCGCATTCCCGCGGCGCGTGCGACGCCGTCGACCAGAAGGTTCGTCGAGGTCCCCAGAAGCGTGAGCGTGCCGCCGAAGATCGTCAGATAGGACAGCGGGATCATCAACTTCGATGGCGCCACCCCCAGTTTGCGGGCAAGCTGCATGAAGACCGGGATCATCACCACCACGACCGGGGTGTTGTTCACCACCGCCGACAGCAGCACCACCACCAGCGCCAGCAGCGCCAGCGTCACCCTCGGCCGGGTCTCGACATGCTGGGCCGCGCGCTGGCTGATCCAGTGAAGCGCCCCGGTACGCACCAGCGCGCCCACGATGATGAACAGCGCGGCGATCGTCCAGGGCGCGGGGTTCGACAGCATCGCCAGCGCCTGCGCCTGCGGCAGCACGCCAAGTACGACCATCAGCACTGCGCCCGAAACCGCGACCACCTCGACCGGGTAGGTTTCGCGCACGAACAGCACGAACATCGTCAGGATGATCGCCAGCGCAGCCAGCGCCTGGGCATTTGGGGGCAGCTCCAGCCCGAACATCACCGTTCCTCAAGTGGCCTCGGGCCGAGTGTCCCCGATTTCATCGGTTTCGCAAAGCGCGCCGGTGTCCCGGGCACCTGCGGCATCGACGACCGGGTCGGGTGCGACGCGGCCTGGCAAGGCCTCTTGCGCGCGCGGCCTGACCAGCGCCAGCCCCAGCAGCATCACCGCAAAGGCCGACCAGACCCAGGCCGAATAGCGCTCATTCAAGATCAGCATGGCCCAGAGCACGCCAAACCCCGTCACCAGATAGGACACCTGCGCCGCGAAAACCGGCCCCGCCCGGCCGATCAGCCAGACATAGCCGGCATAGACCAGCGACGACAGCACCGACAGCGCGACCAGCGCCGCTTCGGGCCCGGCCGGGCGCGGCGCGATGAACTGGCCCGACGCCACCGCGGCGGGCAATGCGAAGGCCAGCCCCACCAGCGACGCACCGAACAGAAGCTGGATCGGATCAAGCCCGGCGGTGCCCCATTTCGCGACGATGTTGCCCTCGAGCGCATAGAAGACCGGCGCGATCAGGGCGACGGGCAGCCAAAGAACGGCGGCACGGTCGGGCAGGCTGCCATGCGGCAGCGCGATCAGGGCGACGCCGGCAAGCCCCAGCCCCAGCCCCGTCAGGCGGAGCGGGCTGAAGCGGTCGATGCCCATGCCCAGCGCGATGGGAAAGGCGAACATCGGCACGATCGACAGCACGATCGAGGTCACCCCCGAAGGCAGGTGGCTGATCGAGAGATAGGAGAAGCTGTTGGGAATGAGCGTGCCCACCAGCGCGATGATCGCGCACATCCGCCAGGCCGCGCGCCCCCGCGGCAGGCCCTTTCCAAGGGCCGCGACCAGCGCGCCCAGCACCAGCGCCGACACCACCAGTTGCCAGAACAAAAGCCCCAGCGGCTGATATCCGGTCGAGACCGCGATCTTCGACAGCGGCTGCGTCAATCCCCAGCCCGCCCCCAGAAGCATCAGCAATGCATAGGGCGCGAAGCGGCGTGTCACGGCAGCGCCGGTTGCAACCGCCCGCCCACGCGGATCATGCTGATCTTGGTCGCCAGACCGGTGCGGTCGTCGGTCTCGACGCAGACGCCCGACAGCGTGGCCTCGCCCGCCGCCGGCTCGAACCTGGCCTTCGGCATGCCGGTGACGAAACGGCGCATCGGTTCGGTCTTTTCCATCCCGATGACCGAATTGTAATCGCCGCACATGCCCGCGTCCGTAAGGTACGCGGTGCCCCCGTTCAGGATCTGCGCGTCACCCGTCGGCACATGGGTATGGGTGCCCACGACCAGGCTCGCGCGGCCGTCGCACCAATGGCCGATCGCCATCTTCTCACTCGTGGCCTCGCAATGGATATCGACGATCGCGGCCTGCACCAGCCCGCCCAGCGGATGCGCCCGCAGCACGCCGTCAAGGGCCGAGAACGGATCGTCGAAGGGCCGCTTCATGAACACCTGACCCAGCGCCTGCGCCACCAGCACCTTGCGCCCGCCCTGCGCGGTGAAGACCCGCGCGCCCTTGCCCGGGGCGCCCTTGGCGAAGTTCAGCGGCCGGATGATGCGCGGCTCCTGCTCGATGAAGGCCAGCATGTCCTTCTGGTCGAAGGCATGATCGCCCAGCGTCAGACAATCCGCCCCGGCGTCGAGCAACGCCTTGGCATGCGCCCCCGAAAGCCCCGCGCCCGAGGTCGCGTTCTCGCCGTTGACGACGACGAAATCCAGGCCCCATTCGGCGCGCAGCCCGGGCAGCCGCTCGGCCACCGCGGCGCGCCCGGCGCGGCCCATCACATCCCCAAGGTACAACAGTTTCATCACTTCGGATTAGGGGCTTGGGCGCAGAAGGGCAAGGGTGCAGACGAAGGTTCCTGCGCCGCCCGGGGTTCAGGCGATCGGCGCGGGATCCAGCCAATCCTCGGCGGTGATCCAGTCGCAGAAGGCGGCGATCGGCCTCACCCGCCGATGGGCGCGCGGCACCACCAGATAGAAGCCGGGGATCTGTTCGGGCGGCATTCCCTGCATCACCTCCATCCCGAAGGGCGCCACCAGCTTGCCGGTCTCCAGATCATCGCGCGCATCGCTGACCGAGATCAGCCCCACCCCCAGCCCGGCCCGCGCCGCGCTGCGCATCGCCGCCGCGTCCTGCAGCACCAGTGCGCCCTTCGGATCGCGCGGCGCCACCCCCAGGTGGCGCAGCACGTCTGGCCAGAGGTCCGCCGACAGCATCGGATGCATCAGGGTCTGGTCCAGCAGATCCTCGGGCCGGCGCAGATCCGCCGCAAGCTGCGGCGCACAGCAGATCACCTTGATATCCTGCAACAGCAACACCTGATCGAAGGCCTTCCAGGTGCCATAGCCCCACTGGATCGCCACATCGACCTCGTCGGCGACGAAATCGGGCAGATCGACCATCGAGGTCAGCCGCAGGTCGGCCTCGGGCAGGATGGTGCGGAAGCGGCCCAGCCGGTCGATCAGGTAGCGGGTGGCGAAATAGGGGCTGGCGTTGACGTTGATGCGGGTGCGGTGGCCGATCTTGGTGATCCGGCGCACGCCTTCCTCGAATTCGTCGAACCCGGCCTGAACGAAATGCGACAGCAGGATCGCCTGCTCGTTGGGCTCGATCCTGCGGCCCTTGCGGTCGAACAGCGCCACGCCCAGCGCCTCTTCCAGCAGCTTGATCTGCTGGCTGACGGCCTGGGGCGAGACCAGAAGTTCCTTGGCCGCGCCGCGAAAGCTGCGGTGGCGCACCACGGTATGAAAGACCCGCAGCGCGTTCAGCGGCGGCAAACGGTCCGGCCTGCCGCCCACCTCAGATCACCGCTTTTTCCAGAAACGGACGGTTCGCGAGAATGCGCTCATAGCCCACTTCCGTCAGATCCAGCGTACGAAACCCGCCATAGGTGATCAGTTCGGACACCCCGCGCCCGGCGGCCGGGCCCTGTTGCAGCCCATGCCCCGAAAAGCCATTGGCATAGACGAAATTCTCCACCTCCGGGTGGCGTCCGACGATCAGGTTGTGGTCGAGCGTGTTGAAATCGTAATGCCCGGCCCATTGGTTCACGACCTTGAGCGCCTCGAAGGCCGGCGAGCGTTCGGCCAGGGCCGGCCAGACGATGTTCTCGAATTCCTCGTAGCGCGGCTCGAAATCGTCCCAGTCGACGGCCGGGTCCCGGGCCGGCACGCAGGCGCCCAGGAAATAGCGCCCCTCGGGGCGGCAGAAGACGCCGCTTGGGTCGATCATCAGCGGCAGACGGCCCTGGTTGATCGTGGCGGTGCCCTCGGGCGAGGCGGCGCAATCGAAGACGAAGCTGGTGCGCTTGCGCGGCTCGACCGGCACATCTAGGCCCGCCATCCGCGCGGTCAGCGCCGCACGCGGCCCCGAGGCGTTCACCACTGTCCCCGCCGCCACGGTCGCGCCCGATTTCAGCGTGACCCCGGTGACGCAGGCGCCGTCGCGGGCGATGGCGACCACCTCGTCGGTGACATATTCCGCCCCCTGGGCGCGGGCCTTGTTGCGAAAGCCCCACATCAGCCCGGTGTTGTTGAACCAGCCCTCGCCCGTGCGCCCGTAGGAGGCCAGCAGAATATCGTCCACCCGCAGATGCGGGAAGGCGCGGGCCAGATCCTCGGGGGCCCACAGCACCACGTCGGCGCCGCAGGCGCGCTGGACCTCGTGGTTTTCGCGCAGCACCTGGGCCTGCGAGGGAGTATTGGCCAGGAACAGGTAGCCGCCGGGGTGGAAGTTCAGATCGGGGCGGTCGTCGCCCACCTGCATGGTGGTCGCGAAATCGCGGATGAACTGCATCCCGAACTGGCTGATCCTGACGTTGACCGCGTTCGAGAACTGCACCCGGATCGACGAAGACGACAGCGCGGTCGAGGATCTCGCATAGCTGGGATCGCGTTCCACCACCAGCACCGAGCCGTCGAAATCGGGGTTGGCGGTCAGGAAATAGGCCACGGCAGAGCCGATCACCGCCCCGCCGACGATCACCACGTCATAGCTGTCTTTCATTCGCGCGCCTCGTCGTCGGGATGGCCCAGATCGACGAACCAGCCGCCAAGGTATCGCACCTTGGGATCGGCCGGATCGGGGGCCGGGGTGCGGGCCTCGACACCGGCGCGGTAAGCTTCGGTATTGTCCTGCGGCCGGTAGCCCAGATGCCCGGCCAGCCGGTTGTCGACCGGCTTCACCTGATTGTCGGACATGCCGAAGGCCACGGTGAATTCCACCCGCGGCGCGGTCAGCGCGGCGCAGGTCAGGCGCACGCAATCGTCGAACGACAGCCACGACCACAACATCCGCCGGTCCGCCGGTTCCGGGAAGGAGGAAAAGATCCGCAGCATCGCGCTCTCGATCCCGAACTTGTCCCAATAGAGCCGGCCCAGATCCTCGACGAAGCATTTCGACAGACCATACAGGCTGTCGGGCCGGTGCGGGGAATGCGCGTCGATATGGGTGGTCAGTTCATGATAGCCGATCGCATGGACCGAAGAGGCATAGACGACCCGCTTCACCCCATGTTTGCGCGCGCCCTCATAGATGTGATAGCTGCCGCGGATGTTGGAATTGAGGACCGTGTCCCAATCCTTTTCCAGCGGCGCGCCACCGAAATGCACGATGGCATCGACCCCCTCGGCCAGCGCCATCACGGCCTCCATGTCGGCAAGGTTGCAGATCACCGCCTCTTCGTTGGGTTGCAGATCCTCGATCTGTGCGATGTCGGTCAGCCGCAGGCGGCGCGCCAGGGGCGCAAGGCCGCGGCGCAGTTCGCTGCCCAGGCGGCCGGCGGCGCCGGTGATCAGAAGCGTGTCGAAGCGAGGCTGTGTCATGGGGTCTCCTGGGGCTTGCGTGGTAGGGATGCCGCGCCCGAGACATAGCCGCGGCGCAGATCCTCGGCGCGGGCGGCGGGGTCGCGCGCGGCAGGCGGGCCGAAGCCGCCGCCGCCGGGCAGTTGCAGCACCAGGCGGCGCCCGGCGGGCACATGTTGCCAGCCCTTCGGCCGCATCCGCGTGCCATCGTCCAGCATCACCGCGCCCGGCGCGCCGGGCCCACCGCCGTCGCGGCCACGGGCGCCATGGTTCACCCGGTCGAACATCGCAGAGAAGTCGAATTCATGCCCCGGCAAGGCCGCGATCTCGATGATCTGCCCCAGGCCGCCGCGATACTGCCCGTCGCCGCCCGACTCCGGGCGCAGTTCCTTGCGCCACACGACGATCGGGCCGGTCTGTTCGGTGGCCTCTACGGCCATGGTCATCACGCCCGACGGAAAAGCCGTGGCCGACAGCCCGTCAAGCCCCGGCCGCGCCCCCATGCCGCCCGAGTTGAACATCAAGATCTCGGCCCGCCGGCCTTCGGCGTTGTTCGCGGGCCGGGCCGAGATGTGGATGTTCCACAGCGCCGCCGCCCCTTCGGCCAGGATCTGCCCGGGCAGGGCCTTGGCCAGCGCCCCCAGCACCAGATCGGGCACCAGATGGCCGATCACATGGCGCAGGCTGACCGGCGCCGGGCGCGGCGCGTTCAGAATGTTGACCGGCGCGGCGATGGTGAACATCTCCAGCGAGGCCCAGTTGTTGGGGATATCCGGCGCCACCACGCATTTCAGCGCATAGCAGGCATAGGCCTTGGTATAGATGATCGGCACGTTGATGCCCCAGCGGCTGACCGGGTCGCTGCCCGCCATGTCGACATGGATGCGCTCCGCCCCGATCTCGACCCGCGTGGCCAGCCGCACGGGCGCGTCGTAGCCATCGGTGACCATGTCGTTTTCCCACGCCCCCCTGGGCAGCGCGGCGATCCGGTCCCGCATTGCCGCGCGGGTGCGGCTGAAGATGAAATCGCCCAGCGCATCGAGGCTCTCCAGCCCGGTCTCATCCATCATGTCGATCAGCCGGCGGTGGCCGACCTCGTTGCAGGCCGAAAGCGAATAGAAATCGCCCACCACCTGGTTCGGCTCGCGCACGTTCTGGCGCAGGATGCGGATCAGATCGCGGTTCACCGCGCCGGCTTGCGCGAATTTCATGATCGGGATCTGGATGCCTTCCTCGTAGACCGACTTGCCATCGGCCCCGAAACCGCGCCCGCCCACATCGACCACATGCGCGGTGCAGGCGAAGAACCCGACCAGCCGGTCACCCCTGAAGGAGGGCGAGACCATGGTGATGTCATGCAGATGCCCGGTGCCCTTCCAGGGGTCGTTGGTGACATAGGTATCGCCGGGGAACATGTCGCCCGGGCCGATCTCTTCGATGAAATGCCCGACCGCCTCGGCCATGGTGTTGACATGGCCCGGCGTGCCGGTGACCGCCTGCGCCAGCATCCGCCCCTCGGGGTCGAAGACGCCAGCGGAAAGATCCCCCGCCTCACGCACCGAGGTCGAGAACGCCGTGCGCAGCAGCGTCATCGCCTGTTCCTCGACCACCGAGATCAGGCGATTCCACATCACCTGCAGGCGGATTTCCTCGATCGTGTCGGTCATGCCGCGGCCTCCTTGCGGGTCAGAAGCAGGCTGCCGTCGGCCTGCATCACCGCATCGAAGGACGAGGTGACGACGGTCGCGGTCTCGTCCTCGACGATCACCGCGGGACCCGCGACGCGCGTGCCCGGGACCAGCGCGGAACGCTCGAAGACGCCCGAGGGCAGTTCCTTGCCCTGGGCCGGGTCGAAGACGGCGCGGCTAGCGGATGCGGGGGCGCGGCCTTCGCCCCGGGTGATTTCGACCCGCTCCGGCGCGGGGCGGATGTCCTCGGCCTTGACCGATATGGTAACGATCTCGATCTCCAGCCCGCCCGACCCGTCGATGGCGCGGCCGAAGAAACGAGCGTAGGCATCGCGGAAAGCCTGTTTCAGCCCCTCGGCGTCGGCGTCGGTGAAGGCCCGGTCGGGCAGCGGCACCGGGATCTCCCACCCCTGCCCCGCGTAGCGCATGAAGGCGGTGATCTCGCGCCGCATCCCGGCATCGGACCCTTGGCGCACGAAGCCCTCGGCGGTGTCGCGCAACCCCGCGATCACCGCATTCACCTGATCCGCGTCAAAGCTGGACAGCCGCACGACGTTCGAGGCCAGCGCCTCGTAGCCGAACGGCGCCCTGAGGAAGCCGATGGCAGACCCCACCCCGGCGCCGGGCGGGATCAGGCACTCATTGATCCCCAGCTTCTCGCACAGGCGGGCGGCATGCAGGGGCGCGGCGCCGCCGAAGGCCACCATCACGTTGTCGGAGATGTTCTTGCCGTTTTCGACCGCATGGACGCGGGCGGCGTTGGCCATGTTCTCGTCCACCACCTCGCAGATGCCGAAGGCCGCGGCGGTCGCGTCAAGGCCCAGCCTCTCGGCCACCTGGGCGCGGATCGCGGCCTCGGCCTTCCCGGCCGACAGCCGGATCGCGCCGCCCGCGAAATTCTCGGGGTCGATCTTGCCCAGCACCAAATCCGCATCGGTGATCGCGGGCCGGGTGCCCCCGCGCTGATAGCAGGCGGGGCCGGGTTCGGAGCCCGCAGATTCCGGGCCGGTCTGGATGCGCCCCATCGCGTCGACCCAGGCCAGCGACCCGCCGCCCGCGCCGATCTCGATCATCTCGATCACCGGGATCGAGATCGGCATGCCCGAGCCCTTGGCGAAGCGGTAGGTGCGCGCCACTTCGAAGCTGCGCGCGGTCTTGGGCGCGAAATCCCCGATCAGGCAGATCTTCGCGGTGGTGCCGCCCATGTCGTAGCTGACCACGTTCTCCAGCCCGAAGCGCCGCGCCATGTCGGCGGCAAAGATCGCCCCGCCCGCCGGGCCGGATTCGACCAGCCGCACCGGGAATTCGGCCGCCGTCTCGACCGAGATCAGCCCGCCGCCCGAATGGATCATGAAGACCGGGCAGCGCGCACCCATCTCGCGCAGGCGCACCTGAAGCCGGGCCAGGTAATCCGCCATCCGGGGCCGCACATAGGCATTGGCGCAGACGGTGTTGAAACGCTCGAACTCGCGCATCTGGGGCGAGACCTCGGCCGAAATCGAGATCGGCACGTCCACCTTGGCCGCGATGATCTCGCGCGCCCGGGCCTCATGCGCGGGGTTCATGTAGGAATGGATGAACCCCACGGCCACGGCGCCGAAGCCCGCGGCCGCGATGTAATCGGCCAGCGCCTCCAAAGCGGGTTCGTCCAGCGGCTCCAGCTCCTGCCCCTGGGCGCCGATACGGCCGCGCACGGTGAAACGATCCTCGCGCGGGATCAGCGGGGCGGGAAGCTGCATGTTCAGGTCATATTGCGCAAAGCGGCTTTCGGTGCGCATCTCGATCACGTCGCGAAAGCCCTCGGTGGTGACCAGCGCGGTGCGCGCGCCGCGCCGCTCGATCAGCGCGTTGGTGGCCAGCGTCGTGCCGTGGATCACCAGATCCAGATCGGCGGGCGTCAACCCCGCCTGCCCCAGAACCGTCTCGATCCCGTCAAGGATCGCCTGTTCCGGCGCGGCATAGTCGGTCAGCACCTTGGCCGAGAATATCTGCCCGCGCCATTCCAGCGCGACATCGGTGAAGGTGCCGCCGATGTCGGCCCCCAGCCGGATCGGATCCTTCGCCATGGTCAGCCCCTGGCCGCAAGCGCGGCGTCGCGCATCTGGGAAAGCGTCTGGCGCGGGGTCAGCGCCTCGGCCGAGATGTTGAGATCGAGCACCGCGCCGGTCTTCGACGCCAGCGCGCGCCCGAAGGCGGCGGCGAAATCGGCGGTGGTCTCGACCCGCTCGCCCAGGAAGCCATAGGCGCGGGCCAGCGCGGCGAAATCGGGGTTCGCCATGTCGGTGCCCGAGACGCGGGTCGGATAGTGGCGTTCCTGATGGGCGCGGATCGTGCCGTAGATGCCGTTGTTGAGGATCAGGATGATCGGGCAGGCGCCCGCCTGCGCGGCGGTGGCCAGTTCCTGGCCGGTCATCTGGAAATCGCCGTCGCCGGCGAAGCAGACGACGGTGCGCGCGGGATCGGCCAGCTTGGCGGCGATCGCGGCGGGCACGCCGTAGCCCATCGCACCCGATTGCGGCGCCAGCAGGCGCGCCTTGGGGCCGAACTTGAAGAACTTGTTCGGCCAGACCGCGAAATTGCCCGCGCCATTGGTGATGATCACGTCCTCGGGCAGCACCGCGCGCAGATGCGCCGTGACCTTGCCCATATCGACGGGCGAGGGCAGATCGGGCAGATCGAAGCCCGCCTCAAAGGCCGCGCGCCCCGCGTCCCGCCAGGCGGCCCAATCGCCGGTCACCGGCCCTTCTGCCAGCGCCTGGGCAAAGGCGTTGGGGCCGGCCTGAATGCCCAGCTCGGGCTGATAGATCTTGCCGATCTCCAGATCCGAGCCATGCACGTGGATCAGCCGCTGCTTCGGCACCGGCACGTCCAGCAGCGTGTAGCCATTGGTCGAATTCTCGCCAAAGCGGTTGTTGACCGCCAGGATCACGTCGGCCTCGCCGATCAGCTTGCGCACCGACGGCACCATGCCCACGCCGGCCTCGCCGCAGAAGGTGGGCGAGGTGTTGTCATACTGATCCTGATAGCGGAACACCGACACGACCGGAATGTCCGAGGCCTCTGCAAAGCGCTGCAACGCGGCACTGCCGGCTTCGGTCCAGTTGCAGCCGCCATAAAGGATCACCGGGCGCCTGGCTTGCGACAGGATCCCGCGCGCCGTTGCCAGCGCCGCGGCCGAGGGCGCGGGTTCGGGCATCTCGGGCAGGCGGCTCAGGGGGGCGGCGTCGGTCGGACGGGTCAGCATGTCCTCGGGCAGCGCCACGACCACCGGGCCGGGGCGGCCCGTGATGGCGGTCTTCCAGGCGCGGGCCAGGATCTCGGGGACCCGCTCGACCTGGTCGATCTCGACCGCCCATTTCGCCATCGAGCCGAAGACGGCGCGGTAGTCGATCTCCTGAAACGCCTCGCGGCCCTTCATGTCGGTTCCGACCTGGCCCACGAACAAAAGCATCGGGGCGGAATCCTGCATCGCCGTATGCACCCCGATCGAGGCGTTGGTGACGCCCGGGCCCCGGGTGACGAAGGCGATGCCGGGCTGGCCCGTCAGCTTGCCCCAGGCGGCGGCCATGAAGCCCGCCCCGCCCTCGTTTCGGCAATTGACGAAATCGAGCCGCCCCTTGCTGTCGTGCAGCGCGTCCAGCACCGCCAGAAAGCTTTCCCCCGGCACGCCGAAGCTTTTGGTCGCGCCCAGCGCCACCAGGCTTTCCACCAGCAATTGCCCGCCATTGCGCATGACCGAATTCTCCCCCGTCGCCGCGGATGCGCACGGTTCGACTCGCACGCTTCATCCCGTGGTGATCCTGCGCCGCCCCGGCGCCGGGCGAAATCAAGAATTTCAAGCGAACGACAAGTACAGCTTGTCAATTCCAACATTGTGATGCGCCGGCAACAGCGGTCCGACCGCGGCGCTGGGTGGCCTTCGCCCCGGGGCGACCGCGCTGCCGGCGGGTCAGAACTCGGACCAAAGTGCAAGGCTGATCCCTGGCCGCCCGCCACCGCCAAGCGGCAGGTCGGGCTGCAGTTTCAGCTGCACCCGGCCCAGACGCAACAGGACCGCCGGCGCCAGCCGAAGGTCGCGGCGCTCGCCGGGATAGGCGCTGGCGCGCAACTCCAGCAGGAAGGTCCAGCGCCTGGACGCCGTGAGGCCCAGCGTCAGGTCAAGCTTGGGAGCGATCGCGCGCGGCCGTGCCCAAAGCTCGGCCTGGATCTCGGCCGAGATCCACCCGCCGCTGGGCAGGCGCAGAAAGCCGATCCTGTCTCCGGCCGAAAAGCCCCGGCCCCAGGCCAGGCCCGGGCGCAGATAGGTAACCGCGCGCCCACCCGCCTGCAGCCGGCGGCCCGCCGCCAGCGTCCAGCCGATCGCCCCGCCATCGGGGCGCGCCACGGCATGACCGAAGCCAAGCAGTACCTCGCCCCCGTCGGTGCCGCGCAAGGATTGCGCCATCACAAGCCAGCCGTTCCCCAGCCCACCCTCGGCATAGATGTCGGTTTCGGCCGAAGCGCCAAGGCCGGGCCCCGCCGGGGCGGAAACGCTCAGCCCGCTGGACAGAAACCAGCGCCCCGCGTCGCGCGGCCAGGCCCCCGCCCACGCGGGCCCCGCGGCGGCAGACAGGAACGCAACCGCCGCCAAGCCCCAGGCAGCCGCCCCCGGGATGGCATCGCGAAATGATCGCCGCAGCATGGCTGCCTCCCCCCGTCGCCTGGCGAAGTCTGCGGTAAACAACGTTAACGAACCGTAAATATCCACGGCATCGAGCGCCGGGCGAAGGAACGGGCTGGCGGCTTCCGATCCAGCGCGCTAGGCGTTGTGCGAAGCGCGGGGCAAGTCGCGTTGCCAAGGCGCGCAGGAGGGATCGATGACCGATATCACCATGATCGAGGCGGCGGCGCGGCGGCTGCAGGGCCATATTCGGCGCACGCCCCTGCTGGGGGCTCCGCAGCTGGACCAAATCGCGGGGCGCCGTCTTTTGATCAAGGCGGAATGCCTGCAGCACACCGGCAGCTTCAAGGCGCGCGGCGGCTGGTCGGCGGTCTCGGCGCTGTCACCCGAGTTGCGGGCGCGGGGGGTGATCGGCTATTCCAGCGGCAACCACGCCCAGGGGCTGGCCCGGGCCGCCGCCGAACAGGGCGCGCCCTGCGTGATCATCATGCCTTCGGACGCGCCGGCCTTGAAGATCGCCAACACCCGGGCGCTGGGGGCTGAGGTGGTGCTGTACGACCGCGCCAACGAGAGCCGCGAGGCGATCGGCGAGGCGCTGTCGAAGGAACGCGGGCTGACGCTGATCCGGCCCTATGACGACCCTCAGGTCGCTGCGGGCCAGGGCACGACCGGGTTGGAAATCGCGGCCCAGGCCGCCGAGGCGGGTATCACCCGCGCCGAGGTTCTGGTGCCCTGCGGCGGTGGCGGGCTGACTGCCGGCGTGGCCCTGGCGTTGCAAGCAAAGGCGCCGGAAATGCGCGTGCACCCGGCCGAGCCGGAAGGGTTCGACGATACCGCCCGGTCGCTGGCATCTGGCCGGATCGAACGCAACGATCGGCTTTCGGGGTCGCTGTGCGACGCGATCATGACGCCGGAACCGGGGGCGGTGACCTTCCCGATCAACCGCCTGCTGTGCGGCCCCGGCCTGGTCGTCACCGACGCTCAGGTCCTGCGTGCCATGGCGCTTGCCTTCCTGCATCTGAAGCTGGTGATCGAGCCGGGCGGCGCCGTGGCATTGGCCGCGGCCTTGTTCCACGGCGACAAGCTGGAAGGCGACACTGTCATCGCGGTGGCTTCGGGCGGCAATGTCGAACCCGCGGTCTTTGCCGACGCCTTGAAGACACTGGCCGGCTAGGCAAGGCGGGCACGCCCCGCGCCTGCGATCACATCGCGCGTCAATTTAATTGACAATGACAACTACCAGCCTCAATCCTGGGGCGGGAGGACGCGCGATGAAAACCCAGGTTTGTATCGTCGGCGGGGGGCCGGCCGGGCTTCTGCTGTCACATCTTCTGCATCTTGCGGGGATCGAGAGCGTTATACTGGAACGGCGCCCGCGCGACCATGTGCTGGGCCGAATCCGTGCCGGCGTGCTGGAATGGGGCAGCGTCAAGCTGCTGGAGGAAGCCGGGCTGGGGGCGCGGATGCGCAAGCGGGGGTTCGTGCATGAAGGCACCTATCTGGCATCGCAGAACCGTGGCTTTCGCATAGATTTCAAGGCCCGCGCCGGGCACCCGGTGATGGTCTACGGCCAGACCGAGGTGACCCATGACCTTTACGACGCGCGCGACGCGGCAGGCGGCGTGGTGATCGACAGGGCCGAAGGCGTCACCCTGCATGGCCTGCCCGACACCCCCCATGTGACCTATGTGAAGGACGGCACCGAGCACCGCGTCGATTGCGACTATATCGCTGGCTGCGACGGCTATCACGGGGTCAGCCGCCAGGCGATACCCACCAGCCTGCTGAAGACCTTCGAGAAGGTCTATCCCTTCGGCTGGCTGGGCGTGCTGACGGAAACCAGACCGGTCTCGGACGAGCTGATCTACGCCAACCACGGCCGCGGCTTCGCGCTTTGCTCGATGCGCAACGAACACCTCAGCCGCTACTACATTCAGGTCCCCGTCGATGACCCGATCGGGAAATGGTCCGACGATGCCTTCTGGGACGAGTTGAGGCGCCGCATCCCGCATGACGCGGCCGACCGGCTGGAGACCGGCGCCTCGATCGAGAAATCCATTGCGCCGCTGCGCAGCTTCGTGGCCGAGCCGATGCGCTGGGGCCGGCTGTTCCTGGCCGGCGACGCGGCCCATATCGTGCCGCCGACCGGCGCCAAGGGGCTGAACCTGGCGGTATCGGACGTGCATTACCTGTCGCAGGCGCTGATCGCCCACTACCGCGACAGCGCCGACGACCTGATCGAAGGCTATTCAGACCGCGCCCTGACCCGGGTATGGAAGGCAATCCGCTTTTCGTGGTGGATGACGACACTCTTGCACCGCTTTCCCGACCAGACCGAATTCGACCAGCGTTTGCGCGAGGTGGAAATGGACTACCTTGAAGGCTCGGAGGCGGCGCAGAGGTCGCTGGCGGAAAATTACATCGGCCTGCCCTACTAGGGCGGCAGGCAAGCAGGGCCGCCCGGCGGGGCGGAAAGGAGGATGAGATGAAGATTTGCGATCTGGGCGATATCAAGCTGCACTACCGCGAGGACGGCGACCCGAACGGCGCGCCGCTGGTCTTCGCCAACTCGCTGGGCACCGACCTGCGGCTGTGGGATCAGGTGCTGCCGCTGTTGCCCAAGGGGCTGCGCATCATCCGCTACGACAAGCGCGGCCATGGCCTAAGCGACTGCCCCCCCGCGCCCTATTCGATGGGCACGCTGGTGCGCGATGCCGAACGGCTGCTGGATGCGCTGAACGTCAGGAACAGCGTCTTCGTGGGCCTGTCCATCGGCGGCATGATCGCCCAGGGGCTGGCGGTGAAGCGGCTGGACCTGATGCGCGCCATGGTGATCTCGAACACCGGCGCCAAGATCGGCACCGTCGATATCTGGGACCAGAGGATCGCGGATGCGCGCAAGGGCGGCATCGAGGCGCTGGCCGACGCGGTGATGACGCGCTGGTTCTCGAAGGATTTCCGCGCCACGCCCGAACTGACCGCCTGGCACAACATGTTGGTGCGTACCCCGGCCGAGGGCTACATCGGCTGTTCGGCCGCGATCTCGGGCACCGACCTTTATACCCCGACCGCAAGCCTGACCCTGCCGACGCTGGCGATCGCGGGGTCCGAGGACGGATCGACCCCGCCCGATCTGGTGCGCGAGACCGCGGATCTGATCAAGGGCAGCCAGTTCCACCTGATCCGGGGCGCGGGCCACCTGCCCTGCGTCGAGAAACCCGAGGAATATGCCGAAGTGCTGACCAGGTTCCTGAAGGACACCGGCCATGTCTGACAGCACATCCACGATCCGCGCCCGGGGCGAGGCCACCCGCCGCCGCACCCTGGGCGACGCGCATGTGAACCGCTCGCGCCAGGATCCCGGGGGGTTCAACGCGCCGTTCGTCGACCTGCTCACCGATGCCGCCTGGGGCCATGTCTGGGGCCGCGACACGATCGCGCCGCGGGAACGTTCGATGATCACGCTGGCGCTGCTGGCGGGCCTGGGCAACTGGGAAGAGTTCGAGCTGCACCTGCGCGCCACCGCCAACACCGGCGCCAGCCGCGCCGATATCCAGGAGGTGCTGCTGCATGTCGCGATCTACGCCGGCGTGCCGCGGGCCAATACCGCCTTCAAGCTGGCCGGACGGATCCTCGACGACATGGAGGAGGGCTAGGAATGGCCGACGCCGCTGCACAGGCCCCCACGCGCGGGCCGCTGGTCGCGCGCGACCGGCTCTGGCACCCGCCGGCCTATGCGCCGGGCTACAAGACCTCGGTCACCCGGGCGCCCAGCCGCGCGCTGATCGCCGCGCCCTCGACCCTGAGCGAGGAAACCGGCCCCGTCTTCGGCCGGGACATGCTGGGCGAGATGGACAACAACCTGATCCTCAACTTCACCGGCCAGCCGGCGATCGGCGAGCGCATCATCATGCACGGCCGCGTGCAGGACGATCAGGGCCGCCCGGTACCGGGCGTGCTGCTGGAGATCTGGCAAGCCAATGCCGGCGGGCGCTACCGCCACAAGAAGGACGGCTATGCCGCGCCGCTCGATCCGAACTTCGGCGGCGGCGGGCGCACGGTGACCGACGACGGCGGCCGCTATGAATTCCTCACCATCCGCCCCGGCGCCTATCCCTGGCCGAACGGGCCGAACGACTGGCGCCCGATGCATATCCATGTCTCGGTCTTCGGCTCGGGCTTCGGCCAGCGGCTGATCACCCAGATGTATTTCGAGGGCGACCCGCTGATCGCGCGCTGCCCCATCGTCAACACGATCAAGGACCGCTCGGCGATCGAACAGCTGGTCGCGCCGCTCGACATGGCGGCCGCGATCCCGATGGATTGCCTGGCCTACCGCTTCGACATCACCCTGCGCGGGCGCCGCCAGACCTTCTTCGAAAACCGGCCGGAGGGCCTGTGATGACGAAGCTTCCCTATCTTCCCGAAACGCCCTCGCAGACCGCCGGGCCCTATGTCCACATCGGGCTGACACCGAATGCGCTGGGCAATGCGGGCATCTATCCGCAGGATCTGGGCGCCGCGCCGATCCGCGACGGCGCCAAGGGCGAAAGGATCACCATCCGCGGCACGGTCACCGACGGCGCCGGCATGATCCTGCGCGACGCGCTGATCGAAACCTGGCAGGCCGATGCCCAGGGCATCTACCCGGCCCCGAACGACCCCCGCGGCCGGGCCGACCCCAACGTCACCGGCTGGGCGCGGATCATCGCGGATTTCGATTCGGGCGTGTGGACACTGGAAACGATCAAGCCCGGCACGGTGCCTCACCCGTCTGGCGATACGATGGCGCCGCACCTATCCGCCTGGGTTGTCGCAAGGGGCATAAATATCGGACTCCAGACAAGAATTTACTTCGAAGATGAGGTGGCGGCGAACGAAAAATGCCCTATTCTTGCCCGGATAGAACATAAGGATAGAGTCAGCACTCTCCTGGCGAAGAAGACGGGTAAAGGTGAATATTGGTTCGAGGTTAAGCTGCAGGGAGAGGATGAAACAATTTTCTTCGACCTCTGAGGCCATGAATGACCCGAATTATCCTGATCCACGGCGCCTGGGGCTCTGCCCAGACCTGGGACTTCGTCGTGCCCCTGCTGAAAGCGAAGGGACATGACGTCACTGCCGTGACCCTTCCCGGGCACGGGGCGGACAGCCGTGATCCGGGCGAGGTGGGGATGGATGATTACATCGCCCATGTCTCCGAGATCGTCGCGGATGGCCCGCCGGCCCTGCTGGTCGGACATTCCATGGGCGGCATGGTGATCTCCGGCACCGCCGAACAGGTGCCCGGCTCGATCCGCAAGCTGGTCTATGTCGCGGCGCTTTTGCCGCGCAGCGGGGAATCGCTGCTGGACCTGATCAAGGGCCAGGACACGATGGGCCTGGTCGAGGCCGTGCGCCAGGGCCGCATCCCGATGACGACGGAACTGGACCCCGAGACCGCCGCGCCGATCCTGTACCCCGAAGCGACCGACGAACAACGCGCCTGCGCCACCTATGTGGCCGAACCGAACCGCGCCCAGACCGATCCCGTCACACTGGGAGAGAAATTCGCCTCGCGTCCGCGCGCCTATGTGTTCACCGCGCGCGACAAGGTCGTGACATATCCGCTGCAGAAGGCCATGGTGGCGCACACGCCCTGCGCCGAGACCTTCACACTCGATTGCGGTCATGTCCCGCAGCTGACCCGGTCGAAGGAACTCGCCGCGATCCTGGACCGGCTCTGAAGGACCTTGATGGAACACCCCTGCATCGTCTGCGCGGCCATAACGGGGCTGTTGGATCGCCACGAAGACCGCCCGGCCGGCGCAGGCCCCGGACGCGGGGGGGCATGATGCCGGCGTCCCCGCTCGACAGCGCGCTTTACCGCGGCCTTCTGGGCGACGACGACACCGCGCGCCTGTTCACCGACAGCGCCGAAATCCGCGCCATGTTGCTGGTCGAGGGCGCGCTGGCGCGGGTCCAGGGCGCCCTTGGCCTGATCCCCGAGCCAAGCGCCGCCTTCCTGCACCGCGCCTGCCATGAGGTGCAGATCGACCCCGCCGCGCTGACCGAGCGCATCGCCCAGGATGCGGTGCCCGTCCCCGCGCTGGTGGATGCCACCCGCAAGGCGCTGGAGGCGCCGGCACATGCACAATATCTGCACTGGGGCGCGACTTCGCAGGACATCGCCGAGACCGGGCTGGTCCTGCGCCTGCGCCAGACCCTGGCGATCCAGCAGGCCCGCCTGGTCGCGCTGATCAAGGCGCTGGGCGTGCTGGCCAAGACCCACGCCGAAACCCCGATGGCGGCGCGCACCTATGGCCAGGCGGCCACGCCCACCAGCTTCGGCGCCCTGGTCGCCAGTTGGGGCGCGCCGCTGCTGCGCCACCTGCAGCGGCTGGAGGAACTGCGCCCGCGCCTTCTGGTGGTGTCCTTGTCGGGCGCCGCCGGGACGCTTGGCGCAATGGGCCCAGAGGGCCCCATGGTGCGCGCCGAACTGGCCCGGGCCCTGGGCCTGTCCGACCCGGGCGCAAGCTGGCATTCGCAGCGCGACCGGATCGCGGAACTGGCCGGCTGGATGACCGGCCTCACCACCAGCCTGGGCAAGATGGGCGAGGACCTGATGCTGCTGGCGCAGAGCGGGATCGAGGAGGTGGCGCTGGGCCAGGGCGGCGGTTCGTCGACCATGCCGCAAAAACAAAACCCGGTGGCGCCCTCGGTGCTGGTGGCGCTGGCGCGGCAGGCGGCAGCGCTGAACGCGGCGCTTCAGGGCGCCTCTGTCCATGCCTTGCAGCGCGACGCGGCCGCCTGGATCACCGAATGGATGGCCTTGCCGCAACTGGCGATCGGTACCGGCGCGGCGCTGGCCCGGGCCGCCAGCCTGGCCGGAACGCTGGGGCCTGATGCAGCGAAGATGCGCGCGGCGCTCGACGGCGGCCTGGGGCTGATTCACGCCGAAGCGCTGAGCTTTGCCCTGGCGCGCCGGATGCCCCGCCCCGAGGCCCAGGCAGCCGTCAAGGCGCGGGCCAAGGAGGCGCGCGAAACCCACACGCCCCTGCCCGTGATCGCCGCCCGCGACTGGCCGGATACCGACTGGGCCGCGCTGCTGTCGGCGGAAAGCCAGATGGGCACCGCCCCGGCCGAGGCCCGCGCCTTCGCCGCCGAGGCCGAGGCTCTTCGCACCGGCGCGCCCCAGGGCTAGGCTCCGCCGGGCCGCAGGCGCGACCTGCAAGGGCGATCAAGGCGGCACCCGACCGGGCTACCGGGGGGGGGGAAAGACGCAAAGGGGGGGCGATGGCAAACCGCGCGGCAATGACCTTCGTGGTCCTGACGGTCCTGCTCGATTCGATCGGGATCGGGCTGATATTCCCGGTGATGCCCGAACTGATCGAATCGGTCACCGGCGGCGGCCTTTCGAACGCCGCGCTGTGGGGCGGGGTGTTGACGGCATCCTTCGCGGTGATGCAATTCGCCTTCGGGCCGGTCATCGGCAACCTGTCGGACAGGTTCGGCCGGCGGCCGGTGATGCTGCTGGCGCTGGGGGTCATGGCGGCCGATTACCTGGTGATGGCGGTGGCCGGCACGATCTGGCTACTGCTTGCGGGCCGCGTGGTCGCGGGGCTGGCCGCGGCGACCCAGACCACCGCCGCGGCCTATGTGGCCGACATCTCGCCGCCCGAGCGGCGCGGCCGCAACTTCGGCCTGATCGGCGCCGCGCTGGGCCTGGGCTTCATCCTGGGCCCGGCGTTGGGCGGGCTCTTTGCCAGCTTCGGCACCCGCGCCCCGTTCTGGATCGCCGCCGCCATGGCCGCAGCAAATCTGGCCTTCGGCGCGCTGGTGCTGCCCGAGACCCTGCGCACGCCGCGCGCGTTTTCCTGGCGCCGCGCAAATCCGCTGGGCGCCTTCCGTGCCGCCGCCCGCCTGCCCGGCCTGTCGCGGCTGATGGTGGTCTTCCTGATCGCCCAAATCGCGAATTTCGTCTATCCTGCGGTCTGGGCCTATTGGGGCGCCGCCCGCTTCGATTGGGACGCACAGATGATCGGCCTGTCGCTGGCCTTCTACGGCGCCGGCTTCATGGCGGTGCAGGCGCTTCTGGTCGGCCCCGCGATCCGCCTGATGGGCGAACGCCGCACCGCCACCCTGGGATTGGTGATCGACGTGGTTTCCGCCTTCTTCTTCGCCTTCGTCTGGAACGGCAACGCGGCGCTCGCCTTCGTTCTGGTCTCGGCGCTGGGGGGCATCGCCGCGCCGGCGCTGCAGGCGATCGCATCCCACGCCGCGCCCGACGACGCGCAGGGCGAATTGCAGGGCCTGCTGGCCAGCCTTTCCGCGATCACCATGATCGTTGCGCCGCTGATATCCACCACGGTCTTCGCCGCCTTCACCGGGCCCAAAGCCCCGATCTTCGCCCCGGGCGCGCCATTCCTGGTCTCGGCGCTGCTGCTTGTCGCCGCCGTCGCGCTTCATGTCGCGCCTGCCCCTTGCGCTCGACGCACAACATCCTAGCCTCAGCCAAAACATCGAGAGGACCAAATGCAGAAGATCCGCGCCGCCGTCTGCCACGCCTTCAACGAGGATCTGAAGATCGAGGAGGTGCTGCTGGCCCCGCCCGGCCCCGGCGAGGTCGAGGTCGCGATCGACGCCGTCGCCATCTGCCATTCGGACATCCACTATGCCGAGGGCGCCTGGGGCGGCACCCTGCCCGCCGTCTACGGCCACGAGGGCGCCGGCCGCATCACCGCGCTGGGCGAAGGCGTCACCAACTACGCGGTCGGCCAATCCGTGCTGGTCACCCTGATCCGGTCCTGCGGCACCTGCCCGACCTGCGCCTCCGGTGACCCGGTGCATTGCGAAACCCCCTATGACAAGGACAACGGCCCGCTGAAGACCGCGCAGGGCGGCACCTTGCAGCATGGCCTGGCCTGCGGCGCCTTCGCCGAAAAGGCGGTGGTCCACCACAGCCAGATTGCCGCCTACCCGGCCGAAATCCCGGCCGCCTCGGCCTGTCTGCTGAGCTGCGGCGCGATCACCGGCATCGGCGCGGCGGTGAACACCGCCGGCGTGCGGCCCGGCGACGTGGTGGTGGTGATCGGCGCCGGCGGCGTCGGCCTCAACGCGATCCAGGGTGCCCGCATCGCCGGCGCCGCGCGGATCATCGCGGTGGACATGAGCCAGGACAAACTTGACGCCGCGCGCGACTTCGGCGCGACCGACGGCGTGCTGGCGACCGACCCCAAACCCTGGTCCGCCGCGCGCAAGCTGGCCGGGCGAAAGGCCGATGCCGTCCTCGTCACCGTCGGCGCCATCCCCGCCTATGACACCGCCACCCGCTACCTCGCGCCCGGCGGCAAGGTGGTCGCCGTCGGCATGCCCCATTCGGGCGCCACCTCCAGCTACGAGCCGGTGATGCTTGCCGCCACCGGCCAGCATCTGATCGGCTCGCTGATGGGCGAAACCGTGCTGGGCCGCGACATCCGCTGGATGGTCGATCTCTACCAGCAGGGCCGCCTGAAACTCGACGAGCTGGTCACCAAGACCTACACGCTGGACCAGATCAACGAGGCGATCGCCGACACCAAGGCAGGCCATGCCCGCCGCAACGTCATCACCTTCGCCGCCCTCCCCGGCTGACCTCGGTCCGGCGGAAATATCCCCGGGGGTCCGGGGGCAGCACCCCGACCCCCGCACACGGAGTCCGCAATGCGCCTGCAGGATCTCGACATCATCACCACCGCCCCGCCGGCCCCCGGCTGGGGCGGCCGCTACTGGACCTTCGTGAAGCTGACCACCGATGACGGCATCATCGGCTGGGGGGAATGCTACGCCTCGACCGTCGGCCCCAAGGCGATGCGCGCGGTGATCGAGGATGTCTTCGCCCGCCACATGCAAGGCGAAAGCGCCGAAAACATCGAGCTGATGTTCCGCCGCGCCTATTCCGCGGGCTTCACCCAGCGCCCCGACCCTACGGTGATGGGCGCCTTCTCGGGGCTGGAAATCGCCTGCTGGGACATAATCGGCAAGGCGCGAAACCGCCCGGTCTGGGCGCTGCTCGGCGGCATGATGAACCGCCGCATCCGCTCCTACACCTATCTCTACCCGGATGGGGACGATCCGGACCCCGAGTTCTGGATCAACCCCGACCTTACCGCCGAAACCGCCGCCGCGCGCGTGGCCGAAGGCTTCACCGCGGTGAAATTCGACCCCGCCGGCCCCTACACGATCCGCGGCGGCCACCAGCCCGCGATGTCCGACATCACCCGCTCGGTTGCCTTCTGCCGCGCCATCCGCGAAGCCGTGGGCGACCGCGCCGACCTGCTGTTCGGCACCCATGGCCAGTTCACCACCGCCGGCGCAATCCGGCTGGGGCAGGCGCTGGAACCCTACAATCCGCTCTGGTTCGAGGAACCGATCCCGCCCGACAACCCACTCGAGTTCGCGAAAGTCGCGGACGCAGTTCGCATCCCCATCGCCACCGGCGAACGCCTGACCACCAAGGCCGAATTCGCCACCCTGCTGCGCGCTGGCGGCGCAAAGATCCTGCAACCGGCCCTGGGACGTGTCGGCGGCATCTGGGAGGCGAAGAAGATCGCGGCCCTGGCAGAACCCTTCAACGCGGAAATCGCCCCCCATCTCTACGCCGGCCCTATCGAATGGGCGGCGAACATCCACCTCGCAGCCTCGATCCCGAACCTGTTGATGGCCGAGACCATCGAACAGGGCGGCGCCTTCCACCTGGCGCTGATCAAGCATTCGATCCGCTGGGAAGAGGGCTTCATCCTGCCGCCCGATGCGCCCGGTCTCGGCATCGAGGTCGACGAGGCCCTCGCCCGCGCCCATCCCTATACCGGCGACAAGCTGCATCTCGAAATGCAGGAAGCCCCCTGCGACTACGCCCACGGCAACCGTTTCGAGGGCGGCGCCCCATCAACCTAGGCGCATTAAACGCCTTTCATTGTTCCATAAATACGCCAACCGCGAAGGGCGTCAGCCCTTCGCCCCCTGGCCGCGTGAATAGACATCCTCATAGCGGATGATGTCGTCCTCGCCCAGATAGCCGCCGGTCTGCACCTCGATCAGCACCATCGGCAGCTTGCCCGGATTCTCCATCCGGTGCCTCGCGCCCAGCGGGATGTAGACCGACTGGTTCTCGGTTACCAGCTTCACCTCGTCGTCGATCGTCACCTTCGCGGTGCCCTGCACGACGATCCAGTGCTCGGCCCGATGGTGGTGGCTTTGCAAGGATAGCGCCGCGCCCGGATGCACGACGATGCGCTTGACCTGAAAGCGCTCGCCGATCGCCAGGCTTTCGAACCAGCCCCAGGGGCGGTGATCCTTGGGAAAGCTCTCGGCCTGGGGTGCCGATTTCGCCTTCAGCGCGGCCACCGCCTGCTTCACGTCCTGCGCCCGCGACTTGTCGGCGATCAGCACCGCATCGGGCGTGGCCACCGCGACCACGTCGCGCAGACCGATCCCCACCAGTTCCAGCCCCTCGGCCTCGGAGCGCAGCAGGCTGCCCTGGCAATCGATCGCGGTCACCGGGCCGGCGGCGGCATTGCCGGCAGCGTCGGGGCCCATCTCGTCGCGCACCGCGGCCCAGTCGCCCAGATCCGACCAGCCGCCGCCATAGGGCACAGCCGTCAGGTTCGAGGCCCGCTCCATGATCGCGAAATCGACCGAGATCTCCTCGGCCTCGGCCCAGGGGCCGGGATCGAGGCGCAGGAAATCCAGATCGGATTGCGCACCTTCGACGGCGGCGCGCACCGGGCCCAGAATGGCCGGCGCATGGGCCTCGAAGGCCGCGATCATGGTCTTGGCGGAAAACAGGAAGATCCCCGCGTTCCACAGGAAATTGCCTGCCGCCAGCATCTCGGCGGCACGCGCGGCCTGGGGTTTCTCGACAAAGCGGATCAGGGCCACGGGATCGGTACCGCCGCCGGGCTGCGCTGCCAGTTCCAGCCAGCCATAGCCGGTTTCCGCCCGCGTGGGACGAATGCCGAAGGTCACGATCTGACCGGCGCGCGCGGCGTCCGCCCCGGCCTCGACCGCGGCGCGGAAACCCGCCGGGTCGGTGATCACATGGTCGGCCGGTGCGATCAGCATCAGCGCCTCGGGGTCGGTGGCCGCCAGATGCAGCGCGGCGGCCAGCACGGCGGGCGCGGTGTTGCGCGCCTCGGGTTCGATCAGGATGGCGCCGGGGCGGATGTCCAGCGCCGCCAGCTGTTCGGTGACGATGAAGCGAAAATCCGATCCCGTCACCACCACCGGCGCGGAAAATCCCGGCCCCGAAAGGCGCCGAGCGGCAGCCTGGAACAGGCTTTCCTCTCCCACCAGCGGCACGAATTGCTTGGGATAGCTCTTGCGCGACAGCGGCCAAAGCCGCGTGCCCGCGCCGCCGCACATCAGAACCGGGGAAATCGTCATCGCGGAACTATCCTTCTGCCCTGCCGGGTTTTCGCAATCTGCCGGGCACCATACCCGACCGCGCCCCCGAGGCAAGCGTTCAGCCGCCGGTGATCCGCAGCCGCCCGTCGGGGCGGGCCGCGATCTCGGGGTTGGCGCGGATGTGGCGCACCAGCACCTCGCGGTAGACGAGGCCGCTATTCTGGGATGGCAGGGCACGCAGATCGTAGCCGGGCAGATCCCCCTCAACCCCGCCCGCGATCGGCAACCCGTTCCAGCGCTCGCCGAAGCTGCCCAGCGCCAGATAGGTGGTCATGGCGATGCGAAACGGCCGGTCGGCGACCTTGGCGACGGGCTGACCGAACAGCGCGATCTCCTCGGGCGTGGCCTTGGCGGCCGCGGCGCCGGTGTCGATGCGGTAGCGCAGCCCCGACGAGGTATGCAGAAAGCCCCGCGCGATGAAGCCCGCCGTGTCGATCCCCGTCTCGTCGGGCCGCAACAGGCGGCGCGCGTTCGAGCGCAGGATCTCGGCGATCTGTGTACCGGTCGCGGTCAGGATGAAGACCTCGTCGGAATAGGGCATGACGTCGAACCACTGCCCGAAGGTCACATTGCCCCGCGCCACCCCCGCAAGGATCGAGCCACCGTTCAGCAGCGCCAGATCCGGCGCCCCGCCGGGCAGATCCGCCAGTTCCGCGACCAGCGCGTCGTTCATGTAGTTGGCCAGCGCGCATTCGCCCCGATAGCGGCTGTCGCGGGTGGCGTTCCAATCGAGGCCATCGTCCGGCGCATGACCGACCGGCTGTTCCATCCGCTCGCGCACAAGCGCGATCATCGGCGCCAGATGGGCCCGCGCGAACGCGGCATCGCCGCCCCCCTGCCCCAGCGCGATCAGCCGCGCCTCGGGCGGTGCGCCGGGCGTCAGGGTGATTTCCCCCAGAAAGCGACCGTTGGCCTCGGCCTGGGCGATCAGGATGCCGCGCCGCAGGTTCTGCGCCTCGACCCCGGTTTCGTTCAACCGGGTATGGGTATGGGCGCCGACGATCACACAGGGCACATCGACCAGCCCCGCCGCGGTGTCGGCAAGGGCGAAATCGGCCTCTCCGATGTCGCGCGCGACTACGGCCTTGCCCGAGGCATGGTTGCCGCCGCCGTAGCCGCAATGCGACAGGATCACCACCACATCCGCCAGCGGCGCGACCAGCGGCAGGAGTTTCGCCAGAACCTCGACCGGGCTTGCCACCGCAAGCGTCGGATCCGAGGGCTGACCCACGCGCGTCTCGACCCTAGTGGTCAGGCCGATGATCGCGATCCGCAGTCCCTTCGCCTCGGCCAGCGCGGCGGCATGGAAATGCTGGCCCGGCACCAGATGGGCCGAGCCGTGTACATTGGCCGACAGCACCGGGAAATCGGCATCCGCCACGATCCCGCGCACCAGCTGCGCCGCGCCGCGGTCGAATTCGTGATTGCCGATCGCCGCCGCATCGCAGCCCGCCGCCGACAGCGCCCGGTAGCCGGGATCGAGGGTGAAATCCTCTGCCCCCCAGCCCAGAAGCTCGTCGAAGATCGAGCCGGTATGATCGTCGCCCGCGGACAGGAACAGCACCGCCTCGTCAGGGGCCGCCTCGGCCCGGGCGCGGGCGACGTGGCCGGCGATCTCGGCCATGCGCTGGGGGCCCTCGGGCAGATCGGCCAGATGGTTGTGCAGATCGTTCACATGCAGCAGGCGCAGCCGCCGGGCCACCGGCCGCCGGGCGCCGGGCATGTCATCGGGCGTCGCGGTCAGCAATTCGGCGGGGGCCGGGGCCAGCGGGTCGGCATCGATCAGCCACAGCGCATCGAGACCGCCGCGCGGGTTGGGCGCGGCACGACGGATGCGGGCGCCCCGGCCCTGCGGGTCCAGGCGGATCTGCACGGGGGTGGCTGGCATCGGATCAGACCTTCGCGGCGGTGACTTCGACCTCGACCTTGAACTCGGGCCGGGTGAAGCCCGAGACGATCACCAGGGTCGAGGCCGGCGGCACCGGCACCCCGGCCAGCCAGGCGTCGCGCGCCGCCATGTAGCCCGCCATATGGGCGCGGTCGGTGACGAACGCGTTGATACGGATCACGTCGGCGGGCCCCATGCCGGCCTCGGCCAGGATCGCGGCGATATTGGCGAAGCATTGATCGGTCTGGCCGCGCGCATCCTGGGCCACGCTGTCGTCGGGGCGCACGCCAAGCTGCCCCGAGGTCACGACCAGCCGCGCGCCGGCGGGCACCTCTATCCCGTGGGAATAGCGGGCGAAGGGGCGGCGGATCGTGTCAGGCGAGAGCGGGGTCATGAACTATCCTTTCGCGGGCAGAATCGGCGCGCAGGGACCCTGCCGCGTGTGACGCGCGCGCACAATCGCTTAACCGGACTGGCGGGTGCTGGGGCGCCTGACTGGGCAAAGTGGCCGATTCCAGGCCAAAAAAACAGCAAATGATGGACTCAGGCCACAAGTTTGCTCAAGATTCTGTCACGATCGCCGTGGGAAGCTTACCCCGGACCAAGAGCCTGCCAAGGACCACGAAGGAGGTTTCCTGATGAAGATGATGCACGCGGCCCTGACCGGAGCGGTCGTAAGCCTGGCCCTGGGCGCCGGCCCGGCCCTGGCGCTGGACAAGGTGACGTTCGGCACCAACTGGCTGCCCGAAGCCGAACACGGCGGCTATTACCAGGCGGTGGCCGACGGCACCTACAAGAAATGCGGACTGGACGTGACCATCGTGCCGGGCGGTCCGCAGGTGAACAACAAGGCCATGATGATGGCCGGCAAGCTGACCTTCAACATGGACGGCAACTTCCTGTCGCCGTTCCAGGCCGCCAAGCAGGGCATTCCGCTGGTCGTAGTCGCGGCCGATTTCCAGAAGGATCCGCAGATCCTGATGACCCATCCGGGCCGCGTGAAGGATTTCAAGGAAATCGGCGACCTGCCGAAGATCTTCATCGGCAACAACGGCTATCAGACCTTCTACCAATGGCTGATCACCGCCAGGCATTTCAAGGCCAGCAACCGCGTGCCCTATACCTTCAATTCGGGCCCGTTCATCGCCGACAAGGACAGCGCGCAGCAAGGCTATGTCACGTCCGAACCCTTCGCCGTGGAAACCCAGGGCCATTTCAAGCCCGATGTCTGGCTGCTGGCCGATCACGGCTGGAACACGCCCTCGACCCTGATCGAGACGATGCAGAGCACGCTCCAGGAGCATCCCGAATGGGTGAAATGCTTCGTCGAGGGCTCGGCCGTCGGCTGGGCGAACTACCTGTATGGCGATCCCTCGAAGGGCAACGCCGCGATCCTGAAGGCCAATGCCGAAATGAGCCAGGCGCAGCTGGATTTCTCGGTCAAGGCGATGAAGGAGCACGGCATCGTGGATTCCGGCCTTTCGCTGACCAAGGGCATCGGCGCGATGAGCGGCGAGACGATCCACAGCTTCTATGACAAGATGGTCAAGGCCGGCGTGGTCGAAAAGGGTCTGGATATCGACAAGATCTACACCCTGAAGTACGCCAACACCGGCGCCTCGCTACCGGTGAAGAAGAAACTTCTGGGGCAGTAGATGACCTTGCAGGAAACCGGCGTGGCGGCGGGGGCCGCCGCCGCGCAGCCGGCGCCGCTGTTGTCGCTTGACGGCGTCTCGAAAGTGTTCAACGGCGATCTGGTGGCGCTGAAGGGGATGTCGCTTGATGTGTTTCAGGGCGATTTCATCTCGCTTCTGGGGCCGTCGGGCTGCGGCAAGTCCACCGCGCTGCGGCTGATCGCCGGGCTCAGCCACCCGACCTCGGGGCGGATCAACTGGGCCGGCGGGCAGGATGCGGGCGATCTGGGGGTGGTGTTCCAGGAACCCACGCTGATGCCCTGGGCCACGGTGGCGCAGAATGTCTGGCTGCCCTGGCGTCTGCGCGGCAAGTCCTTCGCCGCGATGAAGGGCCGGATCGATGAGGCGCTGGCCCTGGTCGGGCTGGAGAAATTCGCCGCCAGCTACCCGCGCGAATTGTCGGGCGGGATGAAGATGCGGGTCTCGATCGCGCGTGCGCTGGTGACCAACCCGCGGCTGATCCTGATGGACGAACCCTTCGCCGCGCTGGATGAGATCACCCGCCACAAGCTGAACAACGACCTTCTGGCGCTGCGCGCCAAGATCGGCTGCACGATCGTCTTCGTCACCCATTCGGTGTTTGAATCGGTATTCCTGTCGTCGCGGATCGTGGTGATGGCCGCGCGCCCGGGCCGGGTGATCCACGAGGTCGCCGTAGTCGCCCCCTATCCGCGCGGCGAGGATTTCCGCACCTCGGCCGATTACGCCGCCCATTGCCGCGCCGCCAGCGCCGCGCTTCACGACGCGATCGGAGACTGACATGGCGATTGCCGACACTGCCGCCGCCGCCCCGGTCCTTGACGAGGAAGAAGCCCGCCGCGCCCGCGCCCGCCGCCGCGAACGGCTGGGCCGCTGGCTGATGCCGCTGATCGTGCTGGTCATGATGATCTTCCTGTGGGACCGGATCTGCGTTTGGAACAACATCCCGCATTACATCCTGCCACGTCCGGGGCTGGTGGCCGAAACCCTGTGGGTTGACCGGGTGATCCTGTTCAAGGCGCTGCTGATCACGCTGCGCACCACCTTCCTGGCGCTGCTGGTCGCGGTGATCGGCGGCGTGGGCCTTGCGGTGCTGTTCACGCAAAGCAAGTTCTTCGAGATGTCCTTCTACCCCTATGCGGTGATCTTGCAGGTGACCCCGATCGTCGCCATCGCGCCGCTGATCTTCATCTACATCCAGTCCAAGCTGATCGGCATGCTGCTTTGCGCCTGGATCGTGGCGTTCTTTCCGGTGCTGTCGAACACCACGCTGGGGCTGAAATCGGCCGACCACAACCTGCGTGACCTGTTCTCGATCTACGGCGCCACCCGCTGGCAGCGGCTGCGCTACCTGCAGCTGCCCGCCGCGCTGCCCTATTTCCTGGGCGGGCTGCGCATCGCCGGGGGGCTTGCGCTGATCGGGGCGGTGGTCGCGGAATATGTGGCCGGCACCGGGGGCGTGGGGTCGGGCCTTGCCTTCACCATCCTCGAAAGCTCTTACCGGCTGAACATCCCCCGCGTCTTCGCCGCGCTGATCCTGATCGCGGCGATGGGGGTGGTGATCTTCATGGCGCTGTCGCTGCTCAGCCATCTGTTGCTGCGCAAGTGGCACGAAAGCGCGATCAAACGGGAGAGTTGATGGATTTTCGCGTTCTGCCCAGCGGCGCCTTTGTCCTTCGCAACCTGACCACCCCGGCCTGCCTTCTTGGCCAACCCGGCGATCTGATCCCCCTCGATCTGTGCATCGAGGGCGGCCAGATCGCCGCGCCGCGCCCCGGGTTGCCCGAGGTGGACATGAAGGGGGCGATGGTGTTTCCGGCCTTCATCGACATGCATACGCATCTCGACAAGGGGCATATCTGGCCACGCGCGGCGAATCCCGACGGCAGCTTCATGGGCGCGCTGACCACCGTGGGCGCCGACCGCGCCGCGCATTGGTCGCCCGAAGACGTGCGCGCGCGGATGGATTTCGCCCTACGCTCGGCCTACGCGCATGGGACGCGGGCGATCCGCACGCATCTGGACAGCCTGCCGCCGCAGGACGCGATCTCCTTCCCCGTCTTCCGCGAGATGCGGCAGGATTGGCGCGGCCGGATCGAATTGCAGGCCTCCTGCCTGGTTGGGATCGACAACGTTTCGGGCAACGGGCCCTACGCGAAGACCGCCGACATCGTGGCGGCATCGGGCGGCGTATTGGGCTGCGTCACCTATCCGGTGGCGGATCTGCGCGTGCGGCTTCTGGATTTCTTCCGCCTGGCGGCGGAGCGCGGGCTGGCGGCCGATTTCCACGTCGACGAGACCGGCGATGCCTCGGTCGCGACGCTGCGGGTGATCGCCGAACTGGTGCTGGAAACCGGCTTCGACGCGCCGGTCACGGTTGGGCATTGCTGCTCACTCGCCGTGCAGCCCGAGGCCGAGGCCTTCGCAACGCTCGATCTTGTGGCGAAGGCCGGGCTGAACGTGGTCAGCCTGCCGATGTGCAACATGTATCTGCAAGATCGCAGTCCGGGCCGCACCCCACGCTGGCGCGGCGTCACGCTGGTGCACGAGATGCGCGCGCGCGGCATCAACGTCAGCTTCGCCTCCGACAACACGCGCGATCCGTTCTATGCCTATGGCGATCTGGACATGATCGAAGTGATGCGAGAAGCCACCCGCATCGCCCATCTCGACCATTCCCGGGCGGATTGGGTTCAGGCCTTCCTGACCAATCCCGCCAGGGCCTGCGGGTTCGAGGCGCCCAGCCTGGCGCCGGGCGCGCCCGCCGATCTGGTGATCAGCCGGGCGCGGGGCTGGACCGAGCTGTTCGCGCGGCCCCAGTCCGACCGCATCGTGTTGCGCGGCGGCCGCCAGATCGACCGCACCCTGCCCGATTACGCCGAACTCGATCATCTGATGAGGCAAGCATGACCCCCAACGTCGCCGCCGCCAAGGCCGCCCTGTCGCATATCGAGCAAGACGAAAGCCCCAGCGCGATCCGATCCAAAAGCCGCGATTTCTTCTGGTATTCGCCGCTCTTGAAGAAATGGCTTGATCATGTCAGCGCCGATTTCGTCGTCTGCCCGGCGTCCGAGGCCGAGGTGATCGAGATCCTCAAGACCTGCTATGCCCATGACGTGCCGGTCACCGTGCGCGGCGCCGGCACCGGCAATTACGGCCAGTCGATGCCGCTGGCGGGCGGCTGCGTGATCCACATGAAGAACTTTGCGAAGGTCAAGGAGATCCACCCCGGAAGGGTGATCGCGGAACCCGGCTGCATCATCCGCGATCTCGACCGCGAGACGAAGCAGAAATGCGGGCAGGAACTGCGCATGACCCCCTCGACCGCCGCGACCGCCACGATCGGCGGCTTCGTCGCCGGCGGCTCGGGCGGGGTGGGATCGGTCACCTGGGGCGCGCTGCGCGATCTGGGCAACATCATCCGCCTGCGCGTGATCACCATGGAGGCAGACCCCCGCATCCTGGAATTCCGCGGCGAGGAACTGGCCCGCGTTTCCCACGCCTACGGCACCAACGGCATCATCACCGAACTCGAGATGCCCCTGGCCCCGGCCTATGACTGGATCGACCTCTTCGTCTGCTTCAAGAATTTCCCCGACGCCGCGCGCTACGCCTGCGACCTGGCGAACGAGGACGGCATCCTGATCAAGCTTGCCTCGGTCTACGAGGCGCCGATGGCGCATGACTACTTCCAGCGGGTGAAGCCACATGTGACGCCCGAAGACACGTTGGTCGGGCTGATGGTCGCGCCCCATGCGATGGACGCCTTCCTTACCTTCACCACGCGCTGGCCGGGGGCGACGGTGCTGTATCGTTCGGACGACAACGACTGGCCCCGCGATCCCGGCCCGGTCTTTGAGTTCGGCTGGAACCACACCACGCTGCGGGCGCTCAAGTTCCGGCCGGAGATCACCTATCTGCAGGTGCGCTATTCCTACCCGAACCATCTGGATCTGATCGAGAAGGTCCGCGCCACCTTCGGCGCCGAGGTGCTGCAGCACCTGGAAGTCATGCGCGAGAACGGCAAGGTGATGTGCGCCGGGCTGCCGCTGGTGAGCTACACCACCGACGCGCGGCTGGAAGAGATCGTGCTGATGCACGAGGAGATGGGCTGCATGATCTTCAACCCGCACCGCTACACGCTGGAGGAAGGCGGCCGCCAGATGCACGACCAGCGGCAACTGGATTTCAAGCGCGAGGCCGATCCGAAGGGCCTGCTGAACCCCGGCAAGATGATCGCCTGGGATCGGACGGACTGGGATTACGCGAAACCCTATGCCTATCCCGGAATGAAGGCCGCCGAATGAGCCGCGCCCTGGTCCTTTACGCCCATCCGGTACCGGACAGCTTCAACGCCGCCGTCCACGAGACGGTGGTGACGACACTGAAGGCCTCGGGCTGGGAGGTGGACGATTTCGACCTTTACGCCGAAGGCTTCGATCCGGTCCTGTCGCGTGCCGAGCGCGAGGGCTATCACGACGTCGACACCAACGTGCGGCCCGTCGCCCGGCAGGTTGAACGGCTCTTGGCGGCACAGGCGCTGGTGCTGGTGTTTCCGGTCTGGAACATGGGTTATCCGGCGATCCTGAAGGGCTATTTCGATCGTGTCTTCCTGCCCGGCGTGTCCTTCGTGATGCGCGACGGTGTCGTGCACCCGAACCTGACCCATATCCGCAAGGTGGCGGCCTGCGTCACCTATGGCGGCGCGCGGCTGCGCACCATGCTGGCCGGTGACCCGCCGCGCAAGGTGGTCACCCGCACCCTGCGCTACACCACCCAGGCCAGGCGCCTGCGCTATCTGGCGCTTTACGACATGAACCGCGCCACCGACGCCCGCCGCGCGGCCCATCTGGCCCGTGTCGCCCGCGCGATGGAAGGGCTCTGACGATGCGTGCGCTGATCGTCTATTGCCATCCGCGCGAAGACAGCTTCACCGCCGCCGTGCGCAACACCGTGACTGCCCGGCTGGCGGCGGCCGGGGCCGAGTTCCGGCTGCTCGACCTTTACGCGCGGGGCTTCGATCCGGTGATGGACGCCGCCGAACATGGCGCCTATCTCGACGCCCCCGCGAACCGCGCGCCGGTGGCCGCGGATGTCGAGGCGCTGCTTTGGGCCGATACGCTGATCTTCATCTATCCGACCTGGTGGTATGGGCTGCCGGCGATGCTGAAGGGTTGGCTGGACCGGGTTCTGTTGCCGGACGTGGCCTTCCTGATGCCGGGCCCGGGGCAGCAAGGGATCCGCCCGGGGCTGACCCGGATCACCCGGCTGGGGGTGTTCACCACCTGCGGGGCCAGCCGCTGGCTGACCTGGTTCATCGGCGCACCGGGCAAGCGCACCCTGATGCGCGGGGTGGCGCTGATCTGCGCGCCGCACCCGCGCCGGACCTTCGCCGCGCACTACCTGATGGATGCCTCCACCGCCGCCAGCCGCGCCCGCCACCTGGCGCGCGTGGGCCGCAAGATGGACCGCCTGATCGCCGCCCGCCCCGGGGCCCGCCCCCGCCGCGACGCGCCCCCAGCCCCGGAGACACCATGAGACGCCTCGACTGGGCCCAGTACCGCACCACCGAATTCGCCGCGATGGATCCCGCCGCCACCATCGCCATCCTGCCCACCTGCGCGATCGAGCAACACGGCCCGCACCTGCCCACCGGCACCGACACCATGATCGCCGAGGGCATGCTGGCCGAACTGCGCGCCACCTGCCCCGACGATCTGAACATCCTGATCCTGCCGGTGCAGGCGGTGGGCAAGTCGAACGAACATGTCCACGCGCCCGGCACCCTGACGCTGAGCGCGCAGACCGCGCTGGCCGCCTGGACCGAAATCGGCCTTTCCGTCGCCCGCGCCGGGATCCGCAAGCTGGTGATCGTGAACAGCCACGGCGGCAACCTGGACCTGGTGTCGATCCTGTCGCGCGAATTGCGCGTCCGCGCCGGGATGCTGGCTGTGAAATGCCAGTGGGGCGGGTTCGCGAAGCCCGAGGGCATGTTTTCCGAGCAAGAGCGCCGCTTCGGCATCCATGCGGGCGATTACGAGACCTCGCTGATGCTCGCCTTCCGCCCCGAGACGGTGGACATGCGCCAGGCGCGGGATTTCCGATCCAGCGCCGAAACCGCCCCGATCCCGCCGACCGGGCCCTTGTCCTACGGTTGGGTCTCGTCCGACCTGAACCCCGAGGGCGCTGTGGGAGAGGCGCATCTGGCCACCGCCGAAAAGGGCCGCGCCACCTGTGCCGTTCAGGTTGCGGGCTTCATCGAGATGCTGCGCGAGGTCCGCGATCTGCCGCTAAACGGTTTTGCCCCGACGCTGCCGGGATAAGGCGGGCCGGTGAAGACGGGCGACAGGTGTCGCCGCCTGTCACGAAGGCTCGCGAACCCGTCAGGAATGCCAGGCCGACTTATCGGAACCACCCGCGTTCCGAGCCGATTGGAACGGGGATTGCTTACGATCAGGCCATCGCCGCGCGGATTTCGTCCGCCGAAGCGGGCCGGCGCCCGGCGCCCGCCAGCAGCGCCGCGACGGCCGAGACCAGATCGGCATTATCCGCCGCCAGCCGCCCGTCGGGCAGGAAAAGATTGTTCTCGAACCCTACCCGCACATGCCCGCCCAGAAAGGCCCCGGCGGTGACGCAGGCGGCCTCGTCCGGGCCGAAGGCGCAAGTGCTCCAATGCGCGAAACGCGGCATGTCCGGCGCCAGGAAAGGCAGCAAGTCGGCCGGGCACGAGCGCTGGTCCTTCGCATAGCGCCCCAACACATACAGCACCGGGATCGACGCCCACGGGATCAGGCCGCGCCGCTGCAGATCGGCCAGGGCGCGCGCGTCCGCGGCGTCGTAAAGGATGATCTGGGGCAGCACGCCTTCCCGCGCCATCCAGCCCAGCGTCTCGGCAAAGGCGCCCTCATGCGAGGGATCGGGGACGAATTCACGCAACGCAAGCGAGGCCGCCTCGGGCGCGCAGGCCCGCAGCACGGCGATCTGCTCGGCCGGCGTATAGCGGCCCACGGCCTCTGTCGTGATCTGGATCACCATGTCAGGCCCCACCGCGCGCCTTATCGCCGCGCTCAGGTCGCGGTATGCCTCGGCGTCCAGAAGGTGCCGCCCGGCGGCGTCGCGCAGATGCACATGGATCATTCCCGCCCCCGCCGCGCGGCATTCGGCGGCGGCATGGGTGATCTCCCCCGCCGTCATCGGCAGCGCGGGATGGTCGGCCTTGCCGCGCCGGGCGCCATTGGGCGCGACTGCGACGGCAACAGGCGGCAGGGCGCGGCAAAACGTGGCCCCCAGGTGACCGGCGCCGGGAATGGGATGGGAACGGGGGCCAGGTTGCGATGGCATCGGCAGGACCTCCATGGATATGCCATATGTATCATTTAGTATAGTTATGCAACATATGTTGCAATCCCTGAAACGTGAGCCTAGAGTGAACGGATGGACTCCGCCCCGCTTTCCGCCACGATCATCAAGGCCTTCGACAGCCTTCCCGCGCAGTTGAAGCTGGCGGCGCGATATGTGCTGGACCACCCGCATGACGTGGCGCTTTTGTCGATGCGCGAACAGGCCCGGCGGGCCAATGTGACACCGGCCACGATGACCCGGCTGGCACAGCAATTGGGGCTGGAAGGCTATGACGCGCTCAAGTCCGCCTATGCCGAGGCGGTGCGCGATGGCGCCATAAGCTTCACCCGGCGGGCGGGCGCCCAGGTCGAGCATCAGAAGCTGAAGGGCGACAGCGCGCTGGCGGCCGAACTGCTGGGGTCCGGCGCGCAGCACATCGCGCAGATGACGACACCCGAAACCTTCGCGCGGCTGGCGGCGGCGGCGCGCGATCTTGGCGCGGCGCGGCGGATCTATTGCCTCGGGCTGCGTTCCAGCCACGCGGTGGCCTGGCATTTCGCCTATATCCTGTCGCTCTTCAGCGAAAGCGGCGTGCTGTTGGACGGGATGGGCGGCACCAGCATCGACCGCATCCGCCATGCCACGTCGCAGGACGCGCTGGTCGCGGTCAGTGTGGCGCCCTACACCCGCGCGACGCTGGAGATCGCCGAATATGCCGCCGCGCGCGATGTGCCGTTGATCGCGGTGACCGACAGCGAAGTCTCGCCGCTGGCGCAGATCGCGCGCCACAAGCTGATCGTGCCGATCGAAAGCCCCTCTTTCTTCCACACCATGGCCCCGGCGTTCACCCTGGCCGAGACCCTGGCTGTGCTGGTCGCCGGCCGCGGCGGCGAGGCCGCGCTGGAGGCCCTGCGAAAGACCGACGCGCAGATGGCCGAATTCAACACCCATTCCCACCAGTTCCCGAGGTTCTCGCCGTCATGACCCGTCTGCTGCACCGCCAGACCGCCTCTGCCCTTCCCGTCGCCGTAGGGGGCGAGGGGATCGAACTGATCGACAAGACCGGCAAGCGCTATATCGACGCCTCGGGCGGTGCCGCGGTTTCGTGCCTGGGGCATGGCCATCCCGATGTGCGGGCCGCGCTGCATCGTCAGCTTGACCAGATCGCCTATGCCCATACCGGCTTTTTCACCACCGACGCCGCCGAGGCGCTGGCCGAACGCCTGATCAACGACGCCCCCGAGGGCCTGTCGCATGTCTATCTGGTGTCGGGCGGTTCCGAGGCGGTGGAGGCGGCGCTGAAGATGGCGCGGCAGTATTTCGTGGAAAAGGGAGAGCCGCAGCGCCGCCACATCATCGCCCGGCGCCAAAGCTACCACGGCAACACCTTGGGCGCGCTGGCGGCGGGCGGCAACGAATGGCGCCGCCGGCAGTTCCAGCCCCTGCTGATCGAAACCCACCATGTCGATCCCTGCTTCGCCTATCGCCACCAGGGCCCGACCGAAAGCGATGCCGATTACGCCGCCCGCGCCGCCCGGTCGCTGGAGGACAAGGTGGCGGAACTGGGGGGCGAGAACGTCATCGCCTTCGTGGCTGAAACCGTCGTCGGCGCGACCGCGGGCGCGGTGCCCCCCGTCGCGGATTACTTCAAGCGCATCCGCGAGATCTGCGACCGTCACGGCATCCTTCTGATCCTGGACGAGGTGATGTGCGGCATGGGGCGTACCGGCACCCTGCACGCGGTGGAACAGGAAGGCATCCGCCCCGATCTGATGACCGTGGCCAAGGGCCTGGGCGGCGGCTATCAGCCGATCGGCGCGGTGCTGCTGGGGGGCCATATCCATGACGCTTTCGCCCAGGGCTCGGGCTTCTTCCAGCACGGCCATACCTATATGGGCCATCCGATGGCGGCGGCAGCGGCGCTGGCGGTGCAGCAGGTGATCGCGCGCGACAACCTGCTGGCCAATGTCCGCGCCATGGGCACCGTGCTGCACGACCGGCTGACGGCGCAATTCGGCAATCACCCCAATGTCGGCGACATCCGCGGCCGCGGCCTGTTCCGGGCGATCGAACTGGTCGCCGACCGCGGCACCAAGGCGCCCTTCGACCCGACGCTGAAGCTGAACGCTCGGATCAAGAAGGCCGCCATGGCCGAAGGGCTGATGGTCTATCCGATGGGCGGCACGATCGACGGGGCGCGGGGCGACCACGTCCTGCTGGCGCCGCCGTTCATCGTTACCGAAGACCAGGTCGGCACCATCGTCGACCGCCTGGCCCGCGCCGTCGAGGCCGGGCTGCAAGAGATCGCGGCCATGCCGTGAGGAAATGACCGGCGCCGAAGTGATCGGCACCGGCGAAACCGGCCCCGGGGGACAATCCGGGCGTCAAACGTGCCCCCCGGGCGGGGCGATACCAGACGGGAGTAAGTAAATGTCCAACACCTTGAAAACCCTCTTCTCGGCGGCGCTGGTCGCCGGCGGGCTGCAGGCCGCGCCGGCCTCGGCGGCCGATCAGTTCATCACCATCGGCACCGGCGGCGTGACCGGCGTCTATTATGCCGTCGGCGGCGCGATCTGCCGGCTGATGAACAAGTCACGCGCCGAAACCGGCATTCGCTGCTCGACCGAATCCACCGGCGGATCGGTCTTCAACGTGAACGCGATCCATACCGGCGATCTGGATTTCGGCATGGCCCAGTCGGACGTGCAGTACCAGGGCTACAACGGCACCGGCCATTTCAAGGGCAGGAAGGTCGGGGAACTGCGCGCCGTCTTCTCGGTCCACCCCGAGCCCTTCACCGTGCTCGCCCGCCCCGACGAGGGCATCAAGACCTTCGCCGATTTCAAGGGCAAGCGCTTCAACATCGGCAACCCGGGTTCGGGCACGCGCTCGTCGATGGAAGAGCTGCTCAAGCAGATGGGCTGGAGCGACAAGTCGTTCTCGCTGGCGGCCGAACTGAAGGCCGATGAGCAGGGCTCGGCGCTTTGCGACAACAAGATCGACGGCTTCTTCTACGGCGTCGGCCATCCTTCGGCCGCGATTCAGGACCCGACCACCCAGTGCGGCGCCAAGCTGATCCCGCTGACCGGGCCGGCGGTGGATGCGCTGGTCAAGGAGCATCCCTATTATTCCTACGCCACGATCCCGGGCGGCATGTACAACGCCAACCCGAACCCGACCAAGACCTTCGGCGTGCGCGCCACGCTGGTCACCTCGGCCAAGACGCCGGACAAGGTGGTCTATGCCCTCGTGAAAGCGGTCTTCGACAATTTCGACGAGTTCAAGAAACTGCACCCCGCCTTCGCCCATCTCGACCCGAAAGAGATGATCTCGAAGGGCCTGTCGGCGCCGCTGCATCCGGGCGCGGTGAAATACTACAAGGAGCGCGGCTGGATGTAAGCCACGCCACAGGGGAAGGCGTTTCACCGGCGCCTTCCGCCCACTCTGCCCCGCGGCCCCGCGCCGCGGCGGCAGTTTTCCTTTTTGAACAGACCCAAAATGAAAACAAAGGGACAGGAGAACCCCCATGCGCCAGGCTGACGACGCCCACAGCCATGTCGATGTCGACGCGCTCAACGAGATGGTCGCCGAAGCCGATACCGGCGGGCGCAAACCCGCAGGAGCCACGGGCAAGCTGATCGTCGCGGTCGCGCTGGCCTGGTCGGTCTTTCAGATCTGGTATGCCTCGCCGATCCCCTATGCGATCGGCTGGGGGGTAATCAGCGACGGCATCGCGCGCTCGATCCACCTGGCTTTCGCGCTGTTCCTGTGCATGCTGACCTTCCCCGCCTTCAAGCGTTCGCCGCGCGACCGCGTGCCCTATTCGGACTGGGCGCTGGCGGTGGCCGGCGCGGCCTCGACGCTGTATCTGGTGGTGTTCTACGAGCAGATCGCCCAGCGCCCCGGCCTGCCGACCACCGCCGATATCGTGGTCAGCGTGATCGGCGTGCTGATCTTGCTGGAAGCCGCGCGCCGCGCCGTGGGCCCCGCGATCACCGTGATCTCCGTGGTCATGCTGGCCTATATCTTCCTGGGCCCCTACATGCCGGGGCTCCTGGCGCACAAGGCCTCGTCGCTGTCGCGGGTGGCCTCGCAGATGTGGCTGACCTCGGAAGGCGTCTTCGGCGTCGCGCTGGGGGTGTCGACCAACGTGGTCTTCATGTTCGTGCTGTTCGGCACGCTACTGGAGCGCGCGGGCGCCGGCGGCTATTTCATCCAGCTGGCCTTTTCGCTGCTGGGCAAGTACCGCGGCGGGCCGGCCAAGGCGGGGGTCGTGGCCTCGGGGCTGACGGGGATGATCTCGGGCTCGTCGATCGCCAATGTGGTGACCACCGGCACCTTCACCATCCCGCTGATGAAGAAGGTGGGCTATCCGCCCGTCAAGGCCGGCGCGATCGAATGCGCGGCCGGGGTGAACGGACAGATCATGCCGCCGGTGATGGGCGCCGCGGCCTTCCTGATCGCGGAATATGTCGGCATCTCCTATGCCGAGGTCGTCAAGCACGCCTTCTTTCCGGCGCTGCTGACCTATGGCTCGCTGTTCTATATCGTCGATATCGAGGCCATGAAGATGGGCCTGACCGGCCTGCCCTCGCGGCAGCGCGCGGCGCGTCTGCAGGGGCTGGCACGCGGGCTGATGGGGGTGTCGGGCTTCGTCGTGCTGTGCGGGCTGGTCTATTACGGCATCGGCTGGACCAAGGATGTCTTCGGCCCCGCCGCCACCTGGATCGTGCTGGCGGCGCTGGTCGCCACCTATATCGGGCTGGTGAAATACCGCGCCGGCCACCCCGACCTGCAGTTGGAAGATATCGACAAGGCCTTCTCCGAGGTGCCGCATTTCGGCGAGACCGCGCGCACCGGCCTGCATTTCATCCTGCCGGTGGTGCTGCTGATCTGGTGTTTGATGGTCGAGCAGCTTTCGCCCGGCCTGTCGGCCTTCTACGGCGTCGTCGCGCTGATGGCGCTGATCGTCACCCAGCGCCCGCTGACCGCCTTTTTCCGGCGCGAAAGCGCGCTTGGACATCATTGGACGACCGGCGGCCGCGAACTGCTTGACGGCCTGTCGGCGGCGGCGCGCAACATGACCTCGGTCGGCATCGCCACCGCCACCGCGGGCATCATCGTTGGCACCGTGCTGCTGACCGGCGTGGGCCTGGTGATGACCGAGATCGTCGAGTTCATCTCGGGCGGGCATCTGATCATCATCCTGCTGTTCACCGCCTTCATCTGCATCATCCTGGGGATGGGAATGCCGACCACGGCGTCCTACGTCGTCGTCGCCACCCTGATGGCGCCGGTGATCGTGAACCTGGCGGCGCAGAACGATCTGGCCGTGTCGCTGGTCGCGGTGCATCTGTTCGTCTTCTACTTCGGGCTGATGGCCGATGTGACGCCGCCGGTGGGCCTTGCGGCCTATGCGGCGGCGGCGATCTCCGGGGCGGATCCGGTGAAGACCGGCTTTCAGGGCTTCAAATACGAGATCCGCACTGCCCTGCTGCCCTTCATCTTCATCTTCAACGGCGGCGTCCTGATGATCGGCATCAGCGGGCCGGTGGAATTCGTGATCATCGTGGTAACCTCGGTGCTGGCGATGCTGGCCTTCGTGGCGGCCACCCAGGGCTGGTTCCTGATCCGCAACCGCTGGTGGGAGACGCTGGCGCTGCTGCTGGTGTGCTTCACGCTGTTCCGGCCCGATTACTGGCTGGATCAGTTCTATGCGCCCTTCGTGCGCGAACCGGCGGCCAAGCTGGTGCAGGCCGTCGATGCCACCCCGGCGGGACGGCCGATCCACCTGCTGGTCAAGTCGCTCGACTACAAGGGCGACGAGGTCGAGAAACTGGTGCGCATCAACCTGGCCGAGGGCAAGAGCGCGCTGGACCGGCTGCGCGAGGGCGGTCTGCGGGTGAACGTGCTGGGCGATCAGGTCAGCATCGGTGCCGTCCGGCTGGGCAGCCAGGCCGGCAAGTTCGGCCTGCAGTTCGGCGATCAGATCACCGGCATCAAGGTGCCCGCGACACGGCCTTCGCGCTATTGGTTCACGCTGCCGGCCTTCTTGCTTCTGGGGCTGATCTTCTGGCTGCAACGTCGCAGGCGCGCCCTCGGCGGTGGCGGCGCGCATGGCCCCCGCACGACGGCCGCCACCGCCTGAACCCAACGCCGGCGGGGGACCGACCGCCCCCGCCGGCGCACCTGCCGCCCCCCAGGAATGGCGCTGTTGCCGAACGGGCAACAATCGCGGCGCCAAGGCGGCCCTCGCCAGCGATTTTGGAGCGGGTCGCATCAATGACCCGGAGTTTCCCGCATCGCGTCACGACTTCGCCGCAATGCACGCTGATCTTGAAGCGGAAAGATACGCCGGACCGCATGAGGGGCCGCGCAGGAAAGGAGACGCCGGATGAAGACCGAACGCCGCTGGATGAAGTGGGTGCTGGACGAAACCGCCAAGGATCAGCCGGCGATGCCCTGGCAACGCGGCCAGCGCAGCAAGCCCGAGACGCTTCGGCAGATGCCGGTGGCCGAACCCGCGCAGGCCTTCGCCGCCGAATAGGCCGCATGCCGCAACGGCCGGGGCCGCGTGTGCGCGAACGGCCCGTCGCCCGCGATCGAGACCACCAAGGCCGGGTTGCGCCCGGCCTTTTGCGTCGCCTACCCCCGCTGCGTCGCCGCCGAATCAAGACCTGATAGAGGCCCAAGCCCACGGCACGGCGTCCGAAGCCACTGTGCCATCAGTTGGCCCCCGACCAGGCGTCACTCCGGAAACAATCACGGAGAATTTTTAAAATTGTCACTAAGCAATTGCCAAATAAGAAAAAGTTTTGACAACCCTATGGCGGCGCGGCATCATTACGCTGTCGCGGTTGAAGATTGCGAAACAGTCACGGTCCTACAGCGTGCCCGGGGTCGTCAGCGAACAGCTGCCCCCCCCCGTCGCTCCTCTGGCGACGGGACCGGCCGCTCTGCCCCTCGCCTGACCGCCAATCTCCCTGTCTCCGGACATCCCCTATATCCCGAACAGGCGGCTTCTGGACGCATCAAACGGCCCATAAATCGGCCCATGTCGGAATGCGGCCGTGCGAAAGCCTCTTGCGGGCTTGCACCGATCGGGCTGCGGCGGGTCAGGCGCTGCGGTTGAGACGTTCCTCGAGCACGTCGAAGGGCACGCCGGGCGCGTCCTTGGCGCAGCGGATCACCAGGCTGGTCTTGACCGAGGCCACGTTCTCGGCCGCGGTCAACCCCTCGGTCAGGAAGGTCTGGAAACTGGACAGATCGGGCGCCACGCATTTCAGGATGAAGTCGATCTCGCCGTTCAGCATGTGGCATTCGCGGACCAACGGCCAGTCACGGCAGCGCTTCTCGAAAGCGGAAAGATCGACCTCGGCCTGGGAATGCAACCGCACCATCGCGAACACCTGCACCTCGAAGCCCAGTTCGCGCGGGTCGATGTCGGCATGGTAGCCGCGGATATAGCCGGCCTCCTCAAGGGTACGGACGCGGCGCAGGCAGGGCGGGGCCGAGATCCCCACCCGTCGGGCAAGCTCGACATTCGTCATCCGCCCATCCTCTTGCAATTGCGCGAGAATGTTGCGATCGATCTGGTCAAGCTTCATGCCGGGCATCGGGGATCCTCTCATCAGCGCGTCGGAACTTACGAAATAGCCCGAATTTGCGCAATAATATTTCGCGACTGCGCAAGATTTCTTTGCATGAAGCGGATAATCCCTCACTCGTCCGGACGCAAGCACTTGCGGACCATCCCCGGGGATATCCCGGTCGACGACGGGATCATCGCGCCCCGGCCCAGATTGAACCCGCCGCGCCATGGCTCTAAACTTCGCCCGGCGAAGGTGGGAGACCCCATGAACGACACCCCGATCAGCTTCAAGGCGATGTGCGCGCGGTTCGACGTGACGCCCCGCACCCTGCGCTACTACGAATATATCGAACTGCTCCAACCCATGCGCGAAGGCCGGGCACGGTTCTACACCGCGCGCGAGGTCGCCCGGATGACGCTGATCATGCGCGGCCGCCGCTTCGGCTTTTCGCTGGAAGAATTGCGCCAGTGGCTGGAGATGTACGACAAGCAGGGCACCGTCCCGCAATTCGAGACCTTCGTGAAGATGGCCGATCGCCAGCTTGTCGCGCTCAAGCGCCAGCGCGAGGAACTGGACGCCACCATCGCCGAGTTGCTTGCCCTGCGCGACGAGACCGCGCGGCTTGCCGCCGAAGCCCGCGGCAACGGCGACGATGCCGGCACGGCGGAAGGCGGCTGACGCGCGACCATCCATCGCCGTGACGTCACGTTATGTTGACGTTCGCGTAAACTCGTCTTGTAAGCTATCGCTCTAGATTGCATCTCAGAGGCCGGCGCTGGCCGGCGGACCGAGAGATGAAGCGATGATACCTGATGAACTGATGACGATACGCGAGATGTGCGACATGTTCGAAGTGACGCCCCGCACGCTTCGCTTTTACGAATCGAAGGAGTTGCTGTTCCCGATCCGCGAGGGACAGAAGCGGCTGTTCACACGGCGCGACCGGGGCCGGCTGAAACTGATCCTGCGCGGCAAGCGCTTTGGCTTCAGCCTAGAGGATATCCGCCAGCTTCTGGACATGTACGACCGCGAGGGTAGCCATACAAAGCAGCTTGCCCGCACGGTCGAGAAGGCGCGCGAGCGTCTCGACCAGATGGAACGGCAGCGCGCCGAACTGGGCGAGGCGATCGACGAGTTGAAAGAGCAATTGGCGCATGCCGAAGGGCAGCTGACGCACCGCCGTCAGTCCAGCGCCGCGCGTTAGGAAAGGAAGACCGAATGCCCGCCTACACGGCCCCCACCAAGGACATGCAATTCGTACTGCACGAGGTGCTGAAGGTCACCGAAAGCGGCGTGAAGGGCTATGACGAGATCGACCGCGATTTCACCTCGGCGGTGCTGGAAGAGGCCGGCAAGCTGGCCTCCGAGGTGCTGGCACCGCTGAACCTTTCCGGCGACCGGGAAGGCTGCCGGCTGGAGAACGGCATGGTAAGCACGCCCAAGGGCTTCAAGGCGGCGTTCGAGGCGCTGAAGGAAGGCGGCTGGAACGGGCTTGACCTGCCCGAGGAATTCGGCGGCCAGGGTCTGCCCTATGTGATGGGCAGCGCGGTGGGCGAGATCATGGTTTCGGCCAACATGGCGTTCAACATGTACCAGGGGCTGACCCATGGCGCGATCGGCGCAATCCTGGCCCATGCCTCGCAGGAGTTGAAGGAAACCTACCTGCCCAAGATGGTGTCGATGGACTGGACCGGCACCATGAACCTGACCGAACCCCACTGCGGCACCGATCTGGGCCTGATCCGCACCAAGGCCGAGCCGCAGGACGACGGCTCTTACCTGATCACGGGGCAGAAGATCTTCATCTCGGCGGGTGATCACGACTTGGCCGAGAACGTCATCCACCTGGTCCTGGCCAAGGCCCCGGGCGGCGGCGAGGGTACCCGCGGCATCAGCCTGTTCATCGTGCCGAAGTTCCTGGTGAAAGAGGACGGCAGCCTGGGCGCGCGCAATGGCGTCTCGGTCGGCAATATCGAAGAGAAGATGGGCATCCACGCCAACGCGACCTGCGTGATGAACTACGACGGCGCCCGGGGCTTCCTTGTGGGTGAGCTGCACAAGGGCATGCGCAACATGTTCACGATGATGAACGAGGCGCGTCTGGGCGTTGGCCTGCAGGGCTATGCGGTGGCCGAGGCCGCCTATCAGAACGCCGTCGCCTATGCCAAGGACCGCCTGCAGGGCCGCGACGTGACCGGGACGCGGAACCCCGGCGGCGGCGCCGATCCGATCATCGTGCACCCGGATGTGCGCCGCATGCTGATGGATCAGAAAAGCTTCATCGAGGGCGCGCGCGCCTTCACCTTCTGGGGGGCGCATCTGATCGACCGGGCGCATCGCGAAGGGGATGCCGAGGCCGAGGGGCTGATTTCGCTGATGACGCCGGTGATCAAGGGCTTCCAGACCGACAAGGGTTTCGAGAGCGCGGTGCAGGCCCAGCAGGTCTATGGCGGGCATGGCTATATCGAGGAACAGGGCATGTCGCAATTCACCCGCGACGCCCGCATCGCGATGATCTACGAGGGCGCGAACGGCATCCAGGCGCTCGATCTGGTCGGCCGCAAGCTGGCCCAGGACGGTGGCAAGCATGTGATGGCCTTCTTCGAGATGGTGAAGGCCGAATGCAAGGCGCATAACGGCGACGACCGGATGAAAGCCTTCGTCGAGCCGCTGAAAACGGCCTCGAAACAGTTGCAGCAGGCGGGGATGTTCTTCATGCAGAACGGTATGAAGAACCCCAACGCGGCGCTTGCGGGTTCTTACGACTTCATGCACCTGATGGGCCATGTCTGCCTAGGCCTGATGTGGACGCGGATGGCGAAGGCCGCCCATGACGCGCTGGACGCCGGCGCCGCCGATCCGGCCTTCTACGAGGCCAAGATCGCCACCGGACGCTACTATATGGCCCGCCAGCTTCCGGCCTGCGCGATGCATCTGGCGCGGATCGAAAGCGGCGCCGACCCTGTGATGGCGCTGGAGGAGGCTTCCTTCTAAGCTGGCCCCGCGCAGCCCAGGGGCCCCGCGCGGGGCCCCGCCCCTATGGGGACGAATGGAGGAGACGATGCCCAAACGCTTTCGCCTGACCCGCCGCTTTCCGGTCTCGATGACCGAGGACGGCTATCGCCGCCTGAAGCGTTTCGCGAAGGAGGCCGGTCTGGACGAGGGCGAGGCACTGTCCTTCCTTTTTGAGCATTTCGACAGCGTGACCGACGCGGACAACCTTGGCCACCGGCTACGGCTGTTCAATTCGGAACTCGACGCCCGCAAACGCTGAGACAGCAAGCACGAAAAGCACAGGGAGGAACGGATGACTTCTAGCTGGATGACGGACGAGCACAGGATGCTTGCCGAGATGACGCGCAAATTCATCACCGAGGAATGGACGCCCAAGTTCGAGCGCTGGCGCAAGCAGGGCGAGATGGACCGCGACACCTGGGCCGAAGCCGGGGCGCTGGGCCTGCTGTGCCCTTCCATCCCCGAGGAATACGGCGGCGCGGGCGGCGATTTCGGCCACGAGGCGGTGATCGTCGAGGAGGCCTCGCGCGCCAATCTGGCAAGTTGGGGGCACGGCATCCATTCCGGCATCGTGGCGCATTACATCCTGGCCTACGGCACCGAAGAGCAGAAACAGCGCTGGCTGCCGAAGATGGTGACCGGAGAGATCGTCACCGCTCTGGCGATGACCGAACCCTCGGGCGGGTCGGACGTGCAGGCGGTCAAGACCCGCGCGGTGCGCGACGGCAACGCCTACCGGCTGTCGGGGCAGAAGACCTTCATCACCAACGGCCAGCACGCCAACCTGATCCTGGTGGCGGCCAAGACCGACCCTTCGGCCAAGGCCAAGGGCATCTCGCTGGTGGCGCTGGAAACCGAGGGCGCAAAGGGGTTTTCCCGCGGCCGCAACCTTGACAAGATCGGCCTGCACGCGGCGGACACGTCCGAACTGTTCTTCGACAATGTCGAGATCCCGCCCGAGAACATCCTGGGCGGCGAAGAGGGCCAGGGGTTCTACCAGATGATGAAGCAACTCCCGCAGGAGCGGCTGATCATCGGCTGCGGCGCGGTCGGCGCGATGGAGGGCGCGGTCGAGCGCACCATTCGCTATGCCAGGGAACGCGAGGCCTTCGGCGGCAATCTGATGCAGTTCCAGAACACCCGCTTCAAGCTTGCCGAATGCAAGACCAAGACGATGGTGGCGCGCGCCTTCCTTGACGAATGCATTGCCGAGCACCTGAAGGGCGAGCTGACCGTCGACAAGGCGGCGGCGGCAAAATACTGGCTGACCGATACCCAGGGCGAGGTTCTGGACGACTGCCTGCAACTGCATGGCGGCTACGGCTTCATGCAGGAATATGCCGTGGCGGAAATGTGGACGGACGCAAGGGTGCAGCGCATCTATGGCGGGACGAACGAAATCATGAAGGAGCTGATCGCAAGGTCGCTCTGATGGAGGGAAACATGGGCGCAGCGCGGCTTGAACGGTTGGAGGCGGGGGTTTCACACCCCCGCACCCCCGTGGAGTATTTTCGCCAAGATGAAGGGGACCTGCGTTTCGAACCCTTCGGTCGCGCGCGGGCAGCCTGCAGTCCACCCCGCCGCCGCGCCCGACCGTCAGACGGAACGCACGGCGCGCGGCGGGGCTTCACCTTGGGCGGCCATCGGCTCTCCAGCCTGTGCCGCGACCATGATTTTCAGGGATCAGGGTTAATCGTCCGTTACCGGAAGAGTGTCTGCTCTTCATCTTGGTCCAAATACTCAAACACGGCGCCCGCGATAGGCGCAGCATCGGGAGGGATGTGCTGATGACCGCAAAACTTTACTGCTTCGGGGAATCCGGGAACGCCTACAAGGCGGCCCTGACCCTGGCGCTGACCGGCTACGACTGGGAGCCGGTCTATGTCGATTTCTTCAACGGCGAAAGCCGCAGCCCCGAATTCCGCAAGCTCAATGAGATGGGCGAGGCGCCGGTCTTCGTAGAGGGCGACCTGAAGCTGACGCAATCGTGCGTGATCCAGCTGCATGTGGCCGAAAAGACCGGCAAGCTGATGGAAGGCGACCGCAACGAGATCCTGCGCTGGATGTTCTGGGATGCGCAGAAGGGGTCGGGCCAGCAGGGTAGCCTGCGCTTCCTGATGAACTTCCTGCCCGAGGAGAAGCGCCCGAAAGAGGCGATCGGTTGGCTTGGCGGCCGCGTGATGAGCGCGCTCAAGGTGCTCGACGGGCATCTGGCCGGGCGCGACTGGATCGTGGGCGACAAGCTGACGCTCGCCGATATCGCCTGCTGCGGCTACCTCTATTACCCCGAGCCTTACGGGTTCGAACGCAAGGATTTCCCCAATATCGACGCCTGGCTTGACCGCATCGCGGCGCAGCCGGGCTGGAAACACCCCTATGAACTGATGCCCGGCTCGCCCGCCGACCGGGCGTGAAGGAGGATATCATGACCGACGCATTCATTTACGACACAGTGCGCACGCCGCGCGGCAAGGGCCGCAAGGACGGCAGCCTGCACGAAGTCACCGCCGCGCGCCTGTCCGCGCTGGTGCTGAACGAGTTGAAGGCGCGCAACGGGCTGGACGGCCACGCCGTCGAGGACGTGATCTGGGGCAATGTCACCCAGGTGATGGAACAGGGCGGCTGCCTGGCGCGGACCGCCGTGCTGGCCTCGGATCTGGACGAGTCGATCCCCGGCGTGTCGATCAACCGCTTCTGCGCCTCGGGGCTGGAGGCCGTGAACATCGCCGCCAACCAGGTGCGCGGCGGCGGCGGCCACGCCTATATCGCCGGCGGCGTCGAGATGATGGGCCGGGTGCCGATGGGCAGCGACGGCGCCGCCATCGCCGCCGATCCCGACATCGCGATGAAGTCCTATTTCGTGCCGCAGGGCATCGGCGCCGACATCATCGCCACCGAATACGGCTTTTCCCGCGACCAGGCCGATGCGCTGGCCGTCGAAAGCCAGAAGCGCGCCGCCAAGGCCTGGGACGAGGGCCGTTTCGCCCGCTCGGTGATGACCGTGCGTGACGTGAACGGCCTGCCGATCCTCGATCATGACGAATACATCCGCCGCGGCACCGACATGCAGGCGCTCGGCGCGCTGAAGCCCAGCTTCAAGGAGATCGGCGAACAGATGCCGGGCTTCGACAAGGTGGCGATCATGAAATATCCGCATCTCGAGCGGATCGAACATGTCCACCACGCCGGCAATTCCTCGGGGATCGTCGATGGCGCCGCGGGGGTTCTGGTGGGGGATGCCGAATTCGGCAAGCAATACGGGCTGACGCCGCGCGCGCGGATCCGCTCGACCGCCAAGATCGGCACCGATCCGACGATCATGCTGACTGGCCCGGTGACGGTGACCGAGAAGATCCTGCGCGAAAACGGCATGGCGTTCACCGACATCGATCTTTTCGAGGTGAACGAGGCCTTCGCCTCGGTCGTGCTGCGCTTCCAGCAGGCGTTCGACGCCGACATGGACAAGGTCAACGTCAACGGCGGCGCGATCGCCATGGGCCACCCGCTGGGCGCCACCGGCGCGATCATCCTGGGCACGCTGCTCGACGAGTTGGAGCGCAGCGACAAGGAGGTCGGCCTGGCCACCCTGTGCATCGGGTCGGGCATGGGCGCGGCCACCATCATCGAGCGCGTCTGATGGCGGTCTTCCGCAAGGATAGCCTGCCCGAACACGAAAGCGTCTCTGGCTACCCCGCGCCCTACAACCTTGGGCGCGGCAATTTCAGCTACCGTGAACTGACCGAGGCCGGCGGCCTTACGCAGTTCGGCATCGCGCTGCAGACGCTGCATCCGGGCAAGCAATCCAGCCAGCAACATTGGGAAGAGCACGAGGACGAATTCCTCTACATGCTGGAGGGGTCGCTGACCGTGGCCGAGGATCAGACCGAAACGATCCTGACCCCCGGTGATTTCTGCTGCTGGAAGGCGGGCGACCCGGTCGCCCACACCTTGCGCAACCACACCGATGCGCCCGCAGTCTACCTGATCGCGGGCGGCCGTCAGCCACACAACATCTGCCACTATCCGGGCCTCGACCTGTTGGCGACGCCCGCGGGGTACACGCATCTCGACGGAGCCCCCTACCCGAAGGAGGGAGACAAGACATGAGCGATTTTCACTACGAGAAGGGCGCCGACGGCGTCGCCATCATCACCTGGGACGTGCCCGACAAGTCGATGAACGTCATGAGCTTCGAGGGGCTCGAACAACTGGACGCCCATGTCGCGGCGGCGCTGGAGGATGACGCGGTCAAGGGCATCGTCATCACCTCGGCGAAGAAGGACTTCGCCGGCGGCATGGATCTGAACGTGCTGGCCTCGCTGAAGGACAGCGCGGGGGATGAGCCCGCCAAGGCGGTGTTCGACGGGATCATGCGCATGCACGGCGTGCTGCGCCGGATCGAACGTGCCGGGATGGACCCCAAGACCCTGAAGGGCGCCAAGCCGATCGCCGCCGCCCTGCCCGGCACCGCCGCCGGCATCGGGCTGGAACTGGCGCTGGCGACGCACCGGATTTTCGTGGCCGACAACCCGAAGGCCAAGCTCGGCCTGCCGGAAATCCTGGTGGGCCTCTTCCCCGGCGCGGGCGGCACGACGCGGCTGGTGCGCAAGCTGGGCGCGATGGGTGCGGCGCCGCTGCTGCTGGAAGGCAAGATGAACGACCCCAAGAAGGCCAAGGCCGCGGGTGTCATCGACGAGGTGGTCGATGATCCGCTGGCCGCCGCGAAGGCCTGGGTGCTGAATGCCAAGGACAGCGATTGCGTGAAGCCTTGGGACATGAAGGGCTACAAGATGCCCGGCGGCGCGCCCTACCATCCGGCGGGTTTCATGACCTTCGTCGGCGCCGCCGCGATGGTGCATGGCCGGACGCAAGGCGTCTACCCGGCCGCCAAGGCATTGCTGAGCGCGGTCTATGAGGGCGCGCTGGTGCCCTTCGACACTGCCCTGAAGATCGAGGCGCGCTGGTTCACCCATGTGATGATGAACCCCTCCTCGGCCGCGATGATCCGGTCGCTGTTTCTCAACAAGGAGGCGCTGGAGAAGGGCGCGGTGCGGCCCCAGGGCGTGCCCGACCAGAAGGTGCACAAGGTCGGCATCCTCGGCGCCGGGATGATGGGGGCGGGCATCGCCTATGTCAGCGCGCGCGCCGGGATCGAGGTGGTGCTGATCGACGCGGCGCAGGACGCCGCCGACCGCGGCAAGGCCTATTCCGAGGGGCTGATGGACAAGGCCATCGGCCGCGGCCGCGCGACCAAGGAGCAGAAGGAAGACCTGCTTGCCCGGATCACGCCGACCACCGATTATGCCGCGCTGAAGGGCTGCGACCTGATCGTCGAGGCGGTGTTCGAGGATCCCAAGGTCAAGGCCGAGGTCACAGCGAAGGCCCAGGCGGTGGCCGGCAAGGATTGCATCTTCGCCACCAACACCTCGACCCTGCCGATCACCGAACTGGCCAAGGCCTCGGTCGATGCCGAAGGCTTCATCGGCATCCACTTCTTCAGCCCCGTCGACAAGATGGCGCTTGTCGAGATCATCAAGGGCAAGGAAACCGGCGACCGCGCGGTGGCCAAGGCGCTGGATTATGTGCGCCAGATCCGCAAGACGCCGATCGTGGTCAACGACGCGCGCTTCTTCTACGCCAACCGCTGCATCATCCCCTATATCAACGAGGGCGTGCGCATGGTGGCCGAGGGCGTCGAACCGGCGCTGGTCGAGAACGCGGCCAAGCTGGTCGGCATGCCGCTGGGCCCGCTGCAACTGGTGGACGAGACCTCGATCGACCTGGGGGTGAAGATCGCCAAGGCGACCAAGGCGGCGATGGGCGCGGCCTATCCCGACGACGCGGTCGATGACGTGCTGTTCTGGATGTACGATCAGGGCCGCCTGGGGCGGAAATCCAAATCGGGTTTCTACGCCTATGACGACAAGGGCAAGCGCACCGGCCTGTGGCAGGGGCTGGCCGACAAGTACCCCGCGCAGGACGATCAGCCCGACGTGACCGAGGTGCAGCACCGGCTGCTCTTCGCCCAGGTGCTGGAAGCGGTGCGGGCGCTGGAGGACGGCGTGCTGATGGACATTCGCGAAGGCGATGTCGGCGCGATCCTGGGCTGGGGCTTCGCGCCCTGGTCGGGCGGCCCGCTGTCGTGGCTGGACATGCTGGGGGCTGCGCGCGCGGTCGAGTTGTGCGACGGGCTGACCGAACGCTATGGCAAGCGTTTCGCCGCGCCCAAGCTGCTGCGCGAGATGGCCGAGAAGGGCGAAACCTTCTATGGCCGCTTCGCCCCCACCGCGAAGGCGGCCTGAGCCGGGCCCTTCCTTCTGCCACGAAGATCCTCGGGGGGGGCCGGGGGGCAGACAGCCCCCCGGCTTCCTCTTTTCTAGCCGTCGAACCGGTAGCCGAAGCGCGCGATATCCTCGGCGCATAGATCCGCCACCAGATTCCGCGTTCCCGCATCGTAATACCCCCGCCAATCGCGGCGCCGGGCCGAGGCATTGGCGCGTTCCAGCGGGGCAAGCGCAAACCCCAGATGCGCCTCGAACCGGGCGACATCGGTGTTGAAATGTTCCAGCCGGATGAACAGATCGCAACGCTCGCGCCCGTCGGGGCCGCGCAGATAGGCGCCATAGGGCGCCGCCTTGACGCTGTCGCGGGTCTGGGGCGCGCGCAGGAAATCCGCGAAATCGGTAGCCTTGGCCAGATGCACCGCGGGGTGGTCCCAGCCCTGTTCGCGCAACCAATGATAATAGCTGACCATCCGGTCCCAGGGGTTGCGCACCAGGGTGACGATGAAGAAGGCGGCGATCTCGTCGCCGCTCACCAAGCCTTCGATATCGGCCAGGGCGGCGTGCTTCCACAACCGCCCGCGCGCACCCGCGCCCTGCAGCCGCCGCGCGCGGGCCCGCGCCTTCGGGGTATCGCCGATCAGGATGTCGTCCTTCATCGCGCGCGCCTCCAGCGCGAGGCTAAGCGCCGTGCCCCCGGTCTTGGGAATATGAACGAAGATGTAGCGGCGCCCGCGCGAGATGATCATGCGACCGAGAGTGCCCTGTCGCACGCGGGGCGTAAAGCCATCTGCGGAAACGGATATCCCGGCCGCCGCGATGGGCGGGTCGCGCCCGCTTGCCCTCGCCCCGGGGCGTTGCGACCGGTTCCGCCCCCGGCCCGCCCCTCTTTGACAACGGCGCGGCGCAAGCCACCATCCCGTCTTTTCCCCGGCAAGACGCGGGATCCAGGCCATGCGTGATGCGCGCGGGCTTTCCTTTCGTCTTCCGCGCGGTATTACTCGATCAGGCACAATGATTGGGGGGAGGCCGCGCAGATGGGCTGGCTGGCTGACGAGACGGGATTGGAACGCAACGCGGCGAACTATGTGCCCCTCACGCCGCTGTCGCATCTGCGCCGGGCGGCCGACATCTTCGCGACCCGGCCCGCGCTGGTCTATGGCGGCACCCGCCGGACCTACGCCGAATATGCCGCACGGGTAAGCCGTCTGGCCTCGGGCCTTGCCGCGCGCGGGGTGCGGCCGGGTGACGTGGTGGCGACGCTCTTGCCCAACATCCCGGCCCAGGCCGAGGCCCATTTCGGCGTGCCCGCCGCGGGCGCGGTTCTGAACGCGATCAACACCCGCCTCGATGTCGAGACTGTCGCCTATATCTTCGGCCATGGCGGCGCCAAGCTGGTGCTTGTCGACAGCCCGCTGATCCCCCTGGTCGAGGCGGCGATCGAGACGATGGAGGGCCCGCCGCCCCAAATTGTCGAGGTCGCCGATACCGAGGCGGGCCATGTGCCTTCGGGGCGGTACCCGGATTACGAGACGCTGCTGGCCGGGGGCGACCCCGATGCGCCCTGGGTGATGCCGGAAGACGAATGGGAAAGCATCGCGCTTAACTATACCTCGGGCACGACCGGGCGGCCCAAGGGCGTGGTCTATCACCACCGCGGCGCCTATCTGTGCACGATGGGCAACGCGATCGCCTGGCGCATGGTGCTTTACCCCGTGTATCTGACCATCGTTCCGCTGTTTCACTGCAACGGCTGGTGCCACACCTGGATGGTCCCGATGCTGGGCGGCACGCTGGTATGTTGCCGCGACATCACCGCGGCCAACATCTATGCTGCCATCGCCGACGAGGGCGTGACCCATTTCGGCGGCGCGCCCATCGTGCTGAACGCGATCATCAATGCCAAACCCGAGGAACGACGCCCCTTCGATCATGTGGTCGAGGTCTTCACCGCCGGCGCGCCGCCCCCCGCGGCCACCCTGGCCGCGATCGAGCCGCTGGGGTTCAACATCACCCAGGTCTACGGGCTGACCGAGGTCTACGGCCCCGCCACCGAATGCACCTGGAACCCGGATTGGAACGGGGTCGAGGGCGATGCCCGGGCCGAGTTGAAGGCGCGCACCGGCGTGTTGATGCCGATGATGGAAGAGGCGGTCGTGCATGACGAAGCGGGCCGGCCGGTGCCGCGCGACGCCCGCCATCTGGGCGAGATCGCGATGCGCGGCAATGGCGTGATGAAGGGCTACTATCGCAACCCCGAGGCCACGCGCGAGGCCTTCCGCGGCGGCTACTTCCGCTCGGGCGACATCGCGTTCCAGCACGAGGACGGCTATATCAAGATCACCGACCGCGCCAAGGACATCATCATCTCGGGCGGCGAGAATGTGAGTTCCGTCGAGGTCGAGGGCGTGTTGATGCGCCACCCGGCGGTCAGCCTTTGCGCCGTGGTCGCGAAACCGGATCAGAAATGGGGCGAGGTGCCCTGTGCCTTCGTCGAGTTGAAGGACGGCAGCCAGGCCAGCGAGGCCGAGTTGATCGCCTTCGCCCGCGAACGGCTGGCCGGATTCAAGACGCCGAAAAAGGTGATCTTTTCCGAATTGCCCAAGACCTCGACCGGCAAGATCCAGAAATTCGAACTGCGCGCCGTGGCAAAACTGCTGGATGCCTGAGGCGCCGCGCGCCCGGCCCGCGCTCGCCCCCCGGCGCGCACCGCAAAACTGCTCGGGCGCATCCCCACTGCCCTTTGCCCCGGACACGACATGCGGTAGAGTCCCGTGAAAGAGGCACAAAGAGCAGGCCCATGCCGCGCGTCACGGCGCTGTCGAAATACCAACGGCTGGAAAGCCAAGGCATCTGGCGCGAGACGCCGGACGCGCAACGGCGCGATGTCATCGTCTCGTTCGGCGAGGCGTCGCTGGTACTTTCCGACAGCCGCTCGGAATCGGCGTTGACGCATTGGTCGCTGCCGGCGCTGATCCGGATGAACCCGGGCGAGATGCCGGCGCTTTTCACCCCCGGCCCGGATGCCGTCGAAACCCTTGAACTGGACGACAAGGACATGATCGGCGCGATCGAGACCGTGCGCGGGGTGATCGATTCCCATCGGCCGCGCCCTGGCCGGCTGCGCCATGTGCTGATCGCCGGCACCCTTCTGGCGGCGGTGCTCCTGGCGGTGTTCTGGCTGCCCGGCGCGTTGATCCGCCACACCGCGCAGATGGTGCCGGCATCGAAACGTCACCAGATCGGCGAGATGGCGCTTGCCGATCTGACCCGCGTGACCGGACCGCGCTGCAACGGCCATCCCGGCACCGAGGCGCTGGCGAGATTGACCGACAGGCTGTTTCCCGAGGGCGGGGTGCAAATCGTCGTGGTGCCGGGCGGCCCGGCCCGCGCGACGCATCTGCCTGGCGGAATCATCGTTCTAAGGCGCGATCTGATCGAGGATTTCGACGGCCCCGACGTCGCCGCCGGCTACATCCTGGCCGAACGTGCCCGCGCGGCGGAAGCAGATGCCCTGCTTGGCCTGCTGCATTGGGCGGGGCTGGGCGCGACGGTGCGGCTTCTGACCACGGGACAGATGGCACCCGGCGCGCTGCACGGCTATGGCGAGGCGCTGCTGCGTACGGCCAGGCACGCGCCGCCCCCGCCCGAAGGCGCGCTGATCGCTCGCTTCAGGGCCGAAGGTCTGCCGACCACGCCTTATGCCAAGGCGCTCGAAGCGGCCACCCCCCCCGTGCCCCGGACTGCGGCGGAAGCCACCCGGTTGATCGCGGCGGATCCCTTCGCCAAGGGCCAGCCGCCGCCAGCGCTGATTTCCGATGACAGCTGGGTGGGACTGCAGGGCATCTGCGACGAATAGGAAGCCCGCCCTCAGGGGCCGGGCATCTGGGGCCGGGCATCCGGGGCCCGCCACCCAAGAACCGCCATCTAGTTCCGGTATCATGCGCAGGTCAGCTTTCGCGCCTGCCCAAACACGAAGGCGCCCCCACCCAAGCGGGATGGGGGCGCCTCGCTTCTTGCCTGTCTTCTGCCTTCGCTACTGCCGGGTCTTGCCTGTCCCTGGTCGTCTCTTATGTCGTTTTCCGTCCGATCGGAGGCCTTGCGCCTTCCTAGCGGATATAGGCGTCGCCGAAACCCGCGGCGCGAACCTGGCCCAGCGCCGCGGAAAGCTGTGCGGAGGACCCGAACGGCCCCGCCATCACCGTCTGCAGGCTGCGCCCATGCACGCGGACACGCCCCATCGCCACGGGATAGCCCATCGATCGCAGCCGCGCGGCCGTATGGCTGGCATTCGATGGGACGCCGAAGGTGCCCACCTGCACGTAGCTGCCGCCCGCAACGGGTGCGGCGGCGCGCGCCCTGCCGCGGCTTGCGCCGATGTCGTTCAGCGGCGCATGGCGCGTCACCACCACCTGACGCGTCGGGCGCGGCGGCGTGGCCGTCTGCGGGTAGCGCAGCCCGGGATATTGCGCCGCGGCACCGCGCATCGTCGTGGTGTCGATCAGCTTGCGCGGGACCGAATGGGTCCACACCAGATCCATCTGGGCATTGCCCTCGGGGGTGCGCGGCCCGCGCAGGGGGTTCAGGCGGCCATCGTCCCAGGCCGGTTTGTAGCCTGGCGGAACCTCGGGAACGGCAGTGGCCGACCGCGGAAGGCTATTCTGCGACCGGGCGAATATATCGCCCGTGGAAATGGCGGTGTAGACCCGCTGACCATCCGAGCCCGCCGCCGGGGCCGGGGTCGGTGCCGGGGCACGATAGCTGGCCGTGACGCCACCACTGCCGCCCTTGTAGGGCAGCAATGGCTCGGGCGGTGCGATCGGCACATTGGCGCTGCTGTCATCGTCGGGCCGATAATCCGAAGTATAGCTCGGCGCTTGCGGGCCGAGACTATCGACCACCCTGACCACCAGGTAGCGGTTCGACCCGGGCGCGCAGCTGATCGCGCTGCGCCCGTCCGAAAGCCTGTAGACCCGCGAGACCTCGGGCGCGTAAGCGGGGCATTGCACCTTGCTGACCAGATGCACAGGGCGCCCCGCGATCGACGGCCCGCCATCCGCCACGGCCGGGATCACCTGGGCAGCCGGGGCGCGAGCACGCCGCAACGCCCTGGCGGCCGGCACCGCCGCGACCGACGTGCCGCTGGCGACGCCCGGGGTGCTTTGCGCCGAGAAGGTTTTGGCGCTTCCGCCCGCGACATCCGGCCGTGTGGGGGCGGCAGCCGCCACCTTATCCGCAGCCGGGGCGGGCGCGGGGGCCGAGGCGATCTGCTTGGGCTTTTGCGGGGTCAGCGGCATCGACATCGAGAAGCTGCCCTCGTGGTTGGGGCGGGTCTCGTTGGCCGCAAAAGTGGGCTTGTAGCCGCACATCAGGCGCCGGTCACGCGTGACACGCGGCACCCACGAGGTTTGCGAGCCAAACCCCGCGCGCATGAAGATGCAACCGCTGCTGTCGACGAACTGGTTGCCCTTGAACTTCGCCGGAGGCAGCTCAGCCGGGCCTTGCGACTGGTCCATCGTCCGCGCCAGCCCCATCTGGGGGGCCAGACCGGTCGCCACCATCGCCACCGCGAGAACTCGAAACAACATGTCTACCCCCTTCGTGCGTTGGGGAATCATGCCGGAAGCGGGTCGCTGAGTAAAGAAAGAATTGGCTTATTTTGTGCCAAACATCCTGTCACCCGCATCCCCTAGCCCTGGGACAATATATCCATTGTCGTCCAGCCTTTCGTCTACCGCCGCTGTGACGATCGGCACGTCGGGATGGGCTTCTCGCATCCTTTTGATCCCTTCGGGAGCGGCGAGAAGGCACAGGAAGCGCAGATTCTTGGCCCCCGAAGCCTTCAGCAGATCGATCGCGGCGGCCGAGGAATTGCCGGTGGCCAGCATCGGATCGACGACGATCACCGGCCGGTCGCCCAACTCGGCCGGGACCTTGTAGTAATACTGCACCGGCTTCAGCGTCTCTTCGTCACGGTAAAGGCCGACAAAGCCCACCCGCGCCGCCGGGACAAGCTCCAGAATGCCGTCAAGCAAGCCGTTGCCGGCGCGCAGGATCGACACCAGCACCAGCTTCTTGCCGTCGATCGCCGGGGCGTCCATCGGGCAAAGCGGGGTCTCGATGCGCTTCGTTGTCAGCGGCAGTTCGCGCGTCACCTCATAGGCCAGAAGCTGGCTGATCTCGCGCAGAAGCTGGCGAAAGCTCGCGGTCGAGGTCTCTCGGTCGCGCATGATCGTCAGCTTGTGCTGCACCAGCGGGTGGTCGACGACGGTCAGATGGGTCTTCATGGCTGGCCCTCCAGTCTCTTGATCAGCGCGGCGCGGGTGGCGCCGTCACAGAAGGCGGCCTCGGCGGCGGTCCTGTTCAGGGTATGGAACACAGCGTCGTCCCAGTCCAGCGCCTCGGCCAGACGATCGTATTCGCGCGTCAACGTGGTGTGGAAGAACGGCGGGTCGTCGGTCGAGACGGTGACCTTCACCCCACGCTCGTAAAGGCGCCCGATCGGATGCGCGCGCCAATCCTTGTAAAGGCCCAGCGCGACGTTCGATCCGGGGCAGACCTCCAGCACCACGCCGGCCTCGGCAAGATCGTCCACCAGCGCCGGGTCCTCGATCGCGCGGACGCCATGGCCGATGCGTTCGACCCGCAGATCGCGCCACGCGCGGCGCACGCTGTCGGGCCCGCCCCATTCGCCGGCATGGCAGGTCAGCCGCAGGCCGGCCTCGCGCGCCATGTCGAAGCTGTATTGGAAATCCTTGGGTTCGCCCGCCTTCTCGTCGCCGCCCATGCCGAAGCCCACGATGAAATCGCCCGCCGTTTCAGCGGCGCAAAGCGCGGTTTCGCGCGCCTTCTCGGGGCCGAAATGGCGGATCGGGGTGATGATGCCGCGCAAGATCGGGCCGCCCTGGGCCTCGACCTCCGCCGCGGCTTCCTGGATCGCGGCCAGATAGTCGCGCCAGGCGGATAGGTCGCGACCGCCGCAAAAATCGGGGCTGAGGAAGGCCTCGGTATAGATCACGCCGTTGGCCGCGCTTTCCTCCAGCACCGCGCGGGTCAGGCGGGCGAAATCCTCGGGCGTCTGCAAGACGGAAGTGGCGGCCTCGTAGACGCGCAGGAAATCCCAGAAATCGCGATAGGCGTAATGGCCGCGCTCATTGAAGATGCCGGAGATGTCGATGTGCTTCTCGGCCGCCAAGCCACGGATAAAGGCCGGCGGCGCCGCGCCTTCGATATGTAAGTGCAGTTCGATCTTCGGGATCACAGGAAGCTCCGTCCGGGGCCTTGCGGCGTCAGTCCAAGATGCGCGGCGATGGAGGCCGCGACATCCGCATAGGCCACCTGACCGATGGGCCGCAACCCTTGGCCCGCGCCGATCACCGGCACCCGTTCGCGGGTGTGGTCGCCGCCGGTCCAGGTGGGATCGTTGCCGTGATCGGCGGTGAAGATCATCAGATCGCCCGGACGCAGCGCCGCGATCAGGCGCCCGGCCTCGGTGTCGAACCATTCCAGCGCGCGGGCATAGCCCGCCACGTCGCGGCGATGCCCCCAAAGGCTGTCGAATTCGACGAAATTGGCGAACACCAGCGCGCCATCCGGCGCCTCTGCCACCAGCCGGTGCAGATGCGTCATCAGCGCGGCGTCGTCGGGGCCCTTGTGCAACTCCCCCACCCCGCGCATCGAGAAGATGTCGCCGATCTTGCCCACCGCATGAGTCTGATGTCCCGCGTCCTGCGCCCAGTCCAGCAGCGTCGGCGCCGGCGGCGCGATGGCATAATCGTGGCGGTTGGGGGTGCGGCGGAAATCGCCCAAACCGCCGGTGAAGGGCCGCGCGATCACCCGGCCCACGCGCATCTCATGCAGCCGGGGCGCCAGCGCCTCGCACAGCGCATGGAGGCGGTGCAGTCCGAAATGTTCCTCATGCGCGGCGATCTGGAAGACGCTGTCGGCCGAGGTGTAACAGATCGGCCAGCCGGTGCGGATGTGTTCCTCGCCCAGCCGCGCGATGATCTCGGTGCCCGAGGCGTGGCAATTGCCAAGGATCTCCTCGGTGCCGGCCAGGCGGCAGACCTCGGCCACCAGATCGGCGGGGAAACTGTCCACGGGGTCGGTGAAATAATGCCATTCCCACGGCACCGGAACACCGGCCAGTTCCCAGTGCCCCGAGGGCGTGTCCTTGCCGCGCGACACCTCCGTCGCGGCCCCCCAAAGGCCCTGCGGCCGGGCCGCTAGCCCCGGCGTTTCGTCGCCCGAGGCCAGCCGCACCGCCGCCCCCAGACCCAGCGCATCCAGGTTGGGCAGCGCCAGCGGGCCGCTGCGCCCCTGTTCCGCCTGACCCGCGGCGCAGGCCCGCGCGATATGGGCCAGCGTGTTGGCTCCGGTATCCGGGATGTCGCCATTGAAGAATTCGCCCGCGTCCGGCGCCCCGCCCGCGCCGACACTGTCCATCACGACAAGGAAGGCGCGGGGCATCACGCGATCCTCTCGTAGATCAGCGGCGGCTCTTCCACCTCTGCCTCGCCCAGAGAGAAGGCCGCGCGCACCGCGGCTTCGGCGGCGTCAGCCTCGGTTTCGGTCGCGGCATGGACGATCGCGACCGGCAGATCGGCCGAGACATGTTCCCCCACGCCCGCGATATCCGACAGCCCGACCGAGGGGTTGATGCGGTCGCCCCCCTTCATCCGCCCGCCGCCGAGGGCCACCACCGCCAGGCCCAGCGCCTCGCCGTCGATCGCAGCGACGTAGCCCGCGCGCCCGGCCAGAACCTCGCGCATCACCGGGGCCGAAGGCAGCCGGTCGGGCCAGCGTTCGACGAAATCCACCGGCCCGCCCTGCGCCGCGACCATGCGGCCGAACACCTCGGCCGCGCTGCCCGATTCCAGCGCCGCCTCGATCCGGTCGGCACCGTCCTCGGGATCCGCCGCAAGCCCGCCCAGCGCCAGCGCCTCGCCCCCCAGCGCCGCAGTCAGATCCCACAGCGCCGCATTCACCGAAGTGCCGGTCAGCGTCTCCATCACCTCGATCACCTCCAGCGCATTGCCGGCGGCGGCGGCCAGCGGCTGGCTCATGTCGGTGATCAGCGCGGTGGTCATGCAGCCCGCCCCCTGCGCGGTGGACACCAGCGCCTGGGCAAGATCCAGCGCGTCGTCATAATCCTTCATGAAGGCCCCCGAGCCGGTCTTGACGTCCAGCACCAGCCCTTCCAGCCCCGCGGCCAGCTTCTTCGACAGGATCGAGGCGGTGATCAGATCGATCGATTCGACCGTGCCGGTGACATCGCGCACCGCATAAAGGCGCCGGTCCGCCGGGGCGATCTGGTCGGTCGCGGCGACGATCGCGCAACCGACATCGCGGGTGACCTCACGCAGCTTTTCCACCGAGACCTCGGCGCGAAAGCCCGGGATCGCCTCCAGCTTGTCGAGCGTGCCGCCGGTATGGCCCAGCCCGCGCCCCGAGATCATCGGCACATAGGCGCCGCAGGCCGCCAGCGCCGGCGCCAGCAGCAGCGAAACGCAATCGCCAACCCCGCCGGTCGAATGCTTGTCCAGCACCGGTCCCGGAAGATCCCATTCCAGCACGCGACCCGACGCGCGCATCGCCCGGGTCAGCGCCACCCGGCCGGCATCGCCCAGCCCCCGCAGGCAGACGGCCATCGCGAAGGCACCGGCCTGGGCGTCGCTTACCGCACCCGAGGCCAGGCCGCGGGCGAACCAGTCCAGCGCCTCGGCATCGGGGCGCTCTCCCCGGCGCAGCGCGGCAATGATCTGACGGGCATCCACCTCAACCCTCCATATGGGCGCCGCTGAAGGCCCCGGGCAGCAGGTCGGCCACGGAGACCTGCCGCGTTTCGCCGCCAAGTGTGCACATCGTGACCGTCGCCGCCGCACCCGCGAATTCGGCGATCTTCTGGCGGCAGCCGCCGCAGGGAGGCACCGGCGAGGGGCTGTCGGCGACCACCAGGATCTCGGCGATTTCGGTCTCGCCCGCCGCCACCATCGCGGCGATCGCGCCGGCCTCGGCGCAGGTGCCCTCGGGATAGGCGACGTTCTCGACATTGCAGCCGACATGGACCCGGCCCGAAGGCGTGCGCAGCGCCGCCCCCACCTTGAAGCGTGAATAAGGCGCATGGGCATTTTCACGCACCGCCCTGGCGGCATCTAGCAGGGTCTTCGGCATGGCGGCCTCCGTTGCTGTGGCCGGCAATGTGCGGCGCGCGGGCGGGCGATGCAAGAGGCGCCGGCGCGGCAGTACAATCGCGCGCATCTTTCGGACATGTGAAAACCGCGCGCTGTGATAGGCTGCACAGTGGCGCCTGCGCACCGGCCCGCACCGAGCACGCAACTTCGTCTTGAAACTGCCGCACCAGAGGCGCTAACTGCGGCGCGGATGGAATGGTTTAGCATTAAACTAAATCCCAGGGAGGACGCCGATGGACGAGCACAGGCAGGACGGCGCGCGCCAGGCGGCGCTCGATTACCACGAATTCCCGAAACCCGGTAAGCTGGAGGTCCGCGCGACCAAACCGCTGGCGAACGGCCGCGACCTGAGCCGCGCCTATTCCCCCGGCGTGGCCGAGGCCTGCCTGGAAATCAAGGCCGATCCCGCGACGGCCAGCCGCTATACCGCGCGCGGCAATCTGGTGGGCGTCGTCTCGAACGGCTCGGCCGTGCTGGGCCTTGGCAACATCGGCGCGCTGGCGGCCAAGCCGGTGATGGAAGGCAAGGCCGTTCTGTTCAAGAAATTCGCCAATATCGACTGTTTCGACATCGAGTTGAATGAGAAGGACCCCGAGAAGCTGGCCGAACTGGTCTGCGCGCTGGAGCCCACCTTCGGCGCGATCAACCTTGAGGACATCAAGGCGCCCGATTGCTTCATCGTGGAAAAGATCTGTCGCGAACGGATGAACATCCCGGTCTTCCATGACGATCAGCATGGCACCGCGATCGTGGTTGGCGCCGCCGCCACCAACGCGCTGCGCGTCGCGGGCAAGGCGTTCGAGGATATCAAGGTCGTCTCGACCGGCGGCGGCGCGGCCGGCATCGCCTGCCTGAACATGCTGCTCAAGCTGGGTGTGAAGCGCGAAAACGTCTGGCTGTGCGATATCGCGGGCCTGGTCTACGAGGGCCGCACCGAAGAGATGACACCCCAGAAGGCGGCCTACGCCCAGCCCACCGACAAGCGCCGGTTGGACGAGGTGATCGACGGCGCCGATCTGTTCCTGGGCCTGTCGGGGCCGAACGTGCTGACGCCCGAGATGGTCAAGCGCATGGCCGCGCGGCCGATCATCTTCGCGCTGGCCAACCCGATGCCTGAGATCATGCCCGATGCCGCGCGCATTGCGGCGCCGGACGCCATCATCGCCACCGGCCGGTCTGATTATCCCAACCAGGTCAACAACGTGCTATGCTTCCCGTTCATCTTTCGGGGCGCACTGGACGTGGGCGCGACCACGATCAACGACGAAATGCAGATCGCCTGCATCGAAGGCCTCGCGGCGCTGGCCCGCGCCACCACCAGCGCCGAGGCCGCCGCCGCCTATCAGGGCGAGGCGATGAGCTTCGGCGCCGATTACCTGATTCCGAAACCTTTTGACCCGCGCCTGATGGGCGTGGTGGCCACCGCGGTCGCGAAGGCGGCGATGGAATCTGGCGTCGCCAGCCGCCCGCTTGAGGATATATCGGCCTATCACCGGCGGCTGGATGGGTCGGTGTTCCGCTCGACCCTGCTGATGCGGCCGGTGTTCGAGGCCGCCCGCACCGCCAACCGCAAGATCGTCTTCGCCGAGGGAGAGGACGAGCGCGTGCTGCGCGCCGCCGCCGCGATGCTGGAGGAAACCACCGAGGTGCCGATCCTGATCGGCCGCCCCGAGGTCGTGGCGATGCGCTGCGAGCGGGCCGGCCTGCCGATCCGGCCCGGCAAGCACTTCGAGATCGTCAACCCGGAAAACGACCCGCGGTATCGCGATTACTGGGGCACCTATCACGACCTGATGGCGCGCCGCGGCGTCACGCCGGACATCGCCCGAGCGGTTCTGCGCACCAACACCACGGCGATCGGCGCCGTCATGGTCCACCGTGGCGAGGCCGACAGCCTGATCTGCGGCACCTTCGGGCAATATCTGTGGCATCTGAACTATATCCGTCAGGTGCTGGCCCGCGACGGGCTGCATCCGGTCGGCGCGCTCAGCCTGATGATCCTGGAAGACGGGCCGCTGTTCATCGCCGATACCCATGTGAACCAGGAACCCACGCCCGACCAGATCATGGAAACCGTGATCGGCGCCGCCCGCCATGTCCGCCGCTTCGGCATTGCGCCGAAGGTCGCGCTGTGTTCGCATTCCCAGTTCGGCAATCTCGAAGGCATCTCGGGCGAGAAGATGCGCGCCGCGATGGAGATGCTCGACGATCGTGAACCCGATTTCGCCTATGAGGGCGAGATGCATATCGACGCCGCGCTCGACCAGGCGGTGCGTGAACGCATCTTTCCCTCGGCCCGCTTCGAGGGCGCCGCGAATGTGCTGGTGTTCTCGAATTCCGACGCTGCCTCGGGGGTGCGCAACATCCTGAAAATGAAGGCCGGCGGGCTGGAAGTGGGGCCGATCCTGATGGGCATGGGCAACCGCGCTCATATCGTCACGCCGTCGATCACCACGCGCGGCCTTCTGAACATGGCCGCGCTGGCCGGCACGCCGGTGGCCCATTACGGCTAAAGCACGAAGGACCGGGCGGAGGCCGCGGATCCGGTGGGTTTGCAAACCCCCGGCTTCAGCCTCCGCTGTCTGTACAAGCGACAAGAATTTGCAAATCCTCGCAGCAATGCGCTGCGAAGATCTGCAAAATTCTTCGTGCGCAAGCCCCGGCGGGTCGCAAGAAACTTGCGCGCCCCCGCCGCCCTTCCTAACACGGTTGCAGCCCGACCGGGACGGTGCCGCGTGTGCGCTGCCGCGAGATCCCCCTGTCGGCCACCGGAGGAGAGCGCCCCGCGGGGCGGGAGGAGGCAGAGATGAGTTACAACGACGTCTATGCGCGCTGGAAGGCCGACCCAGAGGCCTTCTGGATGGAACAGGCCGAGGCGATCGACTGGGTAAGAAAGCCCTCCAAGGCGCTCTGGGACGAGAACGCCCCGATCTATGAATGGTTCAAGGACGGCCTGATCAATGCCTGCTGGAATGCGGTCGATCGCCATGTCGCCGCCGGGCGCGGGCCGCAATATGCGATCGTCTACGACAGCCCGATCACCGGCCGCACCCACAAGATCACCTATTCCGAGCTGCGCAACCGGGTGGCCACGCTGGCCGGCGCGCTGCGCGCCAAGGGCGTGGAGAAGGGCGACCGGGTGGTGATCTACATGCCGATGGTGCCCGAGGCGGTCGAGGCGATGCTGGCCTGCGCGCGGCTTGGCGCGATCCATTCGGTGGTGTTCGGCGGGTTTGCCGCGAACGAATTGGCGGTACGGATCGACGACGCCAAGCCCAAGGCGATCCTGGCGGCGTCTTGCGGGATCGAGCCGGGGCGCGTGGTGCATTACAAGCCGCTTCTCGACGCGGCGATCGAACAGGCCAGCCACAAGCCCGACTTCTGCGTCATCCTGCAGCGCGAAGAGGAAGTCGCGAAACTGATCGAGGGCCGCGATTTCGGCTGGCACAGCTTCCAGTACGGCGCGGCGCCCGCGGAATGCGTGCCGGTCGAGGGCGATCATCCGGCCTATATCCTCTATACGTCGGGGACAACGGGCCAGCCCAAGGGCGTGGTGCGCCCCACCGCGGGCCATCTGGTGGCGCTGAACTGGACCATGAAGAACATCTTCAACGTCGACCCGGGAGAGGTGTTCTGGGCCGCCTCGGATGTGGGCTGGGTGGTAGGTCACAGCTATATCTGCTACGGGCCGCTGGTGCACGGCAACACCTCGGTCCTGTTCGAGGGCAAGCCCGTGGGCACCCCCGACGCGGGCACCTTCTGGCGGGTGATCCAGGACCACAAGGTCGCCAGCTTCTTCACCGCCCCCACGGCGTTCCGCGCCATCAAGCGCGAAGACCCCAAGGGCGAGATGGTGAACAGATACGACCTGTCGTCCCTGCGCGCCCTGTTCCTGGCCGGCGAGCGGGCGGATCCCGACACGATCGTCTGGGCGCAGGACAAGCTGGGTGTGCCGGTGATCGACCATTGGTGGCAGACCGAAAGCGGATGGCCCATGGTCGCCAACCCGCTGGGGATCGAGGAATTGCCGGTCAAGCTGGGGTCCCCCACCGTGCCGATGCCGGGTTATGACGTGCAGATCCTAGACGAGGGCGGACACCCCATGAAGCCGGGCGAACTCGGCTCGATCGCGATCAGGCTGCCACTGCCGCCGGGCACGCTGCCGACGCTGTGGAAAGCCGAGGCGCGGTTTCGCAAGGCCTACCTCGAACATTTCCCCGGCTATTACGAGACCGGCGACGCGGGCTATATCGACGAGGACGGATATCTCTACATCATGGCGCGCACCGACGATGTGATCAATGTGGCCGGACACCGCCTGTCGACCGGCGCGATGGAAGAGGTGCTGGCGAGCCACCAGGATGTGGCCGAATGCGCGGTGATCGGCGTGGCGGACGAGTTGAAGGGCCAATTGCCGCTTGGGTTTCTGTGCCTCAACAAGGGGACCAACCGGCCCTCGGACGAGATCGTCACGGAATGCGTGGGTCTGGTGCGCGAAAAGATCGGCCCGGTGGCGGCCTTCAAGCTGGCCTGTGTGGTCGACCGGCTGCCCAAGACGCGGTCGGGCAAGATCCTGCGCGCGACGATGGTGAAGGTCGCCGATTCCCAGCCCTTCAAGGTGCCAGCGACGATCGACGACCCGGCGATCCTGGATGAAATCCGGGCGGCATTGCGGGGCTTGGGCTACGCGCGATAGTGAACCCTCTGTCCTACAACGAAGAATTGCTATCGCCGGGCGCGAAAATTTGCGCCTGGCCTCGCGTACTACCTGTCTTTCCAGCCATGTTGGCGGATCACGGCGCTTGGAATAGTCTGCTGACAACTGCAACCAAGAAGCGTCCGTTCGGGCCCCGCGAGGGCCAGACCCGACCCGATCCGCACCATGACCCAAACAATAACGGTTCCCGAACACCCCGCCGCCACGGCGGGCCTCTCTCCCGCCCTGCCGGGCCATGATCTGGGCGCAGCGATATCGGAAGACTTCGGTGGCCCGCGCCTTGCCGCACAGAGAAGGCCCCCCCCTCCGGCGCGGAAGCCATTGGGGCGGCTGAGCCATGGGACCGGCATCGCGGCCCAAGACGACACCGTCCAGTTGCAGCGCGGGCAATGCGCCAATTCTGGTGGTGCCAGACGAGCAGCGGCTCGCGCGCTGAATGCGGCGGCCCGTCGCGGCAAAGCCGGGCCTTTGGCCCGACAGGACCTGAAAGCGCTGCGCATTCTCGACGACCCGTTTCACCCGATTGCGCGGCCATCGCCGCCAGAGGCCTGCCCATGACCGACCCGGCCCCCTTCCTTCTGATCGAGGACGCGCCCTCGCTGCAGCAATTGTACCAAACGATCCTGACGCTCGAAGGCCATCAGGTCCACGGCGCGGTGACGGCGGCCGACGGATGGGAAGCCTTTCGCACCACCCGCCATCCTGTCGCATTGCTTGACCTGATGCTGCCCGATCGCGACGGGCTGGATCTGATGGCCGACATGCTGGCGCTTGCGCCCGAGACGCGGGTGATCGTGATCACCGCCAATGGCTCGATCAACAAGGCGGTCGAGGCGATGCGCGCGGGGGCCCATGAATTCCTGGTCAAACCCTTCGACGACAAGCGCCTGCTCGCGGCGGTCGAAAATGCGCGCCGCGCCGCGCCCAATCTCACGCGCCTGCCCCCCGCACAGGTCGGGCCGACCGGCGAGCTGATCGGAGAGTCGGCGGTGATGGAGCGCGTCTACGCCACCATCCGCTCGGTCGCGCCCTCTACCGCCACCGCCTTCATCACCGGCGAAAGCGGCACCGGCAAGGAACTTTGCGCGCAGGCGATCCACGATCTGTCGGGCCGCGCGGGCGGCCCCTTCATCGCGCTCAACTGCGGTGCGATCCCCCAGGATCTGCTGGAATCCGAAGTCTTCGGCCATCTGAAGGGCTCGTTCACCGGCGCCATCGCGGACAAGCCCGGCGCGGCCGCTGCGGCCGACGGTGGCACCCTCTTCCTGGACGAGATCTGCGAGATGGACCTGGCGCTGCAGGCCAAGATGTTGCGCTTTCTACAGACTTCGACGGTCCAGCCGGTGGGCGCCACCCGGCCGCGCAAGGTCGACGTACGCATCCTGTGCGCCACCAATCGCGACCCCCAGACCGAAGTCCGTGCCGGCCGCTTTCGCGAGGACCTGTATTATCGCCTGCATGTGGTACCGATCCACATGCCGCCACTGCGCACACGCGGCGAGGACGTCATCACCATCGCCGAAACCATCCTTGCCCGCCTCAACGCCGAAGAGGGCCGCAACTTTGCCGCGCTCGCGCCGGGGGTTCGGGATCGCTTCCGCGCCCATCCCTGGCCGGGCAATGTGCGCCAGCTGATCAACACGTTGCGCAACGTCGTGGTGCTGAACGACGGTCCCGTGGTGACCGAGGCCATGCTGCCACCCGATCTGATCGCCGAGGCCAGCCCAACCTCCGATGCCGGCCCGGCTGCGCGCACGGCGGCGGCGCTGCACAGCGAGGATCTGATCGGTCGCCCCCTGGCCGAGATCGAGCAGATCGTGATCGAGGCCACGTTGGCGCGATGCAACGGCTCTGTCCCGCGCGCGTCGCGCAAGCTAGAGGTGTCGCCCTCCACGCTCTACCGCAAGCTCGAAAGCTGGCGCCAGCGCCGCGACGCCGCGGAATAGCGGCACGTTCCGGCCCCCGCGCGGGTGTTCGGCCCCGGCGGTGAGATCCGGCGTGGCAGGCGTAGCTTAGGCGAATTGCTCTCGCAGCAGCCGTTCCTCCAGCCCATGCCCCGGATCGAACAGGATCCGGTGGCGCACGGCGGGTTCCGAGCGCACCTCGACCACGCGCGCGCCGGACACGCTGCGCCCGTCGCCTTCGGCCATCACGGGGCGCTTTTCCGGCTCCAGCACCTCGAAACGCACCACGGCCCGCTTGGGCAGGATCGCCCCGCGCCAGCGCCGGGGCCGGTAGGCCGCGACCGCCGTCAGCGCAAGAACTTCGGATCCGATCGGCAGGATCGGCCCATGAGTCGAATAATTGTAGGCGGTCGATCCGGCGGGCGTGCTGACAAGCGCACCGTCGCAGATCAGCGGCTCAAGCCGCACCTTGCCGTCGATGCTGATGCGCAGCTTCGCCGCCTGCGGCCCCGCCCGCAGCAGCGACACCTCGTTGATCGCCAGCAGATCGCGCCGCTGACCCTCGGCGTCGGTCGCCGTCATGCGCAGCGGGTTGATCACCTCTTCCTCAGCCGCCTCCAGCCGTTCGATCAAACGCTCCTCGGAGAATTCGTTCATCAGGAAGCCGACGGTGCCGCAATTCATCCCGTAGACCGCCACGTCGCGGGTTTCGGTCGCATGCAGCGTGTCCAGCATGAAGCCATCCCCCCCCAGGGCGACGATCACCTCGGCCTCTTCGAACGGCACCGCGCCATAGCGCGAGACCAGGCGCTCGCGGGCCGCCTGCGCCACATCGCTGCGGCTTGCCGTGAATGCGATTTTCCGGCCCACACGCCGCCTCCTCTGCCCTGCGCGCAGTCTTCACCCGCGCTCGCGCGATTGGCAAGAGCCGCCCGGACGAGAAAAGCCGTCGTTTCCAGCCTTTTTCCCGGGCGACGCATCGGCTAAACAGCCTTTGACCGCAGCCCCGTCGCAGCCCCCGTCAAGGAGATGGCCATGAATACCCAAGCCCCCCGCGATCCCGGCTTCTTCACCGAAGCGCTCGAATCCCGCGACCCCGAGATCTTCGGAGCGATCCGCGACGAGCTGGGCCGCCAGCGCGACGAGATCGAACTGATCGCCTCCGAGAACATCGTCTCGGCCGCGGTGCTGGAAGCGCAGGGTTCGGTGCTGACCAACAAATATGCCGAAGGCTACCCGGGCAAGCGCTACTATGGCGGCTGCCAATTCGTCGACGTGGCCGAGACCCTGGCGATCGAGCGCGCGAAGCAGCTTTTCGGCTGTGAATTCGCGAATGTTCAGCCCAATTCGGGCAGCCAGATGAACCAGGCGGTGTTCCTGGCGTTGCTGAAGCCCGGCGATACCTTCATGGGGCTCGATCTGAACTCGGGCGGGCACCTGACGCATGGCTCGCCGGTGAACATGTCGGGCAAATGGTTCAACGTGGTCTCCTACGGGGTGCGCGCGCAGGATCAGCAGCTTGACCTGGAAGAGATCCGCGCGAAGGCGCTGGAGACGAAGCCCAAGCTGATCCTCGCCGGCGGCACCGCCTATTCCCGCGTCTGGGATTGGGCCGCGTTCCGGGCGATCGCCGACGAGGTGGGCGCCTATCTGATGGTCGACATGGCCCATATCGCGGGGCTGGTGGCGGGTGGCCAGCATCCCTCGCCGCTGCCGCATGCCCATGTCGTGACCAGCACCACGCACAAAAGCCTGCGCGGCCCGCGCGGCGGGATGATCCTGACAAACGACGCCGACATCGCGAAGAAGGTGAACTCGGCCGTCTTCCCCGGCCTTCAGGGCGGCCCCTTGATGCATGTGATCGCCGCCAAGGCCGTGGCCTTCGGTGAGGCGCTGCGCCCCGAGTTCAAGTCCTATGCCGCGCAAGTGGTGGCCAACGCCCGCGCGATGGCCGATCAGCTGATGAAGGGCGGCATCGACATCGTCTCGGGCGGAACCGACAATCACCTGATGCTGGCCGACCTGCGGCCGAAGAAGGTAACCGGCAAGGCCGCCGAGGCCGCGCTTGGGCGCGCGCATATCACCTGCAACAAGAATGGCGTGCCCTTCGACCCCGAAAAGCCCTTCGTCACCTCGGGGATCCGGCTGGGCACGCCCGCCGGCACCACCCGCGGCTTCGCCGAGCCGGAATTCCGCCAGATCGCGGACTGGATCGTCGAGGTGGTCGACGGGCTGGCCGCCAACGGCGAAGACGGCAATGCCGAGGTTGAAACCAAGGTGCGCGCCGAAGCGGCGACGCTTTGCGCCCGTTTCCCCCTTTATCCCAAGCTCTAGCCCCGGGCGTCCGCGATGCCATCCGCCCGGCGGCGGGCGGTCAGAGAAAGCCGCGCCAGATCAGGGTCGCGGTGAACAACGCCGCGACCAGCAGAAGGCTAAGAACCACGCTGGTCGCGATGCCGCGCAGCGCGTCGCGACGGCGTTCGCCGCGCCCCAGGTGCGACAGATGCCGCGTCAGCGCATCATGGGCCCGTGCCAGGCGCGGCGCATCCAGTCTTGGCAAAAGCTTCGGGTTTCGCGCCCAGTCGGCGGCGTCGGCCAGCATGGCCGCCTCGCGCCGCAACTTGCGCGGCAACCGACGGCCACCGCGGCGCAGCTTCGCCGGCACGTCCCTGCCCCGCACACGCAGCCGGTCTTCCATCAGCGCAGAGACCCGCTCGGCCATCTGCTGAACACTCAGATCACTCATAATCCCGCCCCCTCGCGGCCTCAGTCTAGCCGGTCTTGCCCCCTTCCGGGAAAGGAAAATGCACGCGACCCATTGCCCTTTACGCCGCTGCGCCTATACCTCCGACCATGCTGACCACGATTCTTCAGGGCGAATCCAGCGCCCGGCCCCCGCTGCTGATCGCGCACGGCCTGTTCGGTTCGGCCCGCAACTGGGGCGCGATCGCCAAACGGCTGGCCGTGGGGCGGCAGGTGATCTCGGTCGACATGCGCAATCACGGCACCAGCCCGCGCCGCCCGACTCAGGGCTATGACGGCATGGCGGGCGACCTGGCCGAGGTGATCAACATGCACGGTGGGCGCGCCGATGTGCTGGGCCATTCGATGGGCGGCAAGGCGGCGATGGTCCTTGCGCTGACCCGGCCCAAGCTGATCGAGCGGCTGATCGTCGCCGATATCGCGCCGGTCGCCTACGGCCATAGCCAAAGCGGGCTGATCCGGGCGATGCGGGGGCTGGATCTGGAGGGGCTGACTTCCCGCGTCGAAGCCGACCGGCGCCTTGCCGCGACGGTCGAAGACCCCGCGACCCGGGCCTTCCTTCTGCAATCGCTCGATCTGCGTCAGGAACCGCCGCGCTGGCGGCTGAACCTCGACGTGCTGGAGACAGAGATGAGCCGCCTCGTCGGCTGGCCGGGGGTTTCGGGCCAGTTCCCGGGCCGGGCGCTGTTCATCACCGGGTCGGAATCGAGCTATGTCGACGACGACGGTCGAGCGCAGATCGCCAAATTGTTTCCCTCCGCCGAGTTCCACGAGATCAAGGGCGCGGGCCATTGGCTGCATGCCGAGAAACCACGCGAATTCGAGATCGCCGTCGCCGCCTTCCTGGAGCGCGGGGGCTGAAGCCCAAATGTGGCCGAGGCCTTCGGCCCGCGACCGTGGGGCCGGCCGGATCAGTCCTTTCCTTCCGCGACCAATTGCCAGCGTCCCGGCTTGCACGCGACCAGGCGGCCGCGCATCTCTCCGCTGTCGCCGCGGGAAGCGTCGTCGGACAGCCGGCAGCCCGTCACCTGCGGCACAAGCGAGACCATCGTTTCGCGGATCGCGCGGTGTTCGCCGGGGCGAGCATACCCCAGGCGGATCACCTCTACCCGATCGCCCTTGCGGTAAACGACATACTGGCGCCCGTCGCGCAGCACCTCGGCCCGGGCGGCACCGAAGAAGGCCGGGGCGGGCTGCGCCCCGCAACCGGCGATCGAAAACAGCATCAAGAGGCCCGCGCCCCAGCGCATCCGCATCCACCGCCCCCCGCTTCGCCCCCGATGCAGCACCGTCGCGCCCCTTTCACCGCCCTATCGCCCGCGTGGCGGCGCGCCCGCCCGTTCGCGCCCCGGCAGGAACCAGCCTGCCCCGATCGAGGTTAATAGCCGGTAAAGTCACATGTCCGCGCCCTTACCGCGTGGCAGAGTTGACACTGGCGTGGCCGCCCGGCAACGTGCCGGCCTGATCTTCCACCGGAGCAGGGAGTTCCGCATGATCCGCATAGTTTTTCTTCTCACCATCGCCCTGGGCCTTGCCGGCTGCGACACGATGGCCGGGGCCGGGCAGGATATCGCGACGGCTGGCCACACCCTGACCAGCACCGCGAAGCAGACCCAGGCGAACATGGACTGACCCCTAGCAGCGTCCCGGCGGGATCCGCTTGGGGCGCACGGGCGGGGCCGGGCTGGGCCGGGGGCTTGATGTCCGCTTGACCGGCCTTCGATTCCTGCTCATATGCGCCCCATGACCGAGCTTGACCGTATTCGCAACTTCTCGATCGTGGCGCATATCGACCACGGAAAATCCACGCTTGCCGACCGGCTGATCCAGCTGACCGGCACCGTCGCCCAACGCGACATGAAGGAGCAGATGCTCGACGCGATGGATATAGAGCGCGAGCGCGGCATCACCATCAAGGCGAACTCGGTCCGCATCGAATACCCGGCGAAGGATGGCCACACCTACATCCTGAACCTGATCGACACCCCCGGCCACGTCGACTTCGCCTATGAGGTCAGCCGCTCCATGCGCGCGGTCGAAGGCTCGCTGCTGGTCGTCGACGCAAGCCAGGGGGTCGAGGCCCAGACGCTGGCGAACGTTTATCAGGCGATCGACGCGGATCACGAGATCGTCCCGGTGCTGAACAAGATCGACCTGCCGGCGGCCGAGCCCGACCGCGTGAAGGAGCAGATCGAGGACGTGATCGGTATCGACGCCTCGGACGCGATCCCGATCAGCGCGAAATCCGGCATGGGCATTCCCGACGTGCTGGAAGCGATCGTGCAGCGCCTGCCCGCGCCGAAGGGCGACCGCGACGCGCCCTTGAAGGCGATGCTGGTCGATTCGTGGTATGATAGCTATCTGGGTGTCGTCGTGCTGATCCGGGTGATGGATGGCGTGATCCGCAAGGGCGACACGATCCGCATGATCAAGACCAAGGCGACCTACAAGCTGGACAAACTGGCGGTGCTGAAGCCGCAGATGGTGGATATCGCAGAGCTGGGCCCGGGCGAGATCGGCGTCTTCACCGCCTCGATCAAGCAGGTCCGCGACACCCGCGTGGGCGACACGATCACCCATGAACGCGCCCAATGCGCCACCGCCCTGCCCGGCTTCAAACCCGCGCAGCCGGTGGTGTTTTGCGGCCTTTTCCCTGTCGACAGCGCCGAATTCGACGCCCTGCGCGACGCGATCGAGAAGCTGGCGCTGAACGATGCAAGCTTCAGCTACGAGATGGAAACATCGGCCGCGCTGGGCTTCGGCTTCCGCTGCGGCTTCCTGGGGCTGCTGCATCTGGAGGTCGTGCGCGACCGGCTGGAACGCGAATACGATATCGACCTGATCACCACGGCGCCCTCGGTCGTCTACCATATCCACATGCGCGACGGCGAGATGCGCGAATTGCACAACCCCGCCGACATGCCCGACCTGACCCTTGTCAACCATATCGAGGAGCCGCGCATCAAGGCCACGATCATGGTGCCCGACGACTATCTGGGCGAGGTGCTGAAGCTGTGTCAGGACCGGCGCGGGATCCAGCTGGATCTGACCTATGCGGGCAGCCGCGCGATGGTGGTCTACGACCTGCCGCTGAACGAGGTGGTATTCGATTTCTACGACCGGCTGAAGTCGGTCACCAAGGGCTATGCGTCGTTCGATTACCAGATCACCGGCTACCGCGAGGACGTGCTGGTGAAGATGTCGATCCTGGTCAATGACGAGCCGGTCGACGCGCTGTCCTTGATGGTGCACCGCGACCGGGCCGAGATGCGCGGCCGCGCGATGTGCGAGAAGCTGAAAGAGCTGATCCCGCGGCATATGTTCAAGATCCCGATCCAGGCGGCGATCGGTGGCCGGGTGATCGCGCGCGAGACCATCGCGGCGCTGCGCAAGGATGTCACCGCGAAATGCTATGGCGGCGACGTGACGCGCAAGAAGAAGCTGCTGGAAAAGCAGAAGGCCGGCAAGAAGAAGATGCGTCAGTTCGGCAAGGTTGAGATCCCGCAGCAGGCCTTCATCAACGCGCTGAAGATGGATGACTGACGGCGCCTGCGGCCGGATGCCCGGCGGCGCCCAGGTGACCGCCTACAGCCGGATGACCGAGATCAGCCGGCCGTAATCGGCCTCGCCCCGATGGGTGGTGCGGCGGTAGGAATAGAACCGCGCCGGATCGGCATAGGTGCAGTGGCGCGTCCATTCCGCCGCCCCCACCCCGGCGGCGCGCAGCCGGTGCAGACCGTAGGCGGGCAGATCGAACTGCACCCGATCCCCGGCACCACCGGCAAAGAAGCGCGCGTTGGCGGGATCTTCGGCCAGGAAATCCTCCATCAACTCGGGGCCGACCTCATAGGCGGCCTGGCTGATCGCGGGGCCGATCACCGCGCGGATGTCTCCGCGCCGCGCGCCCAGGGTTTCCATCGCGTCCAGCGTGGCCTCCAGCACGCCGCCCAGCGCCCCGCGCCAGCCGGCATGGGCCGCACCAACCACCCCGGCCCGCGCATCGGCGAACAGCACGGGCTGGCAATCGGCGGTCAGGATGCCCAGCGCCAGCCCCGGAACCCGCGTCACCATCGCGTCGGCGCGGGGCCGATTGTCGCCTTCCGGCGCGGGCTTCGGCGCTTCCGTCAGGGTCACGACGTCGGCGGAATGAACCTGGTTGATCGTCACCAGGGCCTCGGGCGCGACCTCCATCGCCGCGGCGACCCGGGCGCGGTTCACCGTGACCGCAGAAGCCTGATCCGAAGATCCCGGCCCGCAATTCAACCCCTCGAAGATCCCCGAGGAGGCCCCGCCACGGCGGGTGAAGAAGCCGTGGCAGATGCCGGCGAGACTGGGCGAGGTGATGATTTCCAGGGTCATGATCACGCTGATGTGGTCTTTGCGGCGGGCTCCAACCCGGGTGGCAGGCTCTGGCCGGGCCTGGCCAGACCCAGCACCTTGAAGAGCCTTCCCATTTCTTCCACGGCGGTCAAGCGCCGCGTGGCGGCGCGATGCGCCTCCAGCGCGGGGCCGCTCAGCCGCTGGGCAAGGATCTCGGCCCGCTGCCCGATCCCCAGACGGGCCAGCCAGGCCCCCTGTTCCGTCAGGCCCGACGCCGCCAGCCGCGGGGCGGCCAGGCGCAGCGCCTCGAAATCGACATGCGCGGTCAGGTCGGCCTCTCCGGGATGGGCCAGCGGTGGGTCACTTTCGCGTGCCCGAAGGGCCTGCAGCGTATCGCCCAGCGAATGCCAGCCGCCGTAGTCGATGATCAGCGCGGCCCCGCCACGGGCGCACAGCCGCGCCTCGATCGCGTGCATCACCGGCACGGCGGCGGGGCAGGTCTCGATCAGATCGCCCTCTTGCGTGTCTTCCAGCCGGCGGGCCAGCGCCGCGGGCGCCACCGTATCGGACAGGCCGAAACGCAGCCCGCCCCCGGTATCCAGGCCAACTAGCCGCTCGCGCCAGGCGCTGCCGGCACGCTGGAACTGGCGAATCGGCAGGGCATCGAAGAATTCGTTGGCGATCAGGTAAAGCGGCGCCTCGGGCAGGCTTTGGGCGCTGTCATGCCATTCGGGCGCGGCCTGGCCCAAGGCCTGCGCCTGGGCCGCCCGCAGGCGCGGCGAGGCCTCGACCAGATGCAGGCGCAGGGCGGCATGAAACCCCGGCACGCCCCGCGTCGCGCGCAGGATGTCGGCCATCAGCGTGCCGCGCCCGGGGCCCAGCTCGGCCAGGGTGAAGGGCGCGGGCGCGCCCTGGTCCAGCCAGCATTGCGCCAGCGCCAGCCCCGCGAGTTCTCCGAACATCTGGCTGATCTCGGGCGCGGTGATGAAATCGCCCTGCCGGCCGAACGGCTCTTGCGTGGTGTAATAGCCATGCGCGGGATGCAGCAGGCATTCCGCCATGTATTCGGCCACCGGAATCGGGCCATCCGCCGCGATGCGCCGCGCCAGGATCTGCGTAAGCGGAGTCACCCCGCCCGGCGCCAGTAGCTGCGCCACAGAAAGAAAAGCCCCACGATGATCATCGGCAGCGACAGCACCTGTCCCATCGACAGCCCGCCCAGGCCGTGACCGAACTCGACCACATTGCCCATCGGATCGGAAATGCTGCGGAATTCCGGATCGGCCTCGCGGAAGAATTCGACGATGAACCGCGCAATGCCGTAGCCCGTCAGGAATACCCCCAGCAAACGCCCGGCATGCTTCAGCGCGCCCGTGCGCCAGGCAAGATACAGCAAGATCGTCCCCAGGATGACGCCTTCCATCCCCGCTTCATAAAGCTGCGAGGGATGGCGCGTGCAGACCCCCACCCAGCCGGGGCCGCAATTCGACGCCGCCGGCCCGGGAAAGGCCACCGCCCAGGGCACATGGCTGGGCAGGCCCCACAATTCGTTGTTGATGAAGTTGGCGATCCGCCCCAGCATCAGACCCGGCGGCGTGGCCACCGCCAGCGCATCGGCGGTCTGCAAAAGCGGGATCTTGTGATGCCGGCAGAACAGCGTCACCGCCAGCATGACACCCAGCAAGCCGCCATGGAACGACATGCCGCCATGCCAGACCTGGGGGATCTGCCAAGGATGGGAGAAATAGAAGGCCGGCTCGTAGAACAGCACGAAGCCGGTGCGGCCGCCCAGCACCACCCCCAGAATCACCCAGGTCAGCAGGTCCTCGACCTGACGCGGCTGCATCGGTGAGCGGTCTCCAGGCCAAAGGCGCGGGTGCTTCACCAGCGACACCACGATCCGCCAGCCAATGACGAGGCCCAGAATATACGCCACCGCATACCACCGCAGCGAGAAGCTGGCCCCGAACAGGTGAATGGTGAACACGATGGGAGAAATGTCGGGAAAGGGGATGTAATGTTGCATGTCACCTCCGTCTGCGCCTGGTTGAATAGGTTTGCCCGGCGAAGTCAACCTTGAGATTCCGGCGCATGCGGCCCATATGGAGACAAGCGTTACCGGAGGCCCCGATGCAGACACGCAACAAGATTCTCGACGACTTCTCGCAACTGATGACAAATGCGATGGGGGTGGCCCAGGGCGCTCGCACCGAAGCCGAAACCGCGATGAAGGGTCTGATCGACCGCTGGCTGGCCGACCGCGACTTCGTCACCCGCGAGGAATTCGACGCGGTGCGCGCGATGGCCCAGAAGGCACGCGAGGAGAACGAGGCCCTCAAGGCCCGCCTCGATACGCTCGAAGCAGCGGCCGGACCCGCCAAGTCCTGAGCCCGACCCCCTTATCCACTTCTCCACTTCGCCTTGGCGAAAATATTCCGGGGGGTCACAGGGGGGCAGCGCCCCCCTCGCCCGGGCCGGACCGGCGCCCCCCCCCTGGGGGCGCTCCGTCAGATGCGGGAAACGGCCGCGCCGCGCTACATCGCCTCCTTCACCCCGGCACGGATGAGCATCAGGTTGGTCGGCCAGGCCGTCAGCAACCCCGCCCCCATCGCGATCTGCATCGCCAGCCAGAAGGGCGGCGAGGCCGGGATCAGCGGCGCGCCGATCAGGTCGGGGAAGATCCAGAAGTGAAAGAGCCCCATCGCGCCGTACATCCCCACCTGCCAGGAGATCAGCGACAGCGTATCGGCCTTCAGCGCCTCGATGATGCCGCGCCACGGGGACAGACCACGCATCGGCACGATCGCGAAATACTGGAAGACGATCCCTAGGATGAAGGCCAGAACGAAATCCAGGCCCCAGGCGGCAAAAATGCGTTCCGGCCAGAAACCCGGATAGCCGAACGGCACCAGCAGCACCGGCCAAATCGCGGCACTGCCCTCGGCCAGGATATCGCCGAGCGAGCAGCCTGCTCCGCAATGCAGTGCCCCCTTGGTCACTGCGGCGGCATCCGGGTCGCGGCCATCACTATCGTGGCTACCATGATCGCCACCCTCGGGCGCGCGGCCATGGCGCAAGTAGAAGGCGATCAACAGCGGCCCGCCGAACAGCGCGGTCAGCGGCCAGACCGCGTTCATGATTGCCATCGGCGGCGGACGACGGCGCAGGTCGCCCACCAACCATATCGCCGAAGCCACGCCGACGAGGATGGTCAGCCAGGACAGAACGGTAAGCCAAATCGGTGTCATGCGGTGGTCCAACAAGAAATGAGGTTTTGCTGCGTCTGCCCCGGCCCCCTGGGGAAAGGGCCGGGGCGCGTCGTGCTGGGGACAGTTAGCACCTAGACGCAGTCCGGACAGGCATGCCGGATGTCGAGAAAACGCAAGCCGCCGGGATCGGTTCCGACCAGCGTTGAAAAATACCGCGCAACCATGGCGCGCAGACCCGACCAAGACCCAAGGCAGATCGTCGAACGAGGCCGCTTCGGTGCCGGCGCGGGCACCCGGCTGTCGCCGCGGGACCGGCGCGCCCCAGCCCCGCGCCTGGCCGATGCGGCGGCAAGGCTTGCCTTCGCAGCCCCGGCGGGGATGATGGGTCCGACGATCGGGCAAGTGCCGATCTCGCGACAAGGCCCCATGGATGACCCGATCGAAATTGCGCCTGTTGATGATCTTCGCAACGACACTGGCCCTGACGGCCTGCGGCTTTTCCGGCGTGTCGGGCCCGTCGTCGTTCTTCTGATCGCCGCGCGTTCGGCCGCTGCCCTAGCGCCCCTTGCGCTTCTTCGGCTTGCCGCGCATCCCTGCACGACCTGCGGTCGAGCGGCCCGCGGCGGCGCTGGCGGCCTCGACCGCGGCCTCGACCGCGGATTGCCGCGCCAGCGGGTCGTCCGCGATCGCTAGGTCCACCGCTTCCAGGCGCTTGATCTCGTCGCGCAGGCGCGCCGCTTCCTCGAACTCCAGGTTCTCGGCGGCGGCGCGCATCTTCTCGCGCAGGCCGTCAAGATGCGCCTCCAGATTGGCGCCATGCATCGGCGCCTCGACCTGAGCGGTGACGCGGCTCATGTCGGTGTCGCCCTGCCACAGCCCGGCCAGCACATCGTCGACGTTCTTTCGTACCGTCTCGGGGGTGATGCCGTGTTCCTGGTTATAGGCGATCTGCTTGGCGCGCCGGCGGTTGGTCTCGTCCAGCGCGCGCTGCATCGAACCGGTGATGCGGTCGGCATACATGATCACGCGACCCTCGGCATTGCGCGCCGCGCGCCCGATGGTCTGGATCAGCGAGGTTTCCGAACGCAGGAACCCCTCCTTGTCCGCATCCAGAATCGCGACCAGTCCGCATTCGGGGATGTCGAGCCCCTCGCGCAGCAGGTTGATCCCGACCAGCACGTCGAAAGCGCCCAGCCGCAGGTCGCGCAGGATCTCGATGCGCTCGATCGTGTCGATGTCGGAATGCATGTAGCGCACGCGGATGCCCTGTTCGTGCAGGTATTCGGTAAGATCCTCGGCCATGCGCTTGGTGAGCGTCGTACACAGCGTGCGCATGCCCCGGTCGGCCACCGCGCGCACCTCGTCCAGCAGGTCGTCCACCTGCATCTCGACCGGACGGATCTCGACCTGCGGGTCCAGAAGGCCGGTGGGCCGGATGACCTGTTCGGTAAAGACCCCCCCCGTGCGATCCAGTTCCCAGTTCGAGGGCGTGGCCGAGACGAAGACCGACTGCGGGCGCATCGCATCCCATTCCTCGAATTTCAGGGGCCGGTTGTCCATGCAGGACGGCAGCCGGAAGCCGTGTTCGGCCAGCGTGAACTTGCGCCGGTAGTCGCCACGATACATGCCGCCGATCTGCGGCACCGAAACATGGCTTTCGTCGGCGAAGACGATGGCATTGTCGGGGATGAATTCGAACAGCGTCGGCGGCGGCTCGCCCGGCGCGCGGCCGGTGAGGTAGCGCGAATAATTCTCGATCCCGTTGCACACGCCGGTGGCCTCCAGCATCTCCAGATCGAAGCTGGTGCGCTGGTCGAGGCGCTGCGCCTCCAGCAGCTTGCCCTCCTTGGTCAACTGGTCGAGGCGCTCGCGCAGCTCCTTCTTGATGCCGACGATCGCCTGCTGCATCGTCGGGCGTGGCGTGACGTAGTGGGAATTCGCGTAGATCCGGATCTGCTTGAATTCGTCGGTCCGGGCGCCGGTCAGCGGATCGAACTCGACGATGGTTTCCAGTTCATCCCCGAAGAAGGAAAACCGCCAGGCCCGGTCTTCGAGGTGCGCGGGCCAGACCTCGATCACGTCGCCCCGAACCCGGAAGGTGCCGCGCTGGAAGGCGGCGTCGTTGCGGCGGTATTGCTGGGCGACCAGTTCCGAGATCACCTGGCGCGGATCATAGGCCTCGCCCGCCACCAGATCCTGGGTCATCGCCGAATAGGTCTCGACGCTGCCGATGCCGTAGATGCACGAGACCGATGCCACGATGATCACGTCGTCGCGTTCCAGCAGCGCGCGGGTGGCCGAATGGCGCATCCGGTCGATCTGTTCGTTGATCTGGCTTTCCTTCTCGATGAAGGTGTCCGAACGCGGGACATAGGCCTCGGGCTGGTAGTAATCGTAGTAGCTGACGAAATATTCCACCGCGTTGTCGGGGAAGAAGCCCTTGAATTCGCCGTACAGCTGGGCGGCCAGGGTCTTGTTCGGCGCCAGGATGATCGCCGGGCGCTGGGTTTCCTCGATCACCTTGGCCATGGTGAAGGTCTTGCCGGTGCCGGTGGCGCCCAGAAGCACCTGATCCTGCTCGCCCGCCTGCACACCCGCCACCAATTCGGCGATTGCGGTGGGCTGATCGCCCGCCGGCTTGAACGGCGTCTGCATGATGAAACGACGCCCACCCTCCAGCTTGGGGCGTGTCAGCACGTCGGGGCGCAGGGCGGGGGCGTTGGTGTTGTTGTGCGGCATGGCGATTCCCTGGGGCTTCCCCCAATCTGGTCCGTTTTTGTTCCGGCGCAACCCCGGGCAGGCATGCGGCGGTGATGCCGGGCCGCCGCGGGGCTTGCACAAGCGACGGGTTTTGCCGATAACCGCACGGTACGACTTGCGAGGAATGCCATGCGTGCACGCATCTATCAGCCCGCCCGGAATGCGATGCAATCCGGTCTGGCCAAGACCCATCAGTGGGTGCTGGACTTCGCCCCCGAAAGCCCGCGCGGGATTGACCCGCTGATGGGCTGGACCTCGTCGCCCGACACCCAAAGCCAGGTACGGCTGCGCTTTCATAGCCGTGAAGAGGCCGAGGAATACGCGCGCGAGCACGGGATCGATTATGTCGTCGTCCCGCCCCATTCACGCAAGGCCAACATCCGCCTGCGCGGCTACGGCGAGAATTTTGCCAGCGACCGGCGCGGCGCCTGGACACACTGACCTGTAAATCCGGATCAAGTTGCGGCGGAACGGGGCTCAAGATCCGGCGAAGCCGCTCGGATCAGCAGATTCCGTAACGCTTTGGCCACTCGCATCCGGATCCCGATACCTCTGCGCCGATCGACCCGCGCACAGAAGGACACCACAGGGCGGCCCCTCCCGGTCGCCCGTTTCATTTCCAGGGCCGGCCATGACCATCACCCATCTCGTCACCCATTCCGGCGGCTTCGACGCGGACGAGCTTCTTTCGTCGGTGATCCTCACCCGCCTCTACCCCGGGGCGGAACTGGTCCGGTCGCGCGATACGGCATGAATCACGCCGGGCGAAGGCAGGATCATCTACAACGTCGGTCGCGCCTATGATGCCGCGGCCGGGATCTTCGATCATCACCAGCGCCCCAACCCGCTGCGCGAGGACGGGCAGCCCTACAGCTCCTTCAGGCTGATCTGGAAACACTTCGGCCACGCCTACCTGCGCGCGCTGTCGGTGCCCGAGGCGGACCTGGAGATCATCCACAATGCTTCGAGCAGAGCTTTGTCCTGCCGGTGGATCTGATCGACCACGGAGCGCTGGAGCCGTCGGTCGCGGGGCCATTGGCAGGGCTGACCCTTCCGGTGCAGCTGGAGACCCTGAAGCCCGCCTTCGACAACCGCGGCGACGAAGCCGACGACGCGGCCTTCGCCCATGGTCAGGCCACGGCGCCAGATGATTGGCTGGACACCCAGACGCTGGCGCAAATTCTCAACGCTTCCGAAATGCTCGGGACCGTCCGTGAGCACGGGCATGATGTCTGGCCAACGAAGTTGCCGCCCGAGAAGGGTGAAGAGGCCGTCGACATCGGTTTTTCCATCTATCGCGAGGGGCCGCTGGCCGCCACCGAAGCGCTCGACACCATTCATGGAGCCTCATCCGCGGCCGCTGTAGAAGCTGGCCCCCTCGCCTACTACGGGCGCCTGTTCGATTGGCTGGATCGCAGGAGCAACGCCATCGACCTCCGTCCGATCCGGGACATCTTGCGGAAGCACATCGCCCGGAACTTCGCGATTGAGCCGGGCGCGACCGTGCTCGGGGAAGAGATTACCTGCCGGTGATCCTACACGCTGCAAGGCGTGAACGAAAAGCTCAACATGGACCGCCGCCGGCTGGCCCGGCTGCTTCAGCGACTGGGCAAGGTTCCAGCGGGGGCGACCGATCGTGAAAGCGGCAACATGATTTTCGATGCTGCCGCAACGCTGACTCTGATCGAGGTGTTCCAGTCGGCGGTCAGTTTTCACGATCTGTCGGGATACCTCGGCGCCAGCAAGCGCCAAGTCGAAACCCTGTACCGTGCAGACGTTCCGGAACCGATCATCCCGGCGGCCAGGCGTCGCAGCGGCGCTATACAATCGGCCCCGTTGCTCATGCGCCGGCGGGTCGGAGGCGGCGTCGACATGGGGCAGAGCTAACATATCGGATCCGCAGCGCAAATCTGCATGACAGACAAGTACGGCAACGCCTACCAAGTTCGGAAATTTCATAAAAACGATTGCGCAAACGTTTTTCTAGGAGCATTTTCGAGTTGAAGGCACGCGGGGAGGACAGCGGAAGCTTTCCGAAGGGGGGACAGATGAAGAGATCGGGGATCCTGAATCCCGCGCTCTGCCAGGTGCTCGCCAGCATGGGGCACACCGATTCAATTGTCGTGTGTGATGCCGGCCTGCCGATACCGGAAGGGCCCGAACGCATCGACCTGTCCGTCTGTCCCGGCCTTCCCGCGTTCCGGGACGTCCTTGCCGCGATCGCGGCCGAACTGCAGATCGAGAAGGCCCTTACCGCCTGCGAATTCGAGCCCCAGAACCCGCAGCTTTACCACGAGACGGTTTCGCTGCTGAAGGCGCAGGAGGCGGCGCAGGGCGCGCCGATCGCACTGGCCCGGATCAGCCATGAAGAGTTCAAGCGCATGACACGGACGGCACGCGCCATCGTGCGCACGGGCGAATGCACGCCCTTCGCCAACGTGATCCTCTATTCCGGCGTGCCGTTTTGAGCGGCCGCTTCAGCAACAGGAGGCAGGCATGACCAAAGTCCTTCTCGAACTTCGGAATATTTCGAAGACGTTCGGGGATGTACGGGTGCTCGATCGTGTTGGCCTGCGGGCAAGGGCCGGCCGCGTGCTGGGGCTGGTGGGCGAGAACGGGGCCGGGAAATCGACCCTGATGAAGATCGTCTCGGGAATTCACCGGCCCGATCCCGGCGGCGAGATCCTTCTCGACGGTGCGCCTGTCGCCATCGCGTCCCCGCGCCGGGCGATGGATCTGGGGATTGGCATCATCCATCAGGAACTCAATCTTCTGCCGGGCCTATCGGTGGCGGAAAACATCTTCCTCGGCCGCGAGCCGCGCCGCACCTCCGGCCGCATCGACTGGCGTGCGATGCGCGATGCCGCCGCAGAACTGCTCAGGTCGCTCAAGCAGGACCATATCGACCCGCGCCTGCTGGTCGGGCGGCTTGGCGTCGGCGCGCAGCAGATGGTCGAGATCGCCCGGACGCTGTCGCAGCGCGCCGAAGTCATCATCATGGACGAGCCCACCGATGCCTTGACCGATGTCGAGACCAAGATCCTGTTCGATGTGATCCGCCATCTGAAATCCGACGGAAAGGCGATTATCTACATCTCGCACCGGCTGGGCGAGATTTTCGCCGAATGCGACGATGTCGCCGTGCTGCGCGACGGGCGTCTGGTGCATGAGGGCCTTGTCGCCGACCTGACCGAGGGGCAGCTGATCCACCAGATGGTCGGCCGCGCCATCACCGATCAATACCCCTACGAAGCACAGCCGGCCGGCCCGGTGCGGCTTGAGGTGCGGAACCTCGTGGCCCCGGGGGTCGCGGGCGTTTCATTCACCGCCCATGCAGGCGAGGTGGTCGGCTTCGCCGGCTTGATGGGCGCGGGCAGGACCGAACTGGCGCGGGCGATCTACGGCGCCAATCGTCTGAGGTCGGGCAGCGTGCTGGTCGATGGCAAGGCATGCCGGCTGCGCCGCCCCCGCGACGGCGTGCGCGCAGGCATCGCCTATGTCACCGAGGACCGCAAATCCGACGGGCTGATCCAGCCCCATGCGATCCGGACGAACATGGCGCTGAGCGCATTGCCGGCCCTGTCGCCGGGCGGCATGGTTCGACGCGCCGGGGAACGCGCGGTGGTCGCGGATTACATGCGCCGCTTCGCGGTCAAGGCGCCGGATATGGAGGCAGAGGTGCGTACCCTCTCGGGTGGCAACCAGCAGAAGGTTTCCCTGGCGAAATCTTTGCTGACCCAGCCGAAGGTCGTGATCCTCGACGAGCCGACGCGCGGCGTCGACGTCGGCGCACGCCGCGAAATCTACACCCTGATCAACGAGATGAAGGCGCGAGGCATGTGCATTCTGCTGATATCCTCCGACATGCCCGAGCTGCTGGGCATGTCGGATCGCATCCTCGTGCTGTCGCGGGGCCGTGTGACCGGCGCCTTCGCGCGGGACCAGGCCAGCCAGCACGCGATCATGGAGCGCGCCGTCGCGTGAACGACAAGGACCCCACCGCCATGGACACCAGCTCCCCCGCTTCTCCCGCAAACGGCAGCACCGCGATCGCCGCCAGGAATCCGCGTCCTGGCACCGTGCTGCGCACGCTTGCCGCCCAGAAGTCGCTGCTCGGACTTCTGGCCCTGATGGCCGTCATCTCGGTCCTCAGCCCGCATTTCCTGACCACCGAGAACCTGCTGATCATCCTGCGCCAGACCTCGATCAACGCGATCATCGCCTTCGGCATGACCTTCGTCATCCTCACCGCCGGGATCGACTTGTCGGTGGGCTCGATCTTGGCGCTGACCGGGGCAGTCTGCGCCGCGCTGATCGGCGCGAATTTCAGCCTGCCCATCGTCCTGATCGCGACCCTGGCGCTTGGCGCCCTGCTTGGCGCCGTCAGCGGGCTGATCGTCTCGGTCGGCCGGGTGCAGCCTTTCATCGCCACGCTGGTCGCGATGACGGTGCTGCGCGGTGCGACGCTGGTGTTCACCGCGGGCCGGCCGATCGACGCGGGCGAAGGGGCAGCGGCCGATGCGTTCTGGCATATCGGCGGGGGATATCTCTTTGGCGTGCCGGTGCCTGTGATCCTGACTGGCGTGGTCTTCCTGATCTGCTGGTTCGTGCTCTCGCAGATGCGCTTTGGCCGCTACGTCTATGCCGTCGGCGGCAGCGAGCAGGTCGCCCGCCTTGCCGGGATCGACACCGGCCGCATCAAGGTGGCGGTCTATGCCATCTCGGGGCTGCTGGCCGCACTCGCCGGCATCGTGCTGACCGCGCGGCTGCAAAGCGCGCAACCCACCGCCGGAACCTCCTACGAGCTTGACGCCATCGCCGCGGTGGTGGTCGGCGGTACCAGCCTGATGGGCGGGCGCGGCACCCTTTTCGGTACCCTCGTGGGCGCCCTCATCATCGGCGTGCTCAACAACGCGCTCAATCTGCTGGATGTCTCGTCCTACTACCAGATGATCGCCAAGGGCGCCGTCATCCTACTTGCCGTGCTGGTCGACAGCCGCGGCAAGGCAACGAACTGACCCGAAGAAACGCATCCAACGGAGGAGATTGATCATGCGTAAGCTTCTTGCTTTTGCCGCCACCGCGGCGCTTCTGGCCGGGGCCGGCACCACCGCCCAGGCCGCCGAGAAACTGGCCCTCGTCATCTCGACGCTGAACAACCCGTTCTTCGTCTCGCTCAAGGACGGGGCGCAGGCGCAGGCCAAGAAGATGGGCTTCGACCTGATCGTATTGGACAGCCAGAACGACCCCGCCAAGGAATTGTCGAACGTCGAGGATGTGCTGAACAAGGGCATCAAGGCGCTGCTCATCAACCCGACCGATTCCGACGCGGTGAAGGCAGCCGTGCGCACCGCCAACCGCGCCCATGTGCCGGTAATCACCCTCGACCGCAGCGCCAACGGCGGCAAGGTCGCGACCCATATCGCCTCGGACAACGTCGCCGGCGGCAAGATGGCCGGTGACGAGATCATCAAGCTCCTGGGCGGCAAGGGCAAGGTGGCCGAGCTTCAGGGCGTGCCGGGCACCTCGGCCGCGCGCGACCGCGGCAAGGGCTTCCACGAGGCGATCGCGGCGGACAAGGGGATCGACCTGGTCGCCAGCCAGCCTGCCGATTTCGACCGCACCAAGGGTCTGAACGTGATGGAGAACATCCTTCAGGCCCACCCCGATATCCAGGCCGTCTTTGCCCAGAACGACGAGATGGCGCTAGGCGCGCTCAAGGCGGTCGAAGGTTCGGGCAAGAAGATCTACATCGTCGGCTTCGACGGCACCGATGACGGCATCAAGGCGGTCAAGGCCGGCACCATGGCCGCCACCATCGCGCAGCAGCCCGAGCGGATCGGCGCGCTGGGGGTCGAGGCCGCCGCCAAGATCCTGAAGGGTGAGAAAGTCCCTGCGTTCACGTCGGTTCCCCTCAAGCTGATCACCAAGTAGGGTCATCGCGACCCCTGCGGTGCCGGTCCCTGCCGGCGCCGCCTTTTATCCCGAGGGCCATGAAACACCACGTCACGATCAAGGATGTCGCGCGCGAAGCCGGGGTGTCGAACAGCACCGTCTCGCATGTCGTCAACGGCACCCGCTTCGTCTCGTCCGAGACGGCCGAACGCGTGCGCGCGGCGATCGCGCGGCTGGGCTTCGCGCCGAGCGGTGTCGCGCAGGCGCTCAAGGGCCATCGCACCCGTACCATCGGGATGATCGTGACATCTTCGACCAACCCTTTCTTCGCGGCGCTGATCCACGGTGTCGAAGCCGCCTGTTTCACCCATGGCTACAGCCTGATCCTGTGTAATTCCGAGGACGACCGAGACAAGGTGCAGGGTTACCTCGCCACCTTGCGCGCCAAACGCATCGACGCGCTGATCATCCTGTCGTCGAACCAGCAACCGGGCCTGACCGCCGAGCTGGCCCGGGCGTCCGGCGTGCCGACCGTGGCGCTCGACGACGAGGATGCAGCCCCGGCCTCCACGATCGCCGACGACAGTCTGGCCGGCGGCACCCTGGCCGCCGCCTATCTGGCGGGGGGCGGGTTTCGCCGCATCGCCTGCATCACCGGCCCGCTGGAACACCCCCGTTCGGCCATCCGCTTCAGGGGTTTCACCGAGGAGCTGGCGCGCCGGGGCATCCCCTTCGACCCGGCGCTGGCCATCGCCTCGGAGCCGGATGTCGCGGGCGGCGACCGCGCCATGCGCGCGCTTCTGGCCCTGCCGCCCGCGAGACGGCCGCAGGCGGTGTTTTGCTTCAACGACGTCATGGCGGTGGGCGCGCTCAGCGCCGCCTATCAATGCGGGCTCGAGGTACCCGGCCAGATCTCGGTCATGGGTTATGACGACATCGAGATCGCGGCCTTCACCGCGCCGCCGCTCACGACCATCCGTCAGCCAGTGTCGGAACTGGGCCATCGCGCCGCCAGCGTGATTATCGACCACCTCGAAACCGGCGCGGCGATGCCCGAGCGCACCCGGCTCGCCCCGGAACTGGTCAAGCGCAGCTCGGTGCGCCAAGTCGCCGCCACCGAAGAATGAGAATGCTCGCCCTCGGCGCCGACGAGGCCGACTTCACCAGCCTTGGCGCGGCACGTCGCCAATACCTGCGGCCCCGTCGCATAGCCCCGGCGCGACACCTCCGACTCCGCCATCAGGCTATCTGATGGCGAGTCGCGGCTGGGGGCCAAGGGCATCCATCCGGGCTTTCGCACAACAGCGCGCTGTGCCTCGCGCCAGCAGGCGGAGAGCGGGCGGGTCCGGGCTTCCTGTGAAGCCCCTTCCCGGAACTTCGCGATCGAGCCGAGCCCCCCATACCTGTGAAAGAGGTCATCATCCGGCGACCCGCGCATGAACGCCCCACGTCAGCGAGGGCTATCGACCGCTTTCCATGACAACCAAGATCAGCGCCTCGCCGCCGAGCGCCTCGTAGGAATGCGCGATATCGGCGTCGTAGCGGAAATAGTCGCCAGGCCCAAGTTCGGCCTTCCCCCCCGCCGGGCCGAGCCTTACCCGACCGTTGCAGACGAAAGCATGCTCGACGGTGCCGCGCGGATGGGCTTCGGCCTCGCGGACCGAACCCGGCCGAAGCCGTACGCGGTATAGGTCGCGCCGCCGATCGGGGGGACATTTGTCCAAAAGCACTGTCGCCAGGCCCGCTTCTCCCGCCGTCAGTTCCACTCCCTCTTCCACGCGGATAAGCTGGCTGTGGGTCGACGCGCTTTCGAACAGGGCGCTGAACGGAATCCCGAGCGCCGTCGCAATCGCCCAGAGTGTTTCGACGTTCGGGTTGCCCTTGCCGGATTCAAGCTGCGAAAGCGTCGATTTGGCCAGGTTGGCCCTGGCGGCCAGGGCGGAAAGGCTCATCTGCGCAAGCGCGCGCTCGCGGCGGATGGCATCCGCGATGATGGTGGTCGGTTTCTCGGGCATCGTTCGCAATAGTAGACTATCGTTCGCCTTGACGAACGCCTTCTGACATGCTCACCATATCGAACGCTGTTCATCGTGACCAGAGACTCCGACATGACGCTTCGCCAGCCAACCGCAGACGCCCGTGCAGAGTTTCTGGCCGGGCTGCGCGACATCACGCCGCTTACCTTCGGCGTAGCGGTCTATGGGCTGGCCTTCGGGCTGATGGCGGGGCAGATCGGCATGGGCGGCGCGCAGACCGGGGCGATGGGGTTGCTCGTGTTCGCGGGCGCGGCGCAGATCGTCGCGGTCGAGCGGCTGGCCTCGCATGCCGGGCCCGCGCTGGCGATCGCTGCGGGATGCGCGCTGAACCTGCGCATTCTGCTGATGACGGCCTCGGTGCGCGCCGAATTCGCCGGACGGCCCTGGTGGCAGGTGGCGCTGGGCGTGCATCTGACCTCGGACGAGAACTGGGCCCTGATGCATGCCACCCGCCGAAGCCGGCCCGTGGGCTACTGGTATCTTGTCGGTGGCGGCATCAGCCTGATCGTGATGTGGGTGCTGGTGACGGGCCTTGCCGCCGAATTCTCGGGCCTCTTGCCGGACCCTTCGGCGCTTGGCCTCGGTTTCGCCTTTACCGCGGCCTTCATCGCGATCGCGCGCAACCTGTGGCGGGGGCGAGGCGATCTCTTGCCCTGGATGGCATCGGCCTGTCTGGCGGCCGCGCTGGGACTTTTCGCCCCGATCGATCCGTCCTGGGCGCTGATTGCCGGGGGGCTGGCCGGGGCCGCCGTGGCGGGGGTGCGCGGCTGTGACTAGCGCCTGGATCACCATCGCGGGCCTTGCCGCCGGCACGTTCACGATCCGCCTTTCAGGCTATCTGCTGGGCGCGCGCCTCCCGGCCTCCGGCCCCTGGGCGCGGGCGCTGAAGGCACTGCCGGGCAGCCTGATCGTCGCCCTTCTGACGGTGCTTCTTATTCAGGGCGGCCCGGCGGAATGGGTGGCCTCCGCGATCGCCCTCGCGGTTGCGCTGGCAACTCGGAACTTGCCGCTCACCATGTTGGCCGGGCTTGTTGCGGTCGCGGTTGTCAGGAATGCGCTGTAAAATAGTTCCGAAGCATTCCGGCCGCGCGCCCGACGACGCCACCGCAGAAAATTCACCCACGTTCCGTGCCCCGGGTACAGCGGTATGGACGATAATGCCATCCGCCGGACGACTTCGGATGAGACCATTTGAGGCCCCGGCCCGTTCCCCAACGACGATGCCAGAACGCGAACCCCGTTCGGCGGATGCGTCGTTTGGCAAGCCCCCGGGCTTGCGGGATCTCGTGCAGGGGTTCTGCCGCGCTTGATCAGCTGATTAAAACCCGGACTTCCAAGATGGTGATGGTACGCTGCGATCGCAGCACATTTCGCACGAATGTGATTCCGGTTTCCAGACTGCACCATCGCGAACTGGACAAGCGTGCCGCCGGGCGCCACACTTCCGCCGAACCGCCCCGATCCCGCCGACCGGGGCGCAATCATTCACCGGTTCTGACAACAGGAGCGTTTGTCATGAATTTCCTGCACGCCGCAAAGGCGCTGTCCATCGCGCTGGCGCTTGCGGCCCCGGCTCTTGTGTCGTCTGCCTATGTCGCCCCGGCATGGGCGGCCGCCGCGACCCAGACACAGGCCACCCGGGTCGAGACCGAGCTGGCTCGATATTTCGACAATGTCCCTGGGGTCGTTTCGGTCACCCCGGACGGCGATCACTACAAGCTGCGCATAGATCCGGGCCCGCTGCTGGCCCAGCTTCCGCCGGAGGTGAAGGTCTCTTTGCCGGTGCTGACCTATCGCCTGACCGATCAGGGCGGCGGGCTGTGGGGGCTGGACCTGGCCGAACAGCCGCTTGACATCGCGATCGACGCCAAGGGCCTGACGACGCAGAAGATCTCGATCGCGTCGCTGTCCTCGACCGGCACCTTCGACAGCGCGCTGAAGCTGTTCCGCTCTTCCACCCTGGACGCCAAGGGGATCGTCTACAGCGCGACCTCCTTCGACAAGGGCAAGCAGGTGTCGAAGGTCGATTACACGATCCGGTCGGCGCAGTCGCAAAGCCATGGCGCGGCCGGCTCCGAGGGGGCCGTGAACTTTTCCAACAAGATGCAGCTTGCCGGGCTGACCCAGACGATCATCGTGCCCGCCGGGCCGGTCCAGGACGGCACGCCGCCGCAAACGACCACCTTGCAAGTGACCGCCAAGACCATGACCCAGGACACGAAGGCGCAGGGGCTGCGCTGGTCTGGCATGCTGGCGCTCTACCACTGGTTCCTGGCCCACCGCACGCAGGCCGAACTCGAGACCTCCAAGACCGAACTCGCCGGGCTGATCCGCACCGCGCTGCCGATCTTCGATCATTATGGCGCCGATGCGCAGCTTGACGACGTGTCGGTGGAAACCCCGGTCGGCACGGTCGGCGCCGACAAGGTTCGCTTAGCACTTGGCGCGAATGGCGCGGTCGCCGACGGAAAGTTCGGCGAAACCGTCAGCATCGAGGGGCCGCACCTGCCGGAAGGGATCGTCCCGCCCTGGGCGGTGCCTCTGGTCCCGCAGACGCTTTCGCTGAATTTCGACGCCAGCCAGTTCGACCCGGCCGCCGCAGCGAAGATCCTGCTGAACGCGCTGGAGGCCGGTACGACGTTGAAAGGGCCCGCCGCCGAAGAAAAGCTGACCCATGCGCTTCTGCCCAACGGTCGGGTAACACTCGGGACCCGCCAAAGTGAGGTGACCGGCAAGAACTATGCGCTGTCGCTGACGGGTTCGGCCCAGGTCGGGCCGCCGCCGGCCAAGCCTGATCTGGACTTCACCGTGAAGATGACCGGGTTCGACGCGGTTCTGAAAGCGCTCGACGCCTTCCCGCCGCCGATGAAGCAGCGCGCTATACCGATGCTGATGTTGGCCCGTGGCTTCGGAAAGGCCGAGCCGAATGGCGATCTTACCTGGCAGATCACATCCTCTGCCGAGGGTCATCTGCTGATCAACGGGCAAGATATGGGCCCGATGAAGTGACGGCCAGCAAACGACCGGCCGGGCTGCCGGAGGGCGCGGTGGCATCTGCCGCGCCCGTCGCCGGGCCAGTGATCACACGCGGCGACCCGCTGTCGGAGGGTGTGGCGCGGCTGCTGGCGCGGCATGTGGCGCTGATGAGGGCAATCTCGCCGCCCGAAAGCGTTCATGTGCTCGCGCCTGCCGATCTGGCCGGGCCGGATATCGCCTTCTATACCATGCAAGAAGGCGAACAGGTGATTGGCATGGGCGCGCTGAAGCGCCTGCCGGGCGGTCATGGAGAGATCAAGTCGATGCATGTGGCGCAAGAGGTCCGCGGCCGTGGGCTGGCACGGCGGATGCTGGAGCACCTGGTCGCCGAGGCGCGCGCCATGGGCCTGACGCGGCTGAGCCTGGAAACCGGTGCCGAGCCCGAATTCGCCCCGGCGCGGGCGTTGTATGCGGCGGCGGGTTTCCGGATCTGCCCACCCTTCGGCAATTATCGCGACGACCCCAACAGCGTGTTCATGACGTGTGACTTGTCCTGACGGCAGCGGGGCGGTCGCCTGGCAGATCAACCCCAGGACTGAACGCGGTGCCCTAGGCGCGCCCCCGCATCGCGTGCCAGGCCCGGTCCAGCGCCTCGCGGTGCTGGGGGGCGGCGATGGCGATCATGCGGCGCGCGCGGGCCTCGAACGGCTGGCCGCGCAAATCCGCCACGCCATGTTCCGTGACGAAGACATCCGCGTCCGAACGCGCGCAGGTGACTGTGCCGACGCGCGCCACGATCCGGCTTTCGCCGCCCGCCGTCACCGACGGCAGCGCGATGATCGCCCGCCCCCCGGCCGAGGCCTGCGCGGCGCGCTGGAAATCCACCAGCCCGCCGACGCCGCCCAGATAGCGCCCGCCAACGGCCTCGGCGCCGATCTGGCCGGTCAGATCGACCTCAAGCGCGGAATTGATCGCATGGACCCTGGAAAGCGTGGCGATCGTGGCCAGATCGTGGGTGATCTCGGGACCCGCCAGACGGAACGCGCGGTTGCCGTCGACATGGTCGTTCAACCGCCGCGTGCCCATTGCGATGCCGGCGATGCTGATGCCCCGGTCGTGTTCCTTGCGGGCATTGGTCAGCGCGCCGCTTTCGACCAGATCGACAAGCCCGTCGCCGACCACGCCGGAATGAAGCCCCAGATCGCGATGCCCGGCAAGCGCGGCGCAGATCGAATTCGGGATCGTCCCGATGCCCAGTTGCAGCACCGCGCCGTCCGGCACCAGCGCCGCGATATGCGCCGCGATCGCGCGCGCCGTCGCATCGGGCGGCGGCACCGGCAATTCGACCGGTCCAGTCTCGGCCCGGGCCAGCGCGGCCAGGGGCAGATCGGCGGGGAAATCGCCGCCATGGCAGGCCGGCATCCCCGGCTGATGCTCGCCCAGGATGCAGCGTGCCCGCGCCGCTGCCTGAAAGATCAGATCCCGCGCCAGCCCCAGGTTCCAACCCGCGCGCTCGGGCGCCGGGCGCAATTGCAAAAGCGCCACGTCGGCACGCAGTCGCCCGGCCTCGATCTCGCGGCCAAGCGCACTGAGATGCGCGGGAAAGACCGAAATCCGCCCGGCCCGCGCCAGGGCGGAAAGCCGGCCCATCGCGCCGTAACTTTCCAGTTGTATGCTGTCGGGCAGGCCCTGCGCGAAGGTGTCGGAATAGATCGGCCCGACGAACAGGCGTACCTGTGGTAAAAGGCCGGCGCGCGCTTCTTCCAGCAGGCGCCTGAGCAGCCCGCGAGGCTCGGCCGTGGCCTGACCGGCGAAGATCCGGTCGCCTGGCCGAAGGTGTGGGACGAAGGAGAAATCGGAAAGCGGCTGGATCTTCATCTCTTTCGCCCCCCGTTCCCCGGTTGAAGACGCCGGTGCAAGCCGGACCTGGCCCGGATCTGGGCCGACACCCGGCCTGGCGGAGGCAACAGGATGCCCCTCGACGCAGCGAAGTCAAGCGGCGGGGCCGAATCGATCCGCATTCGTTCTAGGCCGCGGCCATGGCTTGACCGGGGCGCCCGAAGGTCATCGGGCGACTCCGATATCACATGCGCGTGAGACCGCAGCTTTAGGGCGGGCAAAAAACCCGCAAAACACATAAACGGCCGCCATCCCTTGCGACGAAGCTATACCTTAGCTACGGGATGATAGCGCTACCGGAGGATGGAGTCCGCGGGTTGTCCTTCTCACGAAAGCCGCCCAAACGCCCGGGGAACAGGGTGATACAGACCCGCTTCAGGAGGAAAGAATGGCTGCAAGATCACTGGAGAAACCGAAATCCGACCTGACGCGCAAAGCGCGCGCAGGCACCGCCCTTGCCGGCTCGGCCGTGCTGGCGCTGGCATTGTCGGGCCTCGCCGCGAACGCCGCGACCGGCCTGACCGCCAACTCGTTCACGCCCGACTTCTCGGCGATGGCGCAGTTGAAGGACGTGGTCGCCAAGGGCAAGGGCAAGATCGCGGTGCTGCTGCCCGAAACCACGACCTCGGCGCGCTATACCTCGTTCGATCAGCCCTATCTGGAGGAGGCCTTCTCCAAGGCCGGGCTGTCGAAGGACGACTACATCATCACCAACGCCCAAGGCTCGGAATCCGATCAGCTGACCCAGGCGCAGACCGCGATCTCGCAGGGCGCGACGGTGCTGCTGCTGGATCCGATCTCGTCGGGTTCGGGCGCGGCGGTGGAAAAATACGCCAAGGCCCATGGCGTTCCGGTGATCGACTATGACCGCCTGACCCTGGGCGGCAACCGCGACTATTACGTCAGCTTCGACAATGTCGAGGTCGGCCGGCTGATCGGCAAGGGGATGGAACAGTGCCTGGCGGCCTGGCATGTCAAGAAGCCGGACATCCTGGTGACGGCCGGCGCCGCGACCGACAACAACGCGACGCTGTTCAAGAAGGGCTACATGGAAGTCCTTGGGCCGAAGTTCAAATCCGGCGCCTACAAGAACGCGGGCGAACCGGCGGGCACCTGGGATCCGGCGCGCGCGCGGACCACGTTCGAGCAGCAGTTCACCGCGCACAATTCCATCAACGCGGTGGTCACGCCGAACGACGGCAACGCCAACGCGGTGATTTCCTACCTGAAATCGCTGAAGGTGCCGCCGCACCGCTTCCCGACCACCGGCCAGGACGCGACGCTGACCGGCATGCAGAACGTGCTGACGGGTTATCAATGCGGCTCGGTCTACAAGCCGATCTATCTTGAGGCACAGGCTTCGGTCGCGCTGGCAGTCTATCTGCGCGCCAAGATGGCACCGCCGGCCGGGCTGGTGAACGGCAAGACCATGGACGGGCAAGAGAAGAAAGAGGTGCCTTCGGTGCTGCTGACGCCGATCTGGGTGACGCCGAAGAACATGGCCGCGACCGTGGTCAAGGACGGCTTCGTCAAGCCCAAGGAGCTTTGCGCCGGCGATGTGGCGAAGGCCTGCAAGGCCGCCGGTATCAAGCCGTAACCAAAGATGGCTGATCCGAAGACGACCGGATCCGGCCCCGATCAGGCGCAGCAGGCCCCCCTGCTGCGCATCCGGGGTCTGGAGAAGCATTTCGGCGCCGTCCAGGCCCTGGGCGGTGTCGATTTCGAAGTCTACCCCGGTCAGGTGACCGCGCTGGTGGGCGACAACGGCGCCGGCAAGTCGGTGCTGACCAAATGTATCGCCGGCATCCACGAGGCCGATGGCGGCGAGATCCTGTGGGAGGGCCAAACCGTCCGCATCCGCAGCCCCCGCGACAGCGCCGCGCTGGGAATCGAGGTGGTCTATCAGGACCTGGCGCTGTGCGACAACCTGGACGTCGTGCAGAACATGTTCCTGGGGCGCGAGCGCCTGTCGGGCCGGGTGCTGGACGAGGACGCGATGGAACGCGCCGCCGCCGAGACACTGGCGGGCCTGCGGGTGACCACGCTGCGTTCGATCCGGGCGCCGGTGGCGGCGCTGTCGGGCGGGCAGCGCCAGTCCATCGCCGTCGCCAAGGCGGTGATGTGGAACTCGAAGCTGGTGATCTTGGACGAACCCACCGCTGCGCTGGGCGTCGCCCAGACGGGTCAGGTGCTGCAACTGGTGCGGCGGCTGGCCGATCAGGGCCTTGCGGTTGTAATGATCTCGCATAACCTCAACGACGTCTTCGCCGTCGCCGACCGGATCGCGGTGCTGCGCCTGGGCAGGATGGCGGGTCAGGGCCCGGTCGAGGCGTTCGACACCCAGCGGGTGGTGGAACTGATGACCACCGGCGAATCCGATCACGTGGTGGCGCCCGGTCAGGCGACCGCTGCGCCGTCGATCGCGCATGAAAACGCGCGAGAAAATGCCGAGGCGCTGGCGTCGGGCGCGGGCAAGGCCACGACGGCGGTGGTCGGCGCGGGGCGCGAGGAAAGCTTCGGCCAATACCTGCGCGGCGTCTGGTCGAAGGTTCTGGCCGGTCAATCGGGCGTGCTGCCGGTGGTGCTGGGGGTGATCCTGATCGCCATCCTGTTCCAAAGCCAGAACGACAAGTTCCTGTCCTCGGGCAACATCGTCAACCTGCTGGTGCAGGGCGCCGTCTTCATGCTGATCGGCATGGGCGAGGTCTTTGTGCTGCTCCTGGGAGAGATCGACCTGTCGCTGGGCTTCGTCGCGGGGATCGGCGCCACGGTGGCGACGATCCTGGTGCAGCCTTCGGTCGCCTGGCCCTGGTGGGCCGCGATCCTGGCCGCGCTGCTGGCGACCGGGGCGCTGGGCACGATCCAGGGTCTTCTGATCACCAAGCTGCGGCTGCCATCCTTCGTGGTGACGCTGTCGGGACTTTTGGGTTTTCAGGGCCTCATGATCCAGCTGCTGGGCCAGGGCGGGACCATCCCGATCCAGAGCCAGACCATCAACAACCTGTCGAACGGCACGCTCAGCCCCGCGATGGGCTGGGGGCTGACGGCGGTGGTGCTGGCGGTCTTCGCGGTACTGACCTTCCTGCGCGACGCCAAGCGCCGGTCGAGCGGCCTGGTCGCCCCGCCGATGGGGCTGACGCTGACGAAGATCGGCGTCGCGATCGTCGCGGGCGTGGTTCTGGTGCTGATCTCGAACGCCAATCGCGGTGTGCCGGCCTTCCCGCTGAACGGCATGCCTTGGGTGATCCCGATCGTCTTTGCCGTGCTCGCGGTCTGGAGCTTCGTTCTGGGACGGCTGCGGTTCGGTCGCTACGTCCTGGCGATCGGCGGCAATGCCGAGGCCGCGCGGCGCGCGGGGATCAACCTGAGCCGGATCCGCATGGCGGCGTTCACGCTGGCCGCGGCGACGGCGGGGCTGGGGGGCATCATCTATGCCTCGCGCCTGCAGTCGATCTCGACCAGCTTCGACGGCGGCACGATCGTGCTTTACGTCGTGGCGACCGCGGTGATCGGCGGCACCAGCCTGTTCGGCGGGCGCGGCCATCCGCTGCATGCGGTTCTGGGCGGCGTGGTGATCGCGGCAATCGTCAACGGCATGGCGCTGCTGGGTCTTCCGGCGGCAGTGCAGCTGATGGCGACCGCGCTGGTGCTGCTGGCCGCGATCACGGTGGACGTGGTGGTGCGCCGCCGGGGCGAGACGGCGCGCTGACATCGGCCGGGGCGCCCTGACGCGGCGCCCCGCCTTTCACACCCCGCGCGCGCCCAGAAGGTGCCGCGCGATCTGGACAAAGCCAGCCCCGCCCTCGGCCCGCGCGACATAGGCGGGCTCGGCCTCCAGCTGTTCCCTGAAACGCAGAACATTGGCCACGCCGCAGCTGTTGCGAAAGAAGCCGAACATCGGCGCGTCGTTGGGACTGTCGCCGACGAAGGCCATGCGCGCGTTCTGCGCATCGATGTCGCGGCCCAGAACCTCGGCGGCGAAACGGCGGCACATGGTCAGCTTGTCATAGTCCCCGAACCAGCCGTTGACATGGATCGAGGACACCTTGGCGACCGCCCCGGCCTCGGTGAAAAGCTGCTGGATCCGGGCCACGGCGGCGCGGTCCAGCGCGGGCACGTCTTCGCAGAAATCGATCGCCAGATCGGCCTCGCGGTAAAGCTGGTCCGAGGCAATCGCCGCTCCCGGCACCTCGTCGAGGATGCGCATCGCCAATGCGTCGAGCCGGGCGCGGTTGGCGCGCCGTTCCTCGGGGCCGGCCACGAATTCGCGGCGCATCCGGCGCGCGGCGCGGTCATAGGCGAAATAGAAGGCGCCGTTCTCGCCCACCACGCCGGCGACCGGCCAAAGCCGGGCGATCAGATCGCACCAGCCGCCCGGGCGCCCCGTGACCGGCGCCACCGCGATACCCGCCCGCGCCAGATCCTCAAGCGCGGCATAGGCGAGCGCCGGCAACTGGCCGTCTTCGGTCAGCGTGTCGTCGATATCGGTGAAAAGCACCTCTATCGCGGCGGCCTCGGCGGCCGGCATATCGCTGATAGCTTGCATCGTCATCCCCTTCCGGCGGCCGATTCGGCGCGTCGGGACGTTTGCGCATCGACGCCCCAAGGGCAACGCCCCCCCGCCGCGAAAGCGCAAGAGCCGTGGCGCCTGCCCGGCCTGTCAGAGCCCGCGGGGGGACCGGACAGCGACGGGTCGCGCGAAACGGGGCGCGGAACTGGGGGGGAACGGGGGGGTTCAGCCGCTGCGGGGCGGGCCTTTCCCCGGATCATGCCAAAGCGTCCAGCGCCCCCGCCCGGCATGCTTCGAAGCGTAGAGCGCCGCATCGGCATCGGCGAGCATCCGGGCCGCGACCGGAGCATCATAGGCGCTGGACCGGGTAATCCCGACGCTGGCCGATATGCGGCACGGCGCCCCGGCATAGTCGATCGGCTGGCTCAGCCGGGCGATCACGCGCTCGGCAATCGCCGAAAGCCGCTCGGCCCGGTCGATCCCGGGCAGCAGCAGCACGAATTCGTCACCGCCGACCCGGGCGATCATGTCGATGCTACGCATCTCGCCCCGCAGGCGCTGGCCGGCGGCACCCAGGACATGATCGCCGGCGGCGTGGCCCAGCGTGTCGTTGACCTGCTTGAAGTAGTCCAGATCCAGATGCATCAACCCGAAGGGCCCGCCCTGCCGGATCAGGGCTTCCAATTCCTGGTCAAAGCCGCGGCGGTTGACCAGCCCGGTCAGCGTGTCGGTCAGCGCTTCGGTCTCGGCGTCGCGGCGGGCGGTTTCGAGCCGACGGTTGAGGTCGTTCAGTTCTTCCATGACCAGGGCCTTCGCCTCGGTCAGGTAAAGCAGCTCGACGGCCAGATCCGTAGGCGCAAAATCCGCGTTGGTGAGCGCATGGACACGCACGCCCTGCCCCACCGCGATGCCGAAGGACAGATTGATCAGCATCCCGCCCTGGCCGGCAACCGGCACCGCCAAGCCGCGGAAGCCGGTGCGCGGGCCATCGCGCAGGCGCAATTGAAGGCGTGCGCCGGCATGGCGCGACAGGCCTGCCATGCCGCTGATCCCGCGGGGACGCCGCACCTGGAAGATTGCGAAGAAATCCCGCCCCGACAGATCCGGCCCGGCCAGGATCTTCGCCAGGGTCGGCCCCGCGCCGCGGATCAGCCCGTCGCGCCCCAACCACAGGTACATCGGCATCAACCGGGCCAGCGCGATCGATGTCAGGCCAAGCGTATCCGTCACGCAAGCCGCGGCTGGGCGCAGGCGTTGGGCCGCGGCTGCAGAAAGCGGCCGCGCGCCATTCTCTGGCCGCGCGCTCACGATCCGGTGCTCCCGGCTGCAAGGTCGAAGTGGCGGCCCTGGGCGAAGGCATGGTCAAGCAGATGAACCTGGATCCGTTCGCAGCCGCGTTCGCATCCGTTATGGTCCAGCATGGCCAGCGCGCCGTAATCATCCGCCATCGCCCGCAGGATCCCGACCATCACATGGCCAAACCCCTTTGGCCCCCCGCAGCAGATCAGGGTGAAGTGATCGCCCCCCTCCTCGATCAGTTCCAGCTGGGGCAGATCAAGATCGGGCACCGCCATGTGGCTGCGCCCCGGAAGATCGTCCAGCGAATTCAGGAAGTCCAGAAAATCCACGCCGCCGAATCGCAGCAACCGGCGCAGCGGCTCAAGATGGGGATGCGAGACAAGGTAGGTACCCAGGTCTTCCAGCACCGAGTCGCGCGGCCGATCGAGGTGATGCGCGGCCGCGCCCAGCACCGCTTCGGTCAAGGCGTCGTCATAGATCAGCATCGGCTCGAAACTGTCGAAACCGAGCCCGGCCGAGCGCGCAACCGCGTGCCACAGGGCGGGACCGTATGTGTCCCGCAGAAAGGATTGGATCGAGCGGTTGACCAGCCCGTGCATAGGCATCCCTCCATTTGCAGGGAAACCTAGGCCGTGGGCGTTAAGAAATGCCTAGCGGTGGCGGATGCTACGCCGCGCGCCCCCCTGCCCTAGCCCGCGCGGGCCGCCGCCAGCGCCTGGGGCAGCGTCTCGGCGAAGGCCGCCATCTCTGTTTCGGGCGCGCAGCTGACGCGGATGCAGCGATCTTGCGGCGCAACGAAGGGCATGCGCACGAAGATATCGCGCGCGACCAGTTCGGCCAGCACGCGGCGGGCGAAATCGCCGTCGGCGCCGCAATCGATGGCGACGAAATTGGTGGCCGAAGGCAATGCGGCCAGCCCGTTCTCGGCCGCGATGGCGGCCAGCCTGTCGCGCGCGGCGGCGACCTGGGCGCGGACCTGCGCAAGGTGGGCCTGATCTTCCAGCGCGGCCAGGGCCCCGGCCTGAGAGATCCGGCTCATCCCGAAATGGTTGCGGATCTTGTCGAAGGCACCAATCAGGTCGGGGGCCCCGATCGCATAGCCGACGCGCGCGCCAGCCATGCCGTAGCCCTTTGAAAAGGTGCGCATCCGGATCACCCGAGGATCGGCGGGGTCGATCCTGGGCGCAAGGCCATCCGGGGCGAATTCGATATAGGCCTCGTCCAGGATCAGCAGGCTGCCCTCTGGCACCTCGGTGACCATCGCGGCGACGGATGCGGCGGGATGCGCCGTACCCATCGGGTTGTCGGGATTGGCCAGATAGATCAGCTTCGGCGCCACGTCGCGCGCCCTGGCGATCAGCGCCTCGAGGTCTTCCCGGTCGTCGCGGTAGGGCACCTTGTGCAGGACACCGCCGAAACCCGCCACATGGTAGTTGAAGGTCGGATAGGCTCCATCCGAGGTGACCACCGCGTCGCCCGGCGCCACCACCAGGCGGGTGAGATAGCCAAGAAGGCCGTCGATCCCCTCGCCCACGATGATGTTCTCGGCGGCCACGCCGTGATGGGCGGCAAGGGCCTGTCTCAGTTCGTGATTCTGGGCGTCGCCGTATTTCCAGACCTCGTTCGCCTCGGCCCGCATCGCGGCCACGGCACGCGGCGAGGGCCCGAAGACGGATTCGTTGGCGCCGATCCGGGCGCGAAACGGGCGGCCGCGCAGTCGCTCCTGCGTCTCGGGGCCGACGAAGGGAACGGTTTCGGGCAGGCTGGCGACAAGCGGGGTATAACGGGGTCCGATCATGGTCGCGATCAAGAGCCGAAATCGGGGATTTGCGCAAGTGGTCGTGCTCTCTGCATCGTCGTCTTCGCCGCCGCCAGCCTTGGCGGGACCGGCGAGACCGGCAACGCTTCCATGCACCGCGAGAACGGCGTCCTTAGCCCCGGTCTCGTCCAGGCCAATGGGTCAAATCGCGGCGCCGAAAGGGGGGCTGCTTTGCCATCCGGTTGGTGCCAGTCCGAGTTGGGCGCAAACCGATCGGCGCGGGCAGCCTTGCAAGACGAGCCATTCGAGCAGTGTCGCGCTTCTTGTCGCCGCCGAAGACCGAGGGCCACGCGCAAGGCCCCTCGCCTCCGCGGCGCCGCCCGACCCGGTATATCCGATTGCATCCCGCGCTTTTTCGTTCCGCCGCAGCGCCATGCCACGCTCGGTCCCCCATCCCGCGGCGTTCGACGCGTGGGCTGTGCAAACCTGACCCGGCGTCCACCGAACCGGCAGCAGTTCCGTCGGCTTGGGGCAGCCTTCGAACCTCGGGTGCCGGCTTCGCTCGGCCAATGGTCGGAAGCGGCCTTGGGGTTGCCGCCAGCGATCCTTCAGGAGGGCCTCTCTGCGGTCGTGCTTCAGATTGACGCTGACCAAGCCAACGGCGAAGGTGTTCGCGGAAGGGTCGCGCTGCTGCCCAAGGACGGAGATCGAGAATGGCAAGGGAGCTTCACCTGGTTCCGGCGCGTCGCGGGCGCGCCGTTTCCTTGGCCGAAGGGCAGGCGATTCAAATCATAAACACCCATGGCCAACAGGTGGTCGATACCTGGTGCTTCAACGCCGCGGATATGACCGAGTTCATGTCGATGGCGCACCTGCACGCGACGCTCGAAAGCATCTTTCCGGCCGAAGGCGATGCGCTGGTCACCAACCACCGCCGACCGATCCTGACGCTGGAACGGGATACCTCCCCCGGGCGCCATGACACGGTGATCGCGGCCTGCGACCGCCACCGCTACGCGCTGCTCGGCTGCGACAACGATCACGACAACTGCACCGACAACCTTGCCAGCGCACTGGCCGAGGTGGGTCTGGAGGCGCCAGTATGCCCCAGCCCGCTAAACCTCTGGATGAACATTCCGATAGGCCCCGACGGCGGCGTCATCTGGGGTGCACCGCTTTGCAAGCCCGGCGACTATGTGACCCTTAGGGCCGCGATGGATTGCGTCGTCGTGCTGTCTGCATGCCCGCAAGACATGATCCCGATCAACGGCGCCGCCTGCACCCCGACCGAGGTGCATTACAGCCTGCTCGGCTGAGCTGCGGACTCGCCCGTCGTCGCACGGCTGAGAAGACGTAACGCTTCGTTTTCGCAAACTTGTTTCTCATGGGGCCCGATCTCGCGGGTTCTGCACCGTGCAGCTGCCCAACCAGGCCTCACCGAAGCTGAAGGCAGCCTGCCACACGATGCGCGCAGGCTGTTCACAGCGTCCCGTTCGGGGCCGATCCATGTCATGACCGCGGCTCGGTTGCGCCACCGCCGATTGCCAGCGTCAACTGATGAGCCGCGCCGATAACCGCACTGCTTAGTCGCTCGATCTCGGCTTCGTCGACCCTGTGGGTCGGACCGGACACCGATATGCCGGCGACGGCCTCCTTGTTCATGTCGAAGACGGGGGCCGCGATGCAACGCATTCCCAGGTTCTTCTCTTCGTTGTCGACCGAAAATCCGCGGGCCCGAATGGTCTTGAGATCCTCCTTCAGCGCCGACCGGTCGGTGATCGAGTGTTCGGTGAAGGCCTGCAAATCCGTTCTGGCAAGCAATCTGTCCAGCCGATCCTCGTCCATGTGGGCCAGCAAAGCTTTCCCGATGCCGGATGCATGCATCGGCGACAATGTCCCGGGTGGAAAGAAGGCGCGGATATTCGCGTGGGTTTCGACCTGGCTCAGGAACAGAACGGCGGCTTCTCTTTCGATCCCCAGATTGGCGGTCTCGCCCGTCGCTTCCATCAACTTGCGCATGATTGGTCTTGCGCGATCCACCAGGCTTGTCCGCCGCAGGTACCGCGCCCCGATAACGAAAGCGCCAGTGCCGATATGCCAGACCTGTTCCTCATGGTCGAATTCGACAAGCCTGTGGCCCTCGAGCGTGACAAGGATCCTGTAGACCGTCGCGGGGGATTGACCCATTTCATCGGCAAGCATCGTCAGCGGCTTGCCCTGAGCTTCGCTCAGATACTCGAAGACCTCCATCGCGCGATCAAGAGATTTGATCGTGTTCTGCGCGGTCTTGTCGTCCCAGCCACGCGGCCTGCCGCGCGCCCTTCGGCCGCCCCCAGAGGCGTTCGCTTGCGATTTCATAAGACCCCCTTGGCCCGGATGAAAGATCACTTCGCCATATGAAAAACATAACCTGCTGGATAGTAATACATTAATACAGACTCCACGAAAGTGAAAATCAATTTCAAAAAAATATCGGCAGGGTCGCGCAGCTTGTATTGTAGGGGCAGCGACCGAAGGAGACCCTGCATGAGCTTTCAGAATCCTGTTTTCATTCCCGGCCCGACCAATATCCCCGAAAGCCTGCGCAAGGCTTGCGACATGCCGACGATCGACCACCGCTCGCCGCTGTTCGGCCAGATCCTGCACCCCGCGCGCGAGGGCGTACGAAAGGTGCTGAAAAGCGAAAGCGCCGAGGTGTTCATCTTCCCGTCCACCGGTACCGGTGGCTGGGAGACGGCGCTAAGCAACACCCTGTCCGCCGGTGACAAGGTGCTTGCCGCCCGCCACGGCATGTTCAGCGACCGGTGGATCGACATGTGCCGGCGCCATGGCCTGGACGTGCAGGTCGTGGAAACCCCTTGGGGCGAAGGCCTTCCGGCGGACCGCTTTGAAGAGATTCTGACCAAGGACAAAGGTCATGAAATCAAGGCCGTGCTGGCGACGCACAACGAGACCGCCACCGGCGTGAAGTCGGACATAGCCGCCGTGCGCCGGGCGCTCGACCAGGCAGGCCACCCTGCAATGCTGTTCGTCGATGGTGTGTCCTCGATCGCGTCGATCGATTTCCGCTTTGACGCATGGAAGGTGGATGTCGCTGTCGCTGGCTCGCAGAAGGGCTTCATGCTGCCCGCCGGTCTCGCCATCGTCGGCTTCAGCGAGAAGGCGATGGACGCCACCCGCACAAGCACCCTGCCGCGCACCTTCTTCGACGTCAATGACATGGCCAAGGGGTACAAGAACAACGGCTATCCCTACACGCCCGCCGTCGGATTGCTGAATGGCCTCAATCAGGCTTGCGGAATGCTGTTGCAAGAAGGGCTGGAAAACGTCTTCGCCCGGCATCACCGCATTGCGCAAGGCGTCCGCGCCGCCGTCGGGGCCTGGGGGCTGGAACTTTGCGCGGTGGATCCTTCCGTCTATTCCGACACGGTCAGCGCGGTCCGCACCCCGGCAGGTTTCAACGCCACCGACATCGTGACCCACGCCGCCCACAAATACGGCGTCGCCTTCGGCGTCGGCCTGGGCGAGGTGGCCGGCAAGGTGTTCCGCATCGGCCATCTGGGCAGCCTGACCGATGTCATGGCGCTGTCCGGCATCGCCACCGCCGAGATGTGCATGGCGGATCTCGGCCTCAAGATCGAACTCGGCTCTGGGGTTGCCGCCGCGCAGGACTATTATCGCGGCCACGCCGCCGTGGCGCGGAAGGATGCCGCGTGATGAGGGACCAGATCTATATCCCGACCTATGAGGACATGCTCGGCGCGCACAAGCGGATCGCGCCGCATATCCGTCGCACGCCGGTCCGCACCTCCGACTACCTGAACGAGCTGACCGGCGCCGAGCTGTTCTTCAAATGCGAAAACTTCCAGGAGCCGGGCGCGTTCAAGGTGCGCGGCGCGGCGAATGCGGTCTTCGGCCTTGATGACGCGCAGGCCCGCAAGGGGGTGGCGACGCATTCGTCGGGCAATCATGCCTCGTGCCTGTCCTATGCCGCGATGCGCCGGGGCATCCCCTGCAACGTGGTCATGCCGCATACCGCCCCCCAGGCGAAGAAGGATACGGTGCGCCGCTACGGTGGCAAGATCACGGAATGCGAGCCCTCGACCAGCGCCAGAGAAGCAACCTTTGCCAAGGTGCAGGCAGAAACCGGTGGCGATTTCGTTCACCCATACAACGACCCGCGCGTCATCGCGGGACAGGGCACCTGTTCGAAGGAATTCATCGAACAGACCGATGGTCTCGACATGGTCGTGGCCCCGATCGGCGGCGGCGGCATGGTTTCGGGCACCTGCCTGACCCTGTCGACGCTGGCGCCCGAAACCAAGATCATCGCCGCCGAACCCGAGCAGGCCGACGACGCCTATCGCAGCTTCAAGGCCGGCCACATCATCGCCGATGACGCCCCGAAGACGATCGCCGATGGCCTGCTGGTGCCGCTCAAAGAGCTGACCTGGCACTTCGTGTCGAGCCATGTCAGCGAAATCTACACGGCCTCCGATCCCGAAATCATCGCGGCGATGAAGCTGACGTGGAAGCATCTGCGCATCGTGATGGAGCCGTCCTCGGCCGTGCCGCTGGCCATCGTCCTGAAGAACCCGGAAGCGTTCCGGGGCAAGCGCGTCGGCCTGATCGTCACCGGCGGCAACGTCGACCTGGACAAGCTGCCCTGGCTCGGCGCCGCCTGACCTGGACCCTGAAGACTTGAATACCGACCAAGGAGTATGGACATGAAAGACATGACCGATCTCGACGCATTCGAAGTTGGCTTTGACATCCCGGCCAAACCCGGAATGTCCGAAGCCGAGATCCAGACCCCGTGCCTCGTTCTGGATCTCGACGCGCTGGAGCGCAACATCCGGAAGATGGGCGATTACGCCAAGGCACACGGCATGCGCCACCGCACGCATGGCAAGATGCACAAGTCGGTGGATGTGCAGAAGCTGCAACAAGAGTTGGGCGGCGCCTGTGGCGTCTGCTGCCAGAAGGTATCCGAGGCCGAGGTTTTCGCGCGCGGCGGGATCAGGGACATTCTTGTCTCGAACCAAGTGCGCGACGCGGCAAAGATCGACCGGCTGGCGCGCCTGCCCAAGCTGGGCGCGCGCACGATCGTCTGCGTGGACGATCTGGCCAATGTCGCAGATCTGTCGGCGGCGGCGCGCAAGCACGCCACCCAGATCGAATGTCTGGTCGAAATCGATTGCGGCGCGGGCCGCTGCGGCGTGACAACGACGCCCGAGGTCGTGGAGATCGCCAAGGCGATCGAGGCCGCCGACGGTCTGAAATTCGCCGGCATCCAAGCCTATCAGGGCGCGATGCAGCACCTCGAAAGCTATGAGGAGCGCAAAGCGAAGATCGACGTCGCCGTTGCGATGGTCAAGGACGCGGTCGACACGCTCAAGGCCGAAGGCATGGCGTGCGATATCGTCGGCGGCGGCGGCACCGGTTCCTACTACTTCGAATCCAATTCGGGCGTTTACAACGAGCTTCAATGCGGCTCTTACGCTTTCATGGATGCCGATTACGGCCGTATCCACGACAAGGACGGCAAACGGATCGACCAGGGCGAATGGGAAAACGCCTTCTTCATCCTGACCTCGGTCATGAGCCACGCCAAGCCGGACCGCGCCGTCGTCGATGCGGGCCTCAAGGCCCAGTCGGTCGATTCGGGCCTGCCCGTCGTCTACGGTCGCGATGACATCGAATACATCAAATGCTCGGACGAGCACGGCGTCGTCCTGGATCCGAAGAACGTGCTGAAGATCAACGAGAAGCTCAAACTCGTGCCGGGCCACTGCGACCCGACCGCCAACGTTCATGATTGGTATGTCGGATTGCGGAACGGCAAGGTGGAATGCCTGTGGCCTGTCTCTGCGCGCGGGCGTGCGTACTGATCCACCCCCATCAAGGCAGGAAGGTCCGGCCCTTGAGCGGCCGGATCATCGCCCGTGTGCGGGCGCAGCTTCCGGCACAGGCACGCAGGCGCACCAACGACGCCTCCGTTTCAGATTACTTTGCCGGCCGGGCCCGAAAGCACCTCCGGCCCGCGAGCCGCGGTGGCGGGCTGCACGGGGGTTCCCAAAGCGAAACGAATGAGAAGAAGACATGTTGATCGTACCCGAACGCGAAATTGCCGACCTGATGACCCGAGAAGCGGCCTTCGACGCCGTCGAAAAGGTCTTTGCCGCCATGGCGTCGGGGGATGCCTACAACTTTCCCGTCATACGCGAAGCTATCGGGCATGAAGATGCGCTATACGGCTTCAAGGGCGGGTTCGATCGGGCGGGTCTGACGCTTGGCCTCAAGGCGGGCGGCTACTGGCCCAACAACCTGGAACGGCACGGGCTGATCAATCACCAGTCCACCGTTTTCCTGTTCGACGCCGATACCGGCATGGTCAAGGCGATGGTGGGGGGCAACCTGCTGACCGCCCTGCGCACCGCGGCGGCCTCGTCCGTTTCGATCAAGCATCTGGCTCGCCGGGATGCAAAGGTACTGGGCATGGTCGGCGCCGGCCACCAGGCGACTTTCCAGTTGCGCGCCGCGTTGGAGCAACGCGCGTTTGAGAAAGTCATCGGCTGGAACTATCACCCCGAAATGCTGCCAAGGATCGAGAAGGTCGCGGCCGAAGCGGGGGTGCCGTTCGAAGCCGTCGAACTTGACGGTATGCGCGAAGCGGATGTGATCATCTCGATTACCTCGGCCTACGCGGCCTCTCTGATGGCAAAGCATGTAAGCCCCGGCTGCCACGTCGCCTGCATGGGGACCGATACCAAGGGCAAACAGGAAGTCGAGGCGGCATTGCTTGCCCGCGCGACCGTCTTCACCGATGAAATCGCGCAGTCCGTCACGATCGGGGAAGCGCAACATGCCATTGCGGAAGGTTTGATCGGGGAAAGCGACATCGCGCAGCTTGGTGCGGTGATCAACGGCACATTGCCGGGCCGCACGTCGCAAGAGCAGATCACGCTGTTCGATGGCACCGGCGTCGGTCTTCAGGACCTTGCCGTTGCCGCATCCGTGGTCGCGCTTGCCGTCGAGAAGGGCGCCGCCATCGAGGTCGATTTCTGACGTCGGCGCACCCCGAACCGCCGGTGATGTCGCCAGCGGGATGGAGATCAGGATGCCGAACGCAGACATTCTTTCCGACCGGGTTGGTCGCAATGGTGATCCTCACACCTTGAGGGTAAGCGTCGCATGTGGCCCACATTTTGCCCCCTGCACAGTCATTTGGCCGCCGTGATATCTGTAGCTCCAGACGAGCACAGGAGGCGAAGATGGCAGACCGAGAGGTGCGGGGTTCACAATTAAGACGAGCCCCGCGGGGAAGAACGTCTGGCCGAATGGCCTCAAACGAGAGGCAACGCGGCGCATCGAGGAAGGCGGAGATACGCCCGGCGACATAGCTGCTGAACTCGGGGCCCACGACTGCCTGGTTCGAAAATGGGGTGTTGCCGCGCATCGCGCGCGGGGAGATCGCATCTTCGTGGCGGAGCCCGATTTACTCAGTCCGGCCTGAACAATGCCTACGGCATTGATTTTGCGTGATTCAGGTGGCCTTCGGGTCGCCTTTGGCTTCAAGGTTTCATATGATTTCTTTGAAAACCTTGCAGATTTGGAAGCCGTGATGAAGCACCGTCCGCGCCCCGAGGAACAAGACGATCTCCTGCGCCCCCGCCTGGTCGACATGATCGACATGCGCCACGAACTGGCGAAGCTTTCAGAGCTGATCGACTGGGAGTTCTTCGAGAGTGAATGGACCGGGTTTTTCCCGTCGACGACTGGCCGACCGGCGACATCGCCCCGGCTGGTGGCCGGCCTCTTGTATCTTCAGCACGCCTACGGGCTCTCCGATGAGGCGGTGATCGCACGCTGGGTGGAAAACCCATACTACCAACACTTCACCGGTGAGACCGTTCGGCGGCAAATCGATCCACTGGATCGATTTGATCTCCGCCTCACTCCAGCACCGCCCGCCGATCGATCCCTCGTCGCTTGTGCGGTGGCGCAAGCGGATCGGCGAGGGAAAGGCGCCGCGCGCCATCGGTCCGAGCGCTGCGCCGAACGCGGAGTGGCTGCTGACGAAGACAATCGAGGCCGGGCGCAAGTCCGGCGCGGTTGACGATGGCAGCCTGTCCCGGGTCGCGGTCGACACCATCGTCATGGATAATATGAAGGGGGACCGTGGCTGCAGTGCAGCCGCGTAAGCCCCCGGAATGATCGCCCATCCGACGGACGCCCGGCTCTACGAGAAGGCGCGCCGCCAGCTGGTTGCCCTGGCCGCGGAGGCCGGGATCGAGCTGCGGCAGACCTACAATCGCCTCGCGCCACGGCTGGCTTTACAGGTGGGTCGCTACGCCCATGCCCGGCAGTTCCGCCGCATGCGCAAGGCGCTGCGAAAGCTCAAGGGTTACACGGGTCGTGTCATGCGCGACCTGCGCCGCCACCTCGACGAGATCCCGGGCGGCACCTTGCGAGACCGCGTCGTTGAGGCTCTCTGGCTGGTCAGCCGGCTCCTGCACCAGGGGCCGAAGAGCCAGGGCAAGATCTACGCCCTGCATGAGCCGGAGGTGGACTGCATCTCGAAGGGCAAGGCGCGGATGCGCTACGAATTCGGCACCAAGGTCAGCATCGCGACCACGATCGACGGAGGCTTCGTCGGGGGCACCCGCGCGTTCCCTGGCAACCCCTACGACGGACACACGCTGTCGGAAGCGCTCGAGCAGGTCGAGATCCTGACCGAGCAGAAGCCTTCGCTCGCCGTGGTCGACCGCGGCTATCGAGGGCACGGGGTGGAGACGACGAAGGTGCTGATCAGCGGAACCCGAAAGGGCATCACGCCCGCTCTCGCGAAGCTGCTCCGGCGTCGCAGCGCCATCGAGCCCGAGATCGGCCACATGAAATCCGACGGGCGTCTCGCCCGCTGTCCGCTGAAGGGCACCATCGGCGACGCGATCTTCGCCCTCCTCTGCGGCTGCGGGTACGACATCTGCAAGATCCTCGCCCACCTCCGAGCCATAATCACCGCGATTTTGACCGCCGTCCTGGCCGCGCTCAGAGCCGGAAACCAGCGGCCCTACGCTGAAGTCGGCCCCTGATGCCGGTGTTCAGATCGGACTACTCAAGCTGGCTCTGTTGCGCGAATCGGATGATGGGCGAGGCTCTCCTTTTCCTGGAGGGATTTATCCCACGGTCTCTGTGACGGGTCTGCCGAGTGCGGTGCAGCCCTTCAGGATGGCAATGCGGGCCTGGATCTCGGCGACCTGCCGATCGAAGTCCCGGGCCATGAGCCGCTGGCCAGCAGTTTCACGCAGTTCATCCAATCGCCGGATCAGAAAACGATCCCCGGGATCGTTTTCTGATCCGGCTCATATCTCGACGCGGCTTCGGCGGTGATCTCTGCTCCATCGTCGCCAGAGTGGCCGGCCAGGGTATCTCGCGGCGCGCAGGGCCTCATTGCGTGCCCTGGCACCGGCAGTGATCAGCTTCCGGGGCTTGGCGTTCCCGCGGGGCGGAATGACGGCATGAGCGCCGCGGCCGGCGGTGGCGTCATGGCATTTCCGGGTGTCATACGCGCCGTCTGCCGTGACGCTGCCGATCTCCTGGCCCTGCGGGACCTGGTCGAGCGGATCGGGCGGCACCGGCGCATCGCCGATATGGCCGCCGGTGATCTCGACGGCCCGGAACTCCGGCGTTTGCGCGTCGATCCCAAGGTGGATCTTGCGCCAGACCCGTCGTTTGGCGCCGCCATGCGTGTGGGCATGCCACTCAGCTTCGCCCCCGACCTTGATGCCCGTGCCGTCGATCAACAGGTGCAGCGGCCCTTGGATCGGCGACAGGGGATATTCACCGCCAGGGTCTTCCGACGACGGGACAATGCGCTGAAGTCGGGCACCGGCCAGTCGAGGCCGGCCAGCCGAGGCAGACCAGTCGAAGCAGGCTCTCGACGAAGCCGGTCGTTTGGCCGAGCGCCATGCCGAATAGCACCTTCATGGACAGGCAGGTCTGGATGGCGTTCGTCAGGAAAACAGTCCCCCGGACTGTTTTCTGATCCTCCTCACCGCTGAAGCTCTGCTGGCGGCCACGCCTGCCGGTCGGCGCAGCCTCCCAGTTCATCTCGGGATCGAACCAGATTGTCAGCGTGCCCCGGCGCTTGAGCGCTTCACTATAGGCTGGCCAGTTCCTGGTCTGGTAGGTCAGGGGTGTCGGCCCGCTCATGCCACCCGGCTATCAGCCTGGATTCAAAAATGAATCCCCTCAGGGATTTGTGCAACAGAGCCAGGGGGAGGTGCTCGACATTATGGTTCAATCGAAGCGGGGTCGGAAAGCGGCACTCAAGTTTCTGCGGAAATTGCTGAAGCGGCAGGGCCACGTCCCGGGAGCGATCGTGACGGACCGGCTTCGGTCCTACGGCGCCGCCCTACGCGAGTTGGGCCTGACCGATCGCCACGTCACTGGCGGGCGGTCAAACAATCGCGCAGAGGTTTCGAATCAGCCGACCCGGCGCCGGGAGCGGCAACAAATTCAATTCAAGTCGCCCGGATCGGAGCAGCGTTTCCGCTCTTCCCACACTGCCATCGCCAACCACTTCAATGTCCAACGCCATCTGATTTCCCGCCGCAGGCTGAAGACCCTCCGCGCCGAGGCGTCAGCCGACTGGCATGAAATCGTGGCGGCCCAAGGCTGTCTCCGGAAGGTGCTCCTGGCTATTACGATTTACCGTGACAGTGCCAACGCAGGTGTTCTCGGGCCAATGGCGGTCAATGGACGTTAGAATATATGTCCCGCCCAGGCACCCCGGAAGAAGGCAAAGGCCCGCTTGGCGACACGGCACTGCGTGCTGCAGTACCCGCGAGTCGCGTGCCCGACCGCGGGGTTGCGGTCGGGCAGCCGGAGATCCCTGTTTACGCCTTGGCGGCCTTCGTCCAGGCGAAGGCCTGCATCGGGGCATCCACAGGCGTCTGCGCCAGGTGGTTGGTGTAGTTCGACATCACCTTCTGCGCGACACCCAACACGACCTCAAGGACCTGCCGCTTGGTGAAGCCCGCGTCTAGGAAGCGCTGCACCTGCGCGTCGGTCACCTCGCCGCGCTGGCGCACCACCTGCAGGGTGAAGCCGCGCAGCGCTTCCAGATGCGTGTTAGGCAGCGGCGTCTCGTTGCGCAGCGCCTCGGAAATCGTGTCGTCCACCTTCATCACCTTGGCAATGCCGGTATGGGCGGGCACGCAGTAGTGGCACGCATGCTCTACGTTGATCGTCTGCCAGACCACCGTCATCTCGTCCTTATCGAAGCTGGTCTCCTGCGAGAACAGGCGGTGCAGCTGCTGGTAACCCTCCAGAAGTGCCGGCGCCTCGGCCATCACCGCATGAAGCCCCGGCACGCGGCCGAAACTCCGGTAACTGGCCTCGAGGAGCGGGCGGCTCTTCTCGGGCGAGGTATCCAGGCTGTGAGTGGTGAAATCGGTCATCGGATCATCCTTTTTTGAGTGAATGCTCAATATGCATCGCAGCACATAGCTTTACTTGATCGACCATTCAAGATATATTTTGAGCAATCACTCACCAAAAGAACGAGCGCTAGAAAGATGGGTAGGCAGGCCAGCTATGAAAGGGACGAGGTGGTATCGAAGGCGCAGGCCCTGTTCTGGGCCAAGGGCTATCGCGCGACCTCGTTGAAGGATCTGGAGACGGCGCTGAACCTGCGTCCCGGCTCGATCTATGCCGCTTTCGGCTCCAAGGAAGCGCTGTTCGCCGAGGCGCTGCGGCGCTATGCAGGCCAGTCGCGCGACCAGGTGCGGCAGAGCCTGAAAGCGGCGAAATCGCCCCTCGCCGGTCTGGCAGCCCATGTGCGCGCGCTTGGCTGCGTGCGGCCCGAGGCGGCGCCATCCCGGGCCTGCATGCTGGTCAAGACGCTGCTCGAGACGCCGGATGACGACCCGGTGCTGCGGCCCCAGACCGAGGAGATGATGCAGGGCATGGAAGCCGAGTTCGCGGCGGCCTTCGCAGCCGCGCGGGCGGCTGGAGAGCTTCCCGATAGCGCCGACCCCGAGCGCCTGGCGCGCCGCCTGCAGGCCGAGATCTTCGGGCTGCGGGCCTATGCGCAGCGTAGCGACGCGCAGGGGAAGGTGGCGGAGCTTGCCGAGGATATCGCGCGCGATCTGGAGGCACTGACGCCTCGTAACGGCGACGCTGCGTCTGTCTGAAGGCCAGATCGTTGTGAACCGGCCGCGAATATGGCGGCATGGGCACCCCGGTCGGCGATAGCATCGTGGCACTTGCACGCGTCATAAGCGCCGCCTGCCGTGACGCTGCCAATCTCCTGTTCAGGTGGGATCTGTTCGAGCAATTCCGGAAGCATAGCGCATCTCCAATGTCGCTGCAGGTGAACTCAACGGCCCGAACTTTCGGTGTTTTCTCGTCGATGCCGAGGCATATCTTGCGCTAAACTGAACCGCGCCGGGTTTGCCGGAGGCTCCAACTCCTGAGTAGGATGGAGCATCATGAGCAAGACGACGAACAAGTTTTCCCCCGAAGTGCGCGCG
>NZ_FNOB01000002.1 GCF_900106675.1 Allgaiera indica
TCAGGCGCGTACTGCTTGCGTTTCGACATCTCTGATCTCCTTCTCGTCGAAGATCAGCAGACTGCAAATCGTAGCTTATGTCAGTGTCCGAATTTCGGGGGGTAGCTCACAGAGCGATGCGCAGAAGGTCGCAAAAAAGATGGCGGCGGTGCGCTGCAAACGCGGCCTGACGCAATTCATACCGGCGCTCGAAACCTTCGCTGCCGATAGCAGGAAGACCGACGCGCTGATCATGGTCGGCGATGCGTTCGAGGAAAGCGAGAACGTCGCCCTGCTGCCGTCCTGGACCCTGCGTGATCGCGGGACGCGCGTCTTCTGCTTCCGCGAAGGCGATGACCCTGTAGTGGTCTCCGCCTTCAACACCATTGCCAAAGCCACAAGCGGGCGGTCGATCAGACTTGGTGACGAACTGCCGCTGGCAGACCTCTGCAGCGGCGCGGCGCTTCTGGCGGCGGGCGGACAGGACGCGCTCAAGCGCCTGCCGAATGCGAAAGCAAGACAACTTCTACTGCCACCACCAAAACCCTGAAAGGAAGAACGATGACCAATCCCCGCAAACCCAATGAACGAGAGATCGAACGCGAGCGCGAGCGGCGTGAGCAATTCATCGAAGACCCCGGCGGGAGTGTTTGGCACGTCGATGATTTCCCTGCCGAAGATGATCAACCCGAAACCGATGACGAAGAAAGGAACTGAAAATGAAACAGCTTAGCCAAGCCCGGCTTCGTGCCCTCTATCCCTTTACCCACCCGTTGCCGCGTATTCAGGACGAGAAACGGATCGAAATTACCGTTGCAATCCATCAGTCCACCTATGAGTGGCTTGCCGATGCCGCCGAGCAGACTGGGACTTTCCCGAACATCGAGGAGCTTGTTGTTGATGCTTTGAATCTGGTTGCCGGAAAAGGCTGTGCCCGGACCCATCTCCGGAAGATCGCGCAGCTACATGGCATCAAGCCCGAGGTATTGCTGTTCGGGGACATCCAGGGCAGTGCCGAGCGTCAGGCGGTCAGCGCGCTGTGCGCCGCCACAGATGTCCTCGCGCAACATGCGCAGTTCGGCTTTGTGTCAGACGGCGAAGACCTGTCGGTCGGCAGGCTGCTGGCGATGATCAGCCTGTCGCTACAGGGGCAGCGCGATGCGGCGGCGCGGATGATCGATCCGCAGCTTCACGCCATCAGGGGCCTGGATATCCCGATGCCCTACTACCCGGAGAACCCGCCGCCGCGCGATGACGATGACGGCATACCCTTCTGAAGGAGGAAGTAAGGATGACGACAAACTTCGTAATCGAAACCGGCGCGGGCGCGCCGCAAGAGCGAGCGCCCCGCCTGCAAGACAAGTCCGATGCCGAGCTGCAGGCTCTGGTGAGCGAGGTGACCGCGCTGCTCGAAGAGCGCGCGGTCAGGCGCAAGCGGGATGCGATCGAACAGATTCAGCGCCTTGCGAAAGAGCAAGGGCTGAACGTGAAGATCGACAAACCGAAACGGCGGCGCGGTCGCCCGCCGAAGGCTAAGCCGGTGAACGGCTGACAGGGACGCGGCATTCCGCGTCCCTGTCATTTTGAAGGGCGCTTACGCGCCCTCCTCTTCGATCAGCTCGACATCTTCATCGCGGGGTTCGCGAAGAACAATGCGACCGCCACTGGCGGGGAGCAATTCGAGCTAGAGTGTCAGGCCACGGGCATCTTCGTGATCCCAGGCTGCGCCGATCCGTGTCCAGAATTTCTTCTCGCCGCGTTCGCTGACATGGTAGGCGATCAGGCTCGGCGGTTGGGTTTCGCGGGCTTCGGTGCGGCGGGTGTTTTTGTTACGAGTCGTCATTGGTATTCTCCTTTTCGGTTGATGTTTTCCTCGATACGCCTTCCGTCCGGCGGGGCGGCAAAGCCGACCGGTCAATGGACAACACGGCCTTTCGCCAAGGCTTCAGGCCGCAGGCGGGAGGGTGGTGCGGGCAGCCATTGACCGGACGGCGCGCCCCGTCAGGTTTGGCGTGACCTTCGAGGGGAACAGCAGCGAAAGGGGAAACAGCGACATCAGTGACGCGCACCCTGCCGCCTGCCCGATAGACCCTGACATCGCCCGTCTATCACTGCAGAGAAGAACGCGTGCGCGAAGACCTGGACACGGCGCGACCAACGGTGCTGATGCCCCGCCTACTGTCGCTCGCAGCGGGCTCACCGCCCTGGCGCAATTCATGTATTCGCCGACGCGAAGGGAGAGAGCTGATTGTGAGGAAGCTCAGCGCAGCCTTTTGTCCACAGGACCGGATCGTGCCGCGCCTGTTGTTCTGGCTTAGCGCCGCCGGAATTGGCAGAATGTCCTGGCGCTCCTGCGCCGCCGAAGAAATAGGATTCAGAAGGACTTAAATGCCGATCCTGCTACGAGACATATGGCCAATCGAGAACCAGCGTGACTACAAGATTCACTTCGCACGTTGGAACGGGCACTCGCAGCCGCTGGAAGTTTGGGCGCGCAGCCATCGGGAGTGGCAGGCTTGGCAAGAGTACCGGCCCGGTCGCGACGACTTCAACAGGCCGCTCATCTTCTCGTTGATCCAGTTCTACCATGAAACCGATTGCTGGATGTTTGGCGGGGTCTTTCGGGTGCTGCACCGTCACCCTGATCGCTATGAGGTGGAACTGACAGATCAGGGAACCGGTTTTTCCGGTCGCCTGAAGTTACGATATCCGTATCGGGAAAGGACCACCCGTCCGACGATGGAGCGGCACTATGATGGCTTCGAAGTCCTGGAGATTCTGCGAGAGCCATATTCGGGTCGAAGCTTCCCAGGCTATGAAGACATTGACCTCGCCTTCGAAGAACTTGAAACCCTGATCCGCAATGACCGCCTCGACTGGCGCGCGGCACTGGAAAACGTCAAAGGCATTTATCTGATCACGGATGTTTGCACTGGTCGCCGCTATGTTGGCTCCGCCTATGGTGATCAGGGGCTCTGGTCTCGTTGGCGCGCCTACACCGAAACCGGACACGGCGGAAACGTGGAGTTGCGTGGGCTGGTTGAGCAGCAGGGTCTGGAATACTGCCGCACCAATTTCCGCTTCGCGCTTCTGGAGCATCGTGCGGTCCGAGTGCCCGACGAAACCATTATCGCGCGCGAGACCTTTTGGAAGCGGATATTGTTGACGCGCGGCGAGCACGGCATGAACCGGAACTAACCGGCGGCACAACGAAAAAGGGCGCTGACGCGCCCTTCATTCAGAACAGTGAATATTGACGCGTTGAATCTTCTTGCCGTTTCCAAGAAGGATGATTGGCAGCCTGCTCGATGGCTTCGAGTAAATAGGCAACCGGTCCACCGGCGGTTTGGATTTCAGTGTCGGATATGAAGTGCGAGCGATAACCTGTCTCGGTGATCGGCAACACAGCCCTCGCGGGCTCGATGCTTTCGACTTCGAGATGGGCGAGCTGGTAGCCATACGCCTTGGACATATCGATCCAGTTGGGGCAATAGCGGATTTCGATGAGAATGCCGCGCCAGTCGACCCGGAAATATTCGCAATGTCTCATCGCGCACCTTCCACGTGGAAAGTCTCGACGGCGGCTTGAAGCGCATCAGGTCGCTCGGTGATACCGGCAGCATTCCATGCGGCGCGGGCATAGACCGCGATGGTGTGTTTGGGGCGAAAATGCAGGTCGCGCTCGACCGGCAGGCCGAGACAGCCTTTCACTTCTTCGAGCTCTGAAATCCGCACCCTGCCCAGTTCGGGGAAGCCAATGCCGAGGTCACAGAGGCCGAAGGCGATATCGTTGTCTTCCGGATCGAGTTCGGTCAGCAACCAGGTGCAACCGGCATCAGGCGTGAAGAGTTTGACGACGGGCAGAAAGTCGGGCTCGTCCTCGCCTGCTTCTTCGGCGGTGTATCGCAGATGACCATTGCGCAGAAGCTGGTCGCGGATGGATTGGGTCAAGAGTTTCATGTTCGTCTCCTTTGTTCGGGGTTTTCCTCAAGACGCGGAGACGAAAGACCGAACGGGTGAGCCGGTCGGTCACACGGGCAACACGGCCTTACGCCAAGGCTTCAGGCCGCAGGCGGCAAGGGTGGTGCGGGCAGCCCGTTGACCGGACGGCGCGTTCGGTCAGACATAGCGTCAGAGATTGAGGAAACCCGGCAAAGGTAGCGACATCAGTATCGCCCCATCCATCGCCGCCCTTCCCGCACGGGCATGGATCAGCGATGATCAGGCATGCGCGTCCTGTTCATCTGCTCCAGCAATCTGATCAGAAGCCCGACGGCGGAGCGGCACTTTGCCGACCGCCCCGGCATCGAAACGATGTCCGCCGGTGTCGGCAGCGACGCGATCAGGCCGCTGACAGCCGCGCTGGTGACGTGGGCCGATCTGATCCTGACGATGGAAGAAGGCTACGCCGACCAGGTGCGTGACCGCTTCGCAGACGAGCTCAGCGACACGCCAATGGTCAGCCTCGATGTACCGGACCGGTTCAAGCGCGACGGCGCTGACCTGAAAGCGCTGCTGGAGTGCAGATGCCGGAAATGGTTTTGTCCGCAATCGCAGTAGGATAGAAGAATCTGAAGAAGTGTAGTTTCGGCGTAAGAGCAGCAAGACAGATCATGTTTGACGAGAAAATCCCGGCGACTTTCGTGCAGTACGCCACCGACATCCTGGCGGACACGAATTCAGGCTTGAGCGGCAGCAATATTGTCAAGGAGACGGCAGCCTATGCCGTCGAATATGACGTGAACATCCCGCACCAGACCTATCCGTTCGACGCTCCGAACAAGCGCACGGCACTGTTCGAGAATCTTCAGGCATTCTCGGGTCCGCAACAATACAGGATCATCAAAGAGCTTTGCGACCATCGCTCCTTCGCCCCGACCGGGAACAAGAAGCGCGATGACCTGAAAATTCGCCTTGTGACGCGCTATCAGCAGTTCGCCGGAGAGGCCGTCGGCGCGGATATCAACGAAACCCTGATCGAAGAAACCAAGCATTGGCTCGACCAGCACCCCGGTGCGCTGGCATCGTACAACAGCGCCCTCCAGAAATATGACGGCGGCGTGTTTCTGCGCAATCTGCTGGACGACCTGCGACTGTCCCTTGAATCCCTGCTGAAATCCATTCTGGGCAACGACAAGTCCCTGGAAAACCAGCTTTCAGCGCTCGGCAAGTTCATCACCGACAATGGCGGGTCGAAAGAGCTTTCGAATATGTTTGTGAAGCTCCTGGACTATTACGCCAAGTACCAGAACAGCTACGTCAAGCATAATGACGGTGTGATTGAAGAGGAGATCGAGTTCATATTCGAGATCACCTCTTCCTTCATGAAGCATCTCATCAGGATCGGGAAATCCGCGTAGGACCAATGAAATCACCGACCGCCGCGCTGATGCGGCGATCGGTGTTTCTGCCTCACTCGGCAGCGTCCAGAAGTTCGACCGGCTGGAGCTTGTGCAAGTAATCGGCAGCACGCTGGGCATGGGCGGCAGCGGCGAAGATGGCGCGCTTGTCATCACGCAGCACCTGCAGCCATGAGCCGATATAGGCAGCGTGGTCCTGGCGGTCTTCGAGCTTGAGCCCGAGATCGGCGGACAGGAAAGCCGCGCCCAGCTCGGCGACGAGTTCTTCCTTGGCATAGCCGACATCGCCAAAGCGCTGTTGCTCGAAGCTGCGGTCCAGCCGCGAGGGGTGACGGGTCCAGTGGATGCATTCATGCGCAAGCGTGGCGTAGTAGCCCTGCGCGTCGAAGAAGGCTTCGAACATCGGCATCTGGATATGATCCGAAGCCGGACGGTAGAAGGCGGCATTGCCGCCGTTGAGAATGCGCGCGCCAAGGGCAGAGAAGAACGCCTCGGCACGGGCATCACGCTCGTCGGGATTTACCGCGCCATCGGCGACGGCGTAGTAGTGCGCAGGCAAGTCTTCAATCTGGTCGACGTTGAAGACGGTGTAGCCTTTCATGAAGGGAATGGTGACATCGACATCTTCGCCGGACTTTTCGTCGAGTTGGGTGCGCTGGATGCTGTTGGCATAGACGACGGGAGAGCCCTTTTCGCCTTTGCGAACATGCCCGCCAAGCTCGCGGGCCTGACGGAAGGTCATCCAGATCGGGGCGGCAAAGCTGCGTTCCATCGCCGAAGCCCAGAGCGTGAGGATGTTGATGCCGCTGTAGGGCTCACCGTTGAAGCGGAGCGGCCTGGTGACTGGTCCGGCGGCGTGGGCGGCGTTCCAGGGCTGCGTCCAGGGTTTCACGCCTTTCTCCAGATGAGCGATGATCTGATCAGTGATACGGCTGTAAATGTCTTGCCGCTGTGTGTCTTGGGTCGTCATGATGTTCTCCTTTCGCTGTAAGTCCTTGAGGACGCGAAAGAAGAAGGCCGAAGGCTTAAGCCGGACGGTCACCCGCCATAGCGGGGACACGGGCCACCCGGGCCGGAGCCAAAGGCGCAGGCTGGCGCGGGCAGCCCGTTGACCGGACGGCGCGTTCGGCCAGACAAAGCGTCAACCCTCGCAGGACGGAGGCGGAAGGACCGCTCTGACAGCCACAGAGCGCCGCAGGATCATTTTTCACAAGATTTTACTATTCAGATACGTTTTTCATGTGGTAAAATCAAAATTCATGGAAAGGCAGTTTCCGGAACAAAATTCACGACGAAGGGACAAAGTTCATGCCAGCCGGGCAGCAGAGACAGTTTTCAGGGCCTCGGAACATTTTTCAGGAGCGTCGCCTTCCGGAGACCGCAACGCTGGCAGGCTACGGCGCGTTGATCGACACCTATGATCTGGCAGTCCCGCTGCCGCGCAGACTTTCCGCAACGGGAAGCCATCACCGGATCGTCGAAGATGATGCCTGGCGTATCATGACACCGCGCCATGCTCCAAGTCCGGACTTAGATGGTCACCTGACCTTCGCCCTGAAATATGAAGGGCTTGATCTGGCAGTCCTGAAAAGACTGTTCGAAGCCACTGGCCCCGAAGCCATCGAAGAGATCGTCAGGAACAAGCCGACGGGCAACTATGCTCGTCGTATCTGGTTTCTGTATGAGTGGCTGACCGGAGAGCGTCTTGACCTGCCGGATGCGGAAGGTGGTCGCTATGTGCCGGTCATCGATCCGGAGCAGCAATTCGCGACAGAGGGAGAGAACGCCCCCCGCTATCGCGTGAAAAACAATATGCCTGGCACGAGAGAGTTCTGCCCGCTGGTCTATCGAACGCCCAGACTGGAAGAGTTCATAGCGATGGACCTGCCGGAACGCGCCCGCGCGGTCGTTGCCGATGTCCCGCGCGACCTGCTTGCGCGGACAGCTGCCTTCCTGCTGTTGAAAGACTCGCGCTCAAGCTACGCCATCGAAGGTGAACGCCCGCCGCAGGACCGGATTCAACGCTGGGGCCGCGCTATCGGAGAAGCCGGTCGGCAGCCGCTTGATCGGGACGAATTGTTGCGCCTGCAGCGGATCGTCATTGGCGATGCGCGCTTTATCAGGCTTGGATTCCGCGATGAAGGCGGCTTTGTCGGCGAGCACGACCGCGAAACACGCATGCCGCTTCCCGACCATATCAGCGCGCGGCACGAAGACTTGCCCTCGCTGACGGACGGCATGGTCGCCTTCGACCAGGGCGCAGCCCGGCATGCCGATCCTGTGGTGGCGGCAGCGATCCTTGCATTCGGGTTCGTCTATATTCACCCCTTCGAGGACGGAAACGGCAGGCTACACCGCTACCTGATCCACCATGTTCTTGCGGAACGCGGATTCAACCCGCCAGGAGTGGTCTTCCCTGTTTCGGCAGCGATTCTTGAGCGCATCGACGACTACAGGACCGTGCTCGAAAGTTACTCGGCACGGCTGCTGCCGCTGATCGAATGGGAGCCGACGGACAAGTTCAATGTGCGGGTGCTGAACGATACGGCTGATTTCTACAGGTTCTTCGACGCAACCCCGCATGCGGAGTTTCTCTATGCCTGCGTTCAGAAGACAATCGAAGAAGACCTGCCGTCGGAGACCGCCTTCCTGCGCAACTACGATGCCTTTCGGGGTCAGGTGGAGTCCCTCGTTGAAATGCGCGAGAGCACGGTCGATCTATTGTTCCGCTTTCTGGAGCAAAACAACGGTCGCCTTTCAAACCGCGCCCGCGAGCGCGAATTCAGCGCCCTGACCGAGGAAGAAGTCGGGCGGATCGAGGGTATATACGCAGATATCTTTGGCGACGTGGTCGCATAGTCAGTCCGAACGGCGATCAGGACAGCCAGATCGCCGCAACTAACTGGAGGCTATTCGACCCCAAGCGCCTTGAACGCTGCGTCCACCGGATCGCTATAGAACGAGGTCTGGAACTTCGCAAAAAGCTCACCTGGTATGGTCGGAATATCGCCCACACTCGCCATCGGCAGCAAAATCCGCTTCGCGCCGCTATCGAAAGCGACCTGCAGGCATTCAGCCAAGTTTTCCACGGGAATGATGCTGCCGCCCAGGCTCATGTCACCGAGCACAACAAGCTGACCTTGCAGGGGCTTTTGCATGATCCCAGAACAGAAAGCGATGAAGCCCGCGAGCGTCATCGTCCGCGTTGGTCCGGTGTTCTGAAGCTCAACCGAATGAACATGGAAGTCGTGGTCACCGGCCTTCATCGACCCGCTGACGCGGGAGATGTTAGCTTTGAAATAGTCAAACGCGACGCGCAGCGCTTCTTTTGCAGCTGCATTCGATCCCAGACCGGAAGTCGTAAGCTTTCCGTTGCCCGCCGTGGTTTGCGTTTCCAGGCGATACAACCCCAGATGCCCCGAACTGCCGGTCGCGATGGTATGCAGAACACCTGGTTTCAGAGGCCCTTCGGGGATCAGGTTGCCGCCGCCTTGCTCCGGCACAGAAACGAAATGCTCTTCACGGCTTTCGTTGTCGATGTAGGAGAAGTGAACGTCATAGAATTCCATGCCGCCGATCTTCTTCAGCTGCTCCTTGACGCGGCGACGAAGTTCCAGCGCATACTCAAGGCAACGCCGCACGGCTTCCTTGTCGAACTCTCCGTGCGGGTACAGAAGTTTGAGCAACCCCGAAACCGTCCGCCTTACCGCGATCGTGTCACGCTGGTTGAGATTGTTGCCGAGCTTGAAGTGGCGATCTATCGCATCCGCAAAGGTACGCTTGCGCATCTCCCGCATGAACTCGGCAAGATAGTCAGTGATCAGACCATAGCGGTTTGTGAAATATTCCGGTCGCATTTTCGGTACTTCCCAGCCTGGAATATAGGCATGGAAACGATCAAAGAATGCCGAGTCGATCATGGCCTCGGGGAACGGCGCAAGGAGGTGGCTTGTCTTCACAAGCGTATCGACCGGCTGGTTGATATTGCCGACAAACACCATACTCGCTGATGCCTGAATGCTATCACGGCCTCGGGCGAACGAACCCGATGCCATGTAGTCCTTCATGATCTGGACACCGTCCTTGTCTTTGAAGGAAATACCCGCGACCTCGTCGAACGCCACCAAATCCCACATTCCGACAAGCCCGACCTGCCGCCTGCCCATGTTGTAGAAGAGGTTGGCGACGGTAGTTTGCCCCCCGGAAATCAGGATGCTATTCGGGCTGCATTCCTTATAGATGTGGCTTTTGCCGGTCCCGCGCGGTCCGAGCTCACAGCAATTGTAGTTGTTCTCAACAAAGGGGATCATCCTGGCGAGAAGATGCCAGCGCACACGCGGCTCAAGAACGGTCGGCTCCATTCCCGTCGAACGCAGCAGAACATTGATCCAGTCGTCTTCGGAGAACGCTTTGCGCGCTTCGAAGAATTCTTCCATGTCCATGTTCGGCATCTGGATGGGCTTTAGATCGCCAATCGAGAACGGCGAGCCCTTCTGCCCTTCCTCATGGTAGTAGTGCACCGTGATGATCGACCAGATTCCACCAACCAGCAGCTTCTCGTAGCGTTTCACATCGCTGGCTGAAACTTCAGCGTCCTTGATCCCCAGATTAGAGAGCAACGCCTCGTAGGTATCACGCTTCTCATTGAGGCGAACCGTGACCTTGTCGATGACCTTGAAACTACCGCGTTCCTTGATCTTGGATTTGATCTTTTCCGCCTCGTCCGGCCTGACATAGTTTTCCGCCAGAACGGTCTTTACCGTCTTCAGACCTTCTTCGATGATCTCGTCGTCATCCGAGGCACAATACATGCCCAGCAGATACTCAAGGACGTAAACGGGTACGTTCGCGCCCTCCTTGAGAAGTTTCGTCAAGTCCTTGCGAACGACTTTTCCGGCAAATTGCCGGTTTAGCTGTTCATCAAGATTTTCTCCTATCGTTGCGTTTTCAGAAGTCATTATCGAATGCCAGGTCTATGGTTACGTCCATCCGCGCTTCCTCGACACCGGTCTCGGCGTTGCGGACGATCAGGTTGTAGAGTTTCTTCTTTTCGAAGGTCTGGCTTGCGAGAGTCAGCCACACCTCCTGTCGCCATTCATTCATGTCGGCAGAGCTGCTCTCGAACGACAATGTCTCAACGTTCGTCACCGGCTCATCCCCATCGCAAATTGCGATCTTTGCTTGCAGCGGCTTGATCCGCTCTGATGTCGCCTCGGTCTGGATCAGCCTGAAACGATATCTGCTCGTGGTAATCTTGAAGTTGTTGCCGAGCACGCTGATGCCGACGTGCCGTGTGCGCGTCTTCGCGGCGCTCTTGCCCTTGAGCTGTGTCACTTGAATGATGGGAACGATGACCTCTTGAGGCATTGCACCGCCATGCACAAAGCGCGAGCCGCCAATGAAGTGGAAGCGGTTTGTGCCGCGCGGCACCCAGAATTCCATATCGCCGCTTGCTTCAGCAGTAACTGCCGTCGTCCCGTGATAAGCACCGGCGTGGTCAGGAAGGTTCTTGCCCAGCAGATAGCGCTTCTTGGAGATCACAGTCCCCGCTGGCTTGTCAGCGATCGGATTCTTGTCCGTCTCGGTGGGTGCGCCTTCCTGATAAAGGAAGCCATGATCCGCCGTGACGAGAATGTAGTTTCCATTCAGATTGTTGATGATACGCGACACCAGATTCCCAAGCTCGTCGATGGTGGTACGGACGGCCTGGAACGTCTTGTCTTCGTTTCCTGTATCAGCAGTCTGGTCGATCTGGTTGTAGTAGATGTAGATGACGCGATGTGGCTTGATGAACTCGCGCCCTTCGAGCTTGCTCATTGCCATGAAATCGTCGGCGAGAATGGCGGTGCCACCGACAGTCGTCAGAATCTTCTGACGGTTGACCAGGCCGACTGAGGATTTTCCGTCGACCAACACGTTTCCATTGTCACTATATGCCAACGAGGTGTGGGGCAGAAGGCTCGCCATCCCGAGCCCCGTATAGGACGGCAGCACACCTAGCTGGGACTTGATGGTTGCCGTGAACCGGTAACGCCCGTTTAGTTCGCCGGTCAGTTCCTGCGCCGCTTCATAGCGGAATGCGTCACTGACAATCACAAACACCCGGCGATCTTCAGCTTCCTTCAAGCGTGGCGCAACATTGCGTTCAAAGAACTCATGCTGCGGATGGACCTGGTGAACGCTCCAGCTCTTGAGAAGCCCACCGCCGTCAAGCTGCTCGCCCCAACGCTGCGCAAGCCCTGCCAGGAACCAGTTTCCGTAAACGTCTTCGATCTTGGAGCGAAGCGATTTGAGGATGTCCCAGCCTGCGGCTTCCGCCAAATCTGCGGCCTCGCAGAACTTCCGGTAGAGCTGGTCGAAGCGGAACAGTTCCGCCGTATAGCTGTCGTACAGGGTCTTGGCATCGAGTGAAGCAAATCCCTTGAGATGCTGGTTACGAAGATCAAAGAAACCGGCAGCTGATAACAGCGCGTCATAGACCCCCGACAGTGCCGACCGGGGCGCATCGGGAGACGATGGCAGTTTGGCGTTTGCCCAGTAACCGTTCTGACGACGCGCCACGATGTCGCGAACGGTATCGATGTTAAGCGTGTCGGCAGTGTCGACGATCCTGTCACGGAGGCTGCTTGCGATGAATTTCTCGACCGCCAGGAAGGTGCGCGCTTCCCGTAGCTCTTCGATTTCCAATCCGCCAAGGTGATCAGATAGTTTGATGAGCTCAGCGATAGCGCCGGACAAGGCATCATAGCTAGTGTGCAGACTGGCGCTGTCGCGCCACTGCCCGATGCAGACGACCGCGTTCGCAGCCCCCTTCTTTGGCAACACCAAGTTGACGAGGGCTTTGGGCACACCGCCATCAACAGCCCGTCCCAGGTCTGTGACCAGGAGGCGCATCGCAAGCGCCTTCAGAGTCGGACTTTCGTCATCGTATCCGAAAACGGATCGCATTTGAGACCAGAAGCTTTCGACCAGCCCGTACTTCTCGAACTCCTGCCACGCCGTCGGCGCGGCTTCGAGGTCATGGGAATCGAGCGTATGAAGAAGGTGGCGCACGATAGAGAATATATCGGGCTGGTCGGCGCGGAGAATTGTCGTCATCAGCGCGCGGTCAATCGCGTCGGCATTATCACCGACCTCGATGAAGCGGGCAGCGCGGCCCAGCCGCTCCTTACTGGCGAAGAACTTGCCTCGCGCGGCGATATGATCACGCAGGCTCTGTTCCAGTAGCCCAAGCTCGCGCAGGATCAGGGTCGACCGGTCAGCAGCGAAGAGCTCGGCGTAGAAGCGAATGTCCAGCAACCAATCGCTCTCCGGATCGGGAAGCTCGCCCTTTTCGTACAGAAGGAATGACCCGTCCGGCTTCTCCAACTCGATTTCTGTTTTCAGGGCCAGAGCCGGTGTCGAGCCGAGGTGACGCAGGTCAACGCCGTCAATCTTCAGCGTTTCCAGCATTTCCTCGAACTCGCCGTCGGCATCGCGCCAAAGCACGATCCGCGCGCCTTTGGCGAAGAGCCGACCGAGGTTTGCTGTGATCTGCGCGCTATCCATTATTTCTCCCCAGTGATCGCCTTGCGATCCGCGAGGAGGTTGCCGAACTTGGCGTAGTTGACCTTCACACCCTCATCGAGATCGAGCGTGATACGCTGGTCAGCGAAATGACGGAGCTCTTCGTCGAAGACTCGCAACTCTTCGAGCTGCTTGACCATCAAGTCCCTCTCCTTCTGCGCCTTGTTGCGGGCAGCCGAAGAGGAGGCAGCCGCGATGTCGTCAGCAAGCTGATCGATACGCGCCGCCATGCGGCTTTGCAGCGGTGTCACATACTCCATCCGCATCCGCGACAACGTGCTCTCATTATAGCGATGGAGGTACACGAGACACTCGAACGCCTTGAGCTTGCCGCTGGAGAACAACCAGTAGATCGGACGCTTCTTGTAGGTTTTCTGATGGTCTTTGAAGAAACTCTTCGAGAAATAGTTCCTGATCGTCTTCTGCGGATCATTGCCCCCGTTCGCAGCGAGGCTCTCGGCAACGAAGCGCAAATTCTCGGGAAGCATCTCCGGCGACCAGGTAACTCTAAGGAATTCCTCGAACCTTACCGCTGCATCATCATCGAACCACTCGCTCTCCGTGACCGGCACAATGCCATCATCATCGGCCAGGAATGCGCCATAGCGAGAAGGATCAAACCCTTCATTTCCGGAACCGGCATAAATAAGTCCAGGTTCCGCAATGCTGTATCTCCCCATCATACAGCCACAAGCAAATGACACGAACTCACGTACGATATCGCCGATCACGCGGCCATCTATTTCCTCGGGTTTCCCTCCACTATCGTAGGAATAACTAGTGTTCCGCGCGAGGCTCACCTCGCGCAAAGTTACCTGGTCAGACACTTCTCCCGATATTTTATAGAGCTTTATGAACGCTTCGTTGATAGCTTCCTCAAGCTCGCGAGACGAATCAGATTGAAGAGCCCAATACTCCAAAAAGTTTCTTATACTCACCGAGATGCGATCATCCTTTAGTCTCGGATGAAGATAATCTATGCCTTTAAAGCCCCACGAGGTCTCGAAGGTATCCCAGTCAGCGCGCGAAGTGCTGCGCAGTTGATCAACTGACGAAATTACCTCCGCCGGAACGCCATTCTCAACTTCATCAGGCACTGGCAGTTTAGCCACTGCGCCAGCATTGAAATCCAACGTGGGAGCCAACATGTGCATGAAGTGTGCCGCAACAGAGCTGTTACAAAGCGCTAGATAAACTCGTTGATCAACCCCCTCGTCAAAGAACATCGAATTCCCCTTTGAGTCAAAAAGGAATCCGGGGCCATTTGAACGCATCGAAATATTCTCTGAACTTAGCGAAGACCACGTAATTCCATCCTTGAAGTAATATTGTGTATTTTGAATCTGCCGACTTGGAGAGCCATACTTGTCAGCGGCAAGCTGAATAATTTCAGCTCCATCATTCTCCCAATTCACAAAATACTCATTGTGTCCGAACCACTTTCTGTTCCCACCACCCTTGTTATATGGGAACCACTTGGCACCAGATGAGACAGACTCCTCCCGGTCATGGCATTTTAGATTTGCATTGGAAAAGTCGACCTCCCACCAAAGGCGGAGGAATCTATCGTTATCGCTCGTCACCATGCCGTGGCGCGGTTTCGCAAAAGATTCTAGGGAGCGGCAGCTTCGGAAGATCGACGAGGTTCTTTCGCCAATCCAATACACAAAATTAGATCTCGGAATATCTCTGTATTCACCTTGAGAAATTCTGAACTGCGGCAGCCGTCGCGCCAAGAATCCCTGACGTTTATCTTCAGAATTCCCTCGAGTCGCATCAAAGTAGTTTGCTAGGTATCCATCACACGGCGCGACAGCAGCCGAAAACGCTACAGACTGCACAACCTCACCACTAATAGCTTCGAAGGCACGAGGCCCTAGGTGAATAGCATTGCTCAATGAGGCATTCGAGAGAAACCAGTCCCTCAATCCCTCAAACCGCGACAAAAACATCCAGCTGTGCTGAACAACCATGGAGAAGCGACCCGAGGTAAGCGCATGGCACCTCAAGATGAATGCAGAATACAGGTCAATCTTTCCAGAATTGTATTCTTCTGAAAGAAATTTCTTCAAATCGCTATTTGCCGCCGCCATTCCCATATACGGAGGATTCGCAACTACGCAATTGTATTTTGCCGAAAGCAGTTTCGCCTGCTTTAGAAAAAGCCTGACTTTCGCCTTGGCATTATCCACAAACATCCCACCATCAGACGAGGGATCAACAATTGCCTCAACTTTTGGAAGGAACTCGGTTACAGACTGCGGAACCTTAATCAAAGTACCGTAAGTTTTTGCCCGATCAAATATCTCAACGACTTCCTTCACGCCCTGAAGGTCATCTGCAACTGGTGCGCCCGAAAGCATCGGCTGCTTAACTGTTTCCGGCAAAAGATCATCGCTTGGCACAAGTTCATAGCGTCCATCTTGAACCAGTGTTCGCGCCATTTCATCCGCATCGAGCCCTTTGCTGTCTTGAATAGACATGACATTCAGGACAGGCGGAGTGTCCGAGGACAGAATTCGCCGATCATCTGCGCGTGCCTTCATCAACAGGGCAAATCCTGCCATTTGCGCCGCGCGATCATCGATATCGAGGCCGTAGATGTTTTTTTCCAGGATCAGGCGAGGAATATCGCGAAGCCGGTAACCGCGTTCCAGATAAATCGCCTTAAACAGGTCGTAGGCTTCAACGAGGATGTGTCCCGAGCCACATGCCGGGTCCATAAGGGTCAGCTCTTCGGGATTCAGCTCCTGCGGGGTGATGTCGGCAAGCTGTTGCCTCACCTCATCGGGTTGATCGGCAGGCTCGATGTAATAGTCCATCTCCGCCTTCAAGGGGCTCTCGGGATAGGTAGCTATCCATTGTGCACCCAGAGCATTCTGGACCATGTACTTCACGATCCAGTTGGGGGTGAACAGCTGCGTCGCCGCCGGAATATCCTCCGACTTCACGACTTTGCCCATCACCTCGTCTTTCTTTTCCGAGATGTAGAACTGGTAGAGCCAGCCAATAATCTCGATCTCTTGCCAATCAGCCTCGTCAATCGAGGTGACGAGCTTGCGGATCAACGAGTCCGAATGGAGCAAGTTGTCTGGAAGCAGGAGTTCGGTTTCATCGTCGATGCGCTCGAACAAGAACGGCATCGCCCGGTGAAGGGCATTGCACTGCGCGATCAGAAGCATCCGGTAGAGCTCGGCATCCTTTGTGCCGTCAAGCTTCAGGTCGACGACCTTTCCCTTGTTCAGACCAGGAAAATCGAGGTGCTCTGCATGCTCAAGGATTTCCGGGATCGCTTTGTCGGACGGGTGGCTAAGAACGCGGTAACCGTGATCAAGATAACCGTGCAGCTCCATATAGCGAATGGCGAGGAGGCGGTTGAACCACGTGTAGGCTACCTCCTCCATCGCCTGGTCAAAGCCGTGCAGTTTGATACGGGAGATCAGCTTCCGCCGAGGCTCCGCTATCTTTCTGGGGAAGGCTTCCGACCCTATGATGATCAGATCGCCCTGTTCCCGCGCCTCAAGCGTCTGCTTCTTTGTGATCCCGAACTTTGCGGCACGGGCAACCATCGCCGCAATGAAGTCCTTGCGAGCTTTCGGAGCGTAAGTCTTGAGAGCGCTTCTATTGATCGTCATTTGGGTCGTGTTCCTTAGCGTATTTCGACGCGCTCATTGTTAGCGATGGCTTCTTCGAGCTCCTTGCGGAGCGTTTCGAGGAAAGCATCGATGTCGTCTTTGGTCTCAAGATAAGTCGTCTTCGCGAACCGGCTGGGCTCTACGATGCGCCGCTTGCGGGCTGGCGTTTTCGTAACGACAGGATCGGTCGTCGTGGCCGGTTGCGGCTGGGCAGTGCCCCCTGCCGGAGTGCCGGTCGGCGTAACAGGTACGACTTTCCTCGCCGCCTTTTCGATGACGGCGAACGCATCATCCGCTGCGTCCTGCGCGGCTTTCTGCTTCTCGAAGATGTGCGCGATACTATCTTCGGTTTCGACATCGGCTCTGATCTTCTGGATCGCGTAAAGACACTGGTTGCGCAGCTCCGGCGCAGCCCCGACTTCATCAAGCTCGGCTTTCACCCGTGCAATGTGCTCGTCGATCTTCTGCAGCGCATGAGTACAGCGCTTCTTTACGAGGGCCTTGTTGATCTCGCCCACGCGGTTGATCAGCGTGTCAGCTTCCTTGATCATCCCGTAAGGCGAGTCCGCCGTCAGGATGTCATCGATGCGCTTCAAGCCCTGTGCCGCGTCGTCATCCTTCAAGAGTTCAAGACGGTTGAAGTCGAACCGCAGCTTGGCCTTTCGCAGCTTCTCCCAAGCGGGCTTCTGGTTTTCATAAAAGGTGCGCAGCTCCGCGACATCATCGGCGAGTTCGAGGAACTCATTCTTGAACTCGATGAAGTGACCGAGAAACTGGTAACTGTCCTGAATGTTCAGCGCCTTTGCGACAACGCCCTGGGCATCCGCGATGGCTGACGATCCCGGATAGTTGCCTGTGTCGGCAAGCGGCTTCCAGCTGTTGAGGTCTGATTGCCAACCAGCGAGATGTTTCCGGACATGCTGGGTAAGGGCATCCTCGCCGTCCGGCGCGATGGCCTGGAAAACATCCTTCGCGATGGAACGGGCCTTCTGCAGGCTCTCACGGTCAACGGTCTGCCGTTTGACAACGGTGATGCGCCGCCATTTGTTCGGACCGTCGATCACGGGATAGATGGCATCCGGCGTGAGCGTATTGTCCCCATCAATGACGAGGCTGATTTCGCCCATCATGACAAGACGGACAACAAGAAGGACCGTCTCCCAGTCATTCCAGCCGAAGGGTCGCCGCCCAAAACGATCCTCAACAAGGTTGTAGAGAACGACGGAATGCGACTTTGCCGCCATGAGAGAGACGTAGTTCACGACCTCCTTCAAGGCTTCGGCGTTCGCGACACTGCTGCCATCAAGGCTCAGCCCGTCCTGCGTCGGTGCGGCGAGAACAGAACGGATTTCAGCTTGCGCGTTCGAGACAGGGTTCTTGAGGTAGCTGAGCTTCGGGAAGCTGTTTTTCACCAGATAACCGAGCGCTTCTTCGACAGCCGCCCCTACCGAACCGGAAGGAGCAGGTCGTTGTTGCCCTGCGGCGTAGTATTTCGCTTCCTTCATCTGACGTTCGAGGATGACCTTGAGCCGCTCCTTGCGTTCGCGGTTCTCCTCCTGACGCTCCCGAAGAATTTTCAGGGTCGTTGGCGTGGCGGTGCCATCGTTCTTGCGCTTGATGTATTTGTCAGTCTGGAGATAGGTGCGCAGCTCTCTCGCAAGTGCTTTGTCGTCTTCGAGACGGACCAACACCTGACCGTCATCCATCGTGCTCTGCGTGATGCAGCGCGCGTCATGGAAATCACTGTATTCATCGGACAGCGGGGTCAGGACCGAGATTACCAGGTCGCCTTCGCTCCGGCTGCCATAGGGATGCAGGTCGCAGAGACGCGATACGCCAAAGTCCTTGTTGTTTTCCGGATAGCGATATTTGCGGAGACTACCCAGTATTTCGTCGAAGATCAGTTCGCCAAGCAACTTGGTTTCTTCGCCGGAGCCGAGGTCAACGTCCTTAATCTCGCGGCTGATGTCGCGCTCTTCGTTGGTGAGGAAGAAGTAGTCCTCGCCATTCCGGTTGACGAGCGTCTCCTTCTCAAGGCGGAGAAGGCTGGCTTCGATCTCACCGCGAAGCGCCAGTCGGTCTGCATCAATGCGGTCGATGAACAGCGTGACCAGGTTGTCGATATTCCCCGAAATTTCGTCGACATACCGGATGAGGAACAACGTCTTCAGGACCTGCGCGTCGAAAGTCTGCAGGCTCGGGTTGCTTTTGACCCCTTCGATCGCACGGCGCACGACTCCTTCGAGGAAGCTCTCGATCGCCGGGTAGAAGCGATACAACGGCACGAGCACACCGATATCATCATCGGCAACGTCGAGCGCGCCAGTCTGGAAAGCGTCGAGCATCGACCGCTCGCCTTTCGCCAGGTGCAGGCCGGTCGCGCCGTATTTACGGCTGCTTTCGAAGACTTTCTGGACAAGCTGGAACTGATAAGGCGCGAAGGGGTAGACATCGACGAAGTCGTCGCGGTCCGCATAAGGCTTGAAGGTCATACCGACATTTTTGAAGCTTAGCTGGTTCTTCAGGATATCGGCCTTCTCGTCGTAGACTTTGCCAAGCTCTTTCTTGGCATCTTCGACTTTGGCAAGGAGACGCTTCTGGATCACTTCGTCGGCGTTCGCGCCTGAGAGCGACAAGCGCGTCCGGAAACGGCCCTGAATCTTTGAGAAGTCGTTAGATTTGCTTGCGCGGAGATCACCGAGAACGGTGTCCATGTCTTCCTGCGAAGTCACGACGACCCAGGCGCGACCGTTGCACGCTGTCCCGAGATTCTCGGTGATCGTTTGCAAGTTCAGCATCAGATGGGTGTCTTGACCGATGAACTGACCGATTTCATCGACAAGGAAGATAATCCGGTGATCCGATCCTTTCGCATCGAGGTACTCCTTCACCCATTTGGCGAAGCTCTCGACAGAAAGGGAAAAGTCCTGCTCGAAACGGGTGAGCCACGCATCAGAGTCCTTGATGTCCTCGCCAAGCGTCTTCGACAGGGCATCGGCAAGAGCGTCCGAATGGAACTGGTACGCATCGCGCTCATGCTTCCAAACGATGCCGTGGTCGGCCTTCAACGTATCTTGGAAGGCATCGAATTTGCCGCGCTTCTCAAGATGGCGCTCCATGTGCGCGATGTGAGGATGGTCGCCGCAATAACCAAGCCGTTCGTTAAGCACCTTAAGGAAGACACGAAGGATGACATCGCGACCGTCGGCGTTACTTGCCTTGCTATCGATGTTGAACAGGATCACATCGACATTGCTCGCGACCGCACGCTTGATATCCGCTGCGAGCAGCGCATCCTGAATCTTGTCTTCGAAGAAGTCGATGGCCTTCTTGGTCTGACCGCCTTTCGTGACTTCGCGGTTCTCCAGAAGGTAGGAAAGAATTTTGATGAAGTGCGACTTACCAGAGCCGAAAAACCCGGAAACCCACACACCCACGTTGCTGGCGACATCAGGGTCGCGGGAACTGGTAATCGCGTTCAAATATGCCTCAAAGAACTTCCGGATATGAACGTCCAGTTCCTTGGTAACCACATACTCTTCAAGTTCCTGCCAAACAGACTCGGCATCAAACTGCTCGGCCTTGATGACACCATTAATGGAACGGTCAATCGGACGCTCAAATAGTTCTTTGATCTTCATTTATTGCTCCCTTAGTCGACCAACCTGAAAGCCCTGTAGTAGGGATTGTCTTTCAGAAGGCCGAATAGTTTCAGGCTCTGCCCATCGTATTTTCCCGGATAGAACAGCACGAGCGGCGTACTGCCCATCATCGAGTGCAGGTTGTTGAGCAGATTATGTGTCCGCAGTAGCGGGTATGCCGCACCCACACCGGAGACAATGATCAGGTCGTGATCGGCTGGCGAAGCCGCCGCGATCATGGCCTTGGCGACCCTACCTGAATCCAGCGGAGCACGAAGCGCACGAAGCGTCGCATCGTCCCCCTTTTCACGCTGCATTTCGATGGCCTTGTCAAAGAGGCCGCGCTCCTTGAGGTGATCGACCAGCAAGGCCCAGAGATTTACATGGGCAACGCGCAGGTCTGGCCTGCGCTTGTTGAGCTGAGAGAGCACGAAACCAATATGCTCGCGCACCACGAGCTCTGACTTGGGATCGTAATCAAACGCGAAGAACGGAATCTCACCCGAGAGATTCCGCCCTGAAAGGAAGTCTTCCGAGGTGATGCGGTCCAGGATTTTGTTAAGGCGCTCATCGAGGTCAGTCACAGCGTCACCTGCAAGCACTGGACGACATCTTTCTGTCCGGTCTCTCTAAGATAGGTGAGCACGGCTGGGGCGATCTGAACCGGCTGAAGGAGGTAGTTCTTCGTGTCCGCGATGAAGCCAGCCTCCTTGAGTATCTGGAATACGCTGTCACCGAGCTTGCGGGTTGTTGAGTCGTTCCATACCGGCATTTCCGGGTCTTCATCCCGTAGGTGAAGCACAAACTCGTCCCAAAGCTTGCGCGGCAGGTCATGCTTGAACGTCCTGAAACGCTCGCGAACCACACGATCCAGAAACTCCGCAAGGATCGCACTGTGCTTGACGGCGGCTGCAAGGAGGGCGTGGGTGGCGGTTTCTTTTGAGCCATCGCGAACCAGCTCCCAAAGTTCAGGGCTCATGGTCATCAGCCTGGCGCGCAGCAATGATGCCTGCCGCGCTGCAGTACCTGGCGAACGTTTCTGCAGGACGTTGTCTTCCTCGATGGCCTGCCGCCAGTCTTCCGCAGACATATCTTTGAGGAGCAGATCAGCAATGATTCTGCTCTCCTGCAGCTTCAGCGAGCCGCCTGCTATGTCAGCCTTGTACTTTGACTTTGCCATCTGCTTTTGGGCAGCGCCGCCGATCTTGCCTGCGTAACGTCTGCCCACCTCTTCTCGAATTTCGGCCTGTGCTATCGTTGCTGTCTCACTCATTGATAGGCTTTCTTAACGAGCCGCGCCGCGATTCTTGGTCGCCTCGGTGGGGCGCACCGTCTGTCGCAGCATCATTGTCTGTGCTATCCGCCTGACTACGCTCCCGGACGTACTCGCGCATGAACTCGCGAAGCACCTGCGCGGCGGGTCTGTCGTCGGCACGACAAGCCTCCAGGAATGCGTCCCGGAGATGCCGTTGAACCCTGATGCGTAGCCCTACATCTTTCATGGCGAGAGTGTATCCAACGGATACACATTTGGGTAGACCCTAACGCCCATCTTCCCACAACGGAAGCTGGGCGACCTCGCCACAAACTTGCCACAAGGAATTTCAGATCGATTCAGGAAAGGGCGGATTTCTGCGGGTCAGCGAAGATCGAAAAAATGTGGCAAAAGACTCTATTTTACGAGGTTTCTTACCAGAATTATTTACTAAGTCATTGATTTTTAAATGGTCGGAACGAGAGGATTTGAACCTCCGACCCCTTGCACCCCATGCTTTTTAAAAGCCGCAGATTTCTGCGGGTTACAAAGGACTCGCCACAGATTTGCCACAAGAGTTTTCGAGCAAACTCCCCAGCAAGCCCGTTTCCTGTTTTGGAGCATCTTCATCTTCAAGCAAATGCCCATAGACGTTTAACGTCGTCTCGATATTCGTATGCCCCATCAGTGTCTGGATTTTCTTCAGGTTCACTTTCTTCTCGATCAACATGGAAGCGAAGAAGTGCCGTAAATCGTAGGGGCGGAATTTTGGGCGGTCATAAGTTTCACCGTCGACAGTCACTGTTTCCATCAACCCGGCCTTCTCACAGGCTACATTGAAACCGCGCCTTTGCCAGTTACGGCGACACATCCATTTGCCGTTCGCAGCCGGAAAGACCAGGTCAAACGAGTTCTTGATGCCGTGGTTGTCACCGTAGTGGCGCACCATGCCCACGACATCAGAACTAAGCTCGATGTACCGTCGCCCCGCCGCTGTCTTGGTAACGCTGATCTTGTGCCCGCTGCCATCAACAGCACGCTCGACCCTGACCCCGCCGTCATCGATCGCGCTCGTCGCCAGGGCGAGATATTCTTGCGGTCGCATCCCTGAATCCGCGGCAAGGTAGAGCATAGGTCTGTACCGTTGCCAGGGCTTGGTAATTGTCTGGTTCTTGAGATTGGCAAGCGCATCAGCAGCTTGCAGCAACGCGATCACATCGCGCTTGCTCGGGATCACGACCGGCTCCTGGTAACGCGCATCGGAACGGATGCAAACGCCGGTCGCGACGTTGTGGGGGACATGCCCCCTGATAGACATTTCCTTCATGATCGAGTGGAACGTCGACAACACCTTGCCCGCAAGGTCGCGACTGATGTCCTGCGAGAGCAGCCAGGACCGAAAGGCAACCACGTCGGGCGTAGTCAGGGCCTGAAGGTCCTTCTGCCAGTCATATTGCTGGATGAAGCTGGCACGGTACACATAGTTCTTGCAGGTGTAGGCAGTGACCGGCTCTCGCCCGTTCAAGCCTTCCTTCTCGCAGATGCGCAGCCATTGATCCGTGGCATCGTCAACGGTGGTGATGGAAGAGACATTTCGGGAGCCGTGATCAAGCGCAGCGCCAGTTTCGACAAAGGCGCGCGCCTCCTTCAGCGTCTTGAACGATTTATACGCGTAACCTGATTTCGTGGATTTTGATGGGTAGCGTACTTGGTAATTCGCACCTTTCGCGCCGACCCGCTTTCTTATATCTGACATTATCACCCAAAATAGAACAAATCGCGATCAATAAACAAGAACAAAAGGTGATCGCATCAGTATTTTGCACTGTTTTCCGCGTCTATTTGCGCTTCACGGTAAATTCGGACCAGCGAGCCCTTTTCGATCTTCAGCTTTCCATCGATGGGATCGACAAAGAAGGGCAGCTTGCGCTTGCCGGTTGCGTCCTTCTCGGCTGCACGTTTCATCTGCCGGTCATTGAGCTCAATGCCCATATCCGACAGAACCTGTTTGGCCTCAGGGATTCCGATATAGGTCGGTGGTTTCATGATGATACTCCTTTCAGGACCTCGCCACTCCGCCCCATCCTGTGACGATCTGCTTCTACAGTTCGTAATCTTTGCAGGCCGGACGGAAGTGGTGGGTGTCCATGTAAAAAATCCGCCCCCCTCCCGGGCGGCGGACGATTAACTCTTCGCCATACTCATTGGTGACAAATATCTTTAATCGCGGTGCCGTGACGTACCGGACGTTATAGATGTCTTTCAGGGCTCCAAGGTCTTCAACGATCGCATGTGCGAGCTCTTCGATACTGATGGTCCCAAGCTGCTTATAGGCAATAAGCAATCCGCTTGGCTCAAACGAGCCTTTTCCGGTCTTCATGGCAGTCACAACTCAAAATCAATAAAAAAATTATAGGTACACATCCTATAGTTTTATTGTATCGCCATAATTCGCCTCGGGTCAAATTTGCAAACTCCGCAAATCCTTGCTGACAGCCAACTTCCAGCCACTACCACCAAAATTCAGCGACAGTTCCGTCTTGTGATTCCCGAGTAAAGCGGCGCGGGCTTTCCCTTTCATCACCACTCTCTCCCCTGTCCATGCGGCCAACCCATCAGCGCCTTTCCGTGCTGATGGTGATGCGGGGACGGCAAGAAAGGCCGTGATGGGCACGGCCTCCGAACGAAGGAGAGAGTGATGAGAAACATCTTCACCCAAGCCGCCCTTCAGGGAAAATCCCTGCCGGAACTGCGTGCGCTGTTTGCCAGTGTGCAGCAGGACCTGGTCCGCAGCGATGCGGGTTCGCAAGAACGCACTGACGCGCTGGCGAGCCTTGAGACCATCAGCCGGACGATCGCAACGCGCATGAGCGCCGGTCCTCGTCTGTAACTTCGACCCGACGACCGTCACAGGCCGTCGGGTTTACTCGCCACCTGAATGACCAGCCTGTGCGCAGGATCGTGCGGCTCACCTGCCATAGCCTGCAGGTCATGACCCACCACGCCCGCCATATCAGCGCCAATGCCGAGGCTCCCCCGCTCAAGCTGTTGCTTGATTATCCAGCGGCAGCTTCTGCGCTCTCGATGTCACGCGGCGCGCTCCGTGATCTGGTCTATAAAGGCCGGGGGCCGGTGGTCACCAAAATCGGCAGCAGGACATTCTTCGCCGTGAAAGACCTTGAGCGCTTCATAGAACGCCACCGCGAAGGCCCGACGGACTAGGCGCGCCGCCAAAGAGCGCGGCCTGTCCGGTGTCAGCTATTTCTTCTTCCCTTTACCCAGCTTCGCAAGCTCATCGGCGAGATGGTCGGGACGAAGGTTCGCATAGCGTTTGAGGGATTTCGGATCACGATGCCCTGACATCGCCATCACCGCCGTATCCGACCAGCCTGCCTCGAAGAGGCTCGACACGCGCTCATGGCGCGTATCATGAAACCGGAAGTGCTCCAGCCCCGCCTTCTTGCGGGCACGACCAAACGCCTGCCGGAATGCATTAGGCGTGAGGGGAAAAACCCTGCCATCAACACTGCGCGGAAGCTGCTGCAGTATCTCGATGGCACGGGGCGACAACGGCACGGAGTGATCAATCACCTTCTCCGGATTGCGGCTGTTCTTCACCCCACGAAAAGTCACAGCCCTGCCAGGAAGATCAACGTCCTGCCAGAGTAGCCCGAGCAGACTGCCGCGCCGCCCGCCGGTTTCAAAGCCCAGCTCGACCAGCGGTCGCAGCCACGGATTACGGGCATCCCCGCAGGCATCGAGCAGCTTTGCGATTTCCTCGGCGGTGAGCCGAACGTCCCTCTCGTCATTAACGACAGGCCGTGGCACGTCCTCGGTATTGACCGGATTGACCAGCAGACCGAGCCGCCGCTTGCGATAGTCGATGACGCGCTTGAGCAGCGTGAGCTCGCGTTTGACCGTGCCAGGCGCGATCAGCTTGCCCATGCGATTGGTCTGCGCCAAGCGCCGGTCACGATAAGCCTCGAACTGTTCCGGTGTCAGGTTGGCAACGGCGTGGGCGCAGAGCGCCGCCTCCTCACGCAAGAACCGCTCCAGCCGTGAACGCTCTGCTATGCGCGACTGCTCACCTGGCCGCTTCTCCGTGACATCCTTCAGATAGAGACTAACGAGCTCTCCGAGAGTCGTACGCTGACCGGCGGAATGATCAACGAAGTGACCGGCAGCCATCTCGCTCTCGGTACGGTGTGCCCAATCCTGTGCACGTTTCTTGGTGGCGAAGGTTGCGGACTGCGCAGGCCAGCCCTTGCGGCGAATCTTCACCTGCCACTGACCGTCTCCGCGCTTGGTGATTGAGGCCATGTCTCAACCCGCCCCGTTGTCCCAAATCTGTCCCAAACAGGATAAGCGCAAAGCGCCAGATCCCAAAGCGCTATGGTAAGCTGATGATTTTAGAGAAAGATTATGGCGCACCCGATAGGATTCGAACCTATGGCCTCTGCCTTCGGAGGGCAGCGCTCTATCCAGCTGAGCTACGGGTGCTTACCGGGTCGCGACTGTTTGCACAGCGCTTCCGTAAACTGCGTGCGAGTATAAAAGCAAGAACGAAGGCCTCGCGAATCCTCGTTCTCCTGGCCTCTTCCACCCTCCTCCATCATCGCCTGCCCCGCGACATCCGCCGACGCGGCGCACCGGCCCGGCCGGCCCGGCCATGGTTGCCTGCGCGCGTCTATAGCGGCACAGCCGCAAGGCCGCAACGGATAAATCCACGCACCCGCGTCGCGATTGCATTGCGCGCGGCGCAGGCCTAACCCTGATGCTGACGCGCCAAGCCCCCCGCACCAGACCGGAGCCGCCCATGCTGATCCATACCGGCACAGCCCGTACCGTCTCTGTCGATCTGCGCCTTGCCGCCTCGCTGTCGCTGCTGGCCGGGGCGATCAACGCGGCGGGGTTCCGGTCGCTGGGGCTGTTCTCGGGTAACATGACCGGCAATGTCTCGGCGTTGTCGGACCATCTGGCGCTGGGCGATCTGCGGCTGGCCTTCTGGGCGGTCAGCCTGGTCATCGCCTTCATCTCGGGCGCCTTCGCCTCGGCGCTGCTGATCGAGGTCGGCCGCAGGCGGGGGATCAGCGGCATCTACGCCTATTCGATCCTGGCCGAAGCCGGGCTGCTGGCGCTGATCGCGCTGGCCGACATCGGCCTGCCGGCGATCCGGTCCGATCCGCTGGTGCTGGTGGGGGTGGCCTTCGTGATGGGGCTGCAGAACGCGGCGACAACGCGGATTTCGGACGCGCGGGTGCGCACCACGCATGTCACCGGCACCGCCACCGATATCGGGGTGGAACTGGCGATCTTGCTGGGCAATGCGCGCAGCCAGTCCGGCCGCGGCGTGGTGCGCGACCGGCTGATCCTGCATCTGGCGACGATTGTGGCCTTTCTGGTCGGAGGCATCGGCGGCGTGCTGATCTATGGCTGGATCGGTGGGGGGCTGTTCTTGCTGATCGCGCTGGTGCTGACCGCGCTGGCCCTGCCCGATGCGCGTCGCGCGCGGGCGGCGCACCTGGCCGATCCGCGCGGCTGAGGCGCCCCTTGCCGCCCGGCCCGCGCCAAGGACGCAGGGCGTGGCTTCAGCCTGCTAGCCGAACAACTCGTGGCACAGCTCCAGCGCCTCGATCAGCGCATCGACCTCCTGGCGGGTGTTGTAAAGGCCGAAGGAGGCGCGGCAGGTCGCCGTCACGCCCAGATGCTCCATCAACGGCTGGGCGCAATGGTGGCCGGCGCGCACCGCCACCCCCTTCTTGTCAAGCACGGTCGAGATGTCATGCGCATGTGCCGCCCCGTCCAGCGTGAACGAGAAGATCGCCCCCTTGGTCGCCGAATTTCCCTGCACGTTCAGCCAGTTCAGCCCGTCGAGGCGCGCGCGCGCATAATCGCGCAGATCGCGTTCATGCGCCGCGACGTTCTCCATCCCCAGATCCATCAGATATTCCAGCGCCACCCCCAGCCCGATCTGCTGCACGATCGCGGGCGTTCCGGCCTCGAACTTCATCGGCGGGTCGGCGTAGCTGACGGCATCCTTCGTGACCTCGCGGATCATGTCGCCGCCGCCCAGGAAGGGGCGCATCTCGGCCTGACGCTCGGCCCGGATGTAGATCGCGCCAGAGCCCGAGGGACCATACAGCTTGTGCCCGGTGATGGCGTAGAAATCGCAGCCCAGATCCTGCACGTCGACGGGGCCGTGTACCGCGCCCTGGCTGCCGTCGACCAGCACCGGAACGCCCTTTGCCCGGGCGCCCGCGCAGATCGTCTTGATATCGACCTTGGTGCCCAGCACGTTCGACATGTGGGTGATCGCGATCAGCCGGGTCTTCGGCCCGATCGCGTCCAGCACCGCCTGCGGGTCAAGATCGCCGTTCACATCGACATCGACCCATTTCAGCACCACCCCCTGGCGTTCGCGCAGGAAATGCCAGGGCACGATGTTGGCGTGATGCTCCATCACCGACAGCACGATCTCGTCGCCCGGCTGCAGCCGCGGCGCGGCCCAGCCGTAAGACACCAGATTGATCGCCTCGGTCGAGCCCGAGGCAAAGACGATCTCTTCCTCGTGGGCTGCGTTCAGGAAGCGCGCGATGGTGCCGCGCACGGCCTCGTACTTGTCGGTCGCCAGATTCGACAGATAATGCAGCCCCCTGTGAACGTTGGCATATTCCAGCGCATAGCCCTGGGTCACCGCGTCGATCACGGCCTTCGGCTTTTGCGCCGAGGCGCCGTTGTCGAGATAGACCAGCGGCTTGCCGTTCACCTCGCGCGCGAGGATCGGGAAATCGGATCGGATCTTGGCCAGATCGTACATCACACAGCTCCCATTGGGGCGACGCCGAACGCCGACAGGATGAAGGAGGCAAACAGGATCAGCACCACCCCGGTGCCGATGATGCCCAGAAGTACCAAGCCCAGCGACCTGAAGCCGTGCAGTTCGGCGACGCCATTGCTCAGGGTCCAGAAAATCGCCGCGAAGGTGGCGATGACCGCCAGCAGCCCCAGGAAGGGGAACGCCAGGATCAGCAGCAACTCGGCCGTCTGCAGCACCATGGTCAGGGCCTGCCACCAGACCACCAGCTTCAGCGCGCCGATCGGCGTACCCTGCCCGCCAAACAGCCGCCCCGCCAGATGGGTCACCGGCACCAGCACCGCAAGCAGCCCGAACTGCATCGCAGCCATGACCGCGGGCCCGGGAAGCTGCGCGGGATCGAAAGGCAGGCTGCCGCGGGGCCCGGTGACGAATTCCCCCCAGGCCAGCATGCCCGCGACGATCGCCAGCAAGATCAGCGCCTGCCACAGCCAGCCCGGCGAAACCGGCGCGTCCAGGAAACGCCGCATGACCGCGCGCGGGCGCAGCACGGAATCGCGCAACAACACCCAGAAATCCGAAAAGGTCAGGCTCATCGCGCCGTTCGTCCTTCCGTTCCGCGTTCCACCACCCAAAGCCCGCCCAGCCAAAGCCAGGCGAAGGCCGCCGCGACCACCCAGCCCAGGGCCCTTGCCGCCACCCCCGGCCCAATGATCCCCGCAACCAGCCCGTTCAGCAGCATCAACGGGCTGATCGCCAGCATCGACCAGAACAGCGCCAGCCGCGCCCCGTACCAGCCGCCGCGTCCCCCCAGCGCCCGCGCCGCCAGATGGGCAATCGCAGCCCCCCCATAAGCCAGCGGCGGCAGGATGAAAAGCGTGGCCATCAGCGCACCGCCCAGCCGCTGGTCGAAGCTGACCGAATTGTCCAGATGCGCGGCCCGCGCAAGCACAGGCCATTCGCTGACGAAGATCAGGAAACAGGCCAGCATCAGCTGTGCCAATGCCCGATCCTCGCGCACCCCCGCCGCCAGCTTGCGCGCCAGAACCCGGCCCGGCGCGCGGTAGCTTTCAGCGATGTCCGACACGATCGACACGGCGGCCCGCCCCCTGCCCGTCCGGTCAGCCCATCCGGCGGTTCAGCCAGCCTTCCAGCCGGCCGCGGATGTCCTCTGCGATGGCCTCGTCCTCGATCTCTTCCAGCGCTTCGGCCAGGAAGGCCAGCACCAGAAGCGATTGCGCCGCCCGTTCCGGCACCCCGCGCGAGCGCAGGTAGAACAGCGCCGTGTCGTCGATCGCGCCCGAGGTCGAGCCGTGCGAACAGCTCACGTCGTCGGCGTAGATCTCCAGCTCGGGCTTGGCCAGGAACTGGCTGTCCTCGTCCAGAAGCAGCGACTGGCTGATCTGATAGCCGTCGGTCTTCTGCGCGCCGGGCTTGACCAGGATCTTGCCCTGGAACACCCCGACGGCGCCGTTGCGCAGCACCTTCTTGAACACCTGGCGGCTTTCGCAGCGCTCGGCGTCGTGGGTCACGAACACCGTGTCGTCCTGATGGAAATCGCCATCCCCCATCGCCGCACCGGCCAGATGCGCCACCGCGTCGTCGCCCAGCAGTTCCACCACCGCCTCGTTGCGGGTCATCACGCCGTTGGCCGTCAGGGTGAAGCTCTTGAACCGGCTGCCGTCGCCCAGACGGGCGAACAGATGGGTCGCGGCCTGACGGTCATGATCGCGGCCCTGGGTGCGGACATGGTGGAAACCGGCGCCATCGGCGACCAGAACCTCCAGCACCATGTTGCTCCGCGCCGCCGCAGGACCGCTTTCCAGAAGGGTCAATTCGGCGCCCTCCTCGATCTTCACGCAATGATGCAAGATCACATCGGAACTATCTGATTCATGGTTATAAATCAGATGAATGGGCTTCGCTGCCTTCGCCGTCGCCCGAATCAACACCCCCTCCGTCGCATAGGCGGAATTGAGCGCCGCCAGCGGACGTTCGACCGGTTTCTGACCGGCGGCCTCCAGCACGCCATAGACCTCATGCGCCCAATGCACATCGTGCGCACCGGCCTGGGCCAGCCGAGTGACCTCGACCCCGGCCAGGGCCGGATCGTCCGAGGCCTCGGCATCGAACACGCCGTCGGTAAAGACCAGCTTCACCCGGTCGATGGCGTCGAAGGCCGGCGCCTCGTCCTGCGCGTCGAAGGGCTGGGCGGGGGCCGGTTCGGGCGCGACCAGCGCCGCGGGATTGGTCCAGCGCCAGTATTCGTCACGCCGCCCCGGCAGGCCCATGTCCTTCAGCCGGGTCTCGGCCAGACCGCGCGCCAGCGAAAGCCAGCCGCCCGAGGCCGGCAGGCGCAGCGCGGCCAGCCGCGCCGCCAGCGCCTCTTGCTTCTGCGTCGCTTGCGGCTGCGCCATCAGACCGCCTCCGCCAGGATGCCGGCATAGCCGTTGTTCTCGACCTCCAGCGCCAGCTCCGGCCCGCCGGTCTTGATGATCCGGCCATCGGCCATGATATGCACGACGTCGGGTTTGATATGGTCCAGAAGCCGTTGATAATGCGTGATGACCAGGAAACCGCGATCGGGCGCGCGCAGCGCGTTCACACCCTCGGCCACCAGTTTCATCGCATCCACGTCCAGGCCGCTGTCGGTCTCGTCCAGGATGCACATCTTGGGTTCCAGCATGGCCATCTGCAGGATCTCGTTGCGCTTCTTCTCGCCGCCCGAGAAGCCCACGTTGACCGGCCGCTTCAGCATCTCTGCGTCGATCTTCAGGGTCTTGGCCTTCTCGCGGATCACCTTGAGGAACTCGCCCGCGCTCATCTCTTCCTGGCCGCGCGCCTTGCGCTGGGCATTCACCGCGGTGCGCAGGAAGGTCATGTTGCCGACGCCCGGAATTTCCACCGGATACTGGAACGCCAGGAACAGCCCCGCGGCGGCGCGCTCCTCTGGCTCCATCTCCAGCAGGTCCACGCCGTCGAGCGTGGCGCTGCCGTCGGTCACCTCGTAGCCGTCGCGGCCCGAAAGCACATAGGACAGCGTCGACTTGCCCGACCCGTTCGGCCCCATGATCGCATGCACCTTGCCGGGCTCGACCTCCAGATCGACCCCTTTCAGGATCTGCTTGTCCTCTTCTTCAAGCTTGACGTGCAGGTTGTTGATCTTCAGCATCTTTTCCTCATTCCATCATGACAGCGGCACGCAGGGCGCCCACCATCGGCAAGTTGTTTCCGGCACCTTGGGCGCCGCCCGGGCCTAGCGCTCGACGCGCCCGAACAGCCCCCGCACCAGCGCCCCGCAGATCAGACCGATCACCAGCATCACCGCGTAGAAGCGCATACTCTGCAGATCCAGCCAACCGGCCTGCTTCAGCCCGATCATCGCGAGAGAAACGAAAGCCGCAATGAAACCAAGCTTGTAGAACGCGGCCCTCACCCGACGGACCCCTCCAGCGAGATCGCGACCAGGCTTTGCGCCTCCATCGCGAATTCCATCGGCAGCGCCTGCAGCACCTCTTTGCAGAAGCCGTTGACGACCAGCGCCACCGCCTCTTCCTCGTCCATCCCGCGCGAGCGGCAGTAGAACAGCTGATCGTCGTCGACCTTCGAGGTCGTCGCCTCATGCTCGACGCGGCTCGAGTTGTTCTTTACCTCGATATAGGGCACCGTATGCGCCCCGCATTTGTCGCCGATCAGCAGGCTGTCGCACTGGGTGTAGTTGCGCCCGTTCTTGGCCTTCGGGTGCATCGACACCAGACCACGGTAGGTGTTCTGGGCCTTTCCAGCCGAAATCCCTTTGGAAACAATGCGAGAGCGCGTGTTCTTGCCAAGATGGATCATCTTGGTGCCGGTATCGGCCTGCTGCATGTTGTTGGCGATGGCGATCGAGTAGAACTCTCCCTGGCTTTCATCGCCGCGCAGGATGCAGCTGGGATATTTCCAGGTGATCGCCGATCCGGTTTCCACCTGGGTCCACATCACCTTGGCCCGGTCGCCACGGCAATCGGCGCGCTTGGTGACGAAGTTGTAGATCCCGCCGCGGCCTTCCTCGTCGCCCGGATACCAGTTCTGGACGGTCGAGTATTTCACCTCGGCATCTTCCTGCACCACGATCTCTACCACCGCGGCATGCAGCTGCGCGATATCGCGCTTGGGCGCGGTGCAGCCTTCCAGATAGCTGACATAGCTGCCCTTTTCGGCGATGATCAGGGTGCGCTCGAACTGGCCGGTATTCTCGGCGTTGATGCGGAAATAGGTCGACAGCTCCATCGGGCAGCGCACGCCCTCGGGGATGTAGACGAAAGAGCCGTCCGAGAAGACCGCGCTGTTGAGCGTGGCAAAGTAATTGTCCGACTGCGGCACGACCGAGCCGAGGTATTTCCTCACCAGATCGGGATGTTCGCGCACCGCCTCCGAAATCGACATGAAGATCACGCCGGCCTTCTTCAGCTCTTCCTTGAATGTGGTGCCGACCGAAACCGAATCGAACACCGCATCCACCGCCACCTTGCGGCCTTCGGCGGGGATCTGGTCGGCGCCCTCGACGCCGGCCAGGATCATCTGCTCCTTCAGCGGGATGCCCAGCTTTTCGTAAGTCGCCAGCAGCTTGGGATCGACTTCGTCCAGGCTCTTGGGCTTGACCTGCATGCTCTTGGGTTTGGCGTAGTAATACTGGTCCTGATAGTCGATCATCGGGATCTTCAGCATCGCCCAGTCGGGCTCTTCCATCTGCTGCCAGCGCCGGAAGGCCTGAAGGCGCCAATCGGTCATCCATTCCGGCTCTTCGTTCTTGGCCGAGATCAGACGCACGATGTCCTCGTTCAGCCCCTTGGGGGCGAAATCCATCTCGATCTCGGTTTCCCAGCCATGCTTGTATTTGCCGGCCATTGCCTGGACGGCTTCCACCGTCTCGCGGTCTACGCCCTCGCGCACCTCGGTCTGGGTCTCGTCCAAAACGCTCATTCCTTTTCCATTCCTTCAGGGGGCTTCAGGCCCCGAACCTCAACCTGCCCGCGCCCGGAACTTCCGGTTCTGGGCCAGCCACGCCTCGGCAAAGCGCAGCACCTCTTCCTCGGTCACCCCGGGCCCGAGCGAGACTCGGATGGCGCTCGCGGCCGCGCCCTCCTCCAGCCCCATGGCGCGCAGCACCTGGCTGGCCCGCACCTTGCCCGAGGAACAGGCCGAACCCGCCGATATGGCGAAGCCGGCCAGATCCATCTGCATCACCTGGGTCTCACCCTTCCAACCCGGCGTCACCAGGCAGGCGGTATTGGGAAGACGTAGCCCAGATTTCCCGACAATAATAGTCGTCTTTGCGTCAGAGGCAATCACCTCTTCTAGAATTTTTCTAATTTGTGAGACTTCGTCCCAGACGCCGTTCGCAAGGTCCTTCGCGGCCGCGTCGGCCGCGGCGCCAAAACCGGCGATGCCGATGATGTTCTCGGTCCCGGCCCGGCGCCCCATCTCCTGCCCGCCGCCGCGCAGCTGGGCGGCCACGTCAAGGCCGCGCTTCACCACCAGCGCGCCCACCCCCTTGGGTCCGCCCAGCTTGTGCGCCGACACCAGCCCCATCTCGATCCCCAGCCAGTTGAAGGCCAGCGGCAGCTTGCCGAAGCCCTGGGTCAGGTCCGACACCGCCAACCCCTGCGGCAGATCCTGCACCACGCCGGTCTCGGAATTGGCGATCTGCAGCGTGGCGCGCCCGGGCTCTGGCACCGTTACCCGGCCCTCAGCATCCACCGCCAGATCCTCGGCGCACCAGGCGCGCACCGCGTCATGCTCGATGCCCGCGCAGGCGATCCCGCGCCCCGCCAACGCCAAAGCCGCCGCCTCCGTCGCGCTGGAGGTAAAGATGATATCCGCCCCCTCGGCTCCCAGCGCGGCGGCCACCTGCGCCCGCGCGCGCTCGACCAGCGCCTTGGCCGCACGCCCCTCGGCATGCACGGAAGAGGGGTTGCCGACCACATCCATCGCCGCCGCCATCGCCGCCCTGGCCTCGGGCCGCAGCGGCGTGGTCGCGTTCCAGTCCAGATAGACGCGCGAAGCCAAACCTGATCCCTTCATCTTGGCGAAAATACTCCGGGGGGCTCCGGGGGGCTGGCCCCCCGGCCTCGCCCGATCAATCCTCGTCCACCACCGAGAACAGCGCCGGCACCGCCGGACAGGGCCGCATCTCGTTGCGGATCACATCCGACAGCCGGGTCTGGTGCAGGAACACATAGACATGCGCCGAAAGCCCCTCCCACAGCCGGTTGGTCAGCGATTGCGCCCGCGTCCCCGAAAGCCCCCCCGAGGCCCCCGCGCCCGCCTGCATCGCGCTTACCGTCTCGTCCACGGCCTCCAGAACCTCGCTCACCCGGATCTCGGCGGCCGGCCGCGACAGCCGATAGCCACCGCCGGGCCCGCGCACCGATTCTACCAGACCCGCGCGGCGCAGCTTGACGAAAAGCTGCTCCAGATAGGGCAGCGATATGTCCTGACGCTTCGAGATCGCGGCCAGCGAGACAAGCTCGTCCGGCTTCGCGATCGCCAGATCCGCAAGCGCCACCATCGCGTAGCGCCCCTTGGTCGAGAGTTTCATCGGCCTTCCCCTGCCAAAGACATTGACGAACGGCGCCCGCAACCTTAACTCGGGTTCCACCCCTTCGGCCCCGGTCGCAGGGTGCAACGGTTATTAGGGTCACCGCGGGATTGCGTCAAGAAAGCCCCGGCCCCGGCGTAAGGAAAGCAGGCTGCTCCCATGCCCGAAGTGATTTTTCCCGGACCCGAAGGCCGGCTCGAAGGTCGCTACCATCCCCAGAAGGAAAAAGACGCCCCGATCGCCATCGTGCTGCATCCGCACCCGCAATTCGGCGGCACGATGAACAACAAGGTCGTCTACAACCTCCATTACGCCTTTTACAACATGGGCTTCACCGTGCTGCGATTCAACTTCCGCGGCGTCGGGCGCAGCCAGGGCGAATATGATCAGGGCGTGGGCGAATTGTCCGATGCCGCCTCGGCGCTCGATTATCTGCAGTCGATGAACCAGAACGCCAAGCATTGCTGGGTGGCGGGTTTTTCCTTCGGCGCCTGGATCGGGATGCAACTGCTCATGCGCCGACCAGAGATCACCGGCTTCATCTCGGTCGCGCCGCCCGCGAACATGTACGATTTCACCTTCCTCGCCCCCTGCCCGGCTTCGGGCCTGATCATCAACGGCCTGAACGACCGGGTGGCGCCGCCAAAGGATACCCGCACGCTGGTATCCAAGCTGCATGAGCAGAAGGGCATCACCATCACCCATACCGAGATCGAGGGCGCGGACCACTTCTTCAAGGACGAAGAAGCCCACATGAAGCCGATGATCGACCATGTCACCACCTATGTGAAGCGCCGCCTGACCGAGGGGACGCGCTGACGATGGCGCTGATCGACGACATCGCCGAGGCGCTGTCCGCCGAGGCGGTCAAGGCGATCGAGGCCACCGGCGACGACCGCTTCCACGAAAAGGTGGCCAAGGTGATCGGCACGTCCTCGACCACGCTGGAAGAAGCCTTCAACACCTCGATGCGGCTGCGGCTGGCCGAACGCCGCGCGCGCCAGTTCATCGAGGCCGAACTGGCCAAGGCGTCCACGCGCGAATGAGCACCCGGCTGGAGGCCCAGTTCGCCTTTCTGGACGAGGCCGACCGGCTGAAGCGCATCACCCGCGCGACGCCAATTTCCGACGGCTCGCGGCGCGAGAATTCCGCCGAACATTCCTGGCATCTGGCGCTTTACGCGCTGGCGCTCGCCGATCAGGCGGGCCCCGGCGTGCGCATCGACCGGGTGATCCGGATGCTGCTGATCCACGATCTGGTCGAGATCGACGTCGGCGACGTGCCGATCCATGCCGCGCAGGGTGCCGCCCATGGCTCGGCCGAGGTTCAGGCCGCCGAGGACGCCGCCGCGTGCCGCATCTTCGGCCTGCTGCCCGGCGACCAGGGCGCGGCGCTGCTGGCGCTGTGGCGCGAATTCGAAGCCAACGAGACCCCCGACGCGGTATTTGCCAAATCCCTCGACCGGGTGCAGCCGGTGCTGATGAACCTGGCCTCCGGCGGCGGCAGCTGGACCGAATATCAGGTCACCTGGCCGCAGCTGCAATCGCGCGTCGGCCACAAGGTCGCCCGCGGCGCCCCGGCAATCTGGGACTGGCTGCAGACCCGCCTGCGCGCCTTCTTCCCGGACGCCTGATCGCGGGCCGAATCGCGCCTGGATCGGCGGCCGGGTCGGGAACCGGCGCCCATTACGGTATACCACCGCATACCGCCTTCCCCTCAAGCGGGGAATAGGCTATGACCCGGCGCAAGCGAATCCACAAACAAGAGGGCCCCATGTCCAAGATCAAGGTAGCCAACCCGGTCGTCGAGCTTGACGGCGACGAGATGACCCGGATCATCTGGGACTTCATCAAGAAGAAGTTGATCCTGCCCTATCTCGACATCGATCTGAAATATTACGATCTGGGCATCGAATCCCGCGACGCGACCGATGACCAGATCACCGTGGACGCGGCCGAGGCGATCAAGCAATACGGCGTCGGCGTGAAATGCGCCACCATCACCCCCGACGAGGCCCGGGTCGAGGAATTCGGCCTCAAGCGCATGTATCGCAGCCCCAACGGCACGATTCGCAATATCCTGGGCGGGGTGATCTTCCGCGAGCCGATCATCTGCCGCAACGTGCCGCGCCTGGTGCCGGGCTGGACCCAGCCGATCGTCGTCGGCCGCCACGCCTTCGGCGACCAGTACCGCGCCACCGACTTCCTGTTCCCCGGCAAGGGCAAGCTGACGATGAAATTCGTCGGCGAGGACGGCACGGTGATCGAGCGCGAGGTCTTCGACGCGCCCTCGTCCGGTGTCGCGATGGGGATGTACAACCTCGACCAGTCGATCATCGACTTCGCCCGCGCCAGCATGAATTACGGCCTGGTCAAGGGTTGGCCGGTGTACCTGTCGACCAAGAACACCATCCTCAAGGCCTATGACGGCCGCTTCAAGGACCTGTTCCAGAAGGTCTACGAGGAAGAATTCGCCGACAAGTTCAAGGCCGCCGGCATCCATTACGAGCACCGGCTGATCGACGACATGGTGGCAAGCGCGCTGAAATGGTCGGGCGGCTATGTCTGGGCGTGCAAGAACTACGACGGCGACGTGCAATCCGATACCGTGGCACAGGGCTTCGGCTCGCTCGGGCTGATGACCTCGGTGCTGATGACGCCGGACGGCAAGACCGTCGAGGCCGAAGCCGCCCACGGCACCGTCACCCGCCACTACCGCCAGCACCAGCTGGGCAAGGAGACCTCGACCAACTCGATCGCATCGATCTTCGCCTGGACCGGGGGGCTGAAGCACCGTGCCAAGCTCGACGACAACGCGGCACTGCTGAACTTCGCCGAGACGCTGGAAAAGGTCTGCGTCCAGACCGTCGAGGACGGCTTCATGACCAAGGACCTGGCGCTGCTGGTGGGGCCGGACCAGAAGTGGCTGACCACGATGGGTTATCTGGAAAAGGTCGATGAATACCTGAACAAGGCACTGGCCTGAGCCGACGAAGATGGCACGAACGGGAAAGGCGGGGATGATCCCCGCCTTTTTCAATTTCGCGGGGGCTCTGCCCCCGCACCCCCGGAGTATTTGGACCAAGATGAAGGGCAAGACCGGGCCCTGTCGCTGCTTCATCTTGGCGAAAATACTCCACGGGGGTGCGGGGGTGTGAAACCCCCGCCGCGACTTCAGCCCACCGCGCGCCGCACCAGTGCCAGAGCCAGGTCTCTGGCGCGCGCCATGTCCTGGACCGAGATCCATTCCAGCGGGCCGTGGATGTTCTGCATTCCGGTGAAGAGATTCGGACAGGGCACGCCGAATTCGGTCAGCCGAGAGCCGTCGGTGCCGCCACGGATCGGCTTCGAGACGGGCTCGACCCCGATCTCGCGCGCGGCCCCCTGCGCCAGGGTCACCGGGGTCATGTCATGCTCCAGCCAATAGCGCATGTTGCGGTACTGGGGACGAATCTCGCAGGTGATCTTGGCGCGCGGTTCGGTCGACTGCACCGCCGCGCAGACTTCGCGCAGAAGCCGACCCTTGGCCTCCAGCCCGGCGCGTTCGAAATCGCGCAGGATGAGGCGCAGGGTCATCCGGGCGGCATCGCCGAACATCTCGGTCGCATGCAGGAAGCCCGCGCGCCCCGCGGTGGTTTCCGGCGTCAGCGTCGCCTGCGGCAGGGTCTGGACGATTTTCGATGCAAGGTGGATCGCGTTCACCAGCTTGCCCGTGGCATAGCCCGGATGGATCGACACGCCCTCGATAGTCACCTCGGCCGCATCGGCCGAGAATGTCTCGTATTCGATCTCGCCGACCGCGCCGCCATCGAACGTATAGGCGAAATCGGCCTTCAGGTCGCGCGGCAGATCCTTGCCGACGCCGCGGCCGATCTCTTCGTCGGGGGTGAAGGCGATGCGGATCGGGCCGTGCGGGATTTCGGGGGTCTGGATCAGATGGCGCGCGGCGGTCATGATGATCGCGACCCCGGCCTTGTCGTCGGCACCCAGCAGCGTGGTGCCCGAGGCGGTGATGATGTCATGCCCCGTCTTCTGCGCCAGATAGGGGAAATCGGTGGGCGACAGCACCAGATCGGGGGCGTCGGGGAAGGTGATATCGTCACCGTTCCAGCCCTGGATGACACGCGGACGCACACCGCGGGCGGTGAATTGCGGCGCGGTGTCGACATGGGCCAGAAGGCCGATCGTCGGCCCCGGCGCGGTACCGGGAATGGTGGCCAGCACAACGCCGTAATCGGTCAACTCCACCTCGGCCGCGCCGATCGCCGTCAACTCGCGCTCCAGCATCCGCAGCAGGTCGAGCTGCACCTCGGTCGAGGGCGCGCCGGGGCTGTCGGCGTCGCTTTGCGTCTCGACCGCCGCGTAGCGCATCAGCCGATCTTGCAGTTCCGCGTCGAATGTCTCCGCCATGGGGCCACCTCCTGTTTCACCGGCCGATGAAGGGCGCCCCGACGCGGCCGTGTCAAGGCCGCCGGGCCACAGCCGCGGGCACGGGGCGCAAAGACGCAGTGATGCCCTCTGGCCAAGCGGCGCTTTTGCCTGTATCGCGGCGGCGCAGCATTCAGGACGGATCTATGGACCTTCGCAATATCGCGATCATCGCGCATGTCGACCACGGCAAGACGACGCTGGTGGACGAGCTTCTGAAACAATCGGGCACCTACCGCGAAAACCAGGCGGTGGCCGAGCGCGCGATGGATTCGAACGATATCGAACGCGAGCGCGGCATCACCATCCTCGCCAAGGCGACCTCGGTCGAATGGCAGGGCCACCGCATCAACATCGTCGACACCCCCGGCCACGCCGATTTCGGCGGTGAGGTCGAGCGCATCCTGTCGATGGTCGATGGCGTGGTACTGCTGGTCGACGCGGCCGAGGGCCCGATGCCGCAGACCAAGTTCGTCACCGCGAAGGCGCTGGCGCTGGGGCTGCGTCCGATCGTGGTGCTCAACAAGGTCGACAAGCCCGATGCCGAACCCGACCGCGCGCTGGACGAGGTGTTCGATCTGTTCGCCAATCTCGGCGCCGACGACGCGCAGCTGGACTTTCCGCATCTCTACGCCTCGGGCCGGGCCGGCTGGGCCGATACCGAACTGGACGGGCCGCGAAAGGATCTGACGGCTCTGTTCGAACTGGTCCGGCACCACGTCCCCGCGCCGAAGCAGCTGGCGCAGCGCGATGAGCCCTTCCGGATGCTGGCGACTACGCTGTCGGCCGATCCGTTCCTCGGGCGGATCCTGACGGGCCGGGTCGAATCCGGCACGCTGAAGGCGGGCGAGACGATCAAGGCGCTTTCGCGCAAGGGCGAGCGGATCGAACAGTTCCGGGTCTCGAAGATCCTGGCCTTTCGCGGCCTTGGCCAGCAGCCGATCGAGATGGCCGAAGCCGGCGACATCGTCACCATCGCAGGCATGGCCAAGGCCACCGTGGCCGACACCCTGTGCGCGCTGGAGGTCGACGAGGCGATCCCCGCTCAGCCGATCGACCCGCCCACCATCACCGTGACCTTCGGCATCAACGACAGCCCGCTGGCGGGCCGCGACGGATCCAAGGTGCAGTCGCGCGTGATCCGCGAGCGCCTGATGAAAGAGGCCGAACAGAACGTGGCGATCAAGATCGCCGACACCCCCGGCGGCGAGGCCTTCGAGGTTTCGGGCCGCGGCGAATTGCAGATGGGCGTGCTGATCGAGAACATGCGCCGCGAGGGGTTCGAATTGTCGATCTCCCGCCCCCGCGTCATCATGCGCGAGGAAAACGGCGAGCGGCTGGAGCCGATCGAAGAGGTCACCATCGACGTCGACGACGAGTTCACCGGCGCGGTGATCGAAAAGCTGACCGGCCCGCGCAAGGGCGACATGGTCGACATGCGCCCCGCCGGTGTCGGCAAGACCCGGATCGTGGCGCATGTACCGTCGCGCGGGCTGATCGGCTATCACGGCGAATTCCTGACCGACACCCGCGGCTCGGGCGTTCTGAACCGCATCTTCCACGGCTGGGCGCCGCACAAGGGCCCGATCCAGGGCCGCCGCCAGGGCGTGCTGATCTCGATGGAGAACGGCACCTCGGTGGCCTATGCGCTGTGGAACCTCGAGGAACGCGGCAAGCTGTTCATTGGCCCGCAGGAACCGATCTACGAGGGCATGGTCATCGGCGAGCACAGCCGCGACAATGACCTTGAGGTGAACCCGCTGAAGGGCAAGAAGCTGACCAACGTGCGCGCCTCGGGCACGGATGAAGCCGTGCGCCTGACCCCCGCCACGCGGATGAGCCTGGAAGAGGCGATCGCCTATATCGACGATGACGAGCTGGTCGAGGTGACGCCCAAGGCGATCCGCCTGCGCAAGCGCCATCTCGATCCGCACGAGCGCAAACGCGCCGCCCGCGCGGGCTGAACGCCCCGCGCGGGCCCCGGTACGGATATCCGCCACCGGACCGCGGCGTTGCAAGGCCCCGGCGCGCCATCGCCCGGCGCGCCGGGTTCACTCGTACTTGAGGCACAAGTCTTGGAAATTCGGACCTGGAAGCCGCCCAGGGCGGTTTCCGCGACCTTGAACACTCATATCGGGCAAGCCCACCGAAGGGGGCATCGAACACGCCCGCCTTCATTCTACAGCATCAGCGGTGGAATTCGCCCACAACCACAACACGAATTCATGATCTGTCCGGGGTCAGGCCCGCGGGCCGATCGCTTCGGCTTTCGGGGTCTCGCCCCCGGCTGGTCGCGCGGGGGCGGGCGGGCATCCGAACCTTGCCGCGGGGCGAACGGATGACGCAAAGCCCGCGCCATGCCGATCAAGCCCGGGACGGGGCGTATCCGGACGGGTCAGTCGATGATATTGCCGCCTGCCGCCTTCAAGCGGGCGACGTTGTCCTTCATCTGGCGCAGCCGCCCGGGCCTGTACCCGCACCAATGCACGACCTCGGCAATGACACGCAGCGGATCGCGAGACCGGAAGGACAGAGTTGGATTACCTGGGATTTTCCCGTCCGTCACATTCGGTTGGTCCACGATCGGCCCGGTCGGCTCGACAACATTGATCCGTTCCCGGCGATTGCCGACGGCCAGCTCGGCGCCCCAGATCGCGGCGTCCAGGGTGCCCGTGCAACACACCCACGACAGCGGCCCTGCCCCGGTGAAGTTGGATCGGTGGCCGATGAGGATCAGGTCTCCGGGTTTCAGATCGGCCCGGGTTCCATGCAAGAAGGATTGCGAAAACACGTTGGCGGCGGGGACGCGGCGGACATGGGCCGGGGGCTCCTTCGGGGGATTCGACGGCCGATTCGATGGCATGCCCCAGGGGTGCGGCAAGCCCCGCCTAGGGATAGATAATGGTCATGGCGGGCGCGGTGGCCTGCTCTCAACCGACATCAGGGCAAACAACCCTTGGCCCCGGCGGCAGCTGCGCATGGTGGCCCTGCCCCGGCGCCGGGCCCCGCCCCCGCGTGGCCCCGCGCCTGGGGGCGGTTCAGGACCGACCGTCAGGCCTTGCCCGGATAATCGGCATCCAGAACGAATGGATAGGGTCCCTCGTACCGCTCGACATAGACCTGATGGCTGACGATCTGGCCCTCGACCAGCGCGTGCACCAGAAAGGCGGGTGGCTCCATCGCGAAAAGCGCGGGGCTTTCCTCGGTCAGGTCGAACTGCACCTGATGCGCGACCGAGGGCGCGATCTGCGCCAGCGTGCCGGCGAACAGCGCCTGAACCGGACGGTGATGGTGACCGCAGCAGATCCGCGCCACCTGGGGGTTGGCCGCGACGATCTGGGCCAGGCGCTCGCGCCCGTCGCGCAGGGCGATGCGGTCCATGTGGCGGATGCCGCAATCGAAGGGCGGATGGTGCATGAAGATCAACGTCGGCGCGTCGGGCCGTGCCGACAGAGCGGCCTCTAGCGCGTCAAGCCGGGTGTCGCAAAGCGCCCCGTGCGAGGCGCCGGGCACGACGGTGTCGAGGCCGATGATCCGCAGCGGCCCCAGATCACGGGTGAAGCCGATGAAGCCGTCGCCATCGGGGGCCTCGGGAAAGGCGGCAAGCAGCGCCTCGCGCCGGTCATGATTGCCGGGGATCAGCGCGCAGGGGATCGGCAGGCGGGCCAGCAGTCGGGTCAGCTCTTCATATTCCTCGGGCAGGCCGCAATCGGTCAGGTCGCCGGAAATGACCACAAGGTCGGGCGGGGGATCGAGCGCGCGCAACGCCTCGACCGCGCGGGCGGCCAGGGTGTTGGTTTCCGAGACGCGATAGGCCGGCTTCCCGGCGGGGCGCAGGTGCAGGTCGGTGATCTGGGCGATGATCATGGCAAACTCCGGAAGAAAACGGCCCGCCCCGGATCGGGGGCGGGCCGAAGGTTTTGGTTCAAGCCTCAGTTCGGCAGCTTCAGCGCGGTCTGCGCGACATAGGGCGCCATCAGCTGATCGGCCTTGGCCTGCGCGGCCTTCACCGCCTTTTCGGGCGTTTCATTGCCCGACAGCACCGCCTGCACCTGATCCTCCAGCGCCTTGCGCACGGCCACGGTGTTGTAGGTCGCAAACCACGGATGGGCATAGGCCAACTGCTTCAGCGCCACCTGCGCATTGGGGTGCTGGGCCATGAAATCCTTCATCTCGGGCAGGTCATAGGCCCCCTTGTTGGGCGCGAAATAGCCTGTGAAGCGGCTCCATTCGCCCGCGACCTTGGGGCTGGTCAGCCATTTGATCAGGGTCCAGGCGGCCTCTTGCTTGGCCGGGCTCAACCCTTTCGGCATCATCAACGAGGCCCCGCCGATCGCCACCGCGTGACGCAGGTGCCCCGGCAGGAAGGCGACGCGGAAATTGTCCTTCATGTTGTCGCGCACGAAGGACAGCGCCCCGGTCGACAGCACCACCATCGCCGCCTTGCCGGCGAAGAAAGAGGTCGAGACGTCCTTGGCGTTGGTCACGCCCTGGGGCATCACCTTGTCCTTGAACACCAGGTTGTGCATGAAGCGCACCGCACCCAGCATCGAGGGCTGATCGTAATAGACCTCGCCGCCGAAATCGGTGTTGTAGTATTGGCCGCCGTTCGACATATCCAGCGCCGAGACGATCCAGCCCAGATAGTCGTAATTGCCCGGCATCATCAGGCCGTAGCGGCTGACGCTGTTGCCGTCGCGCTTGGTCAGCTTCTTCGCATCGGCGGCCCATTCGGCCCAGGTCTGCGGCGGGTTGTCGGGGTTCAGCCCGGCCTCCTTGAACGCCTTGACGTTGAGGTACAGCAGCGGCGTCGAGTTCTGGAACGGTACCGCCCAGACATGGCCCGCGAACTGGGCATTGCCGTGCAGCGCCGGCCAGAACTGGTTCATGAAACGCGCGTCGGTCATGCCGTCGGCCTTGATCATCGGATCAAGCGGCTGGATTTCATTGTTGATCTGGTATTCGAGGATGAAGTTCGCCGACATGATGACCGCAGCCGGCGGGTTGCCGGCGCGGATCGCGGCGCGGGTCTTGAGGTTGGTCTCGTCATAGCTGCCGGTGTAGACTGCGGTCGCATCGATGTCGGGATGGGCCTTGTTGAAGGCCTCCATCAGCGACTTCATCTTGTTGGCCAGCTTGCCCTGCACGGGCACCGGGAAATACAGCTCGATATTGGTCGCGGCCGCCTGGGCCATCTGCCCGACGCCCAGCGCAAGCGCGCCCGCCGCGGCCAGGGATTTCCAATGGATCATGTCGTCGCTCCTATTTGACGCCTGAGAAAAGGAAGGAATTCACGAACTGGCGCTGGAACAGCGCGAAGGCGATCATCAGCGGCGCGGCGACCAGGAAGGTGCCGGCGGCGATCACGCCCCATTGGCTGCCGCCCTCGGCGCCCTGGGTGAAGCTTGCCAGCCCCACCGTCAGCGTCTGGTGCGACGGCTTCGAGATCACCATCAGCGGCCACAGGAATTCGTTCCAATGGGCACTGACCGAGACGATGGCGAAGGCCACCATGCCGGGCCGGGCCAGCGGGATCAGCACCCGCCAGATCACCTGGCGCCAGTTCGCGCCCTCGACCAGCGCGGCCTCTTCGAAGTCGCGTGGGATGGTGCGGAAGCACTGGCGCATCAGGAAGGTGCCGAAGGCCGAGGCGAAATAGGGCGCCATGACGCCGGGCAGCGTGTCGTAAAGGCCAAGATGGGTGATGGTGACGAGGTTCGGCACGATCAGCACCACGGGCACGATCATAAGCTGCAACAGGAAGGCGTAGAACAGCACCCCCTGCCCCGGGAATTTCAGCCGCGCGAAGGCAAAGCCGGCCAGCGTGACGGTGACCAGCTGCACCGCCAGAATGCCGACGCAGACGATCACCGTGTTCAGGTAAAGCCGCGCGAAATCGGCGCTTTGCAGCGCGTCGCGGAAATTCGCCAGCGTCGGGCGGAAATCGGGCCAGAGCGCGGCCATGTTCAGCGCGTCGCCGCTGTCGGGCCGGAAGGCCGCGATGATCATCCACAACAGCGGCGTCGACCACACCAGCGCCACGCCGCCCAACAGCGCGATGGCCAGATAGCGGCCCTCTTGCAGCGGATCAGCTTTCATAATGCGCGCCCCGTTCCAGCGATTTCAACGAGATCACCGACAGCGCCAGCAGCATCGCCAGCGTCACCACCGTGGCGGCGGCGGCCAGCCCGTAATCGTAGTTCTGATGCGCCTGCTGATAGATGTAGTAGAGCAGCAGATTGGTGCTGTTCGACGGCCCGCCCTGGGTCAGCAGCACGACATGGTCGATCTGGGTGACCGAATTGATCAGCGCGATGACGAAGACGAAGGCCAGCGTCGGCCCCAGAAGCGGCAGCGTGATCCGCCGGAACCGCGCCAGCGGCCCCGCGCCTTCCATCCGCGCGGCCTCGTACAGGTCTTCGGGGATCGCCTGCAGCCCGGCCAGGAAGAACAGCATGTAATAGCCCGCGTTCTTCCACACCGTCAGCCCGATCAGCGACCACAGCGCGATCGAAGGATCCCCCAGCCAGTTGGTCTGCGACGCGCCCAGCTTCGCGAGGTAATAGTCCAGCAGCCCGACCCCGGGCAGGAAGACGAAGCTGAACAGCGCCGCCGCCGCCACCAGCGGGATCAGCACCGGAAAGAACACCACCCCGCGCAACAGGGTGTTCAGCCCGGTGGCTTCCTGCAACCCCACCGCCAGCGCCAGTGCCAGCGCCACCGCCGGCACGATCGTGCCCGCCGCGTAGACGGCATTGTTGAGCGCCGCCTGCCGGAACGCCGGATCGGCGAAGAGGCGCTGGAAATTGCCAAGGCCAAAGGTGGTCTGCGTCGAGCCAAAGCTTTGGATGCTCAGCGACTGGATCACCGACTGCAGCATCGGCCAGTAGGTGAAGAGCAGCAGGAAAACCAGCGATGGCGCCAGCAGCGCCAGCGCGGGAAACAGCCTGCCGCGCGCCGCGCGGGCCTTGGGCCGCCGCACCGGCACGATCGTGTCATGCGTCGTCAGAACGTCGGTCATCGGTCCCCCTCAAGGCGCCGGCCCGGACCCTGATCGATCCGGGCGCGCCCCTGACCAACATCGCCTAGCAGCCGTCCGTGACAGAAACGCCGAGATCTGGTGAAGCTTTTCCGACAGGCGGGTGACGGTGGCGTCGGCAAACCGTCATTCGAATGTCGCCTTCATCCTCTATGAGCGCCCCATGATGGAGGCGCGAATGGCGGACCTGACCCTTGACGGCGTGCGGAAATCCTTTGGCGACATGCCGGTGCTGCAATCGCTGGACCTGGCGGTGCCCGATGGCGGCTTTTGCGTCGTCGTCGGCCCCTCGGGCTGCGGAAAATCGACGCTGCTGCGGCTGGTGGCGGGCCTGGAGATGGCCGATGCCGGTCACATCCTGATCGGCGGGCGCGACGTGACGCGGCAGCCGCCGAAGGCGCGCAGCGCGGCGATGGTGTTCCAGTACTACGCGCTGCTGCCGCATCTCAGCGTGGCGCGCAACATCGCCTTCGGGATGGAGATCCGCGGCACCCCGCGCGCCGAGATCACCGCCCGCGTGGCCGACACCGCCCGCATCCTTCGGCTCGAGTCGCTGCTTGACCGCAAGCCGCGCCAATTGTCGGGCGGCCAGCGCCAGCGCGTCGCGATGGGCCGCGCCATCGTGCGCGACCCGCAGGTGTTTCTGTTCGACGAACCGCTTTCCAATCTCGACGCGCAGCTGCGCGCCGAGATGCGCGCCGAGATCAAGGCCCTGCATGGTCGCCTGGGCGCCACCGCGCTCTATGTCACGCACGACCAGATCGAGGCGATGACGATGGGCGACATCCTGGTGGTGCTGAACGCCGGTCGGGTGGAACAGATCGGCCCGCCCGAAGAGATCTACCGCTGCCCCGCCTCGACCTTCGTCGCCCGTTTCATCGGCGCGCCGCCGATGAACCTGATCCCGCGCGCCACGGCGGGGGCGCTCGCCGCCACAACGCCCGCGTGCGGCGAAACGCTTGGCATCCGCCCCGAGCATCTGGAACTTGCCCCCGGCGCCGGCGTCGAGGCCACCGCCCGGCGGATCGAGCTGCATGGCGCGGATACCTTCGTCCAGGCCACGACCGCCGAGGGGGTAGAGCTTACGATCCGCCTGCCCGCAGGCAACGGCGTGCGCCCGGGGGATCGCCTTCCCCTGCTTGCCCGCCCCATGCATCTTCACCATTTCGGCCCGGACGGACGCCGCGTGGCTTAAGGATGACGGTCCGGGGCGGGCAAACCGCGCGCGCCGTGAGCAGGCCCGCCGGGCAGGACGGCGAAGGGGGCGATGAGCGTCCCTTGCTGCGATCGCGCCATGCCCGGCGGATGCGAAGCCGGGGGGCGTTCGCGCGCGCGCCGCGGCGCGGTCGGGGGGGACCAGTTTTCCAGCAGCGCGCGCAGGATATCGGCGCGGCTGATCTGTCCGACAACCGCGCCGTCGCGCAGCACCGGAAACCGGCGATACAGGCTGGCAAGGACGCGTTCGGCGGCGATGACCAGATCTAGATCGGCATCGAGGGTCTCGGGATCCGTGCTCATGAAGGTCGCGACCTGGCCGCCCCATTCCTGATGATAGGCGCCCTGCAAGGCGGCGCGCAGGCAATCCTTCTTGGACAGAACCCCAACGAGGCGACCGTCGGCATCGACCACGGGCGCCCCGGACATCCGGTGCTCCAGCAGGATCCGCATGGCATGGAGGATCTCCATCCGCGCCCCCAGCCGGACCAGATCGCGCCATGTAATCCGCGATGCGTGGCCGGTCGGTCAGGTCGAGCCCTCGTTGCGGTCGCGTTTCGGGCAGGCGGCGCAATCCGCGCCCGGAATGCAGGACAATCCCCCGCAAGACCCCTTGATCGGCGCGCGGCCAAGGATCGCCCCCACGGAAAGCCCGGCCACGGCCAGAAGCACCAATGCGAAGGTTAACATGAATACCGCCATCGCCGCCTCACCCCCATATGATCCGGTCGCGGAAGCGACCGGTCATCACTTCGCGCAGACCCGCCCCGTCGCGCGACAGGAACAGCGCATCCATTCCGGCGTGCTCGGCCAGGGCCGGGCCGCGCTTGGGGCCCAGCGCGAAAAGCGCGGTCGCCAGCGCATCCGCCGTGATCGCCCGTCGCGCAAAGACCGATACCGAGGCCAGCGCGCTGTCGGCCGGCGCCATGCGCTGCGGGTCGGTGATGTGGCCGTAGCGGTGCCCGGCCAGCACATAGCTGTTGATCAGATCGCCCGATGTCGCCAAAGCCTCGTCGCGCAGCGCCACCACCCGTTGCGGCTCGGCCCGACCGGGCAGCGGGCGTTCCACCGCCGCGCGCCAGGGCGATCCGTCCGGCCTGGTGCCGCGTGCCAGGACCTCGCCGCCCATCTCTATGAAGAAGGCCTCCAGCCCGATCGAGCGCAGCGCGTCGGCGCATCGGTTCAGCGCCTGACCCTTGGCAATGCCGCACAGGTCCAGCGTCTGCCGCGGATGCGCCTTGCGCGCGCCGTCCGCGCGAAGTTCCAGATCCCGAAACGCCCCTGCCGGCGCGCCCGTGATCGGGCCGAAACCATAGCGCCCGACCAATCCGCCCAGCGTCGGATCGAAGGCACCCCGCGTCCGCGCAGCGACGCTTTGCGCCTTGGCGATCGCGCGCAGGACCACGGAGGAAAGCGGCAGCCAATCCGTGGTCCGGCTGCGGTTGAAAACCGAGATCTCGGACCATTTGCGAAACGGGGACATCGCGGCATCTGTCGTTTCGATGACCCCGGCGATCGCGCGCACGATCGTGCCCGCGCCGGGGTCCGGTCGGCGCCCGCGCCAAGCCGCACGCGCCAGCCCGCGCCAAAGGCCGGCCCTTCGATCTGCAACAGATCCGCCGCCGCCCGCAGCGCCGGTGCGGCAAGCAAGGCCCCCGAGCCTGCCAGAAATCCGCGCCGTGTCAGGGTCATGGCCTAGCCTCCGAAATCGTCGTTGAAGATCCGGTCGCGCCCGACGCCCAGATCGTCGAGCATCGCCAGCACCGCCTTGATCATCATCGGCGGGCCGCACAGGTAGTATTCGCAATCATGCGGGGCGGGATGCGACGCCAGCCCGCCCCGCAACGCGACCTCGTGGATGAAGCCGGTTTCGCCCTGCCAATCGTCGCCCGGCGCCGGATCGGAAAGCGGGGCGGTCCAGCGGAAATTGGGGTATGTCGCCTGAAGCCGCTCGAACTCTGCCTCGTAGAACAGATCCACGCGGCTGCGCGCACCGTACCAGAGGCTCATCTTCCGGGTCGTCTTTCCGCGTTCCAGCTGATCGGGGATGATCGCGCGCAGGGGTGCCATGCCGACGCCTCCGCCGATGAACACCATCTCGCGCGCGCTGTCTTGCGCGGCGAAACTGCCGAAAGGCCCGGCAAGGCGCAGCCCTTCGCCCGCGCACAGACCGAACAGCCACGACGAGACGATCCCCGGGGCGGCCTCCGGGCGGTCGGGAGGCGGCAGCGCCAGCCGCACCAGAAGGACGATGCGGCCGGCGTCCTCGACCGCCCGATTGGCGATCGAATACGCGCGCGAGATACCCCCGCCGCCCCGTGCCCGCAGCGCGCCAAGACCCTGCCGGTCCCAGGCCGCGCGATGTTCGGGGGCGATCTCGTAATCCGCGAAGTTCAGCGCATAGGCCGGGGCCTCGATGGTCAGGAAGGCGCCGGGCGTGAAGGAGAACGGCGCGTCGCCGCTCGGCGCCAGCACGATTTCGCGGATGATCGGGGCGATGGTGCGGCTTGAAACCACCGTGCAATTCCAGGATCGGGCGCTCAGCACGCTGTCGGGAAGCGTGATCGACAGATCGGCTCGCAGCCTGGTCTGGCAGGCAAGCCGCAGGCCGGAAGCAAGCTCGGCCCGTGACAGGATGGCAGCTTCGGTCGGCAGCGGCCCCGAGGGCAGCAGGATCGTCCCCGCCCTCAGGACCAGGGCGGACAGCGCCAGCACCAGGACGACGAAGACCACGCGGCCCAGGAGGATCTTGGTCATGGCTGGCCCACCCCGGCGAACCCCAACGACATCAGGCCGGTCACGATGAACGCGATCCCCAGGCCGCGCAGGCCCTCGGGGACATCGGCATAGCGCAGGCGTTCGCGGATCGCCGCGAAGGCGACGATCGCCAGCGCCCAGCCGGCGCCGCTGCCAAGCCCGTAGACGACGCTTTGGGCCAGGTCGTAACGGCGGGGTCGACCACGAACAGGCTGCCGCCCAGAACGGCGCAGTTCACGGTGATCAGCGCCAGATATATCCCCAGCGCGCGGTGCAGGCGCGGCGCATGGCGATCAAGCGCCATTTCAAGGATCTGCACCATGGCCGCGATCACACCGATGAAGCAGATCAGTTTCAGATAGCGCAGATCCACCTCGGGCAATCCCGCCCAGCCCCAGGCCCCTTCGACCAGAAGGCCGTTGAAGATCAGGTGGTTGATCGGAACCGTGATGCCCTGGACCACGATCATCGCCAGGCCAAGCCCGACCGCGGTATCGACGCGTCTGGACACCGCAAGGAAGGTGCACATGCCCAGAAAGAACGACAGCGCGAGGTTCTCATGGAACACGGATCGCAAGAACAGATCGCTCATGGCCGCGCCGCGCCCGACCGCCCCGCTTCCGCCCGATCGCGAACCGGAAATTCATCGGCCTCGACCTGGTCGGGGTGCCTGATCCGGATCGCCCGGATCATGACGCCGATGATGAAGAATGCGCTTGGCGCCAGCAGCATGAACCCAAGCGGCTGCACCCAGCCGCCTTCGGACGCCGGCGGCAGCACCCGCAGGCCAAACAGCGACCCCGACCCCAGGCCTTCGCGGATCGCCGCCACGATCATCAGCACAAGGCCATAGCCCAGCCCGTTGCCCAGGCCGTCCAGAACGCTCGGCCAGACCGGATTGCGCCTCGCGAAGGCCTCGGCGCGGCCAAGCACGATGCAATTGGTCACGATCAGCCCGACGAAGACCGACAACCCCTGACTCATCGCGAAGGCGTAGGCGCGCAGGACCTGATCGGCCACGATCACGAGCGAGGCGATGATGGTGATCTGCACGACCAGCCGGATCGAGCCGGGCAGATGGCGGCGGATCAGGCTGATCGCCGCGCTCGCCGCCGTCAGCACCACCGTCAACGCAAGGCTCATCGTCAGCGCGGTGGCCATCGAGGTGGTCACGGCACGCGCCGAACAGATCCCGAGGATCTGCAAGGTGACTGGATTATCGTCGATCAGCGGCGCCGTCAGGTGATGAAGCTTGCTTTCGCTCACCGGATCTCTCCCGACCGTAGCCTGGCCAGGAACGGGCCAAAGCCCTCGGGGCCCAGCCAGAACCGGACCATGCGCGCGACCCCGATTCCGGACCGGGTGGCGCCGGAAATCCCGTCAACTTCGGACGGGCCGGTGGCATTGCCCCGCACCACGCTGATGACGATCTTTCCCGATGGCGTCACCGCGCGCCGGCCGGCCCACAGGACCTGCCAGGCGGGGTCGGCGATGCGCGCGCCCAAACCCGGCGTCTCGGACTGCGCAAAGATGGTGGCCAGCAGGGCGGGAAAGACGACGGCCGGCAACTCGGCATGACCCTGATGTCCGAGCACGACGACCAATGCGCCGGCAAGAAGGCCGTAAGCCCAGCGTCCGGCATCGGTGCAGGCGGCGGCAACCGGGTTGCCGATCAAGAACATCAGCCCCACGATCAGCGTCGCACCCGGCCAGACGGGCCAGTCGCCGGGCATCGGCCAGGCCAGGCGTAGCGCGATCGTCGCGGCGCAACAGCCGGCGACGACCCGCCAGGACAGGATGCGCGCGCCCAGCAACAGCGCGCCGCCCGCCACGGCGGCAAGGGCCGTCCCCATGCCGAATCCGGCGGCCGTGTCACTGGTTGGAAACGAGTACAGCAGGAACGCCAGGCCGACGGCGGCCGGGCTCAGGAAACCCCGGCCGCGTCCGCCGAAGACCAGATCGCCCATCACCAGCCTGAAGGACATCGCAAGCCCCAACTGCGAAAGCGATACCCTGGCCGGCATCAAGGTCACGAAAACCACCGCCGTCACCGCGCCGTCCCACCCCGCCGGCCGGCCCCGTGGCCGCGCGAAGGCCACCTGCCGCAGGACCGCAAGGCCAAGGGCAAGCACCAGCGCGATCAGCAGCGGCCACCCGCGTTCGGCAATCGCGGCGATCAGCGGCGCGGAAATCGCGGCCGCGCTCACGGCGGTCAGCCGGTTGGCATCTTACGGGCGCGGCAGCAGGGGGCTGGAGCGGTTCATGCCGCGCTCTCCTCATGCAGAATATCGAGAAACTGCCGCAGCAATTCGCCGTAATCGCAGCCCGACGGACAGCGCCAACTCAGCAGCGCCAGATCCTCTTCCAGCATTTCCAGACCGCCCAGGCGCTCGGCGGTCTCAATGTCCCCGGCGGCAAGCGCGCGCATCAGGGGCACCGGCAGAATATCGAACGGAAAGACCTGTTCGAAAGCCTCGGACGGCTGGGTCACGCCGGTCTCGGCGCGCGGCAGCCTGTCCAGAATCCAGCCCAGCGCCGAGCGCGGTTGCGGGGCTTGCCCGTGCCGGTTCGGGACCGTCACCTGCAGATCATGACGCCCGAGAAACCGCGCCGCACGACCCGCCAGGACGGACCCCGAAACCAGCCGCGTCGCGGCGGTGTTTGCGTTGCTGTTCGCGGCAGTGTTCGCGGCGGCCATAAGGTCCGCAAGTTCGACGCCAAGCGGGGCCCGGAACAGCCGCGTCGGCCCGCCAAGGCCGGGCCCCGCCACCGAAAGCGTCCGCAGCGTGGGGATTGCGCCGGTCGCCAGCAGGCCGCCGATCGCCGCGACGTCCTGATAGCCGATCTGCCAGACCGGTCGGCGGGCCGAGACCGGCCAGAGATGATGGATATGGGTGCCCGCCAGCCCCGCCGGATGCGGGCCGGAAAACCGCGCGACACGAAGCCTTCCGGCCGGCGCCACCAGGGCCGGGCCGGCGCCTGGCAGATGAAGACCGGCCCTTCCGTCAACCGCGGCAAGACCGCCACCCCGCGCCGGAAATCGTCCAGCTGCGGCGCCAGGACATGGGCCGGATCCGGGGCAAGCGGCCTGCTGTCGGTGGCGGTCACGAAAATCGCCGACGGCCGGGCTGACGGATCGGGGATGCGCCCGAACGGACGGGTGCGAAACGCCGCCCAGGCCCCGCTTCTCAGAAGAAGGGCGCGCAGCGCTTCATCGTCACCCCACACCGGTTCAACGGCGAACGGGGTGGCGTCATTTCCCGCGGCGGCGACCTGGATCGTCTCGACCCGGCGGCGCGCGCCATAGCTGATCCGGCTGACCCGCCCGGCCACGCTTGCGACGAAAGCGATCTCGGGACGCCGACGATCGACACAGAGGACCTGGCCGCGCTGAACGCTGTCGTCCTCGCCGACCCGCAGATCAAAGGTGACGCCGGGGTAGTCTTGGGCCATCAGCCCCGTCACCCGCGCGCGGCACACGGCGGCCGACCCGCCGACGGGCGGCGGCCCCAGGTCGAAATCGCGACCCTTGCGAAACCTGACCTCCACGGAACTCCTTTCCCCTGAACCGCACGCGCCAACGCCGCGCGGCATTGCCCCGTCAAGGCCGGACCAGGCCGGTCACCTCCACGGGGGCGGCCCTGGCAAGGTCCTTCAGGCTGTCGATCAGCAGCTCGATCGCGTAGCGGCAATTATGCGCAAAAGCGCCAGGGTCCTTGCCGGTGAATTGGTAGTTATACGAGGCCCTCATCAGGCGCGGCGTCCAGCTTCGATACCGGTTCGGGAATGCCATTTCGCTTTCATCAACCACGCCGTTTGCGTTGAGATAGTTGAAGAAATACGGGTAGGCCGTGGCCGAACAGACGATCGGCCTGCCGGTGACCTTGGAGGCATAGGCCATGATCTCCGCGCCAAGGCGCACCCGCAGGTCGTCGATCACGACCGCGATCCCGGCGCGGGTGTCGCCCTTGCCAAGAATATCCAGCGGGGTCGTGCGGATGGCGCGGAAATCGGCCACGCCCCGGTGACAACCCGTACATTCCTTCAGCGCGACCCGTGTCTGATGCGCGCCATGACAGCTGACACAGCGGTCAAATCCTTCGGCATGTCTGAAGCGGCCTGCATAGCTTTGGCCGGGAAATTCGTACCCCCCCTGCCACATCGCCAAGCTGCGTCGCGACCGCCGCCGCGTAATGGATGTTGATGAACGACAGGCCGGCAGAGACCTGATCGTCGGCCGGCCCGTCTAGCGCCGCCTCGACGGTAGTGCCCGAGGCGCGGCCCTGGTGGCAGACGGCGCAAATCGCCGATCCGCGCGGCATCTCCACGACCGCTTTGCTCCTGCCACGCCTTCTGGATGTCTGCCGCCGATGGCGCCGTCTGGCCCAAGGCCGCGCCGGCAAGCAGCCCGAACAGGCGGGCAACGATGGCGGATAGGCGACAGCGCATGGTGGCATGCCCAACCACGAAAAAGACATTGTCCGAAGACATGCGATCACGAAATGCGGAGATCCGTGCCGATCCATGACAACGTGGGGGCCGAACGCGCGACACTAGCTGCAGCCGGGACGAAACGCTTTGCGCCCCGAGGTCCGCGCGCGACCTTCGCGGCCGTGTGGCGGGGCCCGGGCGGCTTCGGCGCCGCACTTCGCTGTCATGTTCAGGCTGGCACGCGTCGCGGCACGCGACCGGAGCGGAGGCGGCCTGGCGCGGTCGGCACGATGGCAAGCCGGGCCCGGCACCCGGTGGGGTTCGTCCCCGGGGACGGCTGCATTCATCAAAGTGTTGCAAGAGATTGATCCTCGCGACATGGAGCGCGGGTAAATGCGCTTTTCATGAAACGAGCCAAATCCACCTGCGTCGCGGCGCAATCGCTTCCGGATGCCCCCGGGTTGATCCTGCATGACCTGAGCAAGGATTATGGCACCCAGCGCGCCATCGAAACGCTTGGCTGCGAGATCCGCGGCGGGGAATTCACCGTGTTGCTAGGGCCGTCGGGCTGCGGCAAGTCCACGCTTTTGCGCATGATCGCGGGCTTCGAGACGCCCACGGGCGGGCGCATCACCTTGGGCGGCCGCGACATCACCGCGCTGCCCTCGTCCCAGCGCGACATCGCGATGGTGTTCCAGAACTACGCGCTCTTTCCGCATCTCGACGTGGCCGGCAACATCACCTTCGGGCTGAACGTGCGCCGCGTCCCGAGGGCCGAACAACGGCAAAGGCTGGACGAGGTCGCGCGGATGATGGGCCTTGACGCGCTGCTGCGGCGCAAGCCCGCGCAGCTGTCGGGCGGGCAGCAGCAGCGGGTGGCGCTGGCGCGGGCGGTGATCTCGGGCCGCCCCGTCCTGCTGATGGACGAGCCGCTGTCGAACCTCGACGCCAAGCTGCGCGCCGAGATGCGGGCCGAGATCCGCGCGCTGCAGCGCCGCCTGGGGCTGACGCTGATCTATGTCACCCATGATCAGGTCGAGGCGATGACCATGGCCGACCGGATCATCCTGCTCAACGCCGGCCGGATCGAGCAATCGGGCACCCCCGAACAGATCTATTCCCGCCCCGCGACGCCCTTCGCCGCGCGCTTCATCGGCAGCCCGCCGATGAACCTGGTGCCGGCCGAGGCGCTGGGGATCGCGGCCCCGCCCGGCACCTCCGCGGGCCTGCGCCCCGAGGATATCGAGATCGCCGAGACCGGCCTGCCCGCGCGCCTGGTCTCGCATGAATATCTGGGCGCGGATCTGTTGATCACCGTGGCGGCCGGGTCGGCTCGGCTGATCCTGCGCCGCCCCGCCCGGCTGGGGCTGCCGCCGGGGCCGGAGCTGTGCCTGCGCTGGGCGCCCGATGCGCTGCATCGTTTCGCTCCGCAGCCGGGGCCAGCCTCCTTGCCGACGCCTGATCCGGCCTCCGATCCGGCCTCTGGCCCCGCCTGCGCGGCCGAACCCGCGCCGCAACCGGCGTCGTGACCATTTTCTCCTGCCACAGATCTGCAAAGGATCCCTACCGATGACATTTTCCAACCTGACCAAGATGATCGGCGGAGCGGCCGTTCTGGCCGCGGTATCCGGCTCTCCAGCGCTGGCGGTCGATCTGCAATTCTACTTTCCCGTCGCCGTGGGCGGCGCCGCGGCGCAGACGATCGAATCGCTTACCAAGCAATACGAGGCCAAGCACCCCGACGTGCATATCAAGCCGGTCTATACCGGCAGCTACACCGACACCGTGGCCAAGGCGATCACCGCGGCGCGCGGCGGCAATCCGCCCCAGCTGGCGGTGATCGGCGCGGCCGAGATGTTCAACCTGATCGACGAGAACATCATCGTACCCTTCGACGGCTATGTGTCGAAGCAAGAGGCCAAGGCCTGGTTCGGCGGCTTCTACCCGGCGTTCATGGCCAACAGCCAGGCCTTCGGCAAGACCTGGGGCATTCCGTTCCAGCGCTCGACCCCGGTGATGTACTGGAACAAGGACGCCTTCAAGAAGGCCGGGCTGGACCCGAACCAGCCGCCCAAGACCTGGGCCGAACTGGTCACCGACGCGCAGAAGCTGACGCTGCGCGACGCCGACGGCAAGGTCACGCAATGGGGCGTGCGGATCCCGACGGCGGGCTTTCCCTACTGGCTGTATCAGGGCCTGGCGATCCCGGCGGGCGTGACGCTGGCGTCGAAGGACGGCACCAAGGTGCATTTCGACACGCCGCAGGCGGTCAAGGCGGCGCAGTTCATGCTGGACCTGACCACCAAATACAAGGTGATGGAGCCGGGCACGCTGGATTGGGGCGCCACGCCCAAGGCCTTCTTCGAGGGCAATGCCGCGATCATCTGGACCACCACCGGCAACCTGACCAACATCACCAAGAACGCGCCCTTCCCCTTCGGCGTGGGCTTCCTGCCGGCCGACAAGCATTACGGCGCCCCCACCGGCGGCGGAAACTGGTATCTGTTCAAGAAATCCACCGCCGAACAGAAGCAGGCGGCGGTGAAATTCGTCGAATGGATGACCGCGCCCGACCAGGCCGCGAAATGGACCATCGCCACCGGCTATGTCGCGCCGCGCCCCGAGGATTGGGACACCCCGGCGCTGAAAGCCTATGTCAAGAAGGTGCCGGGTGCCCTGGTCGCGCGTGAGCAGCTGAAATACGCGGGCCCCGAGTTGACCGTCTATCAGAACGCCCGGGTCACGCAGATCCTCAACAACGCGCTGGAAGCGATCATGTCGGGCCAGAAACAGCCCGCCCCGGCGCTGAAACAGGCCCAGACCCAGGCCGAGGCCGTGCTGCGCCCCTATCAACAGTAACCCAAACGCCCGGTGGGCTGGCTCGGCCGGCCCACCGGACCCATACGACAAGGCCCCCGATGCGCCGCGAAACCCTTCATGCCTGGCTGATGTTGCTGCCCGCCCTGGTGCTGTTGGCGGGCTTTACCCATATTCCGGCGGTCGAGACGGTGGTGAATTCGCTGTTCTCGACGCCACGCGGGATGCGGCCTTCGCATTTCGTGGGCCTTGGCAATTACCGCAACCTGATCGCCGACCCGACCTTCTGGCAGGCGATGCGCAACAATCTGCTCTACGCCGCGATCACCATTCCGCTGTCGATGGGCATCGCACTGGCGATGGCGCTGCTTGTGCAGGGCCGCATCGGCGGGCGCGGCTTCCTGCGCATGGCCTTCTTCACCCCCACCGTGCTGCCGCTGATCGCCGTCGCCAACATCTGGATCTTTTTCTACACGCCGGGCTTTGGCCTGCTGAACCAGATCGGCGCGCTGCTTGGCCTGCCCAACATGAACTTCCTGGGCCAGGGCGCGACCGCGCTTTATGCCGTGGCCGCCGTGTCGGTCTGGAAGGAGGCCGGCTTTTTCATGATCTTCTACCTCGCCGCGCTGCAAACCATCCCCCCCAGCCTGATCGAGGCCGCCCGGCTGGAAGGTGCCTCGCGCTGGCATGTGTTTCGCCGGGTGACGCTGCCGCTGATCATGCCGACGACGTTGTTCATCTCGGTCAACGCGGTGATCAACGCCTTCCGCCTGGTCGATCAGGTCTTCGTCATGACCCAGGGCGGGCCGGACAACGCCTCGACCCTGCTGTTCTACTACATCTATCAGGTCGGCTTTCAGTTCTGGGACACCGCCTATGCCGCGACCCTGACCGTGGTGATGCTGACGATCCTGGCCGCGATCGCCATCGGCCAGTTCTTCGTGCTCGACCGGAAGGTGCATTACAGATGACCTTCGCCACCCCAACCTCAGCCACCGCCGCCGTTTCCGCCCCCGTGTCGGCCACCACCGGCGCCTGGCCGGGCCTTGACCGGGTGCTGATCAGCGTCGGCGCCTGGATGCTGGGCCTGATCTGGATCGCGCCGCTGCTTTACGCGGCCTGGACCGCCTTTCACCCCGCGGCCTACGAGACGCGTTTCGACCTGCTCGCACCGCTGTCGCTGGAAAACTTTCCCCTGGCCTGGAAACAGGCGCCCTTCGCGCGCTACTTTCTCAACACCGTGATCCTGGTCACCTCGATCCTGTCTGTGCAACTGGTGGTCGGCACGCTGGCCGCCTTTGCCTTCGCGCGGCTGCGCTTTGCCGGCCGCAACCTGCTTTTCGGGCTGGTGCTGGTGCAGATGATGGTGATGCCCGACATCCTGCTGGTTGAAAACTACCGCACCATGCGGATGCTGGGGCTGGTCGACACGATCGCCGCCATCGGGCTGCCCTATATGGCATCGGGCTTTGGCATCTTCCTGTTGCGCCAGACCTTCATGACCATCCCGCGCGAACTGGACGAGGCCGCCCGGCTGGAAGGCGTCAGCCTGCTGGGCCTGATCTGGCGGGTCTATGTGCCGCTGGCGAAACCCACCTATCTGGCCTTCGGGCTGGTGTCGGTCTCGGCGCACTGGAACGATTTCATCTGGCCGCTGATCGTTACCAACTCGGTCTCGTCGCGGCCGCTGACGGTGGGGCTTTCGATCTTCGCCGCCCCCGACAGCGGCGTGCAATGGTCGGTGATCAACGCCGCCACGCTGATGACCTCTGCGCCGCTGCTGATCGGCTTTTTGCTGTTCCAGCGGCAGTTCGTGCAAAGCTTCATGCGCGCCGGCATCAAGTAAGGAGCCCCTGCGATGACCCTTCCCACCCTCGGCGCGGCGATCAAGCGCGGCGATTTCGACATTCTCGAGCCCTGGCTGCGCGCCGGCGAACGCGCCATCGAGATCCAGGATTTCGTCTTCCCCGAGGTACTGGCCGGCGACACCGCGCCATTGGTGGAAAGCTACCGCGCCTGCCTGCGCGGCTATGGCGGGCCGATCGGCCTGCATGGGCCGTTCTTCGGCCTCGACATCGCCAACCCCGAGCCCGAGATCCGCGCCGTCATCCGCCGCCGCCTGATCCAGGTGCTGGAGATCACGCAGGCCCTGGGCGGCAGCCACATGGTGATCCATTCGCCCTTTACCTATTGGCATGTGCTGAACCGCCACAATTATCCGCAATTCCGCGCCGCGATGTTCGAGGCCGCGGCCGACTGCCTGGCCCCGGTGCTGGCGCGGGCCGAGGCCGCGGGCGTGACCTTGGTGCTGGAAAACATCGACGACACCGACCCCGCCGCGCGGGTCGAACTGGTCCGCGCGATCGACCACGCCTGTCTGCGGGTCTCGCTTGACACGGGGCATGCTGAACTGGCGCATGGCCGCTACAACGCGCCGCCGGTGGTGGATTTCATCGCCGCGGCGGGCGACAGCCTGGCCCATGTCCATCTGCAGGATGCCGATGGCTATGCCGACCGCCACTGGCATCCGGGCGAGGGATGCATTCCCTGGCCCGCCGTCTTCAACGCCCTTGCGCGGCTGCCGCAGTGCCCGCGGCTGATCCTGGAGGTCCGCAACAACCTGGGCCGACTGCCCGCGACGGTGGCCCGGCTGGAGGCGCTTGGTCTCGCGCGGTGACGCGCGGCAGGGGCCGGGCTGGCTCGCTGTCAGACCGGCACCGGGTTGACGCCGATCACGATCGGGTGCAGCCAGATCAGCAAGGCGTAAAGCGCAACGCCGGCGACCAGCCGCACCAGCCATTCCACCGGGCGCCCGGGCCAGGTGAACAGGGGCGCCGCGCGGATCTGGGCAACGAGGCGCGCCCAATCCTGGCCCAGTTCGCGCTGCTTGCGCCGATCGACGATCCGCCCGCCCAGCGCCGCGAAGGTCGCGAAACTGCCGAACAGGATGACATGGGCAAGATCGCCGTTGGGGATCAGATGGCCGAAGGCCCAAAGCCCCAGCACCACCAGCAATGGATGCCGGACATAGCGCACCACGCCCGGCGCGCGCGGGTCGAAACCGGCGTTGTTCACCCCGCCGAAGGAAAGCGGATTGGGCACCGCCAGCGAGAAGGCGGCGATCACGCAGACCACCAGCATGATCGCCAGCGTGGTCCACGATTGCCAGGGCGCCCAATCCCAAAGCCCGACATAGGGCGCGCGCCCCGCCGCGACGATCAGCCAGGCCAGCACCGCAAGCGACAGCGCCGAATATGCCAGCAGGAAACCGCGCCGCCCCAGTACCGCGGTCAGCCAGTTGCGGACCGGCGGCCGCATCGGCAGGGAATGGCTTGCGAAGAAGGCGATGAACGCCGCGGTGAACTCTGCCCAGCCCATGGGTCAGATGGCCTCGGGACGGCGCGTGGCGGGAAGGCAAGGGGATCGGCGCATCAGTTCATCCTTCTATCTGCTGGGCCGTTTCCGGCCGGTTCTGGCGCGCATCAGGCCGGGGCCGTAAAGTAGGGCGAAACCGCCGAAGGCGCCGATCCAGCCAAGCCCGGCCAGAACGTAAAGCGGGGCAGACAGCCCCGGCAAGGCCCCGGCCGCAGCCCGCGCCAGCACCGCGACAACCAATGCAAGATAAAGCGCGACCGTGCCCGGCCCGGCCGTCAGCGCCCGCCCGGTATGGCCCAGGGTCGCGCGGGTCATCACCGCCAGGGTCATCAGCCCGATCGCGCCGGCCATCCAAAGATGCGTGGCGCCCGTGCCCATCAGGCCGGGCGACAGGATCTCTGCCCCGGTCGCAAGCGCCCCGAGCGGCACGAACGCGTAGGCTGCATGCAGCACGGCGACCAGCGGCTCGGCCAGGGTCAGGCGCCCGCGCCAGCGCGCAAGCCGGGCCAGATGCAGCCCACCGGCCAGCAACAACCCGGCGCCGGTGACCGCGGCCCCGGGCCCGGCCACCCAAAGCGCAAGGGCCGCCAGCAAGACGATCATCGCAAGCTTGTCGAAACGCCCCATCGGCGGGGACGGCAGGCGGGTTTCGCCGCGCTGCACCAGCCAGTTGCGGGTGAAGGACGGCACGATCCGCCCGCCGATCAACGCGATCAGCAGCAACACGGCCGCAAGCCCTAGACGCAAGCCATACCCACCGGCGGCGAAATCCCCCCGCGCGGCCTGCCAGTGAAACAGCCCGTCGGCCAGGGTAAACACGCCCAGCAGCGCAAGCACGGGCAGGTTGCGCCAGTTCCTGCCGGCGAAGATCTCTCTTGCGATGATCAGGGTGAAGATCACCGGGAAGGCCAGGTCTATCGTGGCGGCCACCCCCGGCGGCAGTTCCGCCGAAACCGCCATCGCCAGCCGCCCCGCCACCCAGATCCCGAACAGCAGCGCCAGCGGCCCCCCCACGATCGGCATCCGGCCGGTCCAGTTCGGCACCGCCGTGGTCAGGAACCCCGCGATCACCGCGCTGAGGTAGCCAAACAGAAAGGCATGGGCATGCCATGAAACAGGATCCAGGGTGGTGGGAAGATCAAGCCGGCCCGCCAGCATCGGGATCCACAGCGCCATCGCCAGCGCCGCCCAAAGCGTCGCCCCCAGAAAGAACGGCCGAAAGCCGAAACTGAAAAGCGCGGGACCATGCCACGCGCGCATTCGATCGGTTGTCGTCATCACGCGATCCTCCGGTTCGGGACATGCCCTTCGCATAGGCGCATGAATAGGTATTGTAAATACCTATTCATTTCGGATCGCCGCCACGATCAAGCGGCACCGCGTCGCAGCCCGATCCCCGGCACGCGATGGGCCGTTCCCCACCGCGAAGACGGCGCCCTGCCCTGCGGCCGGGCTTCGCGGCGCGCGGGTCTTGCGGGGGCGGTCGCCTCGGCGTTCTAGCTGCGCGCAGCACGCCGGCCCGCCCGGAGCCGGCGCTTGCGTCGCAGGCGGCGGTTCATCGGCCAACGCGCCCCTTGGCGGCCCGTCAGCCCGTCGCCGCGGCGGCCTGGATCCGGCGATAGCCGGCCGCGCCGTGGAAAAAGCCGTTGCTGAAGCCGCGCCCGGAACAGACCTCGGCCAGCCGGCCCTGCGCCTCGGCGGCCTCGATCCGGCCCGCGATCCGGTCGGCGAAGACGCCGCAAACCGCGACCATGTCGACATCTTGCGGCAGCAGCCTGGCATGGCTGACCCCCATTGCCGCGATGGCCGGCAGTTCCTGCAACAGCTCGACATAGCTTTCCGACTGGGTCTGGATGCCGTTCACCCGCAAGATCGGCTGGCCGTCACGTGTGGTCAGCGGCATCCCGTCGGGATCGGCCTCGCAGATGAACTGGCAATTGTCCTTGGTGCGCCCATGGGCGCGGGCGTGATAGCAGCGCGCCGAGACCGCAAGCGGGGCGCGGCCGAAAACCTGGACCTCGACCCCGACGCCCAGGTCGCGACCGGCCTGCGCCGCGATCGCGATCGCCTCGGACGGCATTTCGGTCGGCAGGCAGACATGGGTGGCGCCCTGCTCGGCCAGCCAGGCCATCGTGGCCTCGTTATAGGCATTCAGGAACGGGCCGATGCGGTGCGGCCGGCCTTCGCGCGCCAGCAGGCCGGCGGCGTTGTTGATCTCGATCTCGGGGTCGTCGAGGGCCGCCAGACCGGCCGTCGCCTGGCGCTCGCGCGGCAACATCACCTCGGCCAGCGTGCACAACACCACGCGCTTGCCCGCCCGCCGCAGGCGATCGATGGTGGCGGGCAGCTCGCGTTCGAAGAACGGGGCGCGCTTGGAACAGATGACCTCGCCAAGATAGACCGTGCCCACCGGCGCCTCGTCCGCGATCGCGGCGTAGAAGTCGCGCTTCCTTTCGGCCGGCCAGTGATAGGCGATCGGGCCCAATGTCAATTCCATCGCCTTACCTCCATTTCTTGGTTTGAAACGCGCCCTGGGTTTCCTTCTGCCCCTCGGTCAGGGCGACCAGATCGGCCAGATCTGGCTCTCCCCCGGCGCGGATCGAATCGACCGCGCGGCGGAACGCCCGCACCACGCTGCGTACATAGGATTTCGAGCGCTGCCGCCCTTCGATCTTGAAGGCATGCACCCCCGCCGCCATCAGGTCCGGCAGCATCCGCCCGAGGTTAAGGCTGATCGGCTCCTCAAAGGCATAGAACCCCTCGGTCCGGTGCGGCGCGGTATAGCGGCCCTTGCAGATCGTGGGGTAGCCCGCGTTCTCGTCCGGGGCGAAACTGTCGATGGTGAAGCCCGCCAGGCGGCTGCGCATGGATCCATCGGCGGCACGCTCGTAGGTGACATCTGCGGCGGGCGAACAGACCCCGTCCATATTGGTCGACAGCCCAGTCAGCCAGTTGGTCAGGCTGCAGCGGCCCTCGACCATCAGCCCGTGGTTGCCGAAGACGAAGGTCTCGATCTCGCAGGGGATTTCGGACTTGATCTTGCGGATCTCGGGGATCGTCAGGATGCGCGGAAGCACCACCCGCCGGACCCCGAAGTTCTGGCAATAATAGCGGATCGCCTCGGGGCTTGACGCGGCGGCCTGGACCGACAGGTGCAGCCGGGCGCCGGGATGGGTTTCGGCGATATGCCGGGCCACCCCCATATCCGCGACGATGAAGGCGTCGACGCCGCTGCGCATACCGATCGCCGCCGCATCGCGCCACAGGGCGACCTTGCCCGCCGGCGGATATGTGTTCAGCGCCAGCAGCACCCGCGCGCCGCGCGCATGGGCATAGGCGACCGAGGATTGCAGTTCCTCGGGGGTGAAGTTGAGGCCGGGGAAGTTGCGCGCGTTGGTGGCGTCGCGAAAGCCGCAATAGACGGTATCCGCGCCCGCGTCGACCGCGGTGCGCAGGGCGGCGGGGGTGCCGGCGGGGCAGACAAGTTCACCGGCGGTCGAGAAATCCGTGTCCGTCATTTCCGTGTCCGTCATTGTCGTTTGCTCCTGCGCCGCAGCACCGCCAGGATCGCCCGCCCCGGCGGACCGAACAGATCCGCCGTCTCCTGCGCGATCGAGCCGTCGACATCGTCCAGCGCGTTGCGCAGGCTGACCACCGCCTCGGTGTTGCCGGAGATGACCAGATCGCGGGCGAAGAAGGCGGCATCGCCATCGCTTTCGCCATCGACCAGTTCCAACAGCAGGTGGAAACGTCCCTCTATCCGCGCATCATGGTGCGGCAGCCGGTTGCGCGGCACCGCGCGCAGCAGCGGCGCCTTGGGGTCGGGGCGCAGATGCAGCGCGAACGGCAGTTCCGCCGGCACGATCACGAAATCGGCCCGCTGATAGGGCGCGATGCGGGCGAACATGTCCGGATGGTGCCGCGCAATCCGCCGGACCACCCGGTCCAGGATCGGGCGCAGCGCGGCGCAGATCAGCCCCGCCGGCATCAGCCGACGCGGCGGCGCGGGGATCATGTGGGTCTCGGTCATCTTCGCCTCCTCAGTGCAAGGTCTCGAAGCGAGGAAAGAGTTCCTCGTTCTCAAGCCGGATATGTTCCTGAAGATCGGCGATGAACTGGCCCAGCCCGTCATAGAGCGACACCCATGTGCGGCAGGCGTTCTCGGGCAGGGAAAGATCATCGGTCAGCTTCCGGATCGCCGCGATCTCGCCGTCGTGGTCGGCATGATCGGCGCGCATCGCGGCGATCGGCTGCGCGATGCCCTGGCCGCCGCCGCGGCGGATCATCGGGAAAAGGATCAGCTCTTCCTTCTTCATGTGGATTTCCATCGCTCCGGCCAGCCGCGACAGCAGGACGGCCAGGCCCTGCGGCGTCTTGCGCTCGCCGGAATGGACGGTCTCGACCAGATCGGCCTGCCGCGTGAGTTCGGGAAGTTGCTGTCGGTGCCGGTCATGATATCGACTTTCGATATAGCGGGTCAGGGCTGCTGGATCGTCGATCGGCACCTGGGTCGTCATTGTCAGTCTCCTTCAGGGAAAGTCTCGGGTTCTGTCGTCACCCGATGCAGCGAACGGGCGATGCGCTCTGCCCGCTCGATCACATGTGCCGCGCCCCGCGGCGGGCAGGTTTCGGCGGCGGTTTCGCGAAACAGCGCAAGCCAGCGCTCGAAATGAGCCCAGTCGATCGGCAGGCCCATATGCGCCTGCACCGGCGCGCCGTGATAGCGCCCGGTCATCAGCGCGACCGAGGACCAGAAGGCGCACAGCCGTTCGAGATGGGGGCCCCAATCGGTGATCCGCGCCGCGAAGATCGGGCCCAGAACGGCATCCGCGCGAACCTTGGCGTAAAAGCGATGGACCAGGTCGCGCAACACGTCCTCGTCCAACCCGGTCGCAGCCATCAGTTCGGCCGTGGCCTCCGGCCTCTGGCCGGCGGCCGACACGCGCGAATGAGCTGCCAAGGGCATCTGCGACTCCGTCAGTCGGGTCTTGCGAACCGGATTACGGACAGCAATAAGCATTGTAAATACCGGTTGCGTGCGACAGATAGGCAGCTATGCGTCTTACCTCTTTCACCGATTACGGGCTGCGGCTGCTGATGCGGATGGCCAGCGCGCCCGACCGTGCGTTCTCGACCGCCGATTTCGCGGACGAGTTCGGCCTGTCCCGCAACCATCTGACGAAAATCGTCCAGCGCCTCGCGAAGGGCGGTATCCTTTCCACGCGGCGTGGCGGCGGCGGCGGCGCCGTGCTGGCGCGCGCGCCCGGCGATATCCGCCTGGGAGAGATCGTGCGGCTGCTGGAAGAAGGCCAGGCGCTGGTCGAATGCCTCGGCCCGGATGGGGGCGGCTGCGTGATTGACGGCCAGTGCGGCCTCAAGTCCCGGCTGCGTCGCGCCGAACAGGCCTTCATCGCCGAACTCGATCGGTCGACCCTTGCCGATATCGCCCTGCCTGAACGCGCGATGCTGAAGCTGCGATCCTGACGCCGCCCATCCGTGCCGGGCGGAAGTTCGCCAGGCCCGATGCCGATGGAGCGGGGCGGCGGCCTTGGCGGCCGGGATCACGCGCGGGGCGTATCGCGGGGCTGTTTGCGTGGAAGATTTCCCATTATGATGCCGCGCATGAAGACGCTGGACCCGATGGACCGCAAGATCCTGATCGCATTGCAACGCAATGCCGATATCGCGCTGGAGGATCTCGGCGCGATGGTGGGCCTGTCGCGCAACGCGGTCTGGCGCCGGGTCAAGGCGCTAGAGGCCGCCGGGGTGATCCGGTCGCGCGTGGCGCTTCTCGATCCCGACCGGCTGGGGCTGGGGCTGACGGTCTTCATGATGATCCGCACCGACCGTCACGCGCCGGACTGGCTGGCGCGCTTCGCCGAGGCCACGCGCGACATGCCCGAGATCCTGGGCGCCTATCGCATGAGCGGTGACCTAGATTACCTGATCCGCGCCAGGGTGGCGGATGTAAAGGCCTATGACGCGCTTTACCAGCGCCTTGTCGCGCGGGTGGAACTGGCCGATGTCTCGGCCAGCTTCGTCATGGAAGAGATGAAGGAAACGACCGAGCTTCCGCTTTAGCCGCGCCGCTTTCCGGCCCCGATCAGACCTCGTCGACCACCACCAGATCGCGCTCGGACGCGCCTTTGGCGTGGCTCAACGCCTCCTGGTAGCGGGGCGAATTGTAGCAGGCGACGGCATCCTCGACCGAAGCGAAACGCGCCACCACATTGCGCGCCCGGTCGCGGCCCTCCAGCTGCACATGGCGGCCGCCACGCGCCAGGAACACCCCGCCATGGGCCGCGATCGCCTCGGTCGCGATCTTCGCATAGCGGCCATAGGCCTCTTCATCCGTCACATGGACATTCGCGATCCACAGTGCCATCTCAGCCTCCGATCATTGCTTCCACGGCGGCGATCGCCGCTTGCGCCTTCGCCGCGTCCGCGCCGCCGCCCTGGGCCATGTCGGGCCGGCCGCCGCCGCCCTTGCCGCCCAGCACCGGCACCGCGGCGCGCACCATCTCGACGGCCGAGACCCGGCCGGTCAGATCCTCGGTGACGCCCGCCGCCACCGCCGCCTTGCCGCCGGTATCGGCGATCAGCAGCACCGCCCCCGAGCCCAGGCGGTCCTTCAGCGCGTCGATCAGCGCCGGCAGATCCTTGCCCGACACCCCCGAAAGCACCTGGGAAATCAGCTTTACACCGTTGATTTCCTTGGCTTCCGGGCCAATTTCCCCGCCGCCGCCCATGGCCAGTTCTCGCCGCAGCTGCGCCACTTCGTTGGTCAGTGCCCGGCGTTCTTCCAGCAGCGCCTGCACCCGGTCGATCACCTCCGGCCCGCTTGCCTTCAGCGCCGCTTCGACCCCGCTCAGCACCTTGTCGCGGGCCCGCAGCGCCGCCAGCGCGGCCTCACCCGTCAGCGCCTCGATCCGCCGCACCCCGGCCGACGAGGCGCTTTCCGATGTCAGCGCGAATGTGCCGATCTCGCCCAACAGCGCGACATGGGTGCCGCCGCACAGTTCCAGCGAATAGGTCCGCCCGTCGCTGCCCTTGCCCGACTCCTGCATCGTGCCCATCGCGACAACGCGCACCTCGTCGCCGTATTTCTCTCCAAACAGCGCCTGCGCGCCCTGCGCGCGCGCCTCGTCGGGGGTCATGATCCGGGTGGTCACGGCGCCGTTCTGGCGGATCATCGCATTCACTTCGCGCTCGACCTCGGCGATCTCGTCCGCGGTCATCGCCTTGGCATGCGAGAAATCAAAGCGCAGCCGGTCGGGCGCGTTCAGCGATCCGCGCTGCGCGATATGGTCGCCCAGCGTGCGCCGCAGCGCCTCGTTCAGCAAGTGGGTGGCCGAATGGTTCGCCCGGATCGCGCTGCGCCGGGCGTGGTCGACGGCCAGTTCCGCCCCCTGCCCCGCGGCGATGCGGCCCTCGGTCACCTCGGCGAAATGGATGAACACGCCCTGGCTTTTCTTCGTGTCGGTGATCCGCGCCACGCCGGTTTCGGTCTTCAGCAGGCCAGTGTCGCCCACCTGGCCGCCGGCCTCGGCATAGAACGGCGACTGGTTCAGCACGATCTGAATAGCCTGGCCCGCCGCGGCCTCCTTCACCCTGGCGCCGTCCACCACCAGGGCGCCGATCTGGCCCTCGGCGGTTTCGGTGTCATAGCCCAGGAATTCGGTGGCGCCGATCTCCTCGGCGATATCGAACCAGATCGCCGCGTCCTTGGTTTCGCCCGACCCGGCCCAGCTGGCACGCGCCTTGGCCTTCTGCTCGGCCATCGCGGCCTCAAACCCCGCGACATCGACCGCGCGGCCCTGTTCGCGCAGCGCATCTTGGGTCAGGTCCAGCGGGAAGCCGTAGGTATCGTAAAGCTTGAAGGCCACGTCGCCAGGCAGCGGCGCGTCCTCGGCCAGCCGGCCGACTTCATCTTCCAGCAGGCGCAGGCCGCGCGCCAGCGTCTGCTGGAAACGCGTCTCTTCAAGCTTCAGCGTCTCTTCGATCAGCGCCTGCGCGCGGCCAAGTTCCGGATAGGCGGCCGCCATCTGACGCACCAGAGCCGGCACCAGCCTGAACATCACCGGATCCTCCGCGCCCAGCTGATGCGCGTGCCGCATGGCCCGGCGCATGATCCGGCGCAGCACGTTGCCGCGGCCCTCGTTCGCCGGCATCACCCCGTCGGCGATCAGGAACGAGGTCGAGCGCAGATGATCCGCAATCACCCGGTGATGAATACGCCCGGGCCCGTCGGGATCGGTGCTGGTGGCATGGGCCGAGGCCTCGATCAGGCTGCGCATCAGATCGGTGTCGTAATTGTCGTGCTTGCCCTGCAACAGCGCGCCGATCCGTTCCAGCCCCATGCCGGTGTCGATCGATTGCGCGGCAAGGTCGATCATCGAGCCGTCCTCGAACTGCTCGTTCTGCATGAAGACCAGGTTCCAGATCTCGATGAAGCGGTCGCCGTCCTCGTCGGGGCTGCCGGGCGGGCCGCCGGCGACGTGCTCGCCATGGTCGAAGAAGATCTCGGTGCAGGGGCCGCAGGGGCCGGTCGGGCCCATCTGCCAGAAGTTGTCGGAGGTGGCGATGCGGATGATACGCTCATCCGGCAGGCCGGCCACCTTCTTCCAGAGGTCGGCCGCTTCGTCGTCGGTGTGATAGACCGTGACCAGAAGCTTGTCCTTCGGAATGCCGAAATCGCGGGTCAGCAGTTCCCATGCGAAGGGGATCGCGCCTTCCTTGAAATAGTCACCGAAGCTGAAATTCCCCAGCATTTCAAAGAAGGTATGGTGGCGCGCGGTGTAGCCCACGTTGTCCAGGTCGTTATGCTTACCGCCGGCGCGCACGCATTTCTGCGCGGTGGTGGCACGGGTGTAGTCGCGATGCTCGACCCCGGTGAAGACGTTCTTGAACTGCACCATGCCGGAGTTCACGAACATCAACGTCGGGTCGTTGCGCGGCACCAGCGGACTCGACGGTACCACCTCATGTCCATTGCGGGCGAAATAGTCGAGGAAGGTCGAGCGGATATCGTTGAGCGAAGGCATCTGGGCCTCATGATGTGTCAGGTCGAAGACGGGTTTATCCGCGCGGGCGAAACCTGTCCACCGCCGCCTGCGCGTCAGGGCTGCGGACTTGGGCGCCGATCGCCTTGGACCCGGCGCCAAGCTCGCTGCCTGCGCCCCCCGGCGTATTTGGGGAACAATGAAAGCTAAGTCGCCCTCTGTCTTCTTTCTGGTGGAAATATCCCGCGGTGGTCCGGGGGTGTGAAACTACCGGCGCCAAGCCCGCACAGAAAGTCTCAGCCGGCCCCCGGAACGCCCGCCCCCGCGGAACCACCCGCGCCGGAACAAAAGCGACCGGGCGCGGGGCCCGGCCATTCCCGCCTCTGAAGCAGGGCTTACAGGTCGACGACCTCGCCGTCCTCACCGCTCGACATCGTTAGCCCGTGCGTGCTGCGGATCTTCGCCTCGATCTCCTGCGCAATGGCCGGATTCGCCTTCAGGAAGGTCTTGGCGTTCTCGCGCCCCTGGCCGATGCGTTCGTCACCGTAGGAATACCAGGCGCCGGACTTGTCCACGACACCTGCCTTGACGCCCAGATCCAGCACCTCTCCCATTTTCGAGATGCCCTCGCCATACATGATGTCGAATTCCACCTCACGGAACGGCGGCGCCACCTTGTTCTTTACCACCTTCACGCGGGTCGAGTTGCCCGTCACCTCGTCGCGATCCTTGATCGCGCCGGTGCGGCGGATGTCGAGCCGGACAGACGCGTAGAATTTCAGCGCGTTGCCGCCGGTCGTGGTCTCTGGGCTGCCGAACATCACGCCGATCTTCATGCGGATCTGGTTGATGAAGATCACCATGCAGTTCGAGCGTCCGATCGAGGCCGTCAGCTTGCGCATCGCCTGGCTCATCAGCCGCGCCTGCGCGCCCATCTGATGCTCGCCCATATCGCCCTCAAGCTCGGCCTTCGGCGTCAGCGCCGCCACGGAATCGACCACCACCAGGCTGACCGCGCCCGAACGCACCAGCGTATCGACGATCTCCAACGCCTGCTCGCCCGTATCCGGCTGCGAGATCAGCAATTCGTCGAGGTTCACACCCAGCTTGCGCGCATAGATCGGATCCAGCGCATGTTCGGCGTCGACGAAGGCGCAGACGCCGCCCTTCTTCTGCTCTTCGGCCACGCAATGCAGCGTCAGCGTCGTCTTGCCCGAGCTTTCCGGGCCATAGATCTCGATGATCCGGCCCTTGGGCAGCCCGCCGATCCCCAGCGCGATGTCGAGTCCCAGCGAGCCCGTCGAGGTCGCTTCGATCTCGGCCACCGGCTTGTCGCCGCCAAGCTTCATGATCGACCCTTTGCCGAACTGCCGCTCGATCTGCGCCAGCGCCGAATCGAGCGCCTTCTGTTTGTCCATGTCCCGCTTTCCTTCGAAATCGAGGAGGTTTGCCGTCGCCATACGTCCGCTCCTTATTTCACAGCCCGCGCCCTGCGGCAATCATCGGGTTTGTTCATGCCTTGTTCCTTAACTTTATGAGATCAAAACAGGAACAATACAAGGTATTTTTCTTCTGCCCAGCTTTCTCCACTTTCGGTTAATGTAAGGTTACTGCGGACGGTCCGGGCCCGCTGGGAAGACAGAAAAGGCAGCTATGCTGGTATTTTGGGAGCAAAGGCTGGTGTTTCTGGCCACACCAAAGACGGGTTCGACCGCGGTCGAGACGGCACTCGAATCGATGGCAGAGGTGGCCGTCGCGCGCCCGCCGGCGCTGAAACATACCACTCTGGGGCGCTATCGTCGCTTCGTCGGCCCCTGGCTGGAGAAGACGGCCGGCGCCAAGTTCGAGGTCGTCGCCCTGATGCGAGAGCCCATCAGCTGGCTGGGCAGCTGGTACAGGTACCGCGGCCGCGCCGCAATTGACGGGTCGCCACGTTCGACCCAGGGGATGAGCTTCGATGATTTCGTCGCGGCTTATCTGTCGTCACCGGTTCCCGAATGCGCCAGGATCGGCGCGCAGGCACAGTTCCTGGGCGCCGGGCGCGATGACCGCGTCGATCGGGTGTTTCGGTATGAGGCGATCGAAAGCTTTGTCGATTTCCTGGAAACCCGGCTGAACCAGAAGATCGATCTACCCCGGCTCAATGTCTCGCCCCCAGGAGAGACGCCACTTTCCGCGCCCTTGGCCGCGCGCATCAGACAGGAACGGGCAGAGGATTTCACCCTGTACGAATCGCTCGACCGCTGAAGGCGTCAGTGGATCTGCAATTGCACCGTCCGGGTCAGGTCGGTCAGCGAAAACGGCTTTGGCAGGAAGACGGAATTCGGGATCCTCGCCTGGGCATCCGAGAAACTGTCCTCGGCGTAGCCCGAGACGAAGACGACACGCGTATCGGGCCGCTCCTTCAGCGCCTCGCGCACCCAGCTGGGGCCGTCCATCCCCGGCATGATCACGTCGGTGACGAAGACATCCACCGCCAGTTCGGGATCCGACAGCATCTCGAGCGCTTCCTCGGCGCTTTCGGCCTCGAGCACGGTATGGCCGCGCAACCGCAGCGCGCGCGATGCGAAGGCACGCACAGGCGCCTCATCTTCTACCAGAAGGATCACCCCGCCATGCTGATGCAGCACCGGCGTCTCGATCCGGGGAATCGGCGCCGGCGCGGCGACGACCGGATCATGCGCCGGGAAATAGAGGGAGAAGGTCGTCCCCGCCGCGGGCACGGAATCGGCGAAGATGAAGCCACCGGTCTGCTTGACGATGCCATAGGCGGTGGACAGGCCCAGCCCGGTGCCCTCGCCCGTGCGCTTGGTGGTATAGAAGGGCTCGAAAATCTTCGCCAGGGCATCGGGGGCGATACCCATGCCCTCATCGCGGACGCGCACGATCACATAATCGCCGGGCGGCACCGAAGCGCGGTCGCGGTGAAGCTCCTCCTCGAGATGACGGTTCTCTGTCTCGATCCAGATCGCACCGCCCTCGGGCATTGCGTCGCGGGCATTCACCACCAGATTCATCAGCACCTGTTCAAGCTGTCGCTTGTCAGCCCGAACCGGGCGCAGCCCCTCGTCATGGCTAAGGTTCAGCGTCACCTTTTCGCCCACCAGGCGGTTGAGCAGATGGGTCAGATCCGACAGCGCCTCGCGCAGGTCGACGACCTCGGGCTTGAGCGTCTGCTTGCGCGAGAAGGCCAGAAGCTGGCCGACAAGGCTGGCCGCGCGGTTGGCGTTCTGGTGCACCTGCACCAGATCACCGTAATCGGGATCCCCCTTTTCGTGGCGCAGCAGCAGCAGATCGCAATGGCCCGAAATCGCTGTCAGCAGATTGTTGAAATCATGCGCGACACCGCCGGCCAGCTGGCCGATCGCCTGCATCTTCTGGCTTTGGACGAATTGCGCCTCAAGCGTCTTCAACTCGGTCGCGTCATTGAGCACCGCGATCACGCCCGGACGCCCGCCCTCGACCATCCGGCGCAGCGCGACCTGAAGAAAGCGCTCTTCCTCCGCGCGGGTGACGCGCAGAACCTCGGAATGATTGGCGCCGCGCCCCGCCAGCACGTCATCGACCCAATCCGCGACCGGCCGGCCCAGCCCGTCGACCAGATCGGCGAAGCCGGCCTCTTCTGCCCCGGACAGCCCCAGCAGATCCCGCGCCAGCCGGTTCGCGCCCCAAAGCCGCCCGTCCGAGGCGATCCGGCCCACCGCAACCGGCAGATCCTCAAGCCCCAGATTGCCCGGATTGCGCGCCTCGGCCGTGCTGGGCAGCAGGTAGATCTCGCGCCGCTCTCCAGGTCCCTCGACCTCGGCGACGATGGCACGCAGCGGGCCCTCGACGCCCGAAACCTCGGCCTCCTCGCCCGATTGCAGCGGTAGCCGCGCAAAGACCCTGTCCAACGTCTTGGGACGCGTGCCCAGGATGCGCCGCAGCGCCTCGTTCATAAACAATATCGTGCCGCTCTTCGATGCGATCAGCATCGGCAGGTTCAGGGCCTCGGCCCCGCGCGCGACGCCCAGCTTGTCAAACATCTCCTCCAACCGCCACAGGAAGCGACGTTCGGCGATGCGGTGGACCGACAGGCGCACATGGCCGCGGCGGGTCACCACATCCTCGCGCGCATGCCCCATGACCGCGGCCTTCGATTGCAGCCTATAGAGCACCGCGGAAGGGTTGGCGAAGAGATCGCCCAGCGCACGCACCATGGTTTGCCCACCCTGGGCACCGAAACGTGCCTCGGACGCGTGGTTCTGGAAATCGACCTGGCCTTCGGAATCGGTGCCGAACGTCGGCGCGACATCGTCGGCGACGATCGCCATCACCTGGGCGCGCATCCGCGCCCGGCCCACGTCATGGCGCAGCACCAGCAGACGGATCGCCGCGGCAGTGAGCACCAGCGTGACGCCCACAGCCTGGAAGCTGCTGCGCACCATCACCTCGCCCGAAAGTGCGCTGGCAGCCGCGAAGCCCGCCGCCAGAACCAGCAATAGCACCATCCGCGGCCGCAACGTCAAAGCCGTACGGGTCAGGGCGTCGGCAGCGGTCTGGGACGCAGCGGTCTGGGACAAGGTGTCCTCCTTAAGGATTCGTTTCCCCATCATTCCGCGCAAAAAACCTTAATCCCTGCTTAATAATGGCACAATTTTTGGTGCGCGCCGGCCATGAACCGGGCCGCACAGAGTCGCGCAAAGGTTGATTGAAATGCAGACTTACCTTCGCGTCAAGAGAGCAAGGTAGAAGCCGTCGCCGCCTTCGAGCGGGGTAAAGCGGCGCTGGAAGCTGCAGCGCCAATCCGGATGGGCAGCCAGGAAGGCCTTGATCCGGGCGCCGTTCTCGGCCTCGATCACAGAGCATGTCGCATAGGCAAGGCAGCCGCCCGGAGCAACGTAAGACATTGTCTTGTCAAGGACTTCGGACTGGATTTCTTGCAGATCGCGCAGCCGCTCCGGGGTCAGGCGCCACTTGGCCTCCGGGGCGCGGCGCCAGGCCCCCGAGCCCGAGCACGGCACGTCCAGAAGCACCAGGTCATAGGGTCCCCGGGCCGCCGCCTCGGGGCCGGTCAGCAGCTGCACCTCGGTGCCGGCGCGGGCGGCGCGGGCCGGCAGATCGCGCATCCTTCCCGGGTCGGCGTCATGCGCGAAAAGCTGCTGACGGGCGCGGGCGGCCAGCGCCAGCACCTTGCCCCCGCCACCGGCGCAATAATCCAGAACCCGTTGCCCGGGTCGCACCGGAAGCGCCGCGACCAGGGCCTGCGAGGCCGCGTCCTGCAATTCAACCAGGCCATCGCGATAGGCCTGTGCGTTGCGGATCCTGCGTTCGTTCCCGGTCACTTCCAACGCCGTCTCGGCCAGCGGCGCCGGGCGTGTCGCGATGCCCTCGGCCGCCAGGCTGGCCTGCGCCGCGGCCCGATCGCCGCGCGCCGTGTTGACACGCAGATACACTGGTGCGCGGTCGCGCAGCGCCTGCATCACGGGGGCGAAATCGGCACCCAGGCTGGCTTGCAGCTGCGGCGCCAGCCAGTCGGGACAATCAAGCGCCACCGTCCCTTCCAACGCCACCGGGCGGGCCAGATGGGCGGTTTCCTGCGCGCTGAGCGGCGCGGGCGCATGGGCCTCGCCGGTGAACAGCGCGGCGGGATCGGTTCCCGCCTCGCGCAGGGCACCCAGAATCAGGGCACGGCCGCTTTCGCCGCCACCCAGCGCGGCATGAGAGTGGCGCCGACGCAGCGCGGTGAAGACCAGATCGCGCACCGCCGCGCGGTCGCCGGACCCCGCGAAACGGCTGGCGCGCGCCCATTGCGTCAGCGCCTGTTCGGCATTGCCGCCCGCCGCCACGCGATCAAGCACATCCATCGCGGCCGACAGCCGCGCCGCCGGGGTCATCGGCCGCGATCCGACATGAGGAACGACGCCCAAGGCATTGCGATATATGTCGGATCAGCCAATACGGTAGTTCGGGCTTTCCCGGGTGATCTGGACGTCATGCACATGGCTTTCCTTCAGCCCGGCACCGGTGATACGGACGAATTTGCAATTCTTGCGCATCTCGTCGACGGTGGCGCAGCCGGTATAGCCCATGGCGGCGCGCAGCCCCCCCACCAGTTGATGGATCACCGCACCCGCGGCCCCCTTGTAGGGCACCTGGCCCTCGATCCCCTCGGGCACCAGCTTGTCCGAGGCCGCGTCCTTCTGGAAGTAACGGTCGGCCGAACCGCGCGCCATCGCGCCCAGGCTGCCCATGCCGCGATAGAACTTGTAGCTGCGGCCCTGGTACAGGATCACCTCGCCGGGGCTCTCATCGGTGCCGGCAATGGCCGAGCCGACCATGGCGCAAGAGGCCCCCGCCGCGATCGCCTTGGCAAAATCGCCCGACAGCTTGATGCCGCCATCGGCGATGATCGGCGTGTCGCCCGCGGCGCCGGCGGTATCCATGATCGCGGTCAGCTGCGGCACGCCCACGCCCGCGACCATCCGCGTGGTGCAGATAGATCCCGGCCCGATCCCCACCTTCACCGCGTCGGCACCGGCGCCGATCAGGGCGCGCGTGGCCTCGGCCGTGGCGACGTTGCCGGCCACCACCTGGATCTCGTTCGACAAAGTCTTCACCCGTTCGACGGCGCGCGCCACGCCCTCGGAATGGCCATGCGCGGTGTCGATCACGATCAGATCGCAGCCGGCGTCGACCAGCGCCTGGCTGCGCTCGAACCCGGCGTCGCCCACGGTGGTCGCGGCGGCGACGCGCAGCCGGCCAAGATGATCCTTGCAGGCCTGCGGGTTCAGCACCGCCATCTCGGCGTCCTTCAGCGTCAGAAGGCCGGTCAGCTTGCCCTGGCCATCGGTCACCAGAAGCTTCTCGATCCGGCGCGCCTTCATCAGGCTGCGGGCCTCGTCGCGGTCGGCCGGCTCGGTCAGGATCGCCAGATTGTCCGAGGTCATCATCACCCGCACCGGGGTGCGGTCGTCGCTGGCAAAGCGCATGTCGCGGTTGGTGACGATGCCGACGACACGGCCGTCCGGATCGACCACCGGAAAGCCGGTGACGTTGTAGCGCGCGGCCAGTTCCTTGGCGTCGGCCAGGGTCTGGTCGGGGGTCAGGGTGATCGGGTTGTAGACGATGCCGCTCTCGAACCGCTTGACGCGGCGCACCTCGTCGGCCTGCTGCTCGACGCCAAGGTTGCGATGGATTACGCCCAGCCCCCCGGCCTGCGCCATGGCAATCGCCATGCGCGCTTCGGTCACCGTGTCCATCGCCGAGGACAGCAGCGGAATGTTCATCCGGATCTGCCGGGTGACATGGGTCGAGGTGTCGGCGGTCGAAGGCAGCACCGAGGAGGCGGCCGGAACCAGCAGAACGTCATCGAAGGTAAGCGCCTCGCGAATCTCCATGGGTCTCTCCTGGACGGGTTCGTTTGGCGGTTCCCTATTTCATGGGCCGGCCGGAATGAAAAGACCAAATGGCCCGCGCACGACAATCAGGTGGCAAGGCAAGGCGGCCCGCCATCAAGAACGCGGCGCCCCCCCCCCTGCACCGGCCGGAACCGCTGGCACCGAGGGTTTCATACCCCCGCCCCACCGGTGGGACAGCTTCACCGGAAAGAAGCGGCCATCTGCTTTCATTGTTCTGCAAATACGCCGGGGGTGCAGGGGGCAGAGCCCCCGCCGCCGCGTTCAGCCATCCACATCGCGGCGGTGGAACAGCCGGTCGGGGCCGATCTCTTCCAGGGTCTGGCGACCGGCCTCGGTGCCGAAATGCTGGTTCTGGCTCAGGCCGGGGAAACGCTCGCGCACCTCGGCGGCCAGGTCGTCGGGCAGATGCGTCAGGGTCGCGTCGTTGACCATCAGGCTCTCGGCCGGGATGCCCTCGGCATAGATGATCTCATGGCGGTCGAACACCAGGCTGAGGTAGTCGACAAAGCCGCCCTCACGCAGGAAGACGCGATCGCCATCCACCAGATGCTTGGCCTGGACCAGCAGTTCGGCGGTGCCGGAACGGCCCGCGCGGTCGCGCTGGTAAAGGAACATGCGATGATGCTGACCGACGATCAGATCGCCGGCATTGCCCAAGGTCCCGGCGGTGATGACCACCGGCGCGAACGCCCCCACCGCGCGCAGCGTCGCCCGTCCGGCCCAGCGCAGCGGCTGCGCGCCATGGTCGCGCGTCAGTACCCGCATCCCCGGCTCTAGCGACTCGATCGGCACCTGGCGGCCGTCGGCCAGTGCGATGCGGGTGCCGCGCGCAAACGAAATGCAGACGATATCGGCAAGCCGCGCCTCGCCCGGGTCGGCGTCCGAGCGGATCAGCGTATAATCGGTGCGCGGCGACATCGGGCTGAGCGGCAGCGCATAGGCTTCGGACAGCGCCGTGCGCCCCCGGCCACGGTGACGCAGCATCAAGATCTCGACCCGGTCGCCATCGGGCGCCATCAGCGTCAGCCGCGACGAAAGGGTCACCGGATCGCCCGGCGCCCCGACGCCCGATCCGGCGGTCACCGTCAACCCGCGCCCAGCCCTTGCGGCCTCGGGCTGAAGATAGAGGCGCAGCGACTCTGCCTCCGGGTCCAGGTGATAGACATCGCCTTCGCAGACCTCGTCGACATCGCCGATGGCATCGCCCAGATTGGCGCCCGACTGCACGAAGATGTCGTCGGCGCGAAACACATGGCAGGCGTAATGCGGCGGCGGTGTCGCCGCCTGCCCCGCCGCGCCCGCCGCGCCGCCCGCCGTTCCGTCGCCCTCGTCCATGCGTCCTGCCCTATCCCGCGAGAGGGTTCTAAAGATCGATTGTCGTTGCGGCAAGCCGGCGACTTCGTGCCCGGCGGTGGCTGCGCCGCACGACAAGCCCGCAAGGCGCGACACCACACAGGCGACCGCAACCGCCTGGGACCCGTCCGCCCCCCTCCCGCCTCCGATTGGCCGGCGATGTTCACGATCCTACGGCCCTGGGGGCATTCGCGGTGCCGGGTGGTCTTTCCCGCCCCGCGCCGCGATGCTAGAGCTGCGCAAAACGGGAGAGAAGCACATGGATATGGGAATTCGCGGCAAACGGGCGCTGGTCTGCGCCTCGTCGAAGGGGCTGGGGCGCGGCTGTGCCGAGGCGCTGGCGGCCGAAGGGGTCGATCTGATCCTGAATGCGCGCGGCGCCGAGGCGCTGGAGGCCACGGCCGAAGAGATCCGCAGCACGTTCGGCGTGAACGTCACCGCGGTCGCCGCCGACATCACCACCGAGGACGGCCGCACGAAGGTGCTGGAGGCGGCCGGTGACGTGGACATCCTGGTCACCAATGCCGGCGGCCCGCCGCCCGGCATGTGGACCGACTGGAGCCGCGAGGATTTCATCAAGGCGCTGGACGCCAACATGCTGACCCCGATCGCGCTGATGCAGGCCTGCCTGCCGAAGATGATGGAAAAGGGCTGGGGGCGCGTGGTCAACATCACCTCGCAATCGGTGAAGGCGCCGATCGCGGTGCTGGGGCTGTCGAATTCGGCCCGCGCCGGGCTGACCGGCTTTGTCGCCGGCACGGCGCGCCAGGTCGCGGGAAAGGGCGTGACGATCAACAACCTGCTGCCCGGCATCCATGCCACCGACCGCGCCGACGCGCTGGATGGCGGCGCCGCCAAGCAGCAGGGCATCAGCCTGGACGAGGCCCGCGCCAAGCGCGCCGCCACAGTGCCCGTCGGCCGCTACGGCACGGCGCAGGAATTCGGCGCCACCTGCGCCTTCCTGTGTTCGGCCCATGGCGGCTATATCGTGGGGCAGAACATCCTGCTTGACGGCGGTGCGATGAACGCGACGCTGTGAGGCGCCGCGTCAGCTATGTCAGTCACCCGGAGGTCACCATCGACCCGGCGCTTCCGGTGCCCGACTGGCGCCTAAGCCCGCAGGGCCGCGCGCGGGCCGCCGCGCTTGGCGCCTCGGGCTGGTGCCGGGGGCCGGTGCGGCTGATCGCAAGCCCCGAGCGCAAGGCGCAGGAAACCGCCGCGTTGCTGGCCGGGGTGGCCGCCTTTGAAACCCACCCCGAAATGGCCGAGATCGACCGCAGTGCGACAGGCTATGTGCCGCGTGAACGCCACGAGGCCCTGGCGGATGCCCTGCTTGCCCGGCCCGATGAAAGTGCCGCGGGCTGGGAAACCGCGCGTGCGGCGCAGGCCCGCATCCTGGCGGCCTATCGCCAGATCGCGTCCTGGCCCGGGGACACGTCGGCCCATCTGATCCTTGTCGGCCATGGCGGCGTGGGCACCCTGCTGTGGTGCGCGCTGACCGGGCGGCCGATCGCCCGAGCCGAGGACCAGCCCGGCGGCGGCCATGTCTGGGCGTTCGATCCCGGCCGTGGCCGCGCGATCCACCCCTGGCGGCGGTTCGAGGATCTGGGGCCGACCCGGCCCTGATTCGAATCAATACCCGAATCACCCAAAGAATCACCCCCGATCGGGCGATTCGGGCTTTGATCTTCGGCGCAGAGCCAATAAATGAATGCGATAGGTTCAAAAGGCGCGGCCCCCGGATGGCCGCGAGAGGGAGAGAAAATGCTCAACAATATCGGCGTTCCCGGCCTTCTGCTGATCGCTGTCGTCGTGCTCGTGCTGTTCGGGCGCGGCAAGGTTTCAAACCTGATGGGCGAGGTCGGCAAGGGAATCACGGCCTTCAAGAAGGGCATGGGCGAAGGCGAGAAGGAGCTTGAGAAAGACGCAAGCACCCAGGCGCGCGACGTCACCCCCGAGAAGGAAAAGGACAAGGTCTAGGCGCGGCCGGCTGCGAAACGGCGGGGCCGTTCAGGGCTTTGCGGCATAGGCGAAGGCAGGCGGGTTAGGCATGTTCGATATCGGCGGGTCCGAACTTCTGGTGATCGGCGTCGTGGCATTGATCGTGGTGGGTCCGAAGGACCTGCCCAAGATGTTCCATGCGCTCGGTCAATTCACCGCGAAGGCACGGCAGATGGCGCGCGAATTTCAGCGCGCGATGGAAAACGCGGCGGAAGAGGCCGGGGCCGGCGATATCGCCAATGACCTCAAGTCTTTGAATTCCATGCGAAACCTTGGCTCCAACGCTTTGTCGGAGGCAAGCAAGCGGCTGGGCACCTGGGACGAGAACAAGCGTTCCAGCGGCGACGGGCTTCAGCCCGACCCCGAAGCGCCCGCCCCGGCCGAGGTGCCCGGCGCCGCCGAAGGGATCAACCCCGACATAGCCCCCCCCGGCGCCGAAGCCGGCCCCGCCACGCAGGAACTGGCCCGCAAGCGCAAGGCCCAGGCCGAGGCGCGTGCCACGGCCGCCGCCGAGGCGAAGGCAGGCGGCAGCGCCAAGCCCAAGACGGCGCGCGCGAAATCCACCAAGACAGCCGCCGCCAAGACGGCGGGCAAATCCGCCACGGCCAAGACCACCGCAGCCAAGACCGGCACGACCAAGACCGCGACCGCCAAGAGCAGTGCCAAGGCGGGCGGTACCAAGACCGCGTCCAAGGCGACGACCGGGACCACCGGCCCCGCCGACGGCAAGACGGCCGGCAAACCGGCGGCCGGGACGGCCAAGACCGCCGCCAGATCGCCTCGGGGCACGAAGACAGCGGCTTCCAAGACGGCGGCTACGAAGACGGCGGCCGCGAAGACGGACGCCTCCAACCGGGGTGACGCATGACCACCGACGAGATCGACGACAGCAGCGCCCCGCTTCTGGAGCATCTGGCCGAACTTCGCACGCGCCTGATCTATTCGGTGATGGCCTTCATCGCCGGGGTGGTGATCTGCTACACCGTCGCCAACCCGATCTTCAACTTCCTCACCCGCCCGATCTGCGTGGCGCTGGCCGATCGCGGCCAGGATTGCAGCCTGACGATGATCAAGCTGCAGGAAGGCTTCTTCGTCGCCATTCGGATTTCGGCTCTGGGCGGCTTCGTGCTGGCCTTCCCGGTGATTTCCTACCAGCTTTGGCGTTTCGTGGCGCCGGGCCTTTACAAGAACGAACGCGGCGCCTTCCTGCCCTTCCTGCTGGCCTCGCCCGCGATGTTCCTGGCTGGCGCGGCCTTCGCCTATTACGTCATCCTGCCGATGGCCTTCAGCTTCTTCCTGAGCTTCCAGCAGGGCGCGCCCCAACCGATGAGCGGCAATACCGCCCAGCCCGCAAATACCGCGGCTGACCACACCGGCCATATGCTGGAAACCGCGGGCATTACCTTTCATGGCTCGATCGCCGAATATCTGGCCCTGACGACCAAGTTCATCGTGGCCTTCGGGCTGTGTTTCCAGTTGCCGGTGCTGCTGACGCTGATGGGCAAGGCCGGCCTGGTCACCGCCGAGGGGCTGGGCAGCGTGCGCAAGTACGCCGTCGTCGCCATCCTGATCCTCGCCGCGGTCATCACGCCCCCCGACGTGGTCAGCCAGGTGATCCTGTTCACCGTGATCTACGGCCTTTACGAAGTGTCGATCTTCCTGGTCCGTCGGGTCCAGAAGAAGCGCGAGGAAGAACTGCGCGAACAGGGCCTGTGGTTCGACGACGACGACGAAGCCCCCGCCGCCGACCCGGCATCGACCGAGGTGGCCAAGGCCGACGGCGACGCGACCGATGAAACGCCCGCCCGCGGCCGCCGCAACCGCGCCCCGCGCGACGACGCAGACGACTGGGAATGACGGGTTTGGCTGACGCGGCTTCGCGCGATCCGCTGCTTCGCATCGCCGAGGCGCTGGAGCGTATCAGCCCCCCGCCCGGCGGCGTGCCGCCCTTCGCGGCGGCGGATGCCTTCGTCTGGCATGTCGCCCCCGACCGGCTGGCGCCGGTGCCGCGGGTCAGCCGGGTCGATATCGGCCTGCTGGTCGGGGTCGACCGTTCGCGCGACACGCTGCTGGAAAACACCCGGCAGTTCGCCCGCGGCCATGCCGCCAACAACGCCCTGCTGTGGGGCGCGCGCGGCATGGGCAAATCAAGCCTGGTGAAAGCGATCCATGCCCAGGTGGTGGCCGAGGGCCTGGCGCTGAAGATCGTCGAGATCCAGCGCGAGGATCTGCCCTCGGTGGCGCGGCTTCTGAACCTGTTGCGCGACAGCCGCGAGCGCTTCGTTCTGTTTTGCGACGATCTGTCGTTTTCCCACGACGACCAGCATTACAAATCGCTCAAGGCGGTGCTGGACGGCGGCATCGAGGGCCGGCCCGACAACGTGATCTTCTACGCCACCTCGAACCGGCGCCACCTGATGCCGCGCGACATGATCGAGAACGAGCGGTCATCGGCCATCAGCCCGTCGGAGGCGACGGAAGAGAAAGTATCGCTGTCGGATCGTTTCGGGCTGTGGCTGGGCTTTCATCCCTGTAGCCAGGACGAATATCTCGACATGATCCGCGGCTATTGCGCAGCCTACGGGATCGAGATCGACGCGGACAGGCTGCGCGCCGAGGCAATCGAATGGCAAGCGACGCGCGGCGCCCGCTCGGGTCGGGTCGCCTGGCAGTATTTCACCGATCTGGCCGGACGCCGGGGCGTGGCGGTCTAGGCCGCCAAGGCCGGGCGAGGCCGGGTTCCTCCGGCTTGCGGGCGGATACGGCCGGCGGCGACGTGGGGGCGTGTCCGGGTCGGTCGCCGGGTGGTCAGAAATAGGGATCGGCGCTCAGCCGCTGCGATATCCACCAGATGTTGCCCGAGGGGTCGCGAACGCCCCCCCTGCCGGTCGCCATAGGGCATGTCGTCGACATCCATGATCCGTTCGGCCCCGGCGCCCTCGGCCCGCGCCATCGCTGCATCGGCGTCCTCGACGTAAAGATAAAGCGCGGCGCGGCTGGGCGGGAAATCGCGCGAGGCGTCGCTGACCATGATCGTCGTCGAACCGAACCGCAGCTGGCAATTGGCGATCCGCCCGTCGGGCGCCATGCTGCGGCCAAGTTCCCGGACCCCGAAGGCCGCTTCGAGAAAGCGCACATAATCTTCGGCCGCCTCGGCGAAGATATAGGGCGTCACCACCCCGAACCCCTTGGGCACATGCATCGGCGGCCTCCCTCTGACACGACAAGGCTGAACCCGCCGCCGGCCGAAATCAATGACAAAGACGGTCTCGGGATCCGGGGAAGGCACCGGGGCCATGGCCGACCCGACCCTGGCGGGCCCCACTCCCCCACCCGAACCAGCGCGGTAAAGCTCATATCGCCCGGGCTGCGGTCCCGGATTCCTGTTGCCCCTGGCGGGCGGGATTGGATAGAGGGACAGGAACGGCAACGGATCATGACCGCCTCGCCGCATGGCGACCTTCCCCGCGAAGGGCCAAACGGTGGCGGCCGGGTCGCGGATTCGAAAGGCGCACAATGGCCAAGGTTCTGGCGATCGGCACATTCCCCGAACAAGAACGCGCGGCGCTGCAAGAGGCTTTCGCGACCGCGTTTCTGGAAGATCCCGCCGAACTGGCCGATCTGCCGGCAGAGACGCGCGCACAGGTCGCGGCGGTGGCGTTGCGCACGGTCGCGGCGATCGGCGGCGCGGCGATGGACCTGCTGCCCCAACTGGGGCTGATCGCCAGCTACGGCGTGGGCTACGACCAGATCGACCTGGTCGCCGCCACCGCGCGCGGCGTCGCGGTGACCAACACGCCCGACGTGCTGAACGATGACGTGGCCGATCTGGCCGTCGCGATGCTCTTGATGCAGGGTCGGCGGATGGAGGCCGCGTCGGCCTGGATGCGCGCCGGCAGATGGGCCTCGGACGGGCCCTTCGCGTTGAACCGCAGGGTCTCGGGCGGGCGCGCGGGGATCCTGGGGCTGGGCCGGATCGGGCGCGAGATCGCCGACCGGCTGGCGGCCTTCAAGATGCAGATCCACTATCATTCGCGCCACGAGAAACAGACCCCGGGCTGGACCTATCATGCCGATCCGGTGGCGCTGGCGGCGGCGGTCGATTTCCTGTTCGTCGCGGTGGTGGGCGGCGCCGAGACGGAGGGGCTTGTCTCGGCCGAGGTGATCGCGGCGCTGGGCGCGCGCGGGGTCTTGATCAACATCGCGCGGGGTTCGGTGGTGGACGAGGCGGCGCTGCTTGACGCACTGGAGGCCGGGCGACTGGGCGGCGCCGGGCTTGATGTCTTCCGCAACGAGCCGGTGATCGACCCGCGCTTTTACGCGCTGCCCAATGTCGTGCTGCAACCCCATCAGGCCTCGGCCACGGTCGAGACGCGCGGCGCCATGGCCCGCCTGCAGCGCGACAACCTGGCCGCCTACCTGGCCGGCACGCCACTGCCGACCCCGGTGGCCTGAGGCCTAAAGGATCACCCGGTGTTCGGCCTGCCCCCGGGCCGCGACCCGCAGGCGGTAGGTCAGGCCATCCGCGGGGGTGGGCGCGGCCATGTGCTGGCGCGCGCTGGTCAGGTAAAGCGTGCCGGGCGCGCCGAAGGCCGGGCAGGTGGGGCGATTGGCCGGGACGGATATGCTTTGCACCTCTTGTCCGTCGGGGGCATGGCAGGTCAGCTTGCCCTTGCCGTAATGGGCGCACCACAACCGGCCATCGGCATCGACGACGGCACCGTCGGGGCGATGGGTCTTCGACGCAAGCTCCACGAACAGTTCGGGCTCTGCGCGGGGCCAGCCCTGCGCGTCCAGCGCCTGGCGCCAGATCCGGCCCCTGGGCGTGTCGGTGAAATAGGCATGGCCCCCGTCGGGGCTGAAGCTGATGGCGTTGGGGACATGGATCGGCGCGTAGAGCTGGCGAAGCTCTCCCCGATAGTAGCGGTAGATCGCCCCGGCGTCGGGGACGGCGGTGATGCTCATCGTGCCGATCCAGAAGCCGCCCTGCGGATCGGCCCGGCCGTCGTTCGAACGCGTCGCGGGATTGTCGGCCTCCAGCGGGCAAAGCACCTCTTCGGTGCCGCTTTCCAGATCGAAAAGCACCAACGCCCGGGCCTTCGCCACCAGCAGACGATCCCCATCGACCCAGCCGGCGGCCGAGACGTAATCGTCGAATTGCCACATCCGGCGCTGATCCGGCGCGGCCTCTGGCCCCTTGGCATAAAGCCGGTGGGCGTTGATGTCGAACCAGAACAATTGCCGGCGCTCGGGATGCCAGAGCGGCCCCTCGCCCAGCGAACAGGCCGTGTCGTCGAAGATCTCGATCATGAAGGCTTCCTCCTGTTGTACCGTCCGCGCCCGATTTGCACCCCAGTGGCGGGGGCTCTGCCCCCTGCACCCCCGGAGTATTTCCCCCAAGGAGAATGAGGATCGTTTCCAGGGGAGGCAAGGCCCCGCCAGAGCAGTTTGGCCGGGGCGGCCGATCGGTGGAAGAATTGCGCTTTCATGGGCGCGGGGTTTGCGCAGGTGCCAAAGCGGGGCGGCCGACCGGGTTCGAGATCATCCGCCGGTCATTGGGCCAAGCGCGGCGGGCCCGCTTGCGGCGCCCGGCGACGACGCCTATATAAGTTCCGTTCCCAACCGGGGACTATGGACATAAACGCGCTCGTAATAAGCGGATCGGACCCGGGGGCGGTACCCGGCGGCTCCACCAGAAACCCTTCGTTGGGGGCGAATGGGGCCGAAACAGGATCGACGAACGTCTAAAGGGGTTTGCTTTGTCCCGGTGAGCTACCACCGTTATCGGTGCGCAAAGTACAGTTGCCAACGACAACCGTGCTCCGATGGCTCTGGCTGCGTAAGCAGTTCGAGTGATCGAAACTTAAGCCCTTGCGCCTAGCCGCGTAAGGCGGGGTTCGCAGGCACCTGGCAACAGAAGCCTGCACTTTCCTCACATATCGCCGATACAGGCAACCTCACCGCGCCTGGCCCTTCCGCCGCCGGTACGCGCCGCTGCGGGTCGCAAGGGCGCTGGGTCATGGGCGCGGACCCCATCAGGCGCCGCTTTTGCGCCCCACGTGAAAGGCCGCCCCGCCCCTGCCCCGCGCACCGGCGGAAATCCCCCGCCCCGCCCCCCTTTTCTTCGCCCCCGAATCCCCTATGCTGAGCCGAAGTTGCCAGAGGGGACCGGGCGATGTCGCGCTCCATCGACTATGGAAATCTGATGCACCGGGCGATGCGATCGCTGATTCAAGAGGTGCTTGAGGACATCGCCGCGCACGGCTTGCCCGGCGCGCATCACTTCTTCATCACCTTCGATACCCGCCAGGATGGTGTCGAGATCGCGGATTGGCTGCGCGAACGCTACCCGACCGAGATGACCATCGTCATCCAGCACTGGTACGAGAATCTCGAAGTCACCGACGAGGGCTTCTCGATCACGCTCAATTTCGGCAACCAGCCCGAACCCCTGGTCGTGCCCTTCGACGCGGTTCGCACCTTCGTCGACCCCTCGGTCGAATTCGGCCTGCGCTTCGAGACCAATGATCAGGACGACGAGGACGACGACCCAGAGGCCGGCATGGTCGAAGACGCCGCAGAGGCCGAGACCCCGCACAAGGATGCCGACGTCGTCAGCCTCGACAGCTTCCGCAAATAGGCCCGCGCGCAGCCAGAAGACCGGCTGCCGGAGGGGCGCGGCCAGCGCTAGTATACCTTGGCATACTGATTGATTTCCGCCCTCGCCGGGTCTAAGACAGCGCCAAATCCCGCAAGGAGAGGCCCGAGATGACCGAGACCCGCACCGAGACCGACAGCTTCGGCCCGCTTGAAGTGCCCGCCGACAAGTATTGGGGCGCGCAGACCCAGCGTTCGCTGATCAACTTCCCGATCGGTTGGGAACGACAGCCCGTGCCGATCATCCGCGCGCTTGGGGTGATCAAGAAGGCCTGCGCCCAGGCCAACCTGGAGATGGGCACGATCGAGCAGAAGACCGGCGAGGCGATCGTGGCTGCCGCCTCGGAGGTGATCGAGGGCAAGTTCGACGACAACTTCCCGCTGGTGGTATGGCAGACGGGATCGGGCACGCAATCTAACATGAACGCCAACGAGGTGATCAGCAATCGCGCGATCGAGATGCTGGGCGGGGTAATGGGATCGAAGGATCCCGTGCATCCCAACGACCATGTGAACATGGGGCAGTCGTCGAACGACACCTTCCCGACGGCGATGCATGTGGCGATCGCGATGCAGGCGCGCGACGGGCTGCTGCCGGGGCTGAAGAAGCTGCATGCGGCGCTGACGGCCAAATCCGAGGCCTTCAAGGACATCATCAAGATCGGCCGCACCCATACCCAGGACGCGACGCCGCTGACGCTGGGCCAGGAATTCTCGGGCTATGCCAAGCAGGTCGAGAACGGCATCAAGCGCATCGAGATGTGCCTGCCCGCGATCTACGAACTGGCCCAGGGCGGCACCGCGGTGGGCACCGGGCTGAACACCCGCAAGGGCTGGGCCGAGAAGGTCGCGGCCAACATGGCCGAGATCACCGGCCTGCCCTTCGTCACCGCGCCGAACAAGTTCGAGGCGCTGGCCGCGCATGACGCGATGGTGATGTTCTCGGGCGCGCTGAAGACGGTGGCCGCCAGCCTGTTCAAGATCGCCAATGACATCCGCTTTCTCGGCTCGGGACCGCGTTCGGGGCTGGGAGAGTTGATCCTGCCGGAGAATGAGCCCGGATCGTCGATCATGCCGGGCAAGGTGAACCCGACCCAGGCCGAGGCGCTGACCATGGTCTGCGCCCATGTCATGGGCAACGACGCGGCGGTGGGCTTTGCCGGCAGTCAGGGGCATTTCGAGCTGAACGTCTTCAACCCGATGATGAGCTACAACGTGCTGCAATCCATGCAGTTGCTGGGCGACTCGGCCAGCGCCTTCACCGACAACATGGTGGTGGGCATCGAGGCCAACAAGCCGCGCATCGAGAAGCTGATGAAGGAAAGCCTGATGCTGGTGACGGCGCTGGCGCCGACGATCGGCTACGACAACGCCACCAAGGTGGCCAAGACCGCCCACAAGAACGGCACCACCCTGCGCGAGGAGGCGGTGAACCTGGGCTTCGTCGACGAGGCGACCTTCGACCGGATCGTCCGGCCCGAGGACATGGTCGGACCGAAGGACTGATGGCCGAGCCCGTCAACCTCAACAAGGCGCGCAAGGCCCGGGCCCGGGCCGAGAAGCGCGCGCAGGCTGACGGGAACGCGGTGAAATTCGGCCGCACGAAGGCCGAGAAGAAGATCGACAAGGCACGGGCCGAAAAGGCCCGTGCCACGCTCGACGCACACAAGCGGGCCACGACCGAGGACGGCGCATGAGCGGGCGGCCGGTGAAACGCTCGCTGACCCTGCGCGGGCACCGCACGAGCGTTTCGCTGGAGGATGAATTCTGGCAGGCCTTTCGCGCCATTTCTGCGGAAAAGAGCATTCCAATCAATGTTCTGGCGGCAGAAATTGATGCGACACGCGACGTCGATACCGGCCTCGCCTCGGCGATCCGGGTGTTCGTGCTGAACCACTACCGGGGTTAACTGCGTGTTTACCTTGATCGTAACCGCGCGATTGATACCCGGTGCTATGCGGCGTTGGCCTGATCGTGCCTTGGGGCCCAGTTCCACGGAAGGAGTTCGTCGAGACGGTTGATCTTGTGATCGCGGATGCGGTCGAGGACATCGGCGAGCCAGGCCTGCGGGTCGATGTCGTTCATCTTCGCGGTCTCGACGAGGGTCATGGCGCGGGCCAGGGTTTTCCCGCCGGCATCGGCGCGGGCGTAGAGCCAGTTCTTCCTGCCGATCCCGATCGGGCGCATGGCGCGCTCGGCGGGTTTGTTGTCGATGGCGACGCGCCCGTCTTCGATGAACAGGGCGAAGGATGGCCAGCGGGTGAGCGCATAGCGGAGGCCTTCGCCAGATCGCCCTTGCCGGGAATGCGGGTCAGCTGTGCCTCGGCCCAGACCTTGGACGCCTCGACCTTGGGACGGGCATGCTGTTGTCGCACCGCCCGACGGGTTTCGGCGGGCTGGCTGACGATCTCGCGTTCGATGTCGTAGAGTTTCCCGATCCGGTCGAGGGCCTCGCGGGCAATGTCGGACCTGGTTGCCTCTCAGACATCGTGGAAGTCGCGCCTTAGGTGCGCCCAGCGGCCGCCTCGCGGAACTGGCTGCTGCCGTCCGCGCGCATCTCGTAGAGCTGGGTGAAGCCGGCGTAGGCATCAGCTTGCGGGATACCGCCGCTGCCCTTCAGGTGCCGCTGAGGATGCTCCCCCTTCCGGTCCGGCGAGAAGCGGTAGACCACGCCGGGCGGCGCCGTGCCGGCCCAGGGTCTCTGGTCGCTGACATAGGCCCAGACCCGGCCTTGCTTCACGCCCTTGCCCAGGCCGGTGTCACGGCGCAAGCGATCCAGCACCCGGATCGGCGTATCATCGGCATGAAGGATAGGCGCGGCCATCACCTCGGTCTCGATGCGCTCGATGAGCGGCCCAAGCACTTTCATCGCCCGCCCGCACCAGCCCATGAGCGTGCTGGCCGGCACGTCGGCGCCCATCCGGGCGTAGATCTCGTTCAACCGGCAAAGCGGGATGTGGTCGTCGAACTTCGAGACCAGGACATGCGCCAGAAGACCGGGGCCGGCCATGCTGCCGGGGATCGGACGGCTGGGCGGCGGGCTCTGCACCATTCGGTGGCATCCTCGAACCGGTGGCGGATTGCCCCCTCACTCTCGCAGCGGCGGCAGGACTTCTTCACCCGGGCGATCTGGAGGACCTTCAGCTGCGCGGCCAGCATGTCGAGCATCTCGCTGACGTCCTCACCGACCACCCGCAGCCCCCCACCACCGTCCGGGCAGCAGGCCCCGGGATCAATCTTCCGGCGCTCGCGCTGCGTCTCGTCCGAGACGCGCGGGCGACGACGAGGGCGCGCCTCTGTGGTCTTATCGCTGGGCTCCGGCGGGGTCTCCTCATCGCCGTCGTCCATCGGATCTGATCGCTGTTGCGCCACCGCGATCAGCAGGTCTTCCAGCGCCAGTTCAAGCTGTTCGATCTCACGCTCGATCTTCTCGGAGGACTTGCCGAAGGCCTGCTTCTGGAGCTTGGCGATCCTGAGGCGCAGGGCCTGGACCAGCTGCTCATGGGCCTGCAACGTCGCCGAGATGCGCGCATTCTCCGCCTGCAAGCCGGCGATCATCGCCTTCAGAACGGCGGGATCATCGGAGAAAACATCAGCATCATCGGACACGTCGACAGCTATCATGGCCGCGCCGGATATTCCAATAAAACAAGCGATATCAGAGGGATAATTTACCCGACGCGGGCGGGCGGCGCGCCCCAGTCCGGGCGCCGCCAATCAATCCCTTCCCACAGCATGGCCAGCTGCGCCGAGGTCAGCCGCGCCACGCCCGCCTCCGAACTGGGCCAGGGGAAGCGACCGCGCTCCAGCACCTTGTAGTAGAGGCAAAATCCCTGGCCGTCCCAGTAGAGCAGCTTCAGCCGGTCTCCGCGCCGACCGCGGAAGGCAAAGACCGCGCCGCCTGCTGGCTTCTGACGCAGCACATCCTGCGCAAGGGCGGAGAGGCCGGCAATGCCCTTGCGCATGTCGGTCGAGCCGCAGGCCAGATACACCCGCACGCCCGTGCCCGGTCCGGTCATGCTGCCTCCACCGCCCGGATCAGCCGGACAAGGGCCTCGCCCTCTAGGGCGCTGTCGAACCGCAGACATCTACCGTTGCCCGACCGCAGTTCCACCGCAACGGAATGCGCCTCTTGCGGCTCCGGCACTGCGGTGTCGCCCCGAGACACCGGCAGGAAGACCGTGCCGCGATCGGGCGACCAGAGCCCCTTCTTCCCGAGTTCACGGCGCCAGCCGTAGATCTGCGATCGCGCCACATCGTGCCGCTGCGCGACCTGCGTGAGTGTTGCTCCCCCCATACCGACCGACAGCACGATCTCGAGCTTCGCCTCGTGCCTCCATCGCCGCCGACGCTCGACGCCAAGGACCTCACCCCGCATGGGCACATTCCCCAAAGACACGTCAGTAACGACGTCGCTAGGCACCTGTCTTACTGCCTCAGCCCAACTTCAGGTGGGCAGTGCCAATCGCGCGGTTACCCTTGATCGGGAAGGCTGCCGGGATGACCGAACTTCACCCCTTCGTTCCGCCGGATGTCTGGCTTGTGCAACTGTTCAGCCCGCGCGCGGCACGCGAGAAGGTGGGGGGATCCGGCGCAAGGTGCGCGATGTAGAGCGGATCATCGACCGCGCGGCCTTCTTGCGTGAACTTCAGCGGCGCGGCTACCACGCGGTCGAGAACGCGGGCCAGTTCGTGATCTTTTGCAATAACGAAGAGGTCCGCGTTCTGTGTTGCGCGCAAATTCCTTGAGAAGGAATTTGCCAAAACTCTTCCAAAGAGTTTTGGCCCCTTACGCCGCCAAGCTCACCTGAACATCCGCCTGTGACAGCCGCACGAAGCGCATCCCCCGCGCCTTCAGCGCCCGGATCCCTTCGGCCACGCCCGCGCCAGCGCTCTTCTCGGGGTGGTTGATATGCGAGATCAGCACCGCCCCGTCCTGCGCCCGACGGTAATTCTCGGCCACCTTGCGCGCCGGCAGGCTGGCCCCGTCATCGCCGTTGATCGAGAACCCGGCCAGCCGGTAGCCCAACCCCTCGATCTCGTGGATCGACGACCGGGTATAAAGCGCGGTCGCGCCGCGGAACCATTTCGGCCGGGGCCCGCCCGCCGCCTCGATCAGACGCGCTCCGCCCTCCACTTCTTCCGCCACGCCATGCGGCGACCCGGCCGTGGGCACGCCCCACAGCCGCGCCGTCTCGTCGATCGCGGCATGGTGGTGCAGCCCGTGGTTGCCGATCTCGAACAGATCCGGCCGGGCCAGCAGCGCCTTGAACACGGTGCGGTTGCGCGCAAGCCACGGCCCCGCGACGAAGATCGTCGCCGCCACCTCTTCCGCGAGCAGCAGATCAAGAATGCGATGATCCGTGGTGCCGCCACAGGCGTCGAAAGTCAGCGCCACGCGCGGCCCCTCGGGCCCCCGGCCCAGTAGATGCATATGAGGTTCCAGGAAATCATGCGGCCCCAGCGCCGCCATCGCTGGCCCCACCAGCGCGGGCAGCACCGCCCCGGCCACGAAACCCCGCCGCGTCAGGCCCGATCCGTTCATCCCGTCCTCGTGAAAGATCAATTCGCCGCAGCAAGCGCATGAAAGCGCGGCCCGCGCAATTCACATCTTCGCAGCCTCGCGCGGGATCAGCCGCAGCCAGATGCCGTCGGCCGCGCGCACCGTCAGATGCGCCACCGGCACGGGATCGCGCCCCGCCACGCGCTCCAGCCGGAAGGCACGCAGGATCATCGCCAGAATCAACGGCCCCTCGGCCATTGCAAAACCTGCCCCCGGGCAAACCCGGGGCCCGGCCGAGAACGGAAGATAGGCGCGGCGCTGGCAGGCCTTGCCGTTCTCGGTATCCCAGCGGCCCGGATCGAAGCCGTCGGGATTGTCCCAAAGCCGTTCGTGCCTGTGCAGATGCCAAGGAGAGATCACCACCTGCGCCCCGGGCGCGACGGCGCGGTCGCGGAACGTTTCGGGGCAGGTCGCCTCGCGCACGAACATCGGCACCGGCGGATAAAGGCGCAGCGCCTCACGAAACACCGCCCGGCTGAACTTTAGCGCGTTGAGCATTGAAAAGCTTGGATTTTCGATATCCATCGCCGCGGCTTCGCAAAACACGCGATCTTGCCACGCCGGATCCAGCGTCAGCAGATACAGCGCCCACCCCAGCGCCGAGGCCGAGGTTTCGTGCCCGGCCAGGAAGAAGATCGCCACCTGGTCGATCATCTCCTCGGTGTCAAAGCAGGCGCCGGTCTCGGGGTCCGGCGTGGTCATGATCTTGGTGGCCAGATCGTCCGGCGCGGTGCCGGCGGCGATCTCTGCGGTTCGGGCGGCGCAGAGTTCCTGGATCAACGCGCGAATGCGGGCGGCGGTCCGCTTGGTCTGGCGCCGGTGAAAGCGCGGCATCCAGACGGGCAAGGGCAGCAACGCGCCCAGGTTCACCACCGGCGCGGCACGCTGATGGGCGCGGAATTCGCGAAACACCGCCGCCGCCGTCGCATGTTCGATCGGAATCGAGAACAGCGTGCGAAAGATCACATCCGCCGCCACATGCGACGCTTCCTGTTCTATCTCAACAGGTTCCGGGCCGGTCTTCGCCTGCAGGCGCGCCACGCAGGCCTGCCCCGCCGCCCACATCGCCGGGAAGGTGTCGCGCAGGCGCCCGCCTTCGAAGGCGGGATCTATGATCCGGCGCTGGCGCGCCCAGGTCGCGCCATTGGTGACGAAGACCGAATGCCGCAACAGCGGCCGCAGGCCTTCGCTCACCCGGCCGGATTTGGGGAAATCCATAGGCCGCGCGCGCAGCACCAGATCGACCAGCGCCGGATCATTGCACAGGTAGGATCGGAAGAAGGGCGTGCGGAACTCGGCCATCCAGGCGCGGTACAGGCGGGCCGGCTGCGCCGAGAGGATATCCTGACGAAAGAGCCGCAGATAGCGGCCAAGCGACACCTTGTCGGGCCGGGCCGTGGGTTTGGGCGGGATCGGAGGGCGCGCGGTCATCGGCGCCGCTCAGGCCGCCATCGAGGTGTGGCGCGACACCGCCCGCTCGATCCGGCTTTTGGAAGGCGGGCGCCCCTTGAAGCGCGCGCCCAGCGTCAGGGGGCCTGCGGTGATGCGGAAGTAGTCGTAATCGCCGGGCCGGTCGAAGGCGCACAGATACTGGAAATGCAGCCGGAAGAAGCGCCATCGCAATTCCTTCCAGCGCGCCGGGCTGAGCGTCTGCGTGAACGCGGCCGAGATCACCAGCGGCCAGCGCTTGCCGGCCGGCGCAACCCCCGTCACCGAGACCGGATCGCACAGGGCGAAGGCGCAGCCATCGCCCGGCGCGGTGACGTCGATCCAGGTCAATTCGTCCCGCGCGGCCAGATAGTTCAGATCGGCGCGCAGACGTTCCGCCCGAGGCAGGAAAGACACCATCGGCACCACCTGCCCCAGCGTCAGGAAGGACAGCGCCGGCCCCGAAGCGGGCGCCCCCCCGGCGCGGATCAGATCGGCCAGGATCGACACCCCCAGATGCGCCCCCGAGGAATGGCCGACGACCAGCACCTCGTCATATCCGCCGCGCAGCGCCTCGGCGATCTTCTGGCGAAAGCTGGCGATGCGGGCCTCCAACTCGGACGGATTGGCGCCGCCCGAGCGCGCGGAATAGGCGTAGTCATGCATCAGGTAATAGGCGAACAGCTTGCCGTCTCGGGCCTTGAACCAGCGCAGCACCACCGGCACTAGCGCCAGCCCGGCCGCCACACCCAGCCAGCCGCCGCCCAGCCAGCGCGGCGCGACCAGGCCTATCCCCTCCGCCAGCGCTGCCCCCAGCCCCAGCGCCAGCAACAATTGCGCAAGCAGCATGAAGATCGGATAGAGCGCGGCGATGATCGGCCCCTTGCGCAGCCGCATCAGGCGCCACAGCGCGCCCGAACCCAGATAGGTCCAGGCGGTGCGCAAAAGCTGCCAATAGGTCGCCAGGATCCCCGAGGCCATCGAGCCGCGCACGAGGTCGGACCAGACCAGAACCTCCATCTCGGCCAACACCTCGGCATTCTCGATCCGGCCCTCGACGACCCAGCCATAGCCGTCTGTCACCGACCTGGGCCGCAGCGCCACGCGGTAGCCCGACAGCGCCGCCTGGGCCGCGCCTTCCTTGCGGTAAAGCTCGCGGTAGCGGCGGGGGTGAATCGGATCGTAGCCCGGAATGTAGAACACCCGGCGCCGCGCCACCCTTGCCTGTTCCGTGCTCTCCATCGCCCTGGCCTCCGGCGCGGCAGGATAGCCCGCGTTTACCGCGAAAGTAAGAGCGCATTGGCGGCACCCGCGCCCCCGTTCTTCCCAATCCGGCCGTCGCCGGAGATCATGATTGGCACGCCGCCACCCAACGTGCCGAAACCCGAGGCGCTTCCGTCGGCAAAGTTGATCGACAAGAGAGCAAATAGGGACGCCGGGCTGCGCCCCGGCCGGCGTCAGCCGAATTGCGCGAGCGCCGGAAAGGCCTCGAGCAACCAGTAGGAAAAGCTTGAAAGCCCCCCCGTCAGCATCAAAAGGCCCACCGTCCACAGAAGCAGGCCCATGATCCGCTCGATCCGTTCCATATGCCGCTTCATCCAGCCCATCAGCCCGGAAAGCCGCGGAAAGAACGCCGCGACCAGCACGAAGGGCACGCCAAGCCCCAGCGCATAAACTGCCAGCAGGAAGGTGCCGCGTGCCAGGTTCGCCTCAGAGGCCGCCAGCGACAGGATCGCCCCCAGCTGCGGCCCGATGCAGGGCGTCCAGCCGAAGGCGAAGGCCAGGCCCAGCACATAGGCGCCAAAGACAGAACCGCCCCGGTCGCCCGCATCCATGCGCAGTTCGCGATCAAGGAAGGGCAGCCTGTAGATGCCCACGAAATGCGCGCCGAACACCATCACCACGACGCCCGCCAGCGTCGAGAACAGCCGGGCGTTGGACAGGAAGAAGGCCCCGAAGGCCGAGGCCGCGAAGCCCAGCAACAGAAATACCGTCGACAGCCCCAGCACGAAGCCCAGTGCCGCAGGTACCGCGGATCGGGTGCGGCCGTCGCGGCCCTGCAATTCGGTCACCGAAATGCCGCCCATATAGGCCAGGTAGGGCGGCACTATGGGCAGCACGCAGGGGCTGAGAAAGGACAGCACCCCCGCCACCAGCGCGATCCCCATCGCGGGCAGCAGGCTTGCGTCGATCAGGTCCAGTCCGAACATCGCGTCTCCCTTCCCTTAAGCATCTACCCCAAGCCGCGGGCGCCGTCACGGGTGGTATGGTGACAAACCCGTGGTCAGGGCGCATCGGCGGCCCTATGCCGCAGCCATGGCCGAGAAGATCGGGCAATTGGATGCGGTGGGGCTGCTTTGCCCGCTGCCGGTACTGCGGGCGCGCAAGCGGCTTATGTCGCTGGCGCCGGGCGCGCGGCTAGAGGTTCGCGCGACCGATCCCGCCGCGCGCGAGGACATTCCCGCCTTCTGCGCCCGGACCGGGCACGAATTGCTTGCCACGCGTCACGATGGCGTCGCCTGGGTCTTCCTGATCCGGCGACGGCCGCAAGGCGACGCAGGCCAAAGCCCGCAATGACGAACGCCGGGGCGGGCCCCGGCGTTCGATCCTTGGATGGCTTTCGCACCAACCGGTGGCCTTAGCGCGACCACCAGCCCCGGCGCTTCGGTTTGCCAGACGCTTCCGCGGCCTCCGGCGCCGCCGAGGCACCAACGGTCTCGGGCTGCGGCTCGGGCCGTGGCTGCGGCGCCTCCGCGGCGGGCGCCTTTGCGGGCGCGGCTTCGGCTGCGGGCGCCTCGGCTACGGGCACGTCCACCGCCGGAGCTTTGGCCGCCGGCGCCTCTGCCACGGGCGCGGGGGTCACTGGCGCGGAGGATCCGGGCGCAGGTTCCGCGGGCTTCTTCGCCCGGCTGCGGGACGAGGACGCCCGGCTTACCCGTTTCTTCTTCGGCGCGGGCTCTTCCGACGCGGTCTCTTCCGGCGCAGGCTCTTCCGGCGCGGCCTCTGCCGCCGCCGCGACCTCGGTCTCGGCCTCGGCGGGGGTCTCTTCGACCTTTTTCTTGCGGCTGCGCGAACGGGCGGGCTTCTTCTTCGGCGCGGCGGCCTCGGCCTCCGCCTCCGTCCCGGCCTCTGCTTCGGGCTTGTTGGGCGCGACGGCTTCGCCGACCGCCGCGTCGGCCGCCTGATCTGGCGCCTGAACCTGCGCGTCGGCCGATCCCTCGTCCGAAGCGTCGGAAGCGGCCTCGGCCTCTTCCCCGGCATCCGACTGGTCGTCCTGCCCACCATTCTGGCCGTTGCCGCCACCCCGGCGGCGCCGACGACGGCGGCGCTTCTTCTTGGTCTGCGGGGTCTCTTCGGCCTCGGCCTCGGCCTCGTCGTTGGTCTCTTCCTCGACCTGGGCCTCGTCTTCGGCCTCAAGCTCGGGCATCACGGACGTGTCGATCGACACCACCGGCGCGGCATCGACCACCCGGGTCGCGGTCTTGAACTTCTCGATCACGAAATCCGGGCTGACCAACGCGGGATCGGCCTCGATGCGCACCGCCATGCCATAGCGGGCCTCGATCTGGGCGACATGTTCGCGCTTTTGGTTGATCAGGAAGTTGACGATCGCCACCGGCGCCTTCAGCAGAACTTCCTTGGCGCGTTTGCGGGTGCCCTCTTCCTCCAGCGCGCGCAGGATCTGCAAGGCCAGGCTGTCGTCCGAGCGGATCAGGCCGGTGCCGTGGCAATGGGCGCAGGGCTGGGTGGTCGATTCCAGCATCCCGGGACGCAGGCGCTGGCGGCTCATCTCCATCAGGCCGAAACCCGAGATGCGGCCCACCTGGATACGCGCGCGATCGGTCTTGAGCTTGTCCTTCAGCTTCTTCTCGACGGCGGCGTTGTTCTTGCGCTCTTCCATGTCGATGAAGTCGATCACGATCAGCCCGGCCAGGTCGCGCAGGCGCAGCTGGCGCGCGATCTCTTCGGCGGCCTCGAGGTTGGTCTTGGTCGCGGTGTCCTCGATCGAGCCTTCCTTGGTGGCGCGGCCCGAGTTCACGTCGATCGCCACCAGCGCCTCGGTCACGCCGATGACGATGTAGCCGCCGGATTTCAGCTGCACGACCGGGTTGAACATGCCGCCCAGGTAGGTTTCCACCTGATAGCGCGCGAACAGCGGCAGCGGCTCGGCATATTGCTTCACGTTCTTGGCGTGGGACGGCATGATCATCTTCATGAAGTCCTTGGCCACGCGGTAGCCCTCGGCCCCCTCGACCAGAACCTCGTCGATCTCGCGGTTGTAGAGGTCGCGGATCGAGCGCTTGATCAGATTGCCTTCCTCGTAGATCGGCGCCGGCGCGATCGACTTCAGCGTCAGTTCGCGGATCTGTTCCCACAGCCGCATCAGATATTCGTAATCGCGCTTGATCTCGGCCTTGGTGCGCTTGGCGCCCGCGGTGCGGATGATCAGGCCGGCGCCCTCGGGCACCTCGATCTCGGACGCGATTTCCTTCAGCTTCTTGCGGTCGGCGGCCTGGGTGATCTTGCGGCTGATACCGCCGCCGCGGGCCGTGTTGGGCATCAAGACGCAGTAGCGCCCGGCCAGCGACAGGTAGGTGGTCAGCGCCGCGCCCTTGTTGCCGCGCTCTTCCTTGACGACCTGGACCAGCATGATCTGCCGGACCTTGACGACTTCCTGGATCTTGTACTTGCGCGGCCGGGCCTTGCGCGGCTGGCGGATCTCTTCGGCGACATCCTCTTCGGCGATGGATTCGATATCCTCGTCGACCTGGTCGGCATGATCGACGGCGCTGTAATCGTCGCCCTCGGCGCCGGACTCGGCCGGCTCGGGTCCGGCCTCGGCGGCATCGGTCGCCGCGGCGCCATCCCCGGCCTCGGCATCGCGGACCTCTTCGACCAGAAGCGCGCCGGCCCCCGTCTCATCGCCCAGGTCGACGACATCCATGCCCTCGATCTCGGCGGTCTCGACCGCGTCGTCGGAATTGGCGGTCTCGGCGCGGGCCGGCTTGCGGCTACGCGTGCGGCGCTTGCGGGCGGGTTTCTTTTCCTCGTCATCATCCTGCTGGCGGGCATAGGCGCGCTCTTCCTCCAAGAGCGCCTGCCGGTCCGCCGTGGGGATCTGGTAGTAATCGGGGTGAATTTCCGAGAACGCCAGAAAGCCGTGCCGGTTGCCGCCGTAATCCACGAAGGCGGCCTGCAGCGAAGGTTCGACCCGCGTTACTTTTGCAAGGTAGATATTGCCGGCGAGCTGACGCTTCGCCGCGGTCTCGAAATCGAATTCCTCGACCTTGTTTCCATCCACCACCACGACGCGGGTTTCCTCCGCGTGGGTGGCGTCGATAAGCATTTTCTTAGCCATTTGTTTCCGTTGCACCGGCGCAATCGTGTCGGCGCCCGTGGGGGCCTTGCGGCGTACTGTCCCAGGGGCGCGGCAGATTGCGAGGGGTGTCTTGTTGAAGCGAGCGGGACGGCCGTCAATTGGCGAAGCATGGCGGTGGCGCGGCCCTTCGGCCAGCCCCCTGCCTGCAACGTGATATTCAAGCGGTCCATCGCGGTCCTATCAAGGCGCCTGTCGGGCGCCCAACTAAAACGCCCGTTGTGTCATGGACTTGGCGGGCAAATTTGCGGCCGTTCGGCCTATCGGTCTGCTGGATCTTCGCGCCCTGGGCCTTGTGGCCGGCGTCTGGAACAGCAGCGAAACTGGTGACACGGACCAACCGCCAGGGGCCGACCGCGCGTCCGACGACCATAGCGGCGCTTGGGGACAAAAGACAATGGGTGAAATGCGCCGCATTCGCGTCAGGCGCGAACATGGCGGGCCGAAGCATCGCAGGTGGCGAAAGCCTGGGCACGCGCGCCACCCGCAGTTGGCGCCCCCGCCCCCCCCCTGCGCGTAGCGCTTGAAGGTCCGGCGCGCATTGCCCGCGGCGGGTGTGCAGTGCCGACCCGCCGAAGCGGTCAGGCGGGGCAGGTCAGGCCGGATCCCGCGCTTCGCCCCGCGCAACGGACCAAGCCGGGGCCCGATCCGTGACCGGCCATCCCGTCAGACGTAATCCGCCCGCGTCAGGCCGTATTTCGCCATCTTCTCGTTCAGCGTCCGGCGCGGCAGGCACAATTCTTCCATCACCCCGACGATCGAGCCCTTGTGGCGCCGCATCGTGTTGTCGATCAACATCCGCTCGAAGGCTTCGACATATTCCTTCAGCGGCTTGCCCTCGGTGGTCATCGCCGGGGCCTGGGTGTCGTCCTCGGGCATCAAGAGCGAGGTGATCGAGCCCGACCCGCGGCGGTTTTGCAGCACCGCGCGTTCGGCCACGTTCACAAGTTGGCGCACGTTGCCCGGCCAGGGCGCCTGCAGCAATTGCGCGGCCTCCTGCGCGGTCAGTTCCGGCGCGTCGCAGCCGTATTCCTCGGCGAATTGCTCGGTCAGGCGGGTGAACAGCGTCAGGATGTCCTCGCCCCGCGCGCGCAGGGGCGGCAACGTGATCTTCAGCGCCGCCAGCCGGTAATAGAGATCCGGGCGCAGCGCGTCCTCGACCGTCTTGCCCTGGGCGTGCTCGTTGCAGATCGCCACGATCCTGGTCTCGGCCGGGCTGCCCTGGTCGTTGATGAAGGTCAGCAGGCGTGCCTGCAACCCCTGGCTCAGCGCCTCGACATCCTCAAGGCACAGCGTGCCGCCGCGGGCCTCTTCGACCAGCGGCAGGCCCATGCCCTCTTCGGTCGGGCCGAACAGCCGGGTGGCCAGCCCGTCTTCGGCATAGGCCGCGCAAGAGACCGAGACGAACTTCTTACCGGCGCGCGGGCCCACCGCGTGCAGCGCATGCGCCACCAGCGTCTTGCCGGTCCCGGTCTCGCCGTCGATCAGCACATGGCCGTCGGCCTGGCCCAGATCGAGGATATCCTCGCGCAGCCGTTCCATCAAAGGCGACGCGCCGATCAGCTTCTTCATCAGCACGGTGCCGTCGGAAAGTTCCCGCCTCAGGGCCCTGTTATCAAGCGTGAGCCGGCGCAGCTGCGTGGCGCGCTTGGCCAGCTCGATCATGCGGTCGGGGTTGAAGGGCTTTTCCAGGAAGTCATAGGCGCCCATGCGCATCGCCTCGACCGCCATCGGCACGTCGCCGTGACCGGTGATCATGATCACCGGCAGGGTCGAATCCGTGCTCATCAGCCGCTTCAGGAAAGCCATGCCATCCATCCCGGGCATCTTGATGTCGCTGACCACGACGCCGGGGAAATCGGATCCGATCCCCTTCAGCGCCTCTTCCGCGGACGGATAGGCCACCGTGTCAAAGCCCGACAGCGCCAGCCACTGGCTGATCGACTGCCGCATGTCCTGTTCGTCGTCGACGATCGCGATCTTCATGGCACGCGTCATGTCCACCTCATTCGGCTGCCTCGGCATCCTTGTTCAATATGGGGAGCTGTACCTCGAATACAGCCCCGCCGCCCTCGGCGTTGCGGGCCGTGAGCCTTCCGCCCAGGTCGTTCACGATCCCTGACGAAATGGCAAGACCCAGGCCAACACCTTCTCCGGGACGCTTGGTGGTGTAGAAAGGTTCAAACAAATTTTCGAGATCGGATATGCCGTGGCCGTTGTCGCGCACCGTCAGGGTGGCGGTCTCGCCGACCGAAAGAAGGATGTCGATCTGCGGCTCTTGCGCGTCCTTGATGGCGTCCAGCGCGTTGCGCAAGAGATTGATGATCACCTGTTCCAGCCGCACCCGATCGGCCATCACCATCACCGGCTGGCGCGGCAGGGTGCGGGTGATCTTGACGGCCTTGTGCTTCAACTGCGGCTCCATCATCGACAGCGCGGCAGAGACGGAAACCTTCATATCCACAGGCTCGAACGCCTCGCCGCCCTTGCGCGCGTAGCTTTTCAGCTGCCGGGTGATGGCGCCCATCCGCTCGATCAGATCGTCGATGCGCTGGAAGGACGACAGCGCCTCGTCCGAGCGCTTGCGCTGCAACAGAAGCCGGGCGCCGGCCAGGTAGGTCTTCATCGCCGCCAGCGGCTGGTTCAGCTCGTGCGAAACGGCCGCAGACATCTCGCCCAGCGCGGCCAGTTTCGAACTTTGCGCCAGGGTCTGTTCGGCCACCGCCAGGTCCTTCTGGACCTTCTCGCGCTCGGCGATTTCCCGCTGCAGGCGGGCGTTCAACAGGCGAAGCTCCGCCGATTCCTGCTGGAACAGGACCGAGCGCGACCAGGCCTTGCGCGACAGCAGATAGAAGGTCAGCGCCAGAAGGATGGCGAAGCCCATGATTTCGAGCGCCAGGAAGGCATTCACCCGCTCGCGGATCGAATCGTAGCGGGTGAAGGAGATCAGCTTCCAGCCCCGGAACGGGATCTTGGCCTCGTTGCGCATCACCCCCTCGCCATGGACATAGGCATCGGGCGGGAACTGGGCCCAGTCGGCAGTGGCCTTGATCGCGCGCTCGATGGCCGACGGCGCATCGCGCACCTCCAGCGCCTGTTTCATGGTCAACCCCCGCCAGGAGGGTTCGGTCGACAGGATGATCTTGCCGGCGGTGTTGACCACGGCCACGGCATCGGCAAAGCCCGCCCAGGCGCGTTCGAACTTCATCAAGTCGACCTCGACCACGATCACGCCCACCGGCTTCTTGTTGTCCAGGATCGAGCGCGAGAAGGTGAATTCGTAGCCGCCGCTGTCGCGCTTGGTCGAGGTAAAGACCGTGTCCTTGGCCCGCTGCGCCTCGACGAAGGGCGGGGAATTGCTGAGGTTTTCCTCCAGCCGGTTGCGATCGGTCGCGGCGACGACACGACCGCGGCCGTCCAGCAGCAGGATCGATGCGGCGCCGATTTCGGACTGAAGGGTGATCAGCCGCTGCGAGGTGATCGAGTAATCGCCGGTCTTCAGCGCCTCTATCAGCGACGGATCGCGCGCCAGCAGCAGCGGCACCACCGAATTGCGCTGCAACTCGGACATGATGTTGCCGGTATACAGCGCCAGGCGCAGTTCGGCCCGGTTGCGGGTGGTGTCGGTGAACCGCTGGGCCAGCCAGTTGTTGGTGATCCAGACTGTCCCGACCGCCACCGCCAGCAACATGCCGATGACCACCCGCACCCGCCAGCTGAAGCGCTGCGGCGGGCGGTCGTCCGGGTCCTGTATACCTTCGATCAGCGCCATGTCAGGCAAGATATACAGCGCCCGCGGCCCGACGCTCAAGCATCCATGCGCGGGGTCTGGCTCATGCCGGCGCCATCACGCCCAGCACGTCGGCCAGGGCGCGGAAAAGCGCCGCGCCGTCGGCACCGCCCTGGGCCGGATCGACGGCGCGTTCGGGATGCGGCATCATGCCCAGCACCCGGCGGTTGGCCGACAGCACCCCGGCAATGTCGCCGGTCGAGCCGTTGGGATTCTCGGCATAGCTAAAGGCGATCCGATCCTCGCCGCGCAATTCGTCCAGCTGCTCGGGGGTGACGGTGTAATTGCCGTCGTGATGGGCGATGGGGACACGGATCTCGTCGCCCGCCCGCCAGCCGCCGGTAAAGGCCGAGGCCGCGGTCTCGACCCGCAGCGTCACCGTGCGGCAGACGAATTTCAACCCGGCATTGCGCATCAGCACTCCCGGCAGCAATCCAGTCTCGGTGAGGACCTGAAATCCATTGCATACGCCCAGCACATAGCCGCCGCGCCCGGCGTGATCCACCACCGCCTGCGCGATCGGCGAGCGCGCCGCGATCGCGCCGCAGCGCAGGTAATCGCCGAAGGAAAAGCCGCCTGGGATGCCGACGATATCGGTGCCCGCGGGCAGCGCCGTCTCCTTGTGCCAGACCCGAGCCACATCGGCACCGGCGGCCTCGAAGGCCACCGCCAGATCACGATCGCAATTCGAGCCCGGAAAGGTAATCACCGCCGCCTTCATCGCGCCCTCCGCACATGTCCTGAATGCGCGCCGCGTAGCACATTGCCGCCACCCCCGCCAGCCCAAAGCGCGGTCGTCACCTGCTTCATCTTGGTGCAAATACTCCGGGGGCGCAGGGGGCAGAGCCCCCGCTAGCGGCGCCCGTCCCCCGTACCTCCGCGCCAGACGACGCGCAGGATCTCCGCCTCAGCCCGTCGCCCCGACCGCCTTCAGCGCCATGTCGCAATAGATCGCCTCTACCTCGGCGCGGGCCAGCCGCCCGCCCTCGCGGTACCAGTTGGTCACCCCGGTCAGCATCGCGATCAGCGCCATGGTCGCCAGCCGCGTATCCGGGATGTGGAAGCTGCCGTCTGCCTGCCCCGCGCGCAAGATCCCTTCCAGCGCGTCCTCGTAGCGGTGGCGCAGCGCCTCGATGGCGCGGAAATTCTCGGGGGAAAGGTTGCGAAGCTCCATATAGGCGATGAATACCGCCTCCGGCCGGGCCAGGTGAAACCCGATGTGAAACCGCACGAAAGCCACAAGCCGCCCGCAAGGCGCATCGCCCTTCGGTTCGGCCCCCCAGGCGGCCAGCAATTCCTCAAGATGGCTTTGCATCAGATCGAACAGCAGCGTCTGCTTGTCTGGCGTGTAAAGGTAAAGCGCCCCGGCCTGTACCCCCACCTCGGCCGCGATCTGGCGCATCGAGACCGCCGCGAAGCCGTGCCGCGCGAACAGCGTCGCCGCGGCGGCCCGGACACGCGGGCCGGTTGTCTGGGAATGCGATCCTGTCTTGCGGGCCATGGCGGCACCATAACTGAACGCCTGTTCAGTTCAAGACGGGATAGAGGCGTACCGCGCCAATGCCCCGAGGGTACCCGAAGCCGCGCCGGTGAGTATTTGGACCAAGATGAAGCCAGGGTGGGAAGGTCGTGCCATGCCCTCTTGTCGCCCGGCGCGCACCGCAAGCACCAGGGCGCATTCCCGCGCGCGTCGCTCTGGCGCTGGGCCCGCGCCGGCGCTAAGGTCGCGCGACCCTCACAGCCGGACGCGGGCATGCTGCGACTGATCCTTCTTTGCTCTCTCGCCGCCGGCCTGGCCGGTTGCACCGGCTTTCCTAAGCTTGATGCCGCCGTCGGCCCCGAGGCCAGACAGGCGGCCTATCCCAGACTTGCCCCCCTGGGGCAGATCCTGACCTGTCCGACGAAACCGGCCGCAGCGGCGAAGGCGCCGGGCGCCGACCTCGCCGCCCGGGGCGCGGCGCTGCGTGCCAAGGCGCGCAAGCTCTACAACGCTCCAATCCCCGGCGGCTGACGACGCACCGCGTTGCACCGCCCGGCACGACAGGCTAACAGACGCCAAAACGCCCCCAGCCAGCCCCTTCAGCGACGGAGCCCGCGATGAGTGACCCCCACAAGCCCGGCCCCAGCACGCCCGGCCCCCTGCGCCTTGGGATCGCCGGGCTGGGCACCGTCGGCATCGGCGTGGTGAAGATCGCCCAGCGCCACGCCGATCTGCTGGCCAGCCGCGCCGGCCGTCCGGTCCAGATCCGTGCCGTCTGCGCCCGCGACCGCGGCAAGACCCGCGACGCCGATCTTTCCGCCTATGCCTGGGAAACCGACCCCGTTGCCCTGGCGCGGCGCGACGACATCGACGTCTTCGTCGAACTGATGGGCGGCAGTGACGGCCCTGCGAAGGCCGCGACCGAGGCCGCGATCGCCGCCGGCAAGGATGTGGTCACCGCCAACAAGGCGCTGCTGGCGCTGCACGGCCAGGCGCTGGCCGAGGCGGCCGAGGCGCGCGGCCTGTCGATCCGCTTCGAGGCCGCCGTGGCGGGCGGCATCCCGGTGATCAAGGCGCTGACCGAAGGCCTGGCCGCCAACCGCATCCGCCGGGTGATGGGGGTGATGAACGGCACCTGCAACTACATCCTGACGCGGATGGAAAACGCCGGCCTGCCCTATGAGGAAGTCTTCGAAGAAGCCCGCCAGCTGGGCTATCTGGAGGCCGATCCAACCCTTGACGTGGGCGGCATCGACGCGGGCCACAAGCTGGCCTTGCTGGCCGCCATCGCCTACGGCACCCGCGTGAATTTCGACGCGGTCGAACTGCAGGGGATCGAGCGCATCGCGATCGAGGATATCCGCGCCGCCGCCGACATGGGCTTTCGCATCAAGCTTCTGGGGGTGGCGCAGATGACCGGTCGCGGGCTGGAACAGCGCATGGCGCCCTGCCTGGTGCCCGCCGACAGCCCGCTGGGCCAGCTTCAGGGCGGCACCAACATGGTGGTACTGGAAGGCGACAGCGTCGGCCAGATCGTGCTGCGCGGCGCCGGCGCGGGCGAAGGCCCGACGGCCAGCGCGGTGATGGGCGACGTGATCGACATCGCGCGCGGCTTCGCCGAGCCGGTCTTCGGCCAGCCCGCCGCGACGCTGGCCGAGGCCGTGCCGGCCCAGGCCAAGGCGCCCGCGCCCTATTACCTGCGCATGACGTTGCTGGACAAGCCCGGCGCGCTGGCCAAGGTGGCCGCGGCGCTGGGCGACGCGGGGATCTCGATCAACCGGATGCGCCAATACGGCCATGCCGATGTCACCGCGCCGGTGCTGATCGTCACCCACCGCACCACCGGCGCCGATGTGACTCATGCGATAGAGCGCTTCGCCGCCACCGGCGTGGTCGAGGGCGAGCCGGTCGCGATCCGCATCGAAGAGGTCTGAACCGGGCCGCGCCGCCGCGCCCAGCTCTGGCGCCGGAACCTCACATCAGGTTTCGCACGCAACGCTCTGCGATATAACGGGTATTTCCGCCTGACATCAGCCTGCGGGCGCCATCGCCATGCGGATCAGCTTGGCCGCCAGCAGCACGAAGGGCGCGGCGTGCAGCAGCAGATCGAAGATGTCGATCGGCCGGCTCAGCGTGCCCGCGGCCAGCATCTTCAGCTTTTCCCAGATATGCGGCTCGGGGACGAAGGGCGCCAGGCCCAGCGTCAGACAGGCCAGGATCAGCAGGCCCAGCGGAAGGGAATCGAGAAAGGTCGCGAGATTGGCCAAGGGATACCTCCGTTTGGCGCGAACCTGCCCGCCCGCGCCGCGCCGGGCAATGCGGCGGATTGACGGGGAACGGGTTAACGAACCCAGCGGCTCAGGACATCGCCGCCGATGGGGGTGACATCTTGCAGGCGCAGTCGCGGGGCGTCGGCCAGGGCGCCCAGGCCCATCGCGCCCAGCGCCGGACGGCCCTCGGCGCCCAGCGCCAGACCGGCCGAGAAGACGACGAGTTCATCAATCAGCCCCGCGCGCAGAAGTGCCGCACCGAAGGCACCGCCGCCCTCGCAAAAGACCCGCGTCAGCCCGGCGGCCCCCAGCGCCCGCAGGAGCGCCGCGGGATCGAGCCGGCGATCGGGGCCAGCCGGCACCGCAATCAGGCGCGCCCCCAGCTCGCGCCAATGGGCGGCGGTTTCGGGACGGGTCTGATCGGGATCATGGGCAAGCCACAGCGGCGCCTCGGCCAGGCTGGCCGCCATTCGGCCCGCGCCAGGCAGATCCAGCCCGCGCGCCGCCACCACCCGCACCGGCTGATGCGCCGCGCCCAGGCCACGCACCGTCAGCAGCGGGTCGTCGGCCCGCGCCGTGCCGCCGCCGACCAGCACCGCGTCATGCGCCAGACGCAGCGCATGGACATGGCGCCGCGCCTCGGCGCCGGTGATCCACTGGCTTTCGCCGTCGGCCGTGGCGATGCGTCCGTCAAGGCTGGTGGCAAGTTTCAGGGTCACCATCGGGCGGCCCTCGGTCACCCGGGTCAGAAAGCCCAGATGATCGCGCCGGGCGGCGTCGGCCTCTTGCCCCTCGGTCACCGCGATGCCCGCCGCCCGCAAGATGGCATGTCCGCGCCCCGCGACCCGCGGATCGGGATCGGAAAGCGCGGTGACCACGCGACCGACGCCCGCAGCCACCAGCGCCTCGGCGCAGGGCGGGGTCTTCCCATGATGGGCGCAGGGTTCCAGCGTGACATAGGCGGTGGCGCCGCGCGCAGCCGCGCCAGCCTGGGTCAGCGCCACGACTTCGGCATGGGGGCGCCCGCCCGGCTGGGTCCAGCCCCGGCCCAGGATGCGCCCGCCCCGCACGATCACGCAGCCAACCGCCGGATTGGGCCAGCAATTGCCCCGACCCCGCCGGCCAAGCGCCAGCGCCAGCCGCATGAACCGGCTGTCGTGGGCCTGGGGCACGCTCTATTCTTCCGGCTGGACGTCGGGGCGCAGTTCGGACACGAATTTATCGAAATCGTCCGCCGCCTGGAAGTTTTTGTAAACGCTGGCAAAACGCACATAGGACACGGTATCGATCCGGGCCAGCGTCTCCATCACGATCTCGCCGATCATCTTCGACGGGATATCGGTATCGCCCAAGCTTTCCAGCCGCCGCACGATGCCCGAAATCATCTGGTCGATCCGCTCGGGCTCGATCGGGCGCTTCTGCATGGCGATGCGGATCGAGCGTTCCAGCTTGTCGCGGTCGAAATCCTCGCGCTTGCCGGAGGTCTTGATGACCACCAGATCACGCAGTTGGACACGCTCATAGGTGGTGAACCGCCCACCGCAGGCCGGGCAGAAGCGCCGGCGGCGGATCGCGACGTGATCCTCGGCGGGGCGGGAATCCTTCACCTGGGTGTCGATATTTCCACAAAAGGGGCAGCGCATCAGCTCTCCTCGGGGGATGGTTCGTGTTATCCACAGGCACTATAGGACCTCCTCCAGACTTTGGGTAGAGGGTCTGTGTAGACACTAGATCAGGCCCCATCCCCTGTCGCAACGAGGCCGCAGTGCGGCCCCGCATGGCCCCGTGCCTGGCCTGAAGGTTCAGGCCAGATGCGCGACCACTTCGCGCCGATGCGGGGCGTCGCGGTGTTCGAACAGGTAAAGACCTTGCCAGGTGCCCAGGGCCAGGCGCCCGTCGGTCACCGGGATCTGAAGGCTGACGGGCAGGAGTGCCGCCTTGATATGGGCGGGCATATCATCGGAGCCCTCATACGTGTGGCGCAGATAGGTCATCGCCGGGTGGTCCGAAGGCGGAACCAGCCTGGAAAAGAAGGCCTGCAGATCGGTCTGGACATCCGGGTCGGCATTTTCCTGGATCAGCAACGAACAGGAGGTGTGGCGGACAAAGAGCGTCAGCACCCCTTCCTGCACCGTCGTGCCCGCCAGCCAGCGGGCGACCTGGGCGGTGATTTCGTAAAGCCCGGCGCCCTGCGTCGTCAGGGTGAAACGCGTCTGCATGCCCCCGGTCAGCCCCAGGGCAGCATGACGCGACCGGGGCAGAAGCTGCCAGTGATCTGACCGACGCGGAAGCCCCGGTGGCGTTTGAGGATGCTGATCACGCCCGAGGGCTGCGCCCCCGCTGGGCTAAGCGAGAAATCGACCCCCTTGCCCGGAGCGCGCGGCGGGGCAGAGGTGCGGTAGATCACGGTGCTCGATCCCTGTCCCAGCACGTTGGCGGCATATTCGCCGGCCGCGCACCAATAGGCATTGGCGCCGTCCGCCGGTCCGGGGCCGGGGTCGACGCGAAAGCTGCCCGGCCCGGTCGAGCGCACCCAGAGGCTGTTGGTCGACAGATAGGCGCCGGGGGCCTCGGCCCTTGGCTGTTGGGGCTGGCTGCAGGCGGCAAGGGAACCGACGGCAAGGATGGCAAGGGCAGCAAGGCGCATGGCGACCTCCGGGGTTGTGTTGCCCGTAGAGATAGGCGGGGTCGGGGAAAAGGCCAATGGCCGAGCAGCAGCGCCTGCTTCAGGGCTTAATGCAAGATTCCAGGAACTCCTGTGCGCGCTCAACGACATTAAGCACGTTGCGGACCGATCCGTTGTTCAAGGTCACAACGTAGCCTGCAACTGTAAGACCATTCATCTGCCCGGTGTTCCAAGCACGGGTTCCCCAAGCCCCCGTTGACCGCCCCGTCATCTGGTGTGCGCCCTCAATAACTCTCGTACCTTTACTGTCAGACCGCGCCAGCTTCACATGCTTCTGAGCCTTCGCCAAGTCGCGCAAGATCCTGAAATCGTCATCTCGCTCTGCCAGCTTCTCCCGGAAAACCGAGTCGTCTTGTTTCGGCTTCAAGCCGAACGCCTCCCTATGCTTGGTCTCGTCCGCATAGAAAATCTGCGCGGCAAGCATGTCCGTCAGAGCAACTGCAGACAGGACAAGACGCATGTTGTCTGGGCTCGCCTTGGCGACTGCAAGCGCCTCCGGCGCCAAAGCTAAAAGAGCTTCAAGTGAGACGTTCCGGAGACCTCTCGAATGAGCCACCTGCGACACGCCTCTACCCCTTTACTGATCCAGAAAGCTGCGCAGCTTGCGCGACCGGCTCGGGTGCTTCAGTTTCCGCAGCGCCTTCGCCTCGATCTGGCGGATGCGTTCGCGGGTGACCGAGAACTGCTGGCCCACCTCTTCCAGCGTGTGGTCGGTGTTCATGCCGATGCCGAAACGCATCCGCAGTACCCGCTCCTCACGCGGCGTCAGCGAGGCCAGAACCCGCGTCGTGGTTTCCTTCAGGTTCTCCTGAATGGCGCTGTCGAGCGGCAGGACGGCGTTCTTGTCCTCGATGAAATCGCCAAGCTGGCTGTCCTCCTCGTCGCCGATCGGGGTCTCAAGGCTGATCGGCTCCTTGGCGATCTTCATCACCTTGCGGACCTTTTCCAGCGGCATCTGCAGCTTTTCCGCCAGTTCCTCGGGCGTCGGCTCTCGGCCGATCTCATGCAGCATCTGGCGGCCGGTGCGCACCAGCTTGTTGATCGTCTCGATCATGTGCACCGGGATGCGGATGGTGCGCGCCTGATCCGCGATCGAACGCGTGATCGCCTGACGGATCCACCAGGTCGCGTAGGTCGAGAACTTGTAGCCGCGGCGGTATTCGAACTTGTCCACCGCCTTCATCAGGCCGATATTGCCTTCCTGAATGAGATCAAGGAATTGCAGGCCCCTGTTCGTGTACTTCTTGGCGATCGAGATCACCAGGCGCAGGTTGGCTTCGACCATTTCCTTCTTGGCCTGACGCGCCTCTTTCTCGCCCTTCTGCACCTGATTGACGATGCGGCGGAATTCACTGATGTCGACGCCGACATATTGACCCACCTGGGCCATCTCGGCGCGCAGGTTCTCGACCTTGTCGCGCGAGCGGTCGATCAGCGCGTTCCAGCCGCGCCCGTCCTTCTCGGCCATCCGGTCCAGCCAGGCGGGATCCAACTCGTAGCCACGGTATTCGTCGATGAATTCGCGCCGGTTGATGCGGGCCTGATCGGCCAGCTTCACCATGTTGGAATCGATCGACATGATCTTGCGGTTGATGCCGTAAAGCTGGTCGATCAGCGCCTCGATCCGGTTGTTGTGCAGGTGCAGCTCATTCACCAGCAGCACGATCTCGGAACGCAGCGTCTGATAGGCCTGCTCGGCCTCCAGGGTAAAGCTGTTGTCCTCGTTCAGCGTGGCCGACATGCGCTGATCCTGCATCTCGGACAGCGCGGTGTAATCATGCGCGATCTGTTCCAGCGTTTCCAGCACACGCGGCTTCAGCGCGGCCTCCATCGCGGCCAGCGACATGTTCGACTGGTCGTCCTCGTCCTCGTCGTCATCGCTGCTGATCGGGTGGCCATCGGCGTCAAGCTCTGGCTCGTCGCGCTTGCCCGAACTCTCGGACTGCGGGGCACCGTCGACGGCGGGGACATCGTCGTCGACGTCGTCGTCCATCGAACGGCCGAAGGTGGTTTCCAGGTCGATCACGTCGCGCAGCAGGATATCTTCGTTCAGAAGTTCGTCGCGCCAGATCGTGATCGCGTGGAAGGTCAGCGGGCTTTCGCAAAGCCCCGCGATCATCGTGTTGCGCCCAGCCTCGATGCGCTTGGCGATGGCGATCTCGCCCTCGCGGCTCAGCAGTTCGACCGAGCCCATCTCGCGCAGGTACATGCGCACCGGATCGTCGGTGCGGTCGAGGGTTTCCGAAGAGCTGGTCGCGACCGCCACCTCGCGCGAGGTCGAGGCGGTCTCCACCACCTCGCCCTTGGATTGCTCGGCCTCGTCGTCCTCTGCTTCCTCGTTCTCGATGACGTTGATGCCCATTTCCGACAGCATCGACATCACGTCCTCGATCTGCTCGGACGACACCTGTTCGGGCGGCAGCACCTGGTTGAGCTGGTCGTAGGTGATGTAGCCGCGTTCGCGCGCGTCGGCGATCATCCGTTTCACCTGCGCCTGGCTCATGTCGAGCGTCACGTCAGAGTCCTGCTCGTCGGTCTTGGCGTCGTCGGTGTCCTTCGGTGCCATGGGCTCTCCTCGATGCGGGCCGATGATTCGGGTGGTGGGTTCGAATCATTCGGAATGTTGTAGCGAATCAATAGGGCGAATCACAGGGACGGAAAGGTCGCGGCGGCCATTTCTTCGGCCTGTGCGCGCATCTGGCACGCATCGGACGATTCTTTCGCGCGCATCGGGCACCCATTGCCCACGATCAGGCATGACACGCAGGACATGCGCGCCGTCCGCCCGGGCGACGCGAATCGCGGCGATCGCGCCACGCTCCCCGGTCCTGTTCACGCTTTCGGCCGTATTTCGCACTCCGACCCATCACTTCCTCTTCACCCAGACCTGACCGTCGATCAGCGATTGCAGCTGCTTCGACAGCGCATCGCGATCCTCGCCCAGATCACCCGAATCCTCTAGCTGAGATCGCCCCGCCCGCTGCATCGCCTCTGCCGCCTGGCCCAACCGCCAGGTCACGCCCTCGTCGGCCAACCCGCCCAGGTCCTCGACCGCATGTTCGATCTCCTTGCGAACGCCGCGGCGGGCGTCAAGCTTGGCAAGTTCCTCGGCCACGCACATTCGGGCAAGCTCGGCATCGCCGGTCTTCAGCACCGGCGGCGCGCTGTTGACATGGCCAAGCGAGAACAGCGTTTCAAGGGCCTCGCCGGCATCGGTGGCGATCTTTTTCCGAAAATTCGCAGGATCCGCGTCCCCGGCGTGACGCAGGATCGCGTGGCGCAACGCGGCGTGGCCCTGGCCGATCAGTTCCAGCTCCTCCAATTGATGTTCGAAAAGCTCGACCAACGCGGGATGAGTGATCAGCGTGGCCAGGATCAGCGCCTCACGCAGGCGTTCGGCGCCGGCCTCGCCCGCGGTGGCCAGATAGGACGCCTTGGTGCCGGGCATCGGAACCGCGGGCGGCTGCCATTTCGCGCCGGGGCGGCCCTGCCCGCGCGGCCAGGGCTGGAAGGGCTTGCGCGCGCCCTCACGTCCCCGGCCGAACAGGTCCTGCCTGAGCACGTTGATCTCCTCGCCATAGTGGTGACGGATCGAGGGATCGGCGATCTTCTTCAACGTCGCGCGCAAGGACTTGTCCAGCGCGGCGCGGCGCTCGGGGCTGTCGAAGACGCGCCCCTCGGTCTCGCGCCGCCACAACAGCCGCACCATCGGCTGCGCCTGATCAAGCAGCTTCTGCATGGCCCCGGCGCCTTGCGTCTGGATCAGGTCGTCGGGGTCCAGCCCCTCGGGCATCAGGCAAAAGCGCAGCGAATTGCCGGCCTCCAGCAGCGGCAGCGCCACATCGATCACCCGCATCGCGGCGCGCAGCCCTGCCGTATCGCCATCCAGCGCGATCACCGGCTCGGGCGCAATGCGCCACAAAAGCCGCAGCTGATCCTCGGTGATCGCGGTGCCCAGCGGGGCGACCGTGGCGGTGAACCCGGCCTCGGCCAGCGCGATCACATCCATGTAGCCCTCGGCCACGATCAGGGTCTGGCCCTTGCCCGCCCCCTCGCGTGCGGGGCCGTGGTTGTAAAGACTGCGGCCCTTGTCGAACAGCGGCGTCTCGGGCGAGTTCAGGTATTTCGCATTGTCATTGGGGTCCATCGCCCGGCCGCCAAAGGCGATGGCGCGCCCGCGCGCGTCGCGGATCGGAAACATGATGCGGTTGCGGAAGGTGTCGTAGGGCTGCTTGCCTTTGGTCGAGGCCTTGGCCAGCCCCGCCTCGAGGATCAGCGCCTCTTCGACCCCCTTGCCACGCAGGTGGTCCCAAAGCCCCTGCCAGCCCTCGGGCGCAAAGCCGATCTCGAACCGCGCGCGCCCCGCCTCGCTCAGCTTGCGCCGGTCCAGATAATCGCGCGCCGCCGCGCCCTGCCCGGTCTTCAGCTGGAGCCGGTAATATTGCACCGCCTGCTCCATCACCTCGACAAGCTGGCTTCGCCGGTCGGCCTTCTGCTGGGCCTGCGGGTCGCGCTCGGGCATCGGCATCCCGGCCTCGCGCGCCAGGATCTCCACCGCCTCCACGAAACCCACGTTCTCGGTCTCGCGCACGAAGCTCAGCGCATCACCCTTCGCGTGGCAGCCAAAGCAGTAATAGAACCCCTTGCGGTCATCGACATGGAAGCTGGCGGTCTTTTCCTGATGGAACGGGCATGGCGCCCAGAAGTCGCCCTTGCCCTGGTTCGACTTGCGCATGTCCCACACGACCTTGCGCCCCACCACCTGCGACAGGGAGAGGCGGCCACGCAATTCGTCAAGGAAACCGGGCGGAAGGGACATGATCCTAGATATTCCCCTCGCCGCGCCAAAGTCTAGCGCCGAGAGCGCCGCATCCCACTTCGCCCCCCCTTCATCTTGGCGGAAATACTCCGGGGGAGGCGCGCACAGCGCGACGGGGGCAGCGCCCCCACCCGGCGTTCCGGCCCGCCACCGGGATACCCCGTCTTGGAACCATTCCAGAACTTGACTCTTCCCGTTCCAGGGCGCATATCCGAGTGTAACAGTCGGAGATTTCCCATGTTCATCCAGACCGAATCCACCCCGAACCCCGCGACGCTGAAATTCCTGCCCGGCCGCGAGGTCGTGGCCGCCGGCACCGCCGATTTCCCGACCCGCGCCGATGCCCAGGGCTCCCCCCTGGCCGAGCGCCTGTTCGCGGTCGAGGGGGTCGAGGGCGTCTTCTTCGGACCCGACTTCATCACCGTGACCAAGGCCGAGAACCAGGTCTGGGATCACCTGAAACCCTCGATCCTCGGCGCGATCATGGAACATTTCCAATCCGGCCAGCCGGCGATGGGCACCGCCACCGGCGCCGGCGGCCACCAAAGCCATGAGGACGGCCCCGACAGCGAGATCGTGACCCAGATCAAGGAGTTGCTGGACACCCGCGTGCGCCCCGCCGTGGCCCAGGACGGCGGCGACATCACCTTCCACGGCTACGATCGCGGCATCGTCTACCTGCACATGCAGGGCGCCTGCGCCGGCTGCCCCTCTTCGACGCTGACGCTGAAGATGGGGATCGAGAACCTGCTGCGCCACTACATCCCCGAAGTGCTGGAGGTGCGCCCGGTTGCGGCCTGAGGCGGACACCGCCCCGATGATCCTGGGCTTCGACACATCGGCCGCGCATTGCGCGGCCGCTTTGCTCTCTGGCGACCGCATCCTTTCCGCCCGGGCCGAGACGATGGACAAGGGCCAGGCCGAACGGCTGATGCCGCTGCTCGAGGAAGTGCTGGCGGAGGCCGGCGTCGCGTGGCGCGACCTCGCCGCGCTCGGCGTCGGGGTGGGGCCGGGCAATTTCACCGGCATCCGCATCGCGGTTTCGGCCGCGCGCGGGCTGGCGCTGGCGCTGAAGATCCCCGCGATCGGGGTCAGCAGCTTCGAGGCGCTGGCGGACGGTCATGACGGCCCGGTCACCGCGCTGGTCGATGCGCGGCGCGGCGCGGTCTATGCGCAGCGCCTGCCCGGCGGCACCCCTGCCCTGATGCCACGCGAAGACGCGCTGGAACAGGCGCAGGGCAGCCGCGTGGCCGAGGCGACGGATCCCCGGACCCTTGCCACCGCGATCGCCCGCATCGCCGCCGCCCGCCGGGACGCGCCGCAACCGCGCCCGGCGCCGCTGTATCTGCGCGGCGCCGATGCCGCGCCGCCCTCCGATCCGCCGCCGGTGATCCTGCCATGAAGCCCGAGGCCGGCCCCCAGGCCCTTGCCGCCCTGCATGCGCGCAGCTTCACCACCCCACGCCCCTGGAACGCGGACGAATTCGCCAGCCTGCTGTCGCTGCCCGGAAGCTTCCTGAAGGTGCGCCCGCAGGCCTTCGTGCTGGGCCGCGCCATCGCCGACGAGGCCGAATTGCTGACCCTTGCCGTCGCCCCCGAGGCCCGGCGCCGCGGCACCGGCCGTGCCCTGGTCGAGGATTTCGCCAACGAGGCCCGCGACCGCGGCGCCAGATCGGCCTTCCTGGAGGTCGCCGCCGACAACGCCCCGGCCCGCGCCCTATATGCCGCCACCGGATGGGAACAGGCCGGGGCGCGGCGCGGCTATTACACCACCCCCGAGGGCGCAAAGATCGATGCGCTGATCCTGCGCCGCCCGCTGACGTGAGGCCCCGGCCCGTCTGGCCCGCCATAGCCCGCGGCCTTCGCGCCCCGGCGTCGGCGCGCAGTGCCTCCGCCCCGCCCAGGTCTCGCCCGCATCCTTCAAAAATTGACCTGCCGGTAAAATTATTGCCGCGCGCGCGCAAAATGTTCCTTGATCTTGTCGGTCCGATTCGGCCTTATTCCACGAGGATCCGGCCACGGATCGGATCGCCCCTCTTCGGGCAGGGCCGACACAGGCACCGCCCCAAAACCAACCGGGAGACATTCATGACCGTGATGAAATCCACCCTCGGCGCCGCCGCGGTGCTTGCGTTGAGTGCCGTCGCAGCACTTGCCGAGCCCGCGATCATCTACGACATCGGCGGCAAATACGACAAATCCTTCAACGAGGCCGCCTTCCACGGCGCGGAGAAATGGGCCAAGGAAACCGGCAAGAAATACCGCGAGTTCCAGATCCAGACCCAGGCCCAGCGAAGCCAGGCGCTGCGCCAGCTGGCCCAGATGGGCGCCAACCCGATCGTGATGACGGGTTTCGCCTTCGCCGACACGCTGGACAAGGTGGCGCCGGACTATCCCAAGACCAAGTTCGTCATCGTCGATTCGGTGGTGAAGGAACCCAATGTCGAATCGATCGTCTTCCATGAGGAACAGGGATCCTACCTTGTCGGAATGCTCGCGGCGATGGCCTCGAAGACCGGCACCGTGGGCTTCATCGGCGGCATGGACATCCCGCTGATCCGCAAGTTCGAATGCGGCTATGCCCAGGGCGTGAAGGCGGTAGCGCCGAAGGACAAGGTCATCGGCAACATGACCGGCACCACGCCCTCGGCCTGGAACGACCCGGTGAAGGGCGGCGAACTGGCCAAGGCGCAGATGAGCCAGGGCGCGGATGTGGTCTTCGCCGCTGCCGGCGGCACCGGCATCGGCGTGCTGCAATCGATGGCGGATGCCGGCAAGCTGGGCATCGGCGTCGACAGCAACCAGGATTACCTGCACCCCGGCCATGTGCTGACCTCGATGGTCAAGCGCGTCGACGTGGCCGTCTACAATGCCTTCAAGGAAGGCAAGAACGTCAAGCCGGGCGTCAAGGTGATGGGCCTTTCCAACAACGGCGTGGATTATTCCTACGACCAGTACAACAAGAAGCTGATCACGCCCGAGATGAAGGCCAAGGTCGATGCCGCGAAGAAAGAGATCATCGACGGCAAGATCAAGGTCCACGACTACATGACCGACAATAAGTGCCCGGTTCAGATCGACTAGGGCGCGCAGATGTCGAACGACACCACACCGGGGCGGCAGGCGACTGCCGCCCCAGACGCTTCCGACTCCTTGTCCGCCGACGCCCCGCTGGCGATCGAGTTGCGCGGCATCTCGAAGGCCTTCGGACCGGTGCAGGCGAACAAGGACATCTCGATCCGGGTCCGGCGCGGCACGATCCACGGCATCATCGGCGAGAACGGCGCCGGGAAATCGACGCTGATGTCGATCCTTTACGGCTTCTACAAGGCCGACGCGGGCGAGATCCTGATCGGCGGCAAGCCCACGCAGATCCCCGACAGCCAGGCCGCGATCCGCGCCGGGATCGGCATGGTGTTCCAGCATTTCAAGCTGGTGCAGAACTTCACCGTGCTGGAGAACGTGATCCTGGGCGCCGAGGACGGCGCGCTGTTGCGCCCCTCGCTGGCCAAGGCCCGCAAGGAATTGCTGCATCTTGCCCGCGAATATGAGTTGAACGTCGATCCCGACGAGGTGATCGAGAACCTCTCGGTCGGGCACCAGCAGCGGGTCGAGATCCTCAAGGCGCTGTATCGCCAGGCCGATATCCTGATCCTGGACGAACCCACCGGCGTGCTGACCCCGGCCGAGGCCGATCACCTGTTTCGCATCCTCGCCAACCTGCGGCGCGAGGGCAAGACGATCATCCTGATCACCCACAAGCTGCGCGAGGTGATGGAGATCACCGACACGGTTTCAGTGATGCGCCGCGGCGAGATGACCGCGACGGTCAGGACCGCCGACACCAACCCCCAGGCGCTGGCCGAGCTGATGGTCGGCCGCAAGGTTCTGCTGCGGGTCGACAAGAAGCCCGCCCGGCCCGGCCGCACCGTCGTCGAGGTCGAGGATCTGCATGTGCGCGACCGGTTCGGGGTGGAGCGCCTGAAGGGCGTCAGCCTGCAGGTCCGCGCCGGAGAGATCCTGAGCATCGCCGGTGTCGCCGGCAACGGTCAGTCGGAACTGCTGGAGGTTCTGGGCGGCATCCGCGACGCCACCGGGCGCATCGTGCTGAACGGGCGCGAACTGCCGCTGGTCGGGCGGCCGGCGGATGCGCGCTCGCGCCGCGAGGCGGGCATCGCGCACGTGTCCGAGGACCGCCAGCATACCGGCCTGATCATGGATTTCGCCGCCTGGGAAAACATCGCCTTCGGCTATCACCACGATCCCGCCTATCAGCGCAATGCCCTGTTGATGGACAATGCCGCGATCCTGCGCGAGGCCCAGGCCAAGATGGAGCGTTTCGACGTGCGCCCGCCGGATGCGAAACTGGCGGCGAAGAACTTCTCGGGCGGCAACCAGCAGAAGATCGTGCTGGCGCGCGAGATCGAGCGCAACCCCGACCTGCTGCTTGTCGGCCAGCCGACCCGCGGCGTCGACATCGGCGCGATCGAGTTCATTCACCAGCAGATCGTGGCGCTGCGCGACGCGGGCAAGGCGATCTTGCTGGTTTCGGTGGAACTCGATGAGATCATGTCGCTGTCCGACCGGATCGCGGTGATGTTCGACGGCCGCATCATGGGCGAACGCCTGCCCGATCAGACGGATGAGCGCGAATTGGGACTTCTGATGGCCGGTGTGACCGGCAAACCGGACGGAGAGGCCGCCTGATGGAACGAATGCCGCATTGGGCCGATGTGGTCCTGGTTCCGCTGCTCAATCTGCTGATCGCCTTCTTCCTGTCGGGACTGGTGATGTGGGCGATCGGGGAAAACCCGTTCGAGGCGATCCGGATCATGGTGACTGGGGCGCTGGGGTCCACCTATGGCTGGGGCTATACCCTTTATTACGCCACCAATTTCATGCTGACGGGGCTTGGCTTTGCGGTGGCCTCGCATGCGGGGCTGTTCAACATCGGCGGCGAGGGCCAGGCGACGATGGGGGGGCTGGGCGTGGCGCTAATGTGCCTGTTCATCCCCTGGCCGAACTGGTGGCTGGCGATTGTCGGCGCAAGCGTCGGCGCGGCGCTGCTGGGGGCGGCCTGGGCCGCGATCCCGGCCTGGCTGCAGGCCAGGCGCGGCAGCCATATCGTGATCACCACGATCATGTTCAACTTCATCGCCTCGGCGCTGTTGAACTACCTGCTGGTCAACGTGCTGCGCCCCGAAGGCTCGATGGATCCCTCGACCGCGAATTTTCCGGCCGCGACGACGCTGCCCTCTCTCCATCAGATGCTGGGGGTGTTCGGCATTCCCTTCGCCCGGCACACACCGGCCAATGTCACCCTTCTGCTGGCGGTGGCGGCCTGCGTGCTGGTCTGGCTGCTGATCTGGCACACCCGGCTGGGGTACGAGATCCGCGCCTTCGGCAAATCCGAACCCGCCGCCCATTACGCCGGTATCCGCCCGGTGCGCATCACCATGTACGCGATGCTGATTTCGGGCGCGCTGGGGGGCATGATGGCGGTGAATTCGACCATGGGCGAAAGCGGCCGGCTGATCATGAATGCCTCGGAAGGGGCCGGCTTCATCGGCATCGCGGTGGCGCTGATGGGGCGCAACCACCCGTTCGGGGTATTCCTGGCCGCGCTGCTGTTCGGCTTCCTCTATCAGGGCGGCGGCGAGCTGGCGCTTTGGGCCAATGTCCCGCGCGAATTGGTGATCGTGATCCAGGCGCTGGTGATCCTGTTCACCGGGGCGCTCGACAATGTCGTCAGGATGCCGCTTGAGAAACTGTTCCTGCGGCGCCGGAAAGGACGCGCGTGATGGATTACGCCACGATCATCGAGATCCTCGACAGCTCGGTCCGGCTGGGCACGCCGCTGCTGCTGGCCTGTCTGGCGGGGCTGTTTTCCGAACGCGCCGGCATCTTCGATATCGGGTTGGAAGGCAAGATGCTGGCCGCGGCGATGATGTCGGGGGCCGTGGCCTATGTCACCAACGACGCCTGGCTGGGGCTGTTGGCGGGGATCGGCGCCGCGATGCTGTTCTCGCTGATCCACGGGCTGGCCTCGATCACCTTCCGCGGCAATCAGCTGATCTCGGGGGTGGCGCTTAACTTCCTGGCATCGGGGATGACCGTGCTGCTGGCGCAAAGCTGGTTCCAGCAGGGCGGCGCCACGCCCTCGCTGCGCCCCGGCGGCCGGTTCGAGCCGATCACCCTGCCCTTCGCCAAGGAGATCGGCGCGATCCCCGGGGTCGGCCCCGTCTATCAGCATCTGCTTTCGGGGCATACGATCCTGGTCTACATCGCCTTCCTGTGCGTGCCCGCCACCTGGTGGGTGCTGTACAAGACCCGCTTCGGGCTGCGGCTGCGCGCGGTGGGCGAAAACCCCGCCGCCGTCGATGTGGCCGGCGTTTCGGTGATCCGCCTGCGCTATTCGGCGGTGCTGATCGCCGGGTTGCTCACCGGCGCGGCCGGCGCCTATCTGTCGACATCGCTGGCCTCGGGCTTCGGGCGCGAAATGACGGCGGGACGCGGCTATATCGCGCTGGCGGCACTGATCTTCGCCAAATGGCGGCCGTGGTACGCGCTGGGTTCGACCATGCTGTTTGGCTTCTTCGCGGCGCTGTCATACCGCTACCAGACGCTCGACATCGGGCCGCTGCACATCCCCAACCAGGTGATGGAAGCCCTGCCCTACATCCTGACCGTGATCATCCTTGCAGGCTTTGTCGGCAAGGCGATCCCGCCACGCGCCGGAGGTGAGCCCTATGTCAAGGAACGCTGAGACGCTGGCCGATCTGATCCGGGCGCGGGCGGGCGCGGAACCCGTCGCGCTGGGGCTGATCCTGGGCTCGGGGCTGGGTCCTCTGGCCGAGGCCGTCGACGGCGTCGCGATCCCCTATGCCGAACTGGAGGGCTTTCCCCATGCCGGCGTCTCGGGGCACAGCGCGAAACTGGTGGTCGGCGATCTGGAGGGCACCCGCGTGGCGATCTTCGCCGGGCGCGCGCATTACTACGAATCCGGCCGCGCGGACGCCATGCGCCGGCCGCTTGAAGTGCTGCGCGCCCTGGGGGCCGAGCGGCTGATCGCGACCAACGCGGCCGGATCCCTGCGCCCCGACATCCCGCCCGGCGGGCTTATGCTGCTGAGCGATCATATCAATTTTTCGGGAACGAACCCCCTGATCGGAGAGCCCAGCGACGCCCGTTTCGTCCCCCTGACCGATGCCCATGACGCCGAGATGCGCGCCGGGCTGCAGGCCGCTGCCCGGGCCGAGGGCATCGCCCTGCCCGAAGGCGTCTATGCCTGGTTCTCGGGGCCCAGCTTCGAGACCCCCGCCGAAATCCGCGCCATCCGGACGCTTGGCGCCGATGCCGTCGGCATGTCCACGGTGCCCGAGGTGATCCTGGCGCGGTTCCTGGGGCTGCGGGTCGCAGCGATATCGACGATCACCAACATGGGCGCCGGACTGGCTGATGAAGAGATCAGCCACGCCCAGACCAAGGCGGTCGCGCCACAGGGCGCGGAAAAACTCGAACGGATCCTGCGACGATATTTGCTAAGTTGAATGTGAATTCTTCATATTCACGTATGCAAAGGTTTGACTCCAAGGCCGAGCCAGTGCATCAGAACGCAACTTTCCGCGACGCGGGGCCGCTATGCAAATATACCTTCCCATCGCCGAAGTCGTGGTCAACGCCTTCCTGCTGTTTGGCATCGGCGGTGTCGTCGGGCTTTTGTCGGGCATGTTCGGCGTCGGCGGCGGTTTTCTGATCACCCCTGCCCTGTTCTTCATCGGCATCCCGCCGACCGTCGCGGTTTCGACCGGCGCGGTGCAGGTGGTGGCCTCGTCGGTTTCAGCGGTGATGGTGCATCTCAAGCGCCGCACGGTCGATTTCCGCATGGGCACGGTGATGCTGCTGTCGGGTTTCGTCGGTTCGACCATCGGCATCTATGTGTTTCGCGAACTGGAACGTCTTGGCCATATCAACCTGTTCGTCGAGGTCTCCTACGTCGTGCTGATGGGGCTGATCGGGACAATGATGTTCCAAGAAAGCCTGCGGGCGATCCTGCGCAACCGGCGCGAGGCCCGCGACGGCAAGACGGCGCCGGTGCGCCGCCGGGGCCATTCCAAGGCGCAGAAATGGCCGCTGAAGGTGAAATTCCGCACCTCGGGTCTGTATATCTCGGTGCTGCCGCCGATCCTGCTGGGGGTGTTCATCGGCTTCCTGACCACGACACTGGGCGTCGGCGGCGGGTTCATCCTGGTGCCCGCGATGATCTACATCCTGGGGATGAACACCAAGGTGGTTGTCGGCACCTCGCTTTATCAGGTGATCTTCATCTCGGCCTATGCGGTGATGGCCCACGTCCTGACCAGCCAGTCGGTGGATCTGGTGCTTGCGCTGCTCTTGATCGTCGGCGGCGTGGTGGGGGCGCAGATCGGCGCGATCATCGGGCTGCGGCTGAAGGCCGAACAACTGCGCATCCTGCTGGCGCTTCTGGTGCTGGCGGTCTGCCTGAAGATCTTCTTCGGGCTGGTGCTGCATCCGGCGGATCTTTACAATCTCAACGTGGTGGGGCACGCGTCATGACCCGGCTCCTGCTGACGCTGCTGTTTGCGCTTTTCGCCACCACCGCCGGCGCCCAGAAGCTGGTGACTGGGGTCAGCCGCGATCAGGTGGCGATCACCGCCAATTTCGACGGCTCCGACATCCTGGTCTATGGTGCCGTCGCCCGCGACGCGCCCCTGCCCAAGGGCCAGACCCAGAATATCGTCATCACCCTGGAAGGCCCGTCAGAGCCGCTGATCGTGCGCAAAAAGGCCCGGATCTTCGGCATCTGGGCAAACCATGAATCGGTGCATGTCGACAGCGCGCCCAGCTTCTATGCGGTGTCGACCACCGGGCCGCTGTTCGATCTCATCTCGCATACCGAGGATCTGCGCTATCACATCTCGGTCCCGCTTGCGATCCGCGAGATCGGCGGCACGGCCACTGCCCAACATCCGAAGAAGTTCATCGACGCGCTGATCAAGATCCGCACCAAGGATGGCAAGTACGAAAACGAAATCGGCGCAGTCAAGTTCAGGGACAACACGCTGTTCAGCACCCGGGTGCAGTTGCCCGCGAACCTGACCGAGGGCGCGTACAAGCTGCGCATCTTCCTGACCCAGGATCGCAAGGTGATCGACATGTCGGAAACCTCGATCGAGGTGCGCAAGGCCGGGATCGAACGCTGGCTGTTCAACCTGTCGGCCGATCGCCCGGCGCTTTACGGCATTCTGTCGCTGTTCATCGCGATCAGCGCGGGCTGGCTGGCCTCGGCCGCGTTCCAGCTGCTGCGGCGCTAGGCACGCGGTCCGGGCCTTCGCCCCGGCACCAAGCCTTGCCGCGCCCGGTTCAGCCGCGCCCGATATAGGGCATCTTCGTCGCCATCAGCGTCATGAACTGCACGTTCGCCTCGGGTGGCAGCCGGGCCATGTTCAGCACCGCCTCGGCGACATGCGCCACATCCATCGTCGGCGGCACCGGGGCCTCTGGGTCCTCGGCGCGGGCACGGTCGATCACCTCCTGCAACAACTCGGTGCGGGCATTGCCAATGTCGATCTGCCCGCAGGCGATGTCATAGGGCCGCCCATCCAGCGACAGCGACTTTGTCAGCCCGGTGATCGCGTGTTTGGTCGTCGTATAGGCGACCGAGCCGGGCCGCGGCACATGGGCCGAGATCGAGCCGTTGTTGATGATCCGCCCCCCCTGCGGCCGCTGCGCCCGCATCGCGCCGAAGGCCGCGCGGGCGCAATAGAACATCCCCGTCAGGTTCACCGCCACGGCCCGGGCCCAATCCTCGTTCGAGACCATGTCGATCGAGCCCTGGGGCGGAAAGAGGCCGGCATTGTTGAACAGCACGTCGATCCGGCCGAACCGCGCGGCGGCGGCGGCGAAGGCCGCGTCCACCGCGTCCGGATCGGTCACGTCGCATTGCTGCGCCAGGGCGCGCGCCTCGCCATCCGCGATCTCCTGCAACCGGTCCAGCCGGCGCGCCAGCAAGGCGACGTTCCAGCCTTCGCGCAGGAACAGCAAGGCCACCGCACGGCCGATGCCGGCGCTGGCGCCGGTGACGATCACGGTCCCCGCGGCGGCGCTGTCGGCGGCCCGCGCCACCCTAGAAGGCCTTGAAGGTGATCGTGGTCAGCGTGCGGCTGATGCCGGGGATGTCGAACAGCCGGTCGGAAAGGTAATGCCCCACGTCCTGCCCGTCGGGGATATAGACCTTGGCCAGCAGGTCGTAATCACCCGAGGTCGAGAACAGCTCGGACACGACCTCTCGGTCATAGATCGCTTCGGCCACCTCGTAGGTCTGGCCGGGCTGGCAGCGGAACTGGACGAATACGCAGCGCATCGGGATCTCCTTTGTTTGGCGCCAGACTAGGGCGTCGGGGCGCGGCTCGCCAGAGGGGTTCGGCGGGTGGCCGCGCCAGTCCGGGAATTGCCGCGCGGCTCCCCCCCCGGGCGGAGGCGGGCGCCGGGGGGGGCACGGCGTCCAGACCCGCGCGGGATGTCCGCGCCGCAAAGACGCCATGAAAGGCCCGATGCGGCCTGTGTTCCCGCCCGGCGCAAATCCCCGGTGCGGGGAAAAAGCCGCCCACCGCCGGCCGAATGTGCGCGGATGCGCAGCCTGCCTGCGCCACTTCAAGCTGACGCACATGCCCCGCCTACTATATGAATGAAGTGCAGGCGAAAGGAGAAAGACATGAGCTGGAACCCCGCACTGGACCCCGCCATCCCCGTCGGCGACGCCGTTGACCGGATCGAGACCGAGATCGTCCCTCGTGCCCGCGACCTGGGCGGTTTCGAGGTGCGCCGCGCCCTGCCCTCGGCCCGGCGCCAGATGGTCGGCCCGTTCATCTTCTTCGACCAGATCGGGCCGTCGGAATTCCTGACCGGTCAGGGCATCGACGTGCGCCCGCATCCGCATATCGGGCTGGGCACGGTGACCTATCTGCTGCAGGGCCGCCTGCATCACCGCGATTCCCTGGGTACCGATCAATGGATCGAGCCGGGCGCGGTGAACTGGATGGTCGCAGGCCACGGCATCACCCATTCCGAACGCACCGACGAGGGCGAGCGTGACCATGTGCGCCAGATGCTGGGCGTGCAGACCTGGCTTGCCCTGCCCGAGGACCGCGAAGAGGGTGCCGCGGATTTCCTGCATGTGGCCAGGGCGGAGCTGCCCGTTCTGGAAGGCGAGGGCAAGAAGCTGCGGCTGATCCTGGGCACCGGCTGGGGCGAAAAGGCCCCGTTCGAGATGCCGTCCGAGACCTTCTATGCCGATGCCGAACTGGCGCCGGGCGCGGCAATCCCGCTGCCCGACGACCACGAGGACCGCGGTGTCCATATCCTTCAGGGCAGCGTCTCGGTCGGCGGCGAGACCTACGCGGCCGGGCGGATGCTGGTGTTCCGCCCCGGCGATCGGATCGCGGTGCGGGCGGGCGATCAGGGCGCGCGGATCATGCTGCTGGGCGGCGCCACACTGGGCGGGCCGCGCTATATCTGGTGGAATTTCGTGGCCTCGTCGAAGGACAAGATCGAGGCCGCGAAAGAGGCCTGGCGCGCCGGCGACTGGGCGCATGGCCGCTTCCGCCTGCCGCCCGGCGACAATGGCGAATTCATCCCCGCGCCGGAGCGGTAGGCGGCGGGGCGACGCGCCCACTAAGCCGCGAAAGCAGGGCGAGCGCCTGCCCACGGGGTGGCGCGCCGACCGGTCGCGCATCGCCATTTATGGCCCAACCCCTCCCCGCGCTGAGACGCGATCGAGAGCTGCAAAGCGCCAGCCCGTCCGGGCGGGCAGGCGCTCTCCCTGCGCGTTCCACGCGCGTACCGGCCGGCAAGAGGTCCGGCTCGGCGCCCGCGGCCCTCTCGGCGCGCGAGGTGCTGCGCCGGCGCCGCCCCATCCTCCTCCGCTGGCACTGCAAACCGTCAGGGCCCCGCGCGCAGCGCCCCCTTTGCGCGTAAATTTCCGGCCACGCGCCGCCCCTGCCCCGCGCGCGGCCATTGACACCCCCCGGGCCGCGTCGGATAGGGATGCGAACCTGACCGGAGGCCCCCGAATGCGCATCCTCGAAGACGCCGTGATCGCGGAACTGCCGAACTACTACCGCGGCAAGGTGCGCGACAATTACGACCTTCCCGCCGACGCCACCCACGGCCCGCGGCGGATCATCATCTCTTCCGACCGGATCAGCGCCTTCGACCGCATCCTGGCCTGCATCCCCTGGAAGGGCCAGGTGCTGACGCAAGTTGCGCGCTACTGGTTCGAGCGGACCGCCGACATCTGCCCCAACCATGTGCTCGACTACCCCGATCCCAACGTGGTGGTGGGCAAGCGGCTGGACATCCTGCCGGTCGAGGTGATCGTGCGCGGCTATCTTGCGGGCAGCACCGGCACCTCGATCCTGACGCTCTACAAGCAGGGCCAGCGGCGAATGTACGGCCACCAATTCCCCGAGGGCCTGCGCGACAACGAGGCCCTGCCCGCGCCGATCATCACCCCCACCTCGAAGGCCTTCGACGGCGGCCACGACGAGCCGCTGACCGCCGAACAGATCGTGGCCGACGGCCTGCTGACCCAGGCGCAGTGGGACCGGGTCGCGGAATACGCGCTGGCGCTTTTCGCCCGCGGCCAGAAGATCGCCGCCGAACGGGGGCTGATCCTGGTCGACACGAAATACGAATTCGGCACCGATGCCGAGGGCCGCATCCTGCTCGCCGACGAGATCCACACCCCGGACAGTTCGCGTTACTGGATCGCCGATGGCTATCAGTCTGCGCTGGAAAACGGCACCCGTCCGCCCAGCTTTGATAAGGATTTCATCCGCGCCTGGGTCGGCGCGCGCTGCGATCCCTATCACGACCCGATCCCCGAGATCCCCGCCGAAATGATCGAAAAGACCAGCCAGGTCTATATCCAGGCCTATGAGGCGATCACCGGCCAGCCCTTCGTCCCCGACGCCGGCGGCGCCACGCCGCTTGATCGCGTGCGCGCCAACCTTGGCCCCTATTTCCCTCGCTAGGGCAAGCCGGGGCCGTCAGCCCAACAGCACCGGCCGCACGAGGTCAGTGTTGTCGACGACGATATCGGCCCGCGCGCGGGGTCCGCACAGTCGGTCATACAGAGCAAAGGCAGGGCGGTAGCGTTCGGCATAGAGCCGCCGCGCGGCGGCAGTGCCACCCAGCCTGTCGGCATCACGCCCCAGCCCGCGCCGTTCGGCCTCGGCCTCGGTCGTGCTCAGGAAGACCGTGACATCCCAGGCCCCGGCCAGTTCCGGCCGCATCAGGAAGGTGCCATCGACGATCAGCACGGCCTCTTCGGGGGCCAAGCTGGGCGGCTGATCGATCGGCTGGTCGCGTTCAAGATCGAAGCTGGCCGTGCGATAGCGCCGGTCGCCCCCGGGCCCCAGGGGATCGAGCAAAAGCTCCCTCACCGCCCCCAGATCGCGCGCATCGTAATAATACCCCTCCGCCGACATGCGCCCCCGTGCGTAGCGTTCCGCCCGCGGGCGGTGAAACCCGTCGATCGAGGTCTGGATGACCGGGCGCCCCAAGGCCGCGATCGTCTCGGCCAAGGCGTAGGCAAGCGTGGTTTTCCCCGAGGCGGTGCGCCCGTCGATCGCCACCCGAAGCGGCCCGCCAGCCCCGGCGGCCAGGATCCTGCGCGCCAACTCCTGCAGGACGGTCTTGCGAGTGGTCCTCATGGAAACCCTTTCCTGCCCGTGGTGTCGCTAGAAACTGACCCGGACGCCGCCCTCGCGCAAGCGGGCGCCGATCACAGGATGTGAACGCAGGTTTCAGACCGTTTCGCAGGCCACCGGCAGGGGTTGCCCTTCCGCCCGCCCGGACGGAAGCTGCTGCCCGAGAATCGTGAAAGGAACGACATGTCCCTGCCCCCCTTCACCCGCGCCGAATACGACGCCCGCATTACCCGCACCCGCGCCGCTATGGACCGCGCCGGGGTCGATCTACTGATCGTCACCGACCCGTCCAACATGCACTGGCTGACCGGCTATGACGGCTGGTCCTTCTACGTCCATCAAGCGGTGGTGCTGACCATGACGGGCGAACCGCTGTGGTTCGGCCGCGCCATGGATGCCGAGGGCGCCAAGCTGACCGCCTGGCTGGCCGAGGACAGCCTGATCCCCTACCCCGACCATTACGTCCAGTCGACCGAGCGCCATCCCATGGATTACCTCTCGGCCCAGCTGATCGACCGCGGCCACGGCGCGGCGCGGATCGGCGTGGAGATGGACAATTACTGGTTCACCGCGGCGGCCTTCGCCAGCCTTTCGCGCAACCTGCCGAACGCGCCCTTCACCGATTGCACGGGCCTCGTGAATTGGCAGCGCGCGGTCAAGTCCGAGGCCGAGATCGCCCATATGCGCCAGGCCGCGCGTCTGGTCGAGGCGATGCACGCCCGCATCCGCGACGTGGCCGAGGTCGGCATGCGCAAATGCGATCTGGTGGCCGAGATCTACGACGCAAGCTTGCGCGGCGTGCCCGGGATCGGCGGCGATTATCCGGCGATCGTGCCGATGCTGCCCTCGGGCCGCGAGGCCACCGCGCCACACCTGACCTGGGACGAACGCCCGCTGCAGAAGGGCGAAGGCACCTTCTTCGAGATCGCCGGCGTCTACCGCCGCTATCATTGCCCGCTGTCGCGCACCCTCTTCCTGGGCGAACCCACCCAGACCTTCCGCGACGCCGAGGCGGCGGTCGCCGAGGGGATGGAGGCCGGCCTCGCCTCCGCCAGGCCCGGCAACACCTGCGAGGACATCGCGGTGGCCTTCTTCGACACGCTGGCCAGGCACGGCTTCGAGAAGGACAGCCGCACCGGCTATCCCATCGGGCTGAGCTATCCGCCCGACTGGGGCGAGCGCACCATGAGCCTGCGCCGCGGCGACAAGACGGAGCTGGTGACGGGCATGACCTTCCACTTCATGACCGGGCTCTGGCTGCAGGACATGGGCTTCGAGATGACCGAAAGCATCCTGATCACCGAAACCGGGGTGGAATGCCTGGCCAACGTGCCGCGCGAACTGGTGGTGAAAGCCTAGGTTGCAAGGCCGGCGCCGGGGGCTCTGCCCCCGGACCCCCGGAGTATTTGCGCCAAGATGAAAGAAATCGGGCGCATTTCGTCCTTCATCTTGGGAAAAATACTCCACGGGGGTCTGGGGGTGTGAAACCCCCAGCCTCCTACATTTCCACCCAGATCGTGACGGGGCCGTCGTTGGTCAGGCTGACCGACATGTCGGCGCCGAATTCGCCGGTCCGCACCACGATCCCGAGACCCGCGAGCGCGGCCGCGAAATATTCATAGAGGCGCTTGCCCTCGTCGGGGGGCGCGGCGGCCGAAAAGCCGGGCCGGTTGCCGTGCGAGGTGTCGGCGGCCAGGGTGAACTGGCTGACCACCAGCGCCGCGCCGCCGGTGTCTAGAAGCGAGCGGTTCATCTTGCCCGCCGCGTCCCTGAAGATCCGAAGTTTCGCGATCTTCGCCGCCAGTGCGTCGGCCTGTACATCGGTATCGCCCTGCATGGCGCAGACCAGGATCAGAAGGCCGGGGCCGATTTCACCCGTCACCCGTTCCCCGACCGCGACCCGCGCCGTGCTCACCCGTTGGATCAATGCTCTCATCGTGCCGGTCTAGCCTAGTCCAGCGTCCGGCGGAAGCGGCTGAGCGCCAGCAGCGAGAACACCAGGATGAAGGCCAGAAGCGCCCCGACCTCGGGGCGCACCGTCGCAAGGTCCGCGCCCTTCAGCATCACCGCCCGCACCAGCCGCAGGAAATGCGTCAGCGGCAGCATCTCGCCCACCCATTGCGCCCAGCCCGGCATGCCGCGGAACGGGAACATGAAGCCCGACAGCAGGATCGAGGGCAGGAAGAAGAAGAACGCCAGCTGCATCGCCTGCATCTGGTTCCGCGCCATGGTCGAGATCGTGTAACCCAGAAGCACCAGCGCCAGCACGAACAGCAGCACCCCGAGCAGCAAAAGCCACATCGCGCCGACGAAGGGCACATGGAACAGCACCTTCGCCGCGCCCAGGATCACCGCCATCTGCACCGCCCCCACCGCAAGATAGGGCAACACCTTGCCCAGCATGATCTCGAGCGGCGAGACCGGCATCGCCAGCAGGTTCTCCATCGTGCCGCGCTCGGTCTCGCGGGTCAGCGCCATCGAGGTCATCATCACCATGGTCATCTGCAAGATCACCCCCAGAAGCCCCGGCACGATGTTGTACTGGGTGATGCCCTCGGGGTTGTAGCGCTTGTGCACGATCACCTGAAGCTGGCTGGCCGCGGCCTGCGCCGCCTGCGCCTCGGCGCCTGCCTCGCGCAGAAGCGCCTGCGACGCCACCGTGCCCAGCGTCGAGACCGCGCCCGAGGCCACCGCCGGATCGGTCGCGTCGGCCTCGATCAGGATCTGGGGATGGTCGCCGCGCGCCACCCGACGGCCGAAATCCGACGGGATGGTGACCACGAAGCTGACCGTGCCGTCCGCGATCAGCCGCTCGGCCTCGGCCGCCGAGACGTTCGGGTAGGTGAAATGGTAATAGCCCGTCATCTCCAGCGCGGTGACGATGGCACGGGTGTAGCGGTCCTGGGTCGGCGCCACCAACGCGGCGGGCAGATGCTTGGGGTCGGTGTTGATGGCGAACCCGAACAGGATCAGCAACAGCAGCGGAATGCCCAGCATCATCGCAAAGGTCACCCGGTCGCGCCGCATCTGGATGGTTTCCTTCACCAGCATCGCGCGCAGGCGGCGAAGCGACAGCACCCGGGTCATGCCATGTTGTCCTTCGCGCCGTGCATGAAATGGATGAAGGCGTCCTCCAGGCTGGTCTCGGCCGGCGTCGCGCGCGCGCCGGCCTCGGCCGCGATCCGAGTGACCGAAGCCTTCAGCGCCGCCGCGTCGCGGCCCACCACATGCAGCACCGCGCCGAAGGGCGCCACCTGCTCGACGCCCGGCGCCGCGCGCAGCCGGTCGTCCAGCGCGATCAGATCGGCGCCCACCCCGCCCTCGACCACATAGGTCGTCAGGCCCGCGCCCGCGACCACCTCGGCCACCGTGCCGCGCGCCACCAGCTTGCCATAGGAGATATAGTTGATCCGGTGGCAGCGCTCGGCCTCGTCCATGTAATGGGTGCTGACCAGCACCGTCATGCCACCCGCCGCCAGCCGGTGGATCTCGTCCCAGAATTCGCGCCGCGCCTTGGGGTCGACGCCCGCCGTGGGCTCATCGAGCAACAGAAGCCTGGGGTTGTGCATGATGCAGGCCGCCAGCGCCAGGCGCTGCTTCCAGCCACCCGAAAGACTGCCCGCCAACTGGTGCTGGCGCGATGTCAGGCCCAGGTCGGCCAGCGTGTCCGAGACGTATTTCTTCACCGGCCGCAGGTCGTAGAGACCCGCGACGAAGGCCAGGTTCTCGGCGATCGACAGATCCTCGTAGAAGCTGAACCTCTGGGTCATGTAGCCGACTTCGCGTTTGATGCGGCGGGCGTCGCGGCGCAGGTCGTGGCCCAGCACCTGGCCCTCGCCCGCGTCGGGCGTCAGCAGGCCGCACATCACCCGGATCGTCGTGGTCTTGCCCGAGCCGTTGGGACCCAGAAAACCCGCGATCTCGCCCGTCTCGACCTGCATCGAGACATTGTCCACCACGGTGCGCTCGCCGTAGCGCTTCACCAGCCCCTTCACGTCGATCGCGGGGCGGCCGCCGGAGCCGGGCGGCGCGGGGACGGGCGTGGCGGGGACGGGCGTGGCGGGGGCGGCGCTCACTTGTCCGCCCCCGGCAGGTCCACGTCGACGATCTGGCCGGGCTTGAGCAGCACCGCGCCCGGCTCGGGCTTTGCCTCGACCAGATAGACAAGCTTCTGGCGGTTTTGCAGCGAATAGATCACCGGCGGTGTGAATTCGGGGCTGTCCGAGACATAGGTCACCTTCGCCTTCTCGCCGCGGCCGCAGCCGTCGCAATGGACATTCAGGACGGCGCCGGGGTGAATGCGGGCAAACGCGGTCTCGGGGAAATACAGCTTCAGCTTCACCGCCCCGTCGGGCAGGAACGAGATCACCGGCGCTTGCGGACCGGCGATTTCCCCCGCCCGGCGCAGGATGTCAAAGACGGTGCCCGCCCTGGGCGCCAGCAGCGTGCGCTGCGACAGCTGCCAGGCGGCGGCGTCGCGGCGGGCGCGGGCCTGGGCCACCGCGGCCTCGGCGGCCTCGATCTGCTTGGGGCGTGCGGGCAGCCGCGCGACGGCCAGGTTGGCCTTGGCCTGGGCCACCTGGGCGCGGGCCACCTCAAGCTGGGTCGTCGCGCCGTCAAGTTGCGCCTGGCTGGTCACCCCGCGGTCGTTCAGGCTGCTCAGCCGGGCGACTTCCTTCGATGCCTCATTCGCCTGCGCCTCGGCCGAGGCCAGCGTCGCCGCGATCACCGCGATCTCCTGCGGGCGGCGGCCTTCCTGAAGGTTGGCCAACTGGCTTTGCGCCTGGGCAAGCGCGGCAGTGGCCTGGGCCAGCGCGATTTCGGCATCGCGGTGCTCGGTGACCGCCAGCACCGCGCCTGCCTTGACATGCTGCCCCCGGCGTACCTTCAGCGCCTCTACCTGGGCCACGGCGACCGGCGCGACCAGAACGTAATCGCCCTCGACATAGCCGGTGGCCAGCGGCGGGGGCGCGGCGCAGGCCGACAGGAAGGCGCTGAGGACCGGCACGGAACACAGGATCATTTGGCTTTCCCCTCGGCTGTGGCCGCATCGAGCGCGGCGTTGAGGTGGCGGACCAGGATGTCGCACAGCGGCCCGGCCTGCATCTGCCGCCACCCCATCCGGCGCAGGATGATCGGGCGTCCGATGCGGAAATAGATGATCTGGCCGATCATCGCGAAGACCGACAGGCGGGTGTCCTCGCTGTCGGGGTCGGTGCCGGTGGCCTGCCCCCACAGGCGGCACAATTCGCCGTGCCTGGGGGAAACGACGCTGTCGTACAGGCGGTCGAGCGTGCCGGCCTCGTCGGTCATCTCGCGCAGCAGGAAGGCGGCAAGATCGGCGGCCTCGGGCGCGGCGGCGATAAAGGCGACCATGGCGCGCACCCCGGCCTGCAGGCGCTGCCGAGCCTCTTGCGGGGAACGCGGCGGCGAGCCGGCCTCGACCCTCGCCATCACCCCGGCCAGGCGCCGGGCGACCTCATCCGCGCAGGCAAGCCTGAGCCCGGCCTTGGAGCCGAAGTGATAACCGATCGCGGCCACATTCGCCCCCGCCCGCGCCGCGATCTCGCGCGTCGAGGCCGCGGCGAAGCCCTTGTGCCCGAAAAGATGCAGCCCCGCCGCGATCAGCGCGGCACGGGTGGCCTCGGGGCCAGCCTCGTCGCGGCCAGTGCTGGGGCCAGTGTTGGGGCCAGTCCGGTCGGCACGGTTCTTTGGCGCAGATGTCTTGTCGGGATCGCGGGGCATGGGACCTCTCATTCAAACGAATGATTAAATCAAACGTTTGATCATGTCCAGCCCCAATCGCGCCCCACCCCAACCGCGCCCCGCCCGCGTGCGGCGGCGCCGGGCGCTATTTCGCCCGCGCGCCCCCCACCCAGACGCCGGCGATGGCGCGGTCATCGCCCATCATGATCGTGGGGAACAGCGCCTCCCACAGATCACCGGCCCGCGCCGCGCGCTGCGCGATCGCGGGCGTCGAGGCCAGATCGACGGCGATCAGATCGGCCTCCATCCCCGGGGCGAGGTTGCCGATGCGGTCGGCCAGCCCCAGCGCCCTTGCCGAGCCTTGCGTCGCCAGCCACCACAGCACCGCCGGGTGCAGTGGGTTGTGGCGCAATTGCCCGACCTCATAGGCCGCGGCCATCGTGCGCAGCATCGAAAACGACGACCCGCCCCCGGTATCGGTGGCCAACCCCACCTTCAGCCCCGCGCCCGTCAGCCCGGCCATGTCAAACAGCCCCGAGCCGATGAAAGTGTTCGATGTCGGGCAGTGGATCACGCTTGCGCCCACCGCGCGAAGGCGGTCGACCTCACGGCGTTCCAGGTGGATCGCGTGGCCATACAGACCGCCCGGCCCCAGCAACCCGTGGGCTTCATAGGTGTCGAGGTAATCGCGCGCCCGCGGATAGAGCGTCTTGACCCAGGCGATTTCATCCAGCTGTTCGCTCAGATGGGTCTGCATCAGGCAATCGGGATGCTCGGCCCAAAGCGCGCCCAGCGCGGCAAGCTGCTCTGGCGTCGAGGTGGGCGAAAAGCGCGGGGTGATGACATAGGACAGCCGGTCCCGCCCGTGCCAATTCTCCAGCAGGCGCTTCGAATCGTCATAGGCCGATCGCGCGGTGTCGCGCAGGCCCTCGGGCGCGGTGTCGCGATCCATGCAGGTCTTGCCGCCCAGCGCCCGCAGACCCCGCCGCCGGGCCTCTTCGAAATAGGCCTCGACGCTGGCCGGATGGATCGTGCAATAGCTGACGGCGGTGGTGGTGCCGTTCGCCAGCGTCAGGTCGAAATAGCGCCGCGCCACCTCGCGCGCATAGGCGGGGTCGGCAAAGCGCGCCTCTTCGGGGAAGGTATAGCTGTTCAGCCAGTCGATCAGCCGCTTGCCCCAGGAGGCGATGATCGCGGTCTGCGGATAATGGGCATGGGCATCGACAAACCCGGCCGACAGCAGCGCCCGCCCCATGTCCGTGACCTGTGCCTGCGGATGGGCCGCGCGCAGATCCTCCGCCCCGCCGACCGCCAGGATGCGCCCGTCCTCGACCAGCACCGCGCCATGGCCCAGATGGCGCGCGGCCCCCGGCCCCTCGGCAAGGGGATCGGCCGCGTAAGTCAACACCTGGCCCAGGATCAGCTCTGCCATCAACCCTCTCCGCTTTGCGCCGCGGCGCTTGTCCGTTGGCCAATCTAGGCGGCTTTCGCGATGGGGTAAATTTTCCCGTTGCCTCTGTTTCGAAGAAACACTTTCGGCTAGGGTCCGGTCAATCCGACGGGAAGATCCAGGCCGGGGGGGCGCGATGACCGACGACACGACGATCGAGACATCCCCCGCGGAAGACGCCCGCGAAGAAGAGCTCCATGGCGTCGGGCGCGAACGCCGTGATGCAATCCTCGACGCGGTCGAGGCCGGCGATACCGCCCGGCTGAACAGCCTGCTGGAACGGCTGCACGCCGCCGATATCGCCGACCTTCTGGAACAGCTTGGCGCCGGAGAACGCGCCGACCTGCTGGCCCTGTGGTCAGGAGAGATCGACGGCGACATCCTGTCGGAACTGGACGAGTCGATCCGCGAGGAGGTGATCGCCGCCCTGCCCCCCGAGGTGCTGGGCGAGGCGGTGCGCGAACTGGATTCCGACGATGTCGTCGACATCCTCGAGGACCTGGAGGAACCCCAGCAGGAGATCATCCTAGACGCGCTGGACGATGCCGACCGCGTCGCCGTCGAACAGGCGATGTCCTACCCGGAATATTCCGCCGGCCGCCTGATGCAGCGCGAGACGGTGGTGGCGCCGGAACACTGGACGGTGGGCGAGGCCATCGACTTTCTGCGCGCCGAAGATTGGCTGCCCGACCAGTTCTATCATGTGATCCTGGTCGATCCGCGAATGAAGCCGGTGGGCAACGTGACGCTGGGGCGGCTGCTGTCCTCGAAACGCTCGGTCAAGCTGCGCGACATCACGGAAGCGATGTTCCGCACCATCCGCGCCACCGAGGAAGAAGCCGAGGTCGCCTATCTTTTCAACCAGTATCACCTGATTTCGGCCCCCGTGGTGGACGAGAACGACCGCCTGGTCGGCGTGATTACCATCGACGACGCGATGAACGTGCTGGACGAGGAACACGAGGAGGACATCCTGCGCCTCGCCGGGGTCGGCGAAGGCAGCCTGTCCGACAGCTGGATCGAGACCGCCAAGCAGCGGTTCCCCTGGCTGTTCGTGAACCTCTTGACGGCGATCCTTGCCTCGGCGGTGATTTCGCTTTTCGAGGGCACGATCTCGAAGCTGGTGGCGCTGGCGGTGCTGATGCCGATCGTGGCCTCGCAGGGCGGCAACGCGGGCACCCAGGGGCTGACGGTGGCGGTCAGGGCGCTGGCGACGCGCAGCCTGACCTATTCCAACGTCGGCCGGGTGATCGGGCGCGAGGTGCTGCAAGGGGTGGCCAACGGCATATTCTTCGGGGTGATCATGGGGGTCATAAGCTATGCCTGGTTCGACCAGCCGGTGTTGGGGCTGGTGATCGGCCTGGCGATGGTGATCAACCTCTTCGCCGCGGCGCTGGCCGGGATCCTGATCCCGCTGGGGCTGGAAAAGCTGGGCTTCGACCCCGCGCTGTCCTCGGGCGCCTTCGTGACCACGGTGACCGATGTGGTCGGCTTCTTCTCGTTCCTCTGGCTCGCCTCGGTGATCCTGCTATGACCTCGGCGGACATCAAGGCCGCCGCCCGCAAGGCCGCCTTCGCGCGCCGCAAGGCCGCCTTCGCCCAGGGCCCCGGCGCCGCCCCCGCACGGCTGACACAGGTGCTGGCGCCCCACGCGGGACGGCCGCTTGCGGGCTATATGCCGATGCGCACCGAACTCGACCCGCTGCCCGCGATGGCCGCCCATGCGGGCCCGGTCGGCGTGCCGGTGATCCCCGGCCCCGCCCAGGCGCTGACGTTCCGCGCCTGGCACCCCGGCGCGGAGATGATCGCAGGCGAATTCGGCGCCCTGATCCCGGCTGCGGGGGACTGGATCACACCCGAGGTGCTGATCGTGCCGCTGCTGGCCTTCGACCGCCGCGGCTTTCGCCTGGGCTATGGCGGCGGCTTTTACGACCGCACGCTGGAAGCGCTGCGCGCCGCGCGCCCGACGCTGGCGATCGGCTATGCCTTTGCCGCGCAGGAAGTGGACCACGTGCCGATCGAGGCGACCGACCAGCCGCTTGACCTGATCGTGACCGACCGCGAGGTGATCGCGTTCTGAACGCCCGCTTGCGTATTTGAAGAACGATGAAAGGACGCGGCCTTCTTCTTCCTGGTTCGAATATCGCGGGAGTACCGGGGGGCGCGCGCGGCCCGCCTAGCGGCGGATCTCGAACCCTATGGCGCCGGGATCTTCGGCGATCTTGGTCTCTACCGTCTGGACCCGCGCAGCCTCGGGGCCCTGATGCAATGCCTCGAGCATCTGCGCCACCTGTGCCTCCGGCCCCGCGATCAGGGCGGTGACGGCGCCGTCGGGATCGTTGCGTACCCAGCCGTCCAAACCCAGGGTTTGCGCCGTCTCGGACGTCCAGCCGCGGAACCACACCCCCTGCACGCGGCCGGTGATGCGGGCCCGGATGGCGCGGCGGGTCATTGTGCCGCCACCGGCCGGGCGCCGACCAGCCCCACGATGTCGAACATGATCCGGTTCAGCTCGAAATCCTTGGGCGTATAGACGGCGGCGACGCCCAGCGCGCGCAGCCGGTCGGCGTCGGCCTCGGGAATGATGCCGCCGACGATCACCGGCACGTCCGCCAGGCCCGCGGTCGCCATCCGCTCGATCACCTCGGCGATCAGCGGCAGATGACTGCCCGAAAGAATCGAGAGACCTATCACATGCGGGGGATCGGCCTGCGCCGCCGCGACGATCTCGGCCGGGGTCAGGCGGATGCCCTCGTAGCTGATGTCCATACCGCAATCGCGCGCCCGGGCCGCGATCTGCTCGGCGCCGTTGGAATGGCCGTCGAGGCCCGGCTTGCCGACCAGGAACTTCAGCCGCCGCCCCAGCCGGGCCGAGGCCGCATCCACCGCCGCGCGGATCTCGTCAAGCCCCTCGGTCCGGTTCGAGGGCGCCCGGCTGACACCCGTGGGCCCGCGATACTGACCAAAGGCCGCGCGCACCGCATCGCCCCATTCGCCCGTGGTGGCGCCGGCCCTCGCCGCCACGATCGAAGACGGCATGATGTTCTCGCCCGACGCGGCGGCAGCACGGAGATCGGCCAGCGCGGCCTTCACCGCCGCGTCGTCACGCGATGCGCGCCAGGCGGCGAGCCGCGCGATCTGATCAGCCTCGGCTTCCGGGTCGACCACCAGGATCGCGCCGTCCCCGGCCGTCAGCGGACTTTCGGCCCCCTCGGCCCAGCGGTTCACGCCGACCACCACGGTCTGGCCCGCCTCGATCCGGGCAATGCGGTCGGCATTGGCCTCGACCAGCCGGCCTTTCATGTATTCGATCGCCGCGACCGCGCCGCCCATCGCGTCGATCTGCGCCAGCTCGGCCTGCGCGTCTTCCTTCAGCGCCGCGACCTTGCGCTCGACCGCCGGATTCTGGTCGAACAGATCGTCGTACTCCAGCAGGTCCGTCTCATAGGCCAGGATCTGCTGCATCCGAAGCGACCATTGCTGATCCCAGGGGCGCGGCAGGCCCAGCGCCTCGTTCCAGGCCGGCAATTGCACGGCGCGGGCACGGGCCTTCTTCGACAGCGTGACCGCCAGCATCTCAATCAGGATGCGGTAGACGTTGTTTTCCGGCTGCTGTTCGGTCAGGCCCAGGCTGTTGACCTGCACCCCGTAGCGAAAGCGGCGCATTCGCGCGTCCGTCACGCCATAGCGGTCGCGGCAGATCTCGTCCCACAGGTCGGTGAAGGCGCGCATCTTGCAAAGCTCGGTGACAAAGCGGATACCGGCATTCACGAAGAAGCTGATCCGCCCCACCATGCCGGGGAAATCCTGCGGATCGACCTTGCCCTTCAGGTCGTCCAGCACCGCGATCGCGGTGGCCAGCGCGAAGGCCAGTTCCTGTTCGGGCGTCGCGCCGGCCTCTTGCAGATGGTAGGAACAGACGTTCATCGGGTTCCATTTCGGCAGATGCTGGCGCGTGTAGGCGGCGACATCGGTGATCATCCGCAGGCTGGGCTTGGGCGGGCAGATATAAGTCCCGCGCGAGAGATATTCCTTGATGATGTCGTTCTGCACCGTGCCCTGAAGCTGCGCGACATCCGCCCCCTGCTCTTCGGCCACCGTGATGTAGAGCGCCAGCAACCACGGCGCCGTCGCGTTGATCGTCATAGAGGTATTCATCTGTTCAAGCGGGATCTGGTCGAAAAGCGCCCGCATGTCGCCCAGATGCGCGACCGGGACGCCGACCTTGCCGACCTCGCCCCGCGCCAGTTCGTGGTCGCTGTCATAGCCGGTCTGGGTGGGCAAATCGAAGGCCACGGAAAGGCCCGTCTGCCCCTTCGCGAGGTTGCCGCGATAGAGCGCGTTCGAGGCGGCCGCCGTCGAATGCCCGGCATAGGTGCGGAACAGCCAGGGCCTGTCTTTCTGGGGCTGGGCGTCGGTCATAGTGGCCTCCGGGAATCGCGGGTAGTAATTTTATTTCGCAACACTGTTAGTAATCGGCAGAAAATGTCCCGTCAATTCGCTGCGATGCGGCAATCCGGTGAGATGGCGGGGACGTTTCCGATCCTGCGGGGCTTGCGCAGGGCAAGCGCCTGTCCGGGGGTGGCGCCCCTGACCATCCACGTCGCCATTTATGGTGCAGCACCTCCCCTGGCCCCAGCGCGAACGAGAGCTGCGAAGCGCCAGCCTGCCGGGACGGGTGGGCGCTTGCCCCGCGCCTGCTGCGCGCACCGGGCTGAAGGAGAGCCTCGCGCGCCCCCGGCGAATTGACGCACAGGATTTACCCCGCCGCCGCTTCCTGTAAACCTGCGCCGATGGGGGGGACCGTCGAACTTCCGATCTGGTTGGTGGTGCTGGCGCTTGCGCTGGCGGCCATCGGCGCGCTGGACCGGGTGCTGGCGCCCTCGATGCGCTGGTTCCTGCGCAAGCGCATGGAACGCGCCGTCGCGCGGCTGAACACCCGCCTGCAACGCCCGATCGAGCCGTTCAAGCTGATGGCGCGGCAGGACCGGATCAACCGCCTGGTCTACGACCCCGTGGTGACCGAAGCCGTGGCCGACCACGCGCATGAGACCGGCGTGCCCGAACCCGTCGCCGCCGAAGAGGCCCGGCGCTATGCGCGCGAAATCGTGCCGGGCTTTTCGACCCTGATCTATTTCGGCGTCGCGGCGCGGGTGACGCGCTGGCTTAGCCGGGCGCTTTACCGGGTGCGGATCGGCCGGCTCGACACCGCCGCGATTGCCGCGATCGACCCCAAGGCCACGGTGATCTTCGTCATGAACCACCGTTCCAACATGGATTACATCCTGGTCACCTGGCTTTCGTCGGAACGCTCGACCCTTAGCTATGCGGTGGGCGAATGGGCGCGTGTCTGGCCCCTGAGCCTCTTGATACGCGCGATGGGCGCCTATTTCATCCGCCGCCGGTCGCGCAACACCCTCTACCGCAAGGTGCTGGCGCGCTATGTCCAGATGGCCACCGCCGAGGGCGTGACCCAGGCGATCTTTCCCGAAGGCGGCCTTAGCCTCGATGGCCGGGTGGGGCCGTCGCGGATGGGCCTGCTGCACTACATCGTCAGCGGTTTCAGCCCCGGCGGCGGGCGCGACGTGGTCTTCATGCCGGTGGCCTTCGGATATGACCGGGTGCTGGAGGATCGGATCCTCGTCAGCGCCGCCCAATCCGGCGAGCGACGGTTCCGCGCCCGCCCCCTCGCGGCGCTGCGCTTCCTGATCCGGCGGCTGGTGGGCGCGGTCTTCCGGCGCGACATGCGGCTGGGCTATGCCGCCGTCAGCTTCGGCGCGCCGCTGTCGCTGAGCCGCTTCCTGGCCGAGACCGGCAGCCCCACGACCGAGGCCCTGACCGAGCGCCTGATGCAAGAGGTCCGCCAGGTGGTGCCGATCCTGCCGGTGCCGCTTGCCGCCGCCGCGCTGGCCGCCGGCGCCACCACCCGCGACACGCTGGAGGACCGGGCCTGCGAGATCGCAGAGCGTCTGCGCAGCCATGGCGCGCCCCTGCGCCTGCCCGGCGCCGATCCGGCCGTGGGCGCACGCATGGGCCTGGATGCGCTGGCCCGGCGGGGGTTGGTGCGGGTTCGGGGCAACACCGTCACGCCACGCCGCCGCGCCGCGCCGTTGCTGGCGTTCTATGCCGCGCCGGTGCAACAGCATCTGGATGCAGCCGCAGCAAATGCGCGCCCCGGCACCGAACCTTCGCCCATCTCGGCCACGTCAGAGACATAAAATTACAAAATCATGCAGACTTCATATTGCAATATTGCGCACCGACCATTAATTCGGTCCAGAGCGGGCACCGAATTCTGCGCCGCAGCATAAGAAGGAGGTACCGATGGCCCTGGACGGCAAGCGCGACAAGACGCCCGAGATCGCCCCTTACGAGGCGCCCGAGAAGGATCTGTACGAGATCGGCGAAATGCCGCCGCTCGGCTATGTGCCGAAGCAGATGTACGCCTGGGCGATCCGGCGCGAGCGTCACGGCGAGCCCGAGGACAGTTTTCAGGTCGAGGTGGTGCCCACCTGGGAAATCGACAGCCACGAGGTGCTGGTCCTGGTGATGGCGGCGGGGGTCAACTACAATGGCATCTGGGCCGGCCTGGGCGTTCCGATCAGCCCGTTCGATGGCCACGGCGCGCCCTATCACATCGCCGGGTCCGACGCCTCGGGGATCGTCTGGGCGGTGGGCGACAAGGTCACCCGCTGGAAGGTCGGCGACGAGGTGGTGATCCACTGCAACCAGGACGACGGCGACGACGAGGAATGCAACGGCGGCGATCCGATGTTCTCGCCCTCGCAGCGGATCTGGGGATATGAGACGCCGGACGGCAGCTTCGCGCAATTCACCCGCGTGCAGGCGCAACAGCTGATGCCGCGCCCGCGCCACCTGACATGGGAGGAAAGCGCCTGCTACACGCTGACGCTGGCCACCGCCTACCGGATGCTGTTCGGCCATGAACCGCACGACCTGAAGCCCGGGCAGAACGTGCTGGTGTGGGGCGCGTCGGGGGGGCTGGGGTCCTTCGCGATCCAGCTGATCAACGCCGCCGGCGCGAATGCGATCGGGGTGATCTCGGACGAGGATAAGCGCGATTTCGTGCTGTCGCTGGGCGCCAAAGGGGTGATCAACCGCAAGGATTTCGCCTGCTGGGGGCAATTGCCGACGGTCAACACGCCCGAATACAACGCCTGGCTGAAGGAGGCGCGCAAGTTCGGCAAGGCGATCTGGGACATCACCGGCAAGGGGGTGAATGTCGACATGGTGTTCGAACACCCGGGCGAGGCGACCTTCCCGGTTTCGGCGCTGGTGTGCAAGAAGGGCGGCATGGTGGTGATCTGTGCCGGCACCACCGGCTTCAACTGCACCTTCGACGTGCGCTACATGTGGATGCACCAAAAGCGCCTGCAGGGCAGCCATTTCGCGCATCTCAAACAGGCCTCGGCCGCCAACAAGCTGATGATGGAACGCCGGATCGACCCGGCCATGTCCGAGGTCTTTCCCTGGGCCGAGATCCCGCGCGCCCATACCAAGATGCGCAAGAACGAACACAAGCCCGGCAACATGGCGGTGCTGGTGCAGGCGCCGCGGACGGGCCTGCGCACCTTCGAGGACACGCTGGAGGCCAGCAAGAGGGGATAAGCCCCCCCACGCGAGGCCCGCTACGCCTGCCCGTCCCGGCGGGGTGGCACTTTGCGGGGGCCGATCTCGGCGGCGACGCAGGCATCCGCCTGCGCCGTCTCGCCGTGCCGGACCGTTTCGGAAACCGGACATGGTGCGTTCCACCCATCGCGCCGTGCTTCGATCGCAGGCCAAGCCGCGCCTTCGGCGTGCAACCGCTTTCGCGCGCCGTGGAAATCGGTGTCTAGGCCTTCGTGCGGCTGGGCGGACCATCGGGCGCGGCCTGCTTCCCCGCCGGTCTTCCCGCTGATCGGCGGGGTCTCGGCCAGTCCGGTGGCGTCCTTCTTGCGACGCGCGCGGCGCGGCTTGAAGGACGGCAGAGAAATATTTTTATATCAAAGGATTGCGAACCATTCCTGAAGGTTCGCCTTCCCGCCCCGCCCGGCGTCTCAGCCGTCCTCCTGCGCCGCCAGTTCCAGCGGCGCGGCGGGCGCTTTCAGGTCCTCGACGGTCAACGCCGCCGCCGGGCGGCCCAGCCGGTTGCGCACCACCCAGAAAAGCCGATGCTCGGCCCGGGTGATCGCCACATAGGCAAGCCGCTTCCACAGCGCCACCCCCGCCTCGTTGCGGCCGGTACGCGAGGCGGCCCAGAGGTCGGGCGCGAAGACCTGCACATTCTCCCATTGGCTGCCCTGCGCCTTGTGGATCGTCACCGCCGCGCCGTGCAGGAAGGCCGCGCCCATGCGGGCGGCGAAGGGGATGAAGGGCTCTTCCTCGTCCGGCATCTCGATCTTGACGATCGAGGCTGCGGACACGCGCGGATCCTCGGCCCCGATCACGTGCAGGCGTGAAAAGCCGGGCTTCTTGCCGGGGCCCAGATAGATCACCTGCGCGCCCTTGATCAGCCCCCGCGCCTCCAGATCGATGCGCTTCTTGCGGTGCTTCAACGGCAGCTCGATCCCGTCGCAGATCAGCGGCTCTCCGGGTAGCAGGGCGTCGGCCGGCGCGCCGTAGGCCGCGCGGAAGGCGTGGATCAGCCGGATGCGGGTGGCGTTGCGCCACACCAGTACCGGCGAGCGCGCCATCAGCTCGGCCTCGACCCGCTCGGCCATCACCACGCGGTCGTCGCGGGCGGCGGCCTCTCGGATCATCTGCTCGAAATCGCTGAACTCCAGCGCCGGATCGGCCAGCGCATGGGCCAGATCGAGGATCGGGTTGTCCTCGGCCTGGCGGTGGATGCGGTGAAGCTCGAGCTTCCGCGCCGGGGTGAAGCGGTCGAAGACCATCTCGCCGGACTGGCCGACGGGGGCCAGCTGCGCCGGGTCGCCGAAAAGAACGAGGGTTGGGAAGATCTCCTTCAGATCCTCGAACTGCTTGTCATCGAGCATCGAGCTTTCATCGACGAAGCCGATATCCAGCGGGTCCTCGCGCCGCTTCCAGCCCCGGATGAAGTCAGAGCCGCGCAGGCCAGCCGACGCCAGGGCGCCGGGCACCGATTTGACGGCATCATAGAAGGCTTGGGCGCGGTCGAGCGCGGCCTCGGTCAGGCCCTCGATCTCGGGGCGGTCGCCGTTGCCGGCCAGCCATTCGGCGATCTTCTCGTATTCGGGGTCATAGACCGGGGTGTAGAGGATGCGGTGGATCGTGGTCGCGGGCACGCCTCGGTTGCGCAGCACGCTGGCCGCCTTGTTGGTCGGCGCCAGCACCGCCAGCGTGCGGCGTTCGCGCCGGCGGCGGCCCTCGTAATCGCCCGAGACGATCTCGACGCCGGCCTCGACCAGCCCGTCGACCAGACGCGCCAGAAGCATGGTCTTGCCCGATCCCGCCTTGCCCACCACCGCCAGCACGCTGGCCGCGCCCGAGACATCGGGGATCAGCGCGCCCGCGTCGACATCGACACCCGCGCCGCGCAGAAGGTCGGCGATACGGTCCCAGGCCTCGGCCTGGTCTTCGGAGAAGGTAAGGGAGGGCGCGTTCATGGCGCGAGACTAGGCGAGGTGGACGGCCGGCACCAGACGCCGCGGGCGTATTTGGGGAACAATGAAAGGGGGGGCGCAAAGGACCCGGAATGCAAAAAGGGCCGGAGGTCACCCCCCGGCCCCTTGGTTCGGTCATCGGCCCCGTCAGTTCCGGTTGCCCATGAATTGCAGCAGGAACATGAACAGGTTGATGAAGTCGAGGTAGAGCCGCAGCGCGCCCATGATCGCCGACTTGCCCAGCCATTCCTGATCGCCAGACTCGGCCATCTGGATGTATTGGGTCTTGATCGACTGGGTGTCGAACGCGGTCAGCCCCGCGAAGATCAGCACGCCCAGCACCGAGACCGCGAACATCAGCGCGCTCGACTGCAGGAAGATGTTGACCACCGAAGCCACCAGAATGCCGATCAGGCCCATCAGCAGGAAGGTGCCCAGGCCCGAAAGGTCGCGCTTCGTGGTGTAGCCGTAGAGGCTGAGCCCCGCGAAGGCGATCGAGGTGACCAGGAAGGTCTGCGCGATCGAGATGCCGGTGAAGGCGATGAAGATCCAGCTGATCGACAGGCCCATGGCGGCCGCGAAGGCGTAGAAGAACAACTGCGCGCCGGCATAGGAGAGCCGGTTGATCGCGGCGCCGAAGGCGAAGACCATGATCAGCGGCAGGAACATCGCGACCCAGCCCAGGATGGTCATCTGCCCGGTGGCCACGTTGCGGAACACGCTCATCAATGCGGGCGTGGTGCCGACGGCCCAGGCGACCGCCGCGGTCAGCAGCAGGCCGACGGACATCAGCCCGTAGACCTTGTTCATGTGGGCACGAAGGCCCTCGTCGATCCGCGCACCGGCGCGGGCGCCAGCCCCAACCGTGCGGATCGTCTCATAGTCAGCCATGGAAAGCCTCCATCTATGTCCCCGAAGCGGCCCTCCGGCGGAGGGCCTATTTCCTGAGATCAATATCGGGAAGCCGCGCGCCGTTTTCAAGCTTTTCAGTCGGACAAAGCGTTTCCAAACCGCACCTTCACCCGGTTCGCCCGGGTTTGTGACCCCCAGCGCGCCCCGGACGGGCGCTTCCGGCGCGGCGGGCCTAGCGCCGCCAATAGGCCGGAACGTCCCAGACCGGGCGAGCGGCCTCGGCCTGGGCCTGGGTCCGGGTTAGGCCTATATCTGCCAGCGCGCGGTCGTCGAGCCGGGCCAGAATGTTCCGTTCGCGACGCAGCGCAAGGGCCCGCCTGGCAAGGCCAGCCAGCCGGGCCAGAGGGTGGGTCGCATGTGCGCTGCGGACTGCAACGCCCGAAGTGTGAACCGAGGTCGTCATCGCCGTCATCCTTCGCAAATCGTGGGGGTTCTGTCAGTTATCATTCCCTCTGTTGATCAATATGGAGGGATCGCTTAAATATTTAAAATGAATGATTTTGAGATTATACATCACAAAGGATGATATGTTGCGCAATCTCGATCTGACCGCCCTGCGGTCCTTCGCCGCGGTGGCCGATTCCGGCGGCGTGACCCGGGCGGCCGGGTTTCTGAACCTCACGCAATCGGCGGTCTCGATGCAGATCAAGCGGCTGGAGGAATCGCTTGGCGTGCAGTTGCTGAACCGCGCCGGGCGGGGCGTCGCGCTGACTGCGGCGGGCGAGCAGATGCTGGGCTATGCGCGCCGGCTGCTGCAGACCAACGACGAGGCGGTGGCGCGGCTGACCGGCGACGCCTTTGAGGGCGAGGTGACGATCGGGGTGCCCTCGGACATCGTCTATCCGGCGATCCCGAAAGTGCTGAAACGCTTCCATGCCGAATACCCGCGCATCCGGGTGACGCTGATCTCTTCCTATACCCGGCGACTCAAGGCCTTGTTCGCGCGGGGCGATTGCGATCTGATCCTGACCACCGAGAACAGCATCGGACCCGAGGGCGAGACGCTGATCGAACTGCCGCTGATCTGGATCGGGGCGCCGGGCGGACAGGCCTGGCGCCAGCGCCCCCTGCCCCTGGCCTTCGAATACAGCAGCATCTTTCGCAGCGGCGTGCAGGAAGCATTGGACCGGGCCGGGATCGACTGGATCATGGCGGTGGAATCGGATTCCACCCGGTCGATCGAGGCCTCGGTCAGCGCCGATCTGGCGGTCGATGTGCTTGTGGAGGGGGCCGAGCCGAAATATCTGGAACGCATCCAGCATGGCGGCGCGCTGCCCGATCTGGCGCGCACACAGATCAACCTGTACACGCCGGCCGCCGCCGGATCCGGCGTGACCGCCCTGGCCGCCGATCTCATTCGCCAGACCTATCGCGCGCTGAAGGCGTGATCAGGGCGTGATCACGACCTTGCCGGTGGATTTGCGGCTGCGCAGCAATTCCATGCCCTCGGCGGCGCGCTCCAGCGGCAGGCGGTGGCTGATGTGGGGGTGCAGGCGCCCCTGCGCATGCCAGCGGTACAGCTGGGCCAGGCTGTCGGTCACCACCTGCGGGCGGAAGGCCATGTAGCCGCCCCAGTAGAAGCCGATCGCGGTGAGGTTCTTGACCAGAAGCAGGTTCGAAGGGATCTGCGGCACCTCGCCGCTGGCGAAGCCGATGGTGATCAGGCGGCCCTCGGGGCGGGTGGCGCGCAGGGCGGCCATGAACTGATCGCCGCCCACCGGGTCATAAACCACGTCGCAGCCGCCCAGATCCTTCACCGCCTGGCGGATGTCCTGCGCGTCACTGTCGATCAGATGATCGGCCCCGGCGGCCTTCGCGACCTGCAGCTTCGCCGCACCCCGCGCACAGGCGATCACCCGCGCGCCCATCAGCTTGCCGATCTCGACCGCGGTCAGGCCTACGCCGCCGGCGGCGCCCAGCACCAAGAGCGTCTCGCCCGACGCCAGCCGCGCGCGATGCGACAGCGCCACATGGCTGGTGCCATAGGCCACCGGAAAGGCCGCCGCCTCTTCGAAGGACATCGTATCGGCCAGCGGAAGGCAACGATCGGCCGGCACCACCGCATAATCGGCGAGCCCGCCGCGGCCGCCGAATGCGCCCACCCGCGTGCCGGGAGCCGGCCCGGCGACACCCTCTCCCAAGGCATCGACGATGCCCGAAATCTCCATCCCCAGGGTGAAGGGAAGCGGCGGGCGTTCCTGGTATTCGCCGGTGACCATCAGCAGATCGGCAAAATTCAACCCGCAGGCCGCCACCTTCAGCCGCAGCTCTCCCGGCCCCGGCTGTGGCAAATCGACTTCGTTCATCTCGGGGGTCTTGCCATATTCGGTGACCTGAAAGGCGCGCATCTCTTCCTCCGTGCTGGTGCGAAAACCTAGCCGCCGCCGGACGCCTTGACCAGAGGCTGGCGCCGCTCTGGCCGCCATGGGAGGCCGCCTCTTGGTTGCATTTCGCAGCGAACTCCCGCCAAAGTTGCGAATTGAGTTGCAAAATGCGAACTTTTTATGAGATTGTGGATAATTGTTTCAGTACCGGAGGCCGCGGCGATCTCCTTTCTGGCGATTTCAGTGGGAATCTGCGCCCCTCTAACGGATATTTAGTATAGTAACGGCCAAATTTGTCGTATGCGGCCTTTTGCGCGGAAGTTGGAACGAGAATTGCTTTTATACTTGTATTAGGACGACAATTCGATTCATTCGACACTCCGGAGGAAGACCATGAAACACCCCGTTGACGCGCATGTCGGCAAACGTATCCGGCACCGCCGCTGGATGGTGGGCATGACCCAGCAGCAGTTGGCCGATCAGGTCGGGATCAAGTTCCAGCAGATCCAGAAATACGAAACCGGCATGAACCGCGTCAGCGCTTCGCGTCTGTGGGATATCGCGGCCTCGCTGAGCGTGCCGATCAGCTTCTTCTTCGAGGGACTCGACGATCAGCGCGAAAGCCAAGGCAAGGTCGAGGGCGACATTCTTGCCGACAAGGAGGCGCTGGAACTGGTGCGCTCCTACTATGCCATTCCCGAACAGCAGCGCCGGCGCCTGTTCGATCTGGCCCGGGTGCTGAGCGACGACGTCGCCTGAAAGGCCGAACCGCTTGACCCCGAGCACATGCCCCGGTAACGCCGCGGCAGGGTCAGACGGGGAGACCGGGCATGCCAAGACTGACGGATGGGCAACGCGACGCGGCGCTGGCGCTGGCACACCACTTGGCCGACGCGGCGCGCGAGGAAACGCTGGCCCATTTCCGCAGCCCCGGTCTGGGTGCCGACAGCAAGCTGAACGAGGGCTTCGATCCGGTCACGATCGCCGACCGGGCGGCCGAGGAACGGATGCGCGCGATCCTGGCAGCCCAGCGCCCGCAAGATGCGGTGCTGGGCGAGGAAACCGGCGCCAGCGAGGGCACCTCGGGGCTGACCTGGGTGCTGGACCCGATCGACGGCACGCGGGGCTATCTTTCGGGCACCCCGACATGGGGGGTGCTGATCGCGCTGTCGGATCGCGATGGGCCGTTCCTGGGGATCATCGACCAGCCCTATATCGGGGAACGCTTCGTCGGCGCGCCGGGGCTGGCGCGGATGACCGGCCCGCGCGGGGCAGTCACGCTGAAGACCCGCCCCGCCCGGCCGATGGCCGAGGCGATCGTCTTCACCACTTTCCCCGAAGTCGGCACGCCCGAGGACGGCGCCGCCTTCCGGCGCGTTTCGCGCGCCGCCCGGCTGACGCGCTACGGGATGGACTGCTATGCCTATGCCCTGCTGGCCGCCGGGCAGATCGACCTGGTGATCGAGGCAGGCCTGCAGCCCTACGACATTCAGGCGCCGATCGCGGTGATCGAGGCCGCCGGCGGCATTGTCACCGACTGGCAGGGCGGCCCGGCCCATATGGGCGGCCGGGCGCTTGCCGCCGCCAACCCCGCCATCCATGCCGAGGCGCTGGCCCTGCTGAACGCCTAGCCTGCGGCCGATCGAACCGGCTTGCCGCATCCATTTCGCCGGCCTCTCTTGCCCCCTGCCCCCCTCACCTGATACGAAACGCCCCGCGACCGCGTTCTTTGCCTCTTTCCGGCGGTGCGTTTCACACAGGACGAAGGGGGTAGATGCCTGTGTGAGGATCCCATGACAGAAACCCTGCTGCGCGCCGCGCGCTGCGTCGTGACCATGAACGACGCCGGCGAAGAGCTTGCCGATTGCGATATCCTGCTGCGCGGCGGCACCATCGCCGCGGTGGGCCAGGGCCTGACCACCAAGGGCGAGGTGATCGACGCGCGCCGCTGCCTGGTCACGCCCGGGCTGATCAACACCCACCATCACCTGTATCAGTCGATGACCCGCGCGGTGCCGGGCGCGCAGGACGCGCCGCTTTTCGGTTGGCTTCGCAGGCTGTATCCGATCTGGGCACGGATGGGACCGGAAGAGATGCATGTCGCGGCCCTTGCGGGGCTTGCGGAACTGGCGCTTTCGGGCTGCACGCTGAGCGCCGATCACCAGTACATCTTTCCCAACGGCGCCCGGTTGGACGACAGCATTGCCGCCGCGCAGCGGATCGGCCTGCGCCTGCACGCCACCCGCGGCGCCATGTCGATCGGGGAAAGCGCCGGTGGCCTGCCCCCCGACTCTATGGTCGAGACCGAGACCGCGATCCTGGAGGATTCGATCCGCGTCATCGACACCTTCCACGACCCCGCCCCCGGCGCCATGGTGCAGGTGGCGCTGGCCCCCTGCTCGCCGTTCTCGGTCAGCCGAGAACTGATGCGCGACACCGCGCTTCTGGCCCGCGACAAGGGGGTGATGCTGCATACCCACCTGGCCGAGAACGACGAGGACATTGCCTATTCGCAGGCCATGTTCGGCTGCCGCCCCGGCCAGTATGCCGAGGATCTGGGCTGGACCGGACCCGATGTCTGGCACGCCCATTGCGTAAAGCTGGACGCGGACGAGATCGCGCTGTTCGGGCGCAGCGGCACGGGCGTGGCGCATTGCCCCTGCTCCAACTGCCGGCTGGGATCGGGGATCGCCCCGGTGCGCGGGATGCGCGACGCGGGCGTCAAGCTGGGGATCGGCGTGGACGGATCGGCCTCGAACGACGCAGGCAACCTGATCGCCGAGGCGCGCCAGGCGATGCTCTTGCAACGCGTCAGCCTGGGCGCCGACGCGATGAGCCCGCGCGAGGCGCTGCGCATGGTCACCCGCGGTGGCGCCGAAGTGCTGGGCCGGGCCGATCTGGGCCGGATCGCGCCGGGCCTGCGCGCGGATCTGGCGCTTTGGGACATCTGCGGGGTGGAAAGCGCGGGGTCCTGGGATCCGGCGGCGCTGCTTCTGGCCGGACCGACCCGGGTGCAGCACCTGTTCGTCGAGGGACGTCAGGTGGTGCGCGACGGCGCGCTCACCACCATCGACCTGGCCCACCTGCTGGAACGCCACAACGCCCTGGCCCGCGCGCTGGCGGCGGGCTGAAGCCCGCCGGCCGCGTCACTCGGCGGTCTCGTAGACCTCGGCGCCCTCGATCGCGTTGCGAATCGCACGGACGAAATCGGCCGGCGCGGCGGTCAGCAGGCCAACCTTCGCCTCGGCAAAGAAGCGCTCCACCTCGGCCTCCAACTCGTCGACCATGACACCGCGCAGCGCGGCCTCCAGATCCAGGATCGTCGACGGCGGGGTGACGAAGAAATCCCCGGTCACCACGATCTCGCGGATACGGTTCTGCAGCGGCCCCTCCAGCCGGACATGCGCCGCGATCCGCCCGCCCTGCCCGGTGAACCCGCCCGAACGCACATCCGAAGGATGCGCCGGATCGTCGATCGAATAGACGAACTCGTCCTGGCCGATCTCCTCGTCGAAAAGGCGCCGCGCGGTCGCTTCCTCGGCCTCGCTGATCTCGCCCCATTGCGGGTCGATCCCCAGGCCTTCGCGAAAGCCCTCCATCACCGCCTGCTTGATCTCGTCCACCGGCGGCGGCGCGCCGTCGAAAAGTTCGGTCAGCGTCACCACGCGCTGCGCGCCGCTGGTCTGGCCGCGCTTGGCCAGCTTCGCCGCGGGGATATTCAGCAGCGAGGCCATCTTCGCCCCGTTCATGTCGACCAGCACCGTGCCCTGATAGAAGATCGTGTCGCCGTCGAAAAAGCCACCGGTGCCGCCGATCTTGCGTCCCTCGACCTCCAGATCATTGCGCGGGCGATACTTCACCGCGACGCCCAGCTTCGACAGCCCCGCCGCGCAGGCCTCGCACAGCGCGCGCGCCACATCGCCCAGGTTGGTCAACCCCAGCGTCTGCTTGGAAAAGATCAGCTCCCAGCCGAACTGGCCCTCGTCAAGGTAAAGCGCCCCGCCCCCGGTGATCCGCCGCCCGATGCCGACACCGGCCTCGCGGCAGGCGTCAAGGTTCAACTCCTGGCTGATCGCCTGATGCCGCCCCACCAGGACCGAGGGCGGAAAGGTCAGGAACCGCAGCGTGTCGGGGATCTCCCCCGCCTTGTGGCACTCGATCAGCGCCTGATCAAAGGCCATCTGCTCGCGGCAGGGCCGCACCTTGGTATCAATCACCCGAAACGGCTTCGTCATCTCAATTCCTCCCGAAAATCCCATCCCCCTTCATCTTGGCGAAAATACTCCGGGGGGAGCCGAAGGCGGGGGGCAGCGCCCCCCCCCCGCCACGCTTTCAGATATCGAATTCCTCGCCGTCCTCGTAGGTCTCGCCCGGGCGCAGCTTGCCCAGCTGGCTGCGCACCTTGCGAATGTCCACCTCCTTCAACGGGAAGGGATACGAGGCGATGTTCGAGGGCGGGCTGTCGCCATAGGGCCGGTCGCAGGCCGAAATATCATCGGCGAACTTGCCCGGGCAGCCCGAGGTGCGGAAGGCGATGCCGGCGTCGATGATCGCCGACAGCTCCGATTCCGGCATGCCGAAATCGACGATCCGCCCGGCCTCGTCGAACTTCATCTGGGCCACGTTCACGCCGCAGTAATCCACCAGATAGCGCGCCAGCTGCACCCGGCGCCACTGGTCGCGCGGCGTGGCCGGCAGGTGATCCATCAGCGACCCCTTCTCGGGGAAGAAGCAGAACATGTGGCTGTGGCCACCCATGTCGACGAGCTGCTGGATCAGCTGCATGATCTCGTATTCGGTTTCCCCCATGCCGACGATGATATGCGCGCCGAACTTCTGCGGGCCGAAGATGTCGCGCGCGTCCTCGAGGATCTCCCAGTACTTCTTCCAGGTATGGGGCGATTGCACGCCCTTGCCGCGGGTGCGGTCGAACAGTTCCGGCGTCGCGGCGTCGAGCGCCACGGTGAAGATGTCGGATCCCATCTCGTGCAGGCGCTGGACGTCGTCGCGGGTCATGGTCTGCGGGTTCGACAGGATCGAGATCGGAATGCGATCGGGGTCGATCCGGTCGGTCCATTTCTTCAGCACCGTGAAGGTGTCCTTGTCCGAATTCGGATGGGTGATCATAGAGATGCACATCCGATGGAACGGCGTGTTCGGATCATTGGCGATGCGCTCGACGATCTCGTCCATGCTGACCGCCGGCCAGTCGACGCGGATGAAGTTGCGGTCGGCATAGTTGCGCTCGGCCTCGCGGTGGCGGGCCAGGCCGCAATAGGCGCAGTTGGCGCGGCAGCCCTCGGGATAGGTCAGCAGCAGGTTCAGGCAGCGCGTGCAGGAACAGCCATGCATCTGGCCCTCGACCAGCCCCAGGGTGATCGCCGCGGCGGTCGACATCTGGACGTATTCGGGCGATCGCATATGCGGCGTCATGATCCGGTAGTCGGGACGGTAAAGGCCGTGCGGCGCGATGTTGGCATCCTTCACCGGCTTGCCGTTGCGGAACGGCGCCGGGGTCGCGCCGGGGCGGCGCGGCTCCATCACGTCATAGGCGTTGAAATCGACGCCCCCCGGTCCAGCCGCCCCCGGCATTGCGTTTTCGGGCTTCAAGCAGGTCATGCTGTTTCCTCCGCCTTCCGTGTTTCCTTGTGGGCTGTGGCGCCCGTCCTGTCTCGTGTCCAGTATTGGGGATAGGCGATCCAGCTGTCGCGCAACGCGTCCGGCGCCGGCATCGCCATCCCCCGATAATTCTCTATCAGCGCGCGGCGCCGCCGCACCGCCAGCGCGACCGAGGGGCCGAACGTGTCGCTTACCTCCTCGGCGTAATCCTCCAGCGCGCCGGCGTCCCCCGCCAGAAGCGCCGCCGCGGCCTCTCCCGCCAGGCGGCCCGAGATCACCGCGGCATTGATGCCCGCGCCGGTGATCGGATTGGTCAGCCCCGCCGCGTCGCCCGCCAGCAGCACTGGCACCGGGCCGATGCGGGTGGCAAGCCCGACAATGCCGCCCACCGGGATCAGCCCGCCGGTGGTATGATGCACCTCGCGCCCCAGCCGGCCTTCCGTCACCAGTTGCGCATGCAACGCCACCAGCAGCGATTTCAGATCCGCCTTGCGCTCGGGCACCACGCCCAGCCCCAGATTGGCGACGCGGCCCTTGGGAAACAGCCAGGCATAGCCGCCCACGATCTCGGGGCGCAGGAAGATGTCGGTCGCCGCATGGGGCTGCAGCAGGTCGACGGTGATCTGCCGGGTTTCGACCAGCTCGACATTCGGCCGCCCCGCCGCGCGCCCCACGGGCGAGCGCGGCCCGTCGGCGCCGATGATCAGCGTGGCGCGGATCTCCTGCCCGCCGGCGGTGACCACGCCGTCGCGGGTGATCTCCTGCACCGGCGCACCAAAGCGGCAGTCCGCCCCCGCCGCCTGGGCCTTGGCGATCAGCGCCTGGTCGAACGCGGCGCGGTCGATCATGTAGCCGCGGAAATCGGGGGTCAGGTCGGCGGGGTCGGCGCCGACGTAGGTTTCCATCTCGGCGATGTCCTGGACGCGGCTGGCGCGCACGTCGGGCACATCGGCGCCGATCATCTGGGGTACGAATTCGGCGCATTGCACCGGCAGGCCCGGCGTGGCGTTGCGCTCGACCGCCAGCACGCGGTGACCGGCGCGCGCCGCGGCCTCGGCCGCCGCCGCGCCCGCGGGCCCCAGCCCGCAGACGAGGATATCGACGCGCGCGCTCATGACGCCGCGCAGGACGGGATCTTGACCGAGCCCCCGCCGATGTCGGCGCCGATCTTGATCGAGCAGCAGGCGTGTTCCTGATGCCAGTCGCGCCCGATCGCCCGGGTCACACCCAGCGCGCCGTCGGCCGGGAAGGCGATGCCGTCAAGCCCGGCCATCACCGCATAGGCATCGACCACCCGCTTGTGCATCCCCGCGGGGCGGGCACAGCCCAGAAGCACCTGCTTGTCGGGCAGCCGCGTGCGGGCCTCCAGGAAGATCCGCCCGACATCGCCGGTCGAGGGCGTCTTGAAGGTGCCGGGCTTGGCATAGAACGGCATGATCACCACCAGCACCAGCGCGTTCACCGGATAGCGCGACACGATATCGAGCGCATTCGCCTCGCCCAGGATCTCGCCGTAATGCAGGCCCACCACGATATGGGGGCTGACCTCCATGCTGGTCGCGGTCAGCGCCGCCAGCGTGGCCTCGAAATCCGCCACCGGCCGGTCGAGGTGATAGACCTGTTCGATCGTCTCCTGCGCGCCGATCACGTCCATCATCGCGGTGTCCACGCCGGCCGATTCCATCCGGCGCGCGCCGGCCTCGTCGGTCAGCGCGGTGTGGATCGCGACTTTCAGGTGCGGGAAATCGCGCTTCAGCCCCTCGATCACCGGGTAGAAACGTTCATAGCGGATCTCGTTGCGCCGGTTCGAGCCCCCCGACAGCAAGAAGCCCTGCAGATCCTGCAACAGGATCAGGTCGCGGACCTTCCGGTCCAGCATCTCGGGCTTCGTGGCGGGGATCATCGGCTCCAGGATCTTCGCCTGGCAATGATCGCAATCCAGAGCGCATCCACCTGCCGTGATCGAAAACGCCGGGAAGGAATTCTTGCCGCAGCCCTTCACCTCGGCCGAATCGTATTCCTTGAATGTGGGCGTCGAGAACCGGATCCGACGATCCAGCATCTGCGGCGCCGCGCGCTCCATCTCGGCCACAAGGATGGGGTCGAATTCGGCGTCCTCGAGTTCTTCGATCTCGCTGATCCGGCTCAGCCAGTCAGACATGCGTTCCTCCCTTCGCGGCGCTCAGGCCACTTCTTCCTCCGGCGCCAGCACCGCCTCGGCAATTTCGCGGAAACGTTCCCGTATCATGCCATCATTGCGCGGATCGGCAAGCGTGGTGGTCCAGCCCGGCTGCATGTCGTCCTCGTCATCGACAAGATCGCAGTCGAGCGCTTCAAGCAAGTCCCGGCTTTCGGCCGGCAGGTCGGCGGGGATCGCGTAGCCGGCAAGCCGCCCCCAAAGACCGGTCCAGCACCGCGCCACGGTCCAGGGGTTGTAGCCGCCCCCGCCCAGCACCGCCGTATGCGGCGCGACGCGGGTCAGCGCCACAACCGCATCCCAAAGCGCGGTGTTCGACAATTCCAGCGAGGACAGCGGATCGCCTGCCAGCGGATCGGCGCCACAGGTGACCACCACCGCCTGCGGCGCGAAGCCGCGCGCCAGCGGCAGCACCGCATGTTCCATCAGATAGTCGAATTCGCTGTCGTTCATCCGGCCCGGCACCGGCAGGTTGCGGGCCCGACCGCCGGCGCGGTCGCCCAGCGTGCCGGTCCAGGGCCAGCGGTTTTCCTCATGCATCGAGATCGTCATCACGCGCGGATCGTCGGCAAAGGCCACCTCGACCCCGTCGCCGTGATGGGCATCGAGATCGACATAAAGCACGCGTTCCAGCCCTTCTTCCAGAAAGGTCAGCATCGCGAAGACCGGATCGTTGAAGAAGCAGAATCCCGAGGCATGGTCGCGCATCCCGTGATGCGTGCCGCCCGACGGGTGATAGGCCACGCCCGATTCCAGCGCCAGCTTCGCGCATTGGATCGAGCCGCCGACCGACATGCTGGCGCGCTCGTAAAGGCCTTCGAACACAGGGTTTTCCAGCGTGCCGATCTTGTATCGCTCGCGCACCTCTTCGGGCACCCGGCGCTCTCGTTCGCAGGTGACGATTGCGTCTATATAGTCGGGGGCGTGGAATTTCAGCAGGTCCTCGCGGCTGGCGCGGTAGCTGTCCTCATAGCCGCCGGGCAGCCAGCCGAGCTGTTCCGCAAGCGTCAGCACCGATCCGATGCGCTGGATCGCAAGGGGATGATTCCCCCTGTAGCCGGTCGCCCGGTAGATCTCGGAACTGATGAAACGGGCGGGCATCGTGGCCTTTCTGTCGTCTCCGGGCCATGCTGGGCCAGTCCTGAGTCTCATATATTCCAATTTTTAGATGCAATGGCAAACGTTTTGCCTGCCGGACGGGAAATCATCGCGCGAAGGCAGCCGTGCCGGCGCGCTGGAAGGAGCCGCACAAGACGCGGGCACCGGCGGGGCCGCCAGGCCCGCCGCGCCCGTCCTTGCCGGCGTCGCGCCTGGCCCGCCCCTGCCCGACACCGCAAATCGTTAAATTTATTCATTCATGCGAATGTATATTTGACTTTGGCGACGCGACCGGGAAGTCTGCGCGGATCGATTCAGACCGCGGCACGGCACCGGGCGCCGGGCCAGGGACAGAAGGACACGGAATGAAGACCATCTGCGTGATCCAGCATACCGAGGCCGAATATCTCGGCCTGATGGAGGATCATTTCGAGGGGCGGAACATCCGTTTTCACTACAAGCGGCCGTTCACCTCGGGCGGTATGCTGCCGACCTCGGTGGACGGGTTCGACGGGATGATGCTGCTGGGTGGCGGACCCTATGGGGTGGTCTCCGGGCATATCCTGCCCTCGCTCGGGCATGAACTGCGCCTGACCCGCGCCTTCCTGGAGGCCGGGCTGCCGGTTGTGGGGCTTGAACTGGGCGCGGTGCTGCTTTCAACCGCGGCGGGCGGCGGCGCGCAGGAAGCACCACTGCGGTTCGAGGTGCCCACCGCCACCGCCACGCGCCCCGACGCGCTGGGCGGCCACATGCCGGCAAGCTTTCCCATGGGCTGCTATCTGCGCGACGCCCCGGCCCTGCCCGAGGGCGCCGACATCCTGGCCACCGGCCCCGACGGCGCGCCGCTGGTCTTCGCCATCGGCGAATCACTTGGATTTCTCGGCCACCCGGGGATGAAACGTGGTATGATGGAAGATCTGATCATGGAATTCACCGATACACCCCAAGATTGCGTCTCGCCGCTGCAAGACCTGACCAACGCACAAAAGGAAATCGGAGAATCGCTGACCGAGCTGATGGTCGGACTCGTAAAACATGCGCGATGGATGTGAATTTGATGCGACGGTAGCATTGCTTATTCAAATCTTTGCATCTATCCTGCGACAAATGACCTGGGGGGAGAGAATGGCCGCAAAGGCTGGCCCCCCGCGAACATCTGGGAGGAACCCTTGGCTGACAAACTGATCATCGTGATGGTCAATACCGACCCGCGCAACGGCGAAGAGCTTGGCGCGCCGTTCTTTCAGGCCACCGTCGCCGCAGCGATGGATTACGAGGTGGACGTTGTCTGCACCGCCACCGCCGGCCAGCTGATGAAGAAGGGCGTGGCCGAAAAGCTGGTGGTCAAGGAAGGATCACCCAAGACCGTCTATGATTTCATCAAGGACGCTCACGAGGCTGGCGCGAAGTTCTACTGCTGCTCGCCCAACCTCGATCTCTTCGACATGACCGAAGACGACCTGATCCCTGAATGCGAAGGCATCGTGGGCGGCGCGAAGGTCATCGAAGACATCATGGAAAACGACGACGCCAAAGTCCTGACCTACTGACGCGTCGCTCCATACGTTGACAATCGCCGAAGGGAGGCCACGGTGACGGTTCACGCGAAACTTCCTGATCCACAGATCAGCGACCCGGTGTCGGAAAAGCCGATCGTGCCCTATGAGAAGCTCGAAGAGATCTTCGACGACATCAGGGGGCACTCCGTCTATGACCACGAGATCCACGGTTGCCTGAACTGCGGGATCTGCACCGCGACCTGCCCGTCCGCGCATTACTACGACTATTCCCCGCGCGAGATCGTCCAGCTTCTGTGGACGGAGAACCTCGAGGGCATCTACGACGCGATGCAGGAAAAGATCTGGGCCTGCGCCCAGTGCTACACCTGCGCGGCACGCTGCCCGTTCGAGAATTCGCCCGGCGGCCTGGTCATGATCATGCGCGAAGTGGCGATCAAGCACGGCATGGAAACCGCGAAGGAAGTGCTGCGGCCGTTCAGCCGCGTGCTTCTGAAGCTGGTGTCGACCGGCAACCAGCTGGCGCCGAACATGATCACCAAGGAGGCGTTCCCCGACTGGGGCCCGAACGTCGCCAAGGTGGACGCGCCGCTGATGATCCTGCGCAAGGCGATCCCGATGCCGACCATGCACACGCTGGACACGGCATGGGAGGTCAACCTCAAGACCTCGGTCGAGCTTTACACCATCTGGGAGGCCACGGGCGTCCTCGATCAGCTTGAAACCGTTGACGAAAATCTCTTCGACGTGGTCTCCGACGTGATGGAGGAAAAGCGCGAAGAGTGGGAAGACTGGCTCGAAGAGCAGGACGACGACGACGAGGACGACGACGATTAAGCGCCGCGCCGTGCGGGGCGGCCAGCCCCCGGCGCCGATCAAGGGAGACCCTGCGATGGCAAGCGATGACAACGGGAATGGCGCCTTCAGCGGCTTTGGCGCCGAATGGCAGCCTTCGAACCTCAGCCGCGACGAGGCACGCCGAGCGACCGACTGGGTCGAGGCAAAGATCGACAAACGCGCGCTTCTGACCAACAAAGAGCGCAAGGTCGATGTCCGTGACGAGATGTGGCAGCTTGAGAAGGAGGGCCAGATCAAGGTCCACCGGATCACCGAAGAGCAGCACCAGCCGATCATGGCCAAGACGCTCTATGGCTGGGACAAGAAGATCCCGACCAACAACCTGTGGCACCACAAGTCCTGCGGCCAGTGCGGCAACATCCCGGGGTATCCGTCCTCGGTGCTGTGGCTGATGAACAAGATGGAGCTGAACTACCTCGACGAGACCGACCAGACCTCTTGCACGGCGTGGAACTACCACGGCTCGGGCATCGGCAACGTCGTGTCGCTGGCGGCGGTGTTCTTGCGCAACTACCACCAGGCCTATGTCTCGGCCAAGGCCCAGGGCCTGCCCGAAGGCACCTATTACCCGCTGATCCACTGCGGCACCTCGTTCGGCAACTACAAGGAAATGCGTCATTTCCTGATCCACTCCGCCGAACTGCGCGAGGAAGTCACCAAGATCCTGGGCAAGCTGGGCCGCCTGGTGGACGGCAAGCTGCTGATCCCGGAAGAGCTGGTGCACTACTCGGAATGGCTGCATGTCATGCGCCACCGGCTGAAGAACTACCAGGAGATCGACGTCTCGAACATCCGCACCACGGTGCATCCGGCGTGCCATGTCTACAAGATGGTGCCCGAGGACGTGATCTACGACGACGACGTGATGGACGGCAACCGCGTGGCGGTGACCACGGGCCTGTTGCAGACGCTGGGCACCCAGGTGATCGACTATTCCACCTGGTACGATTGCTGCGGCTTCGGCTTCCGCCACATCATCGGCGAGCGCGAGTTCACCCGGTCCTTCGCCATCGACCGCAAGATCAAGGTCGCGGTGGAAGAGGCGAAATCGGACGTGATGATCGGCCATGACACCGGCTGCATCACCACGCTCGACAAGAACCAGTGGATCGGCCGCGCCGTCGACAAGGTCTACGAGTTGCCGGTGATGGCGGATTGCCAGTTCGCCGCGCTGGCGCTCGGCGCCCATCCCTACAAGCTGGCGCAGCTGCACTGGCATGCGTCGCCCTTCGAGAACCTGCTGGAGAAGATGGGGATCGACTGGGAGAAGAAGAAGGCCGAATTCGAGGCCTACCTGGAGGACGTCAAGGTCGGCAAGATCGAGACCCTCTACGACCCGAAGCGGGCCATCACCTCGGGCCCCGGCTATGAGAAACCCAAAGCACTTGCAGGAGCGGATAAGTGAGTGGACCCATCCTGATCGTCGGCGGGGGGCCTTCGGGCCTGTCCGCCGCCCATGCCGCAGCCAGCACCGGCCGCAAGGTTGTCCTCGTCGAGAAGGAAGACCGCCTTGGCGGCGCGCCGATCCTGTCGGGCTATGCCAAGCTGGTGCCGTCCCATGAATGGGCCAAGGACGCCATCGGCGCCATGGTCACCCGGGTCGAGCAGAACCCCAACGTCACCGTGCATCTGAACACCCATGTGCAGGAATTCGGCGGCGAGCCGGGCGCTTTCACCGCGACCCTGAAGGACGGCACCAAGATCGAGGCGGCCAGCACGATCCTGACCACCGGCTTCACCCATTTCGACAGCATCAACAAGCCGGAATGGGGCTTTGGCACCTACCCCGACGTGGTCACCACCACCCAGGTGGAACAGATGATCTCGTCCGGCAAGGGCGTGCGCTGCCCCTCGGACGGGCGCAAGCCGGACCGCGTGGCGATCCTGCTGTGCGTCGGCTCGCGTGACCGCCAGATCGGCCGCGAGTGGTGCTCGAAGATCTGCTGCACCGTGTCCGCGAACCTGGCGATGGAAATCCGCGAGGAACTGCCGGACTCGAACGTCTACATCTACTACATGGATATCCGGACCTTCGGCCTTTACGAGGGCGAGTTCTACTGGGGCTCCCAGGAAGAGTACAAGGTCAAGTACATCAAGGCCCGGATCGCCGAGGTCACCTCGGACGGCAAGCGCCTGCTGGTCAAGGGCGAGGACACGCTGGTCAAGCGTCCGATCTCGATCCCCTTCGATATGGTGGTGCACGCCGTCGGCATGGATCCGAACGTCGACAACATGACGATCAGTTCGGTCTTTGGGGTGAAGCTGAACAAATACGGCTACATCGACCGCCAGAACACCTACACCACCCTGTGCGAGACCTCGCGTCCGGGCGTGTTCGTGGCGGGTTCGGCGACCGGCCCGGAAACGATCGACGACTCGATCGCGCAGGGCTCGGCGGCGGCGATGGCGGCGCTCGGCTTCTCGGCGAAAGCGGTGGAAACGGCGGCTGAGTGATGTTCGGGCTGCGGCGCAAACAGGAAGCGGAATCGGCGCCCCCCGAGGCGCCGGTGCTGGATCTGTCCGGCCCGACCCTGCGCCGTGCGTTCGAACATCTGGTCGTCTCGGCCGAACCCACCGGCGGCGTCGAACGCTACGTCACCGCGCTGTCGCTCAAGGCCTCTCTTTTCGAGGAGATGCTGGGCAAGGGCCGCGTGGCGGAGCTGACCGAGATGGAGTTCCTCGACCTCGCCGCCTTCATCACGCCGGTGCGCCGCAAGGTCGGCACCTATATCGGCGAGAACGGGTTCGAGGCCCTGCGCGCGCGTCTGGAAAGCTTGCTGGCGGGCTGGTCCGACACCAAGACGGCCGATCGCCGGCTGGCCGATTTCGTCGCCCGCTTTCCCGATGACAAGGCGCATCGCTGGGTGCGCGATCTGGGGGCAGAGGTGATGCATTTCATCTCTCCCGACCGCTACCCGCTGATGTGCCGCTGGGTCTGGGACGCCAAGGTCAAGACCGGCGTCCTGCGCGAGATCTGGTTCGCCGACGATGTCGCCACCGCCAAGATCCCGGTGGCCGACGACTACCTTGCCTTCCGCACGCTCGCGGCCGAGATCGAAAGCTTTCTGACCGATCAGGGCGTGTTCCGCGACCTGCCCTTCTACACCGACCTGCTGATGTCCCACGTCTATGCAGATTACATCAACGACCGTGGCGGCAGCCTGATGCGCGCCGAATTCGCCACCTCTTCAGATCCGATGCTGCACACCCGCCGGATGCTGGGCCTCGACGCCGTCGATACCGAGACCGGACGCACGCGGCTGAAGCTGATCGACGGCACCGCCCATGTTCTTGGCACGCCCAAGGCCATCCCCCACCAGGAGAAGACCTGATGCCCATCCATGAGAAATCCCTGATCCGGCCCGAAAAGCTGGTCGAGCATGAAGAGCTTGTGATCGAGGGCATGGACGTCTCGGGCCACTGGTCGACCTTCATCGAAGGTCGCTCGGTGCCCGATTACAACGAGAACCTGCAAGAAGAGATCGCGGCCCTGCCCGGCGGTGAGAACATCCACCGCTGCTGGCAATGCGGGTCGTGCACCAATTCCTGCACCGTCAACGCGATCAACCCGGATTTCAACCCGCGCTACTGGATCTACCTGATCCGCATGGGCATGGAAGACGAACTGCTGCGCGACAAGGACATCATCTGGCAATGCGTGTCGTGCAACAAATGCACCTACGCCTGCCCGCGCGACGTCGTGCCCGAGGGTGTGATGAAGGCCACCTCGCATTGGCTGGAACTCAAGGGCCACACGCCGAAATCGCCGTCGATGATCTTCGACGAGGCGTTTTCCGAACAGGTCATCGGCCGCGGCAAGATCGAGGACGGCCTGGTGCTGCGCGAATTCTACAAGCGCACCGGCCAGCCGCTGGCCCAGCCCTGGCTGATCGCCATGGTCACCGGCTTGGTCAAGCGCTTCCCGGTCATCTACCTGATGAAGCTGGGCTTCGCGACGGTGTTCCGCCCCAAGACCCGGGGCTGGGCGCGCGCGCGGGACGCGATCAACGAATATGTCGAGGAACGGGAAGCCGCCAACCGCAAGGCATTGGGGCTTGGCAGCAAGGGAGCGAAGTGATGGCCGGAGACATGAAATACAAGAAGGTCGCCTATTACCCCGGCTGCGCGCTGGAAGGGTCGGGCCACGCCTACAACCGCTCGACCAAGGCGGTCGGCAAGGAACTGGGCCTTGATCTGGTCGAGATCAAGAACTGGAACTGCTGCGGCGCGATGGAGGTCAAGAACATCGACCCCAAGATCCAGACCTACCTGTCGGCGCGCAACCTCTCGATCACCGAGGAAATGGGCTTCGACACCGTGATGGCGCCCTGCAACGGCTGCTATCACAACCTCAAGAAGGCCGAATACGACCTGGATCACGACGAGACCTCGAAAGAGGTCAACAACCGGCTGTCGTCGAAGGCCGGGCACAAGACCTATGAGGCCGGCAAGGTCGAAACCATCCACGCGCTCGACTGGATCAAGAAGTCGATCGGCGAGGACGGCATCCGCGAGCGGGTGAAGAACTCGCTGCAGGGCATCAAGGTGGCCAACTACTACGGCTGCATGTACACCCGCCCGCGCCATATCTTCCCCGAGAAGGACCAGGGGCCGGGCAGCGAATCGACCTCGAAGCCGCATTACATGGACGACATCCTCGCCGCCGCCGGTGCCGAGAACGTCGATTTCCCGCTGAAGACGGCCTGCTGCGGCGGTGCGCATACGCTGTCGGACAGCGACACCTCGACCAAGCTGGTGCTGAACATCCTCACCGCCGCCGAGGCCTGCGGCGCCGATGTCGTGGCCACCGAATGCCCGACCTGCCACACCGGGCTGGAAATGCACCAGATCCGGGCCGAAAAGGTGCTTGGCAGAAAGACGAATATCAAGATACTTTATTTTACGCAGCTGTTGGGCATGGCCCTTGGCCTGTCGGCCAAGAAGGTCGGCGTGAACGAGAATTTCTCGGATGCCCGGTCGCTGCTGAAGGAAAAGGGGCTGGGATGAGCGCGGAACGCCTCACCATCGACGAGATCGAACAACGGGCGGACGCGATCATCGCGGCGCCCGACGAGGATCTGGCGCCCAGGGCCGAGGCCCTGGCGGCGGAACTTCTGTCGATGTCCGAGGTGATCCTGGAAACCTGGCTGGTGGCCAAGGGCCAGGTGCCCACGGACGACAAGCACGAAGGGTTTCGCCTGATCGCCCTGCACCGTCAGGCCGCGAAGGGCAATCCCAGCTTCAACGCCTGCCGGGAAACCTGCCGCGAGGCGGTCTATCATCACAACCTGATCCTTCACGACCCGGCGGCGGACGATATCGCCCGCACCATCCGCGTCGGCGCCATGGTCGTGCGTCACCTGGCCCTTTTCATCGGCGGCAAGCTGCAAGCCGATGGCCTGGGCGAATTCTGCTGCTCGTCCCGCCCGATCCGGCAGGCCGATGCCGCCAAAACTGAAACCGCTGGAGCGATGGAGGCCTGAATGCCTGTTGTGCGTGGCTGCAACCTACCCGATGAGCTTCTCTACGACGTGGAGAACAACCTTTGGTACCGCGACGAAGGCGACGGCACCTTCTCGGTCGGCATGACCATGATCGCGACCGGCATGGCCGGGCAGCTGGTGGCCTTTACCGCGAAGAAGGCCGGCAAGACGATCAAGGCCGGCAAGAGCTGCGCCACCGTCGAATCCGGCAAGTGGGTGGGCCCGGCGAAGCTTGGCTTCGAGGCCGAGATCGTCGCGGTGAACGACAATCTGGTCGCCACGCCGACACTGGCCAATACCGACACCTATGGCGAGGGCTGGATGGTCAAGGTCAAGCCGACCGACCCGTCCGAACTGGCCAGTCTGACCAAGGGCTCGGACGTCGCCGCACCTTACGAAGCGAAGATGGAAGCGGATTCTTTCGCGGGCTGCGAATAACCGGCGCGGAGCGGATCCGGCCGGGGGACCATTCAAGCGCCGGGCTATCCGGCAGGAGGAGACTATGCTCGACGATACCAATGCCAAGTCGATGACGATCATCGTCACGAAGGGCACCCTCGACTGGGCTTACCCGCCCTTCATCCTGGCCACCACGGCGGCGGCCATGGGGATCGAGACGACGATGTTCTTTACCTTCTACGGGCTTACGCTGCTCAAGAAGGATCTGAACCTCAAGATCAACCCGCTGGGCAATTCCGCGATGGAAATGCCCATGGGCGGCGGCCACATGGCCATGCCGAACATCGTGGCGGCGCTGCCGGGGATGACCTCGCTGACGACCAACATGATGAAGAACATGATGAAGAAGAAGGGCGTCGCCTCGATCGAGGAACTGCGCGAACTGGCGGTCGAGGCCGATGTCAACATGATCGCCTGCCAGATGACCATGGACCTTTTCGAATACAAGAAAGAGGACATGATCGAGGGGCCGACGCTCGGCGGTGCAGCAAGCTGGGTCGACGTCGCCGCCAAGAGCGACATCAACCTTTACATCTGAGACAGAAGAAGGAACGAACGACATGGCCGATCAGGTTCTTGACGCCAAGGGGCTGAACTGCCCACTGCCGATCCTGCGCGCGAAGAAGGCGCTGAAGGACATGGCAACCGGCGCGGTCTTGCAGATCGACGCGACCGACCCTGGCGCGGTGAAGGATTTCGAAGCCTTCTGCCGCACCACCGGCAACGAGATGATGGAGCACAGCGAGGCGAACGGCGTCTACACCTTCCTGATCAAGCACACCGCCTGATCCGGAACGCTCCGACATGATCCAAACGCGGCCTTTCGGGGCCGCGTTTTTCTTCCCTATTATCCACCAAAGAAAACTGGGAATTTACCAGAACTACCTGTCCGCTGCTTGCAGCGCGTCGAGCATGAGTTCGCTGGCGCAATTGATATGGCGCTCCAGCATCTGGCAGGCGGCAGGCGCATCCCTCTTCTTACACGTTTCGAGCAGATCGCGGTGTTCGTGGTGTGATCGCTCGGCATAATCCATTTCGACCGCCGCGATGTGGAAATACCTTTCCGAAAGGTCATTGAGCATTGCGATATGGGCGAGCAGTCGGGGCCGACCGCACGGAGCGAGCAGTGCAGCATGGAAGGCCGCGTTGAGGCGCGGAAAGGCTTCGATCCCCGCCAGTTCTGCCTCATCTTGAATCGCTTCGGCGACGCCGATCTGACGCTCGCTGATCTCGGGGATGGCGTGCTTCAGCGCCAGCGGCTCGGCCACCGCCCTCATCTCGTTGATCTCGCGAAGGCTGTCGGGGTCGAGCGGTGAAACCCGAGCGCTGCGGTTGACGGGGAGCACTACGAGGCCTTCACGCTCGAGCATCTTCAGCCCGTCGCGGATCGGCATCCTGCTGGTCTCGAAACGCCGGGCGAGCGCCTCCTGACGCAGCAGTGTCCCCGGGACAAGGTCGCCCCGGATGATCTCGTCGCGCAGCCGGCCCGCGACGGCTTCCGCAGTCTCGCCGATCCAGTCCCTGACCCTATGGACGGCTGTCGGCCATGACGGAAGGCAGTGGTTTTTCCATGTCGTCCGGACTCGAGGTCGGCGCCCTATTGCGCGCGCTTGCCGCGTCGAAACCCGGAGGACGGTTGTTGGAACTCGGGACCGGCACCGGTCTGGCGACGGCCTTCCTGTTGGACGGAATGGATGCCGCGGCGCGCCTTGTCAGCATCGACACTGATGCCTCTTGTCAGGCGATCGCCAGAAAAGGTCTTGGGGACGATGCCCGTGTCCGGTTCGAATGCGAGGACGCTGCGGTCTTCATCACGGGGCAAGAGGCCCGCAGCTTCGATCTTGTCTTCGCAGATGCCAGGCCGGGAAAATTCTCTCACTTGGACGAGACGCTCGACCTTATCGCACCCGGTGGACTCTATGTCGTGGACGACCTGCGGCCACATCCCTCCTGGCCCTTGGACCATCACACCAAGGTTGTGTCGCTTCTCGCATCCCTGCAGGTCAGATCGGACTGGGCCACCGTGTATCTTGATACGGGAACGGGCCTCATGATCGCGGTCAGGAACGGACAGGCCTGATGGCTACACCGATGGAGTCGCGTGATGAGAGGCGGAGCAAGTGGGCTCCCAACACGGTTCATGGCCAGCGAAGCCCCCACACGGGAGTGCGCCTCATTCCGCGACCCACGGCGCATCGGAGCAATCCGCGCATCTGATCGACGACCGGGATGGGCTTCCATACCGTCGTCGTTTCAGCGGATGCATGCCCCGAAGCCGACTTCCGGGTCCGGACCTTCATCGTCGGCTTACGGTGGTTCCAACGCCGCAGGATCTCATCGAGATACCGATGGAGGTGCTGTCTCACCAGCCGAGGGTAGACCCCGATCAGGGCACGTTGCACGACGGCATTCACGGCCTCCGCAGTGTTGATATGCGCCCCGGTCCTGCGGTCGGCATATTCGTGCTTGTTGCGCTGCACCGTCATGTGCCCGGCGAAGGCGGCGCCGATCTTCTTGTTGGGCGAGTTCTTGTCGGTGATCATCACCGAGTCCGGATCGATCCAGTCCTTGATAACTGGCCCCATCGTGCGCCCCTGGGCATTCGGGACGAGGAAGGCACGCGCCTGACCATTTCGGGCGGCGGCAACCAGGACAATCGGCTTCCCGGTGCCGCGGCCCCGCTTGTTCTTAACCCCGTGCTCGAACTTCGGCTTGCCTCCGACGAAGGCCTCATCGACATCGACGATGCCCGACAACCGACCGGCAATCCCCTCGCGGTCGTCCATCAGCTCCCGGATCGCGTGGCCGAGCTTCCACGCCGTTTTCTGATTCACTCCAAGGATGCGCGCCATGACGACGGATGAAATCCCCTTGGAGGAAGTCAGCACGAAGAACATGGTGGCGATCCAGATGCGGAGGTCGAGCTTCGTCGTGTGGAGCGGCGCCTTCGTGGTGACGGTGAACTGCCGCCGACACTCCTTCTCGGCGCACTGGCAGAGACCGGCGCGCGTGGAGTCGCCCCGAAGCCGTGTCGAGCCCAAGCTGCCGCAATGCGGGCAGAAACGGTCCCCGGCCCAGATGGCCTGCTCGAGGAAGATCCGGGCCTGGCGCTCGGTCGGCATCTTCTTCCAGAGATCACGCACGGACTTGAGTTCGGTGATCATGATCGAGCCTAGTCTTGGGGAACCCATAGATTGGCTCTTTGCTGAAAAGGCGAAGCGACTACGTGATGGCCGTCGTTGGGCGCCGATGTGGCAACCTGTATTGGGCGTGCCGGAGAAGCCGCTTTGTTTCGTGGATAATGGCGTTTTTCTTTTGCGTGACGGCGCGCGCCCTCTTCCGCGGGGTTGACTGCTTGTTTCCAATGTACCAAAATAACATCATGGGCGACAAGATCGAACGCATTCAGACCGGGGCGCGCATCGAGAAGCGGTTGCTGAAGGTGCTGAAGGGGACCGCCGAGTACCTCAACATCTCGCTCGGCGACCTGATCGAGGCGATCGCGCTGCACAGTTTCGAGAACAAGCCTCCCTTCTCGGACGAGACCCTGAAGAAGATTGCCCAGCTCAAGGCCGTCTACGACCTCGACTGGAGCGCCGAGGACAGCCACAAATTCGCGGAGGACGAGACATGACACAGGCGAGCGGTCCGTCCGGGATCACGCAGGCCTTCGAGGCGGGAAGCGTCGATGCAGCCGCCTTTCACCATGAGCAGCATGTCCGCGTGGCCTTCGATCTGCTGCGCAAATACGATTTCATCGACGCGGCGGCGACCTACGCCAAGGGCCTGCGCGCCATCGCCGCCTCGGCCGGCGCGCCGGAGAAGTTCAACCTGACCATCACCTATGCCTTCCTGAGCCTGATCGCGGAACGGCTGGCGGCCTCGCCCGACGCGACGTTCGAGGCCTTCGTCTCCCAAAACCCGGAGCTTCTGTCGAAGCACCTGCTAGAGCAATGGTACGGCCGCGAGCGCCTGCGCGGCCCCCTGGCCCGCAGCGTGTTCCTGCTGCCCCAAGGTGCCTGACGAGCCGGCGGCGCGCGCGGCGGGCTCCGGGCGCCCGCCCCTTGCACCTTTCCCCGCCCGCCGCCAAAGTACCGCGCAGACGGCACAGGAAAGGCGCCCCCCATGACAAACCTCACCGACCTCGGCGCCGTCGCGCTGTCGCGGATGATCGCGCGGGGCGAGACCTCCTCCGAAGAGGTGATGGCAGCCACCCTCGACCGGATCGCGGCGCTGAACCCCGACCTGACCGCGATCGTCAGCCTGCGCGACCGCGACACGTTGATGGCCGAGGCCCGCGCCGCCGACGCCGCCCCGCGCCGGGGCTGGCTGCACGGGCTGCCGCTGGCGGTGAAGGATCTGCAGGCGGTGGCGGGGATCCGCAGCACCTGGGGTTCTCCGATCTTCGCCGATTTGGTGCCCCGCGCCGACGACATGCTGCCCCGCCGCCTGCGCGCCGCCGGCGCCATCCTGATCGGCAAGACCAACGTGCCGGAATTCGGTCTGGGATCCCACAGCCGCAACCCGGTGTTTGGCACCACCGCGAACCCCTATGACAGCACGCGCACCGCCGGCGGCTCGTCTGGCGGCGCGGCGGCGGCGCTGGCGGCGCGGCTGCTGCCGGTCGCGGACGGCTCGGACATGATGGGCTCTTTGCGCAACCCCGCGGCCTATTGCAACGTCTATGGGATGCGGCCCTCCTATGGCCTCGTGCCGCACGATCCGGTGGGCGACACCTTCCTGCATCCGCTGTCCACCGACGGGCCGATGGCGCGCAACATCGAGGATCTGGCCGCCCTGCTGGAAACCCTGTCGCAGCCCGACCCACGCCTGCCCCACAGTCTACCGCCCGAACCCTATGCCGAGGCGCTCGACACCGACCCGCGCGGCCTGCGCATCGGCTGGCTGGGCGATTGGGGCGGCGCCTATACGATGGAGCCGGGGATCCTGGACCTGTGCGAAGCCGCGCTGCGGGACTTCGCCGGGATGGGCTGCGAGGTCACCCCCCTGCCCCCGCCCTTCCCGGCCGAGAAGCTGTGGCAAAGCTGGACCACCCTGCGCAGCTGGGCCGTGGCCGCGCGGCAGGCGATCCACCATGCCGACCCGGCGCGCCGAAAGCTGCTGAAGCCCGAGGCCATATGGGAAATCGAGCGCGGCCTGGGCTTCAGCGCGATGGAGGTCCACCGCGCCAGCGTGATCCGTTCGGAATGGTTCGCCGCCGCCGCCGCGCTGTTTGAGGACTACGACGCGCTGGTGCTGCCCTCGGCCCAGGTCTGGCCGTTCGACAAGACGCTGGACTGGCCGCACATGATCGGCGAGCGGCAGATGGACAGCTATCACCGCTGGATGGAGGTCGTCGTGCCAGTCAGCCTGATCGGATTGCCGGCGATCTCGGTCCCCGCGGGCGTCAGTGCGCAGGGCCTGCCGATGGGGATGCAACTGATCGGCCGCCGCGGCGGCGATCGCGGGCTGCTGCGCCTGGCCCAGGCCTGGCACCGCGCCACCGACTGGCCAGGCCGCCGCCCGCCGCCGCCGCTCTGACCCGGGCGCTCTGACCTGGGCGCTCTGGCCCCGGGCGCGCTTGCCCGCGGCACCCGCCCCGCTACAACCAATACAGACAGGAGGAGACATCATGGCGAAAACCGCGATCATCGAGGCCTTCGGCGGGCCCGAACAATTCAAGCTGGTCGATCGGCCCGTGGGCGATCCCGGCCCTGGCGAGATCCGCATCCGGCACGAGGCCCTGGGCCTCAACTTTATCGACGTCTACCAGCGCACCGGGCTATACCCGAACGCGCTGCCCCTGGCGCTGGGGATGGAGGCCGCGGGCGTCGTCACCGAGGTGGGCGACGGCGTGGCCCATCTGAAGGCCGGCGACCGCGCCGCCTATGCCGCGGGCCCGCCCGGAGCCTACACCGAAGAACGGGTGATGCCGGCCGCGCAGGTCTGCCCGTTGCCCGACGCGATCTCGTTCGAGGAGGGCGCGGCGATGATGCTGAAGGGCATGACGGTGGTTTATCTGTTCGAGCGCACCGTGCCGCTAAAGGCTGGCGACTGGGTGCTGTTCCATGCCGCGGCGGGGGGGGTAGGGCTGATCGCCTGCCAATGGGCACGCGCCAAGGGCATCCACCTGATCGGCACCGCGGGCTCGGACGAGAAATGCGCGCTGGCGAAGGAACACGGCGCCGAGCATGTGATCAACTACCGGAGCGAGGATTTCGAGGCACGGGTGAAGGAAATAACCGACCAGCGCGGCGTCGACGTGGTGATGGATTCGGTCGGCAAGGACACGTTCGAGGGCTCGCTCAAATGCCTGCGGCCGCTAGGGACGATGATCTCCTTCGGCAATGCCTCGGGTCCGGTGCCGCCGTTCGAACTGGGCCGCCTGGGCGCGCTTGGCTCGCTCAAGATCACCCGGCCCACGCTTTTCACCCATATCGCCAAGCACGAGGATTGCCAGGCGATGGCGCAGGAGCTGTTCGCCATGGTGACCTCGGGCAAGGTGAAGATCCGCGTCGACCAGCGCTTCGCGCTGGACCAGGTGGCCGAGGCGCACCGCGCGCTGGAAGCCCGCAAGACCGTGGGGGGCACGGTGCTGCTGCCCTGAGGCCTGGCGACCTTGCAGAACAGCGCGCCGGGGGTTTCACACCCCCGGACCCCCGTGGAGTATTTCTTGCCAAGATGAAGGAAAAAGACCTCAATGGCCTTCATCTTGGCTCCAATACTCCGGGGGTGCAGGGGGCAGCGCCCCCGCCCGCGGGGTTTCAGCGCAAACCATCCTCGCCCTTCACCTCGGCCACCGTGAGGCCGCCCATCCGGTCGTGCACTCGCCCGCCGCGCGCCATCGCGAGCGCAAAGAGGATCTCGCCTGCCCTGGGGCCATCGTGCAGGCCCACCTCGATCGCGTCGAAATGGCTGCGCACATAGGCTGCGTTGATATGGCCAAGCGGCACGTCGAGCCGTGCGCCCATGCCGCCCACCTTCATCGCCGAGGGCACGATGGCGCGGCTTTCGCCCAGCCGTGCGCGCATCGCATAGCCGCCCGGGACGTGCCAGAGCGCGCCATGTTCGATCTCGCCGCCCTCGCCCACGATGGCGCCCTTGCCGTAGCTGTCGATGCCGCCGCGCCCGCCCATCGCGGCGATCAGCCGTTCGGTCATCATCAGGCCAAGTGGCTTGAGGCGTTCCATCGCCGGCTGCAGGTCGGGCTCGTAGCGGCCGGCGAAGGGGTTCTTCACCAGCGCGAGGATGGCGCCACGCAGGCGCGGGGAGGCGGCTTCGGGGCCGCCCTCGTGATGGATTTCCTCAAGGAGGATCATCGTCTTGCGAAGGGCGAAATCAGTCATGGGCAAGCTCCGGTTCGGGGGTGGGCACCGCGCCGGCGGTACGGGTAAGGCCGTTGAGCGACAGAAGCGCGGCGCCGATCAGGCCGCGGGCGTGATAGCGACGGGCGGCGGCAAGGCCACGGTCCAGCGCATGGGCGCTTTCCGCGGCCGAGAGCGGGCCGACATCGACCGTGACCAGGCGCGGCCCAAGGTCGCTGTCGGGCGCCAGGTCGCAAGCCGGTCGGCGTATGATTGAAGGGTGGCCGGGCAGGTTGACGGCATTGGCGATCATCGTGGCCGCCGCATCGGCCTCGGCTGCGCTGCGGGCGATCACCGTGACCGCGTCGGCGATGCCCAGCGAATGGCTGCGCCCGCGCCAGCCCGAGGTGGCAAGCCCGCGGAAGGGCTGGTCCGCCGTTAGCCTCAGCCCGGCAGGCGCCCCGGCGATCGCGGCCGTCAAGCTTTGCCCCGGCGCAAGATGAAAGGCGATATCGCCGCCGTTGTTCACATGCGCCTTGGTCAGGCCGGGCGCATCGGCCATCGCGGCCAGTACCGCATCCGCCACCGCCCCCGCGACCGCCGCCATCGGGGTGATGAATTCGGCCGCATAGGGTGCGACGGCCGCCGCCATCCGCCGCGCGACCGGTCCTTCCGGGGTTCGCGGCGCGGGGCTGCGCAGCACCGGCAATTCGGTCACGAGTTCCTCCAGCAATCCGGAAAATCGATCTGTCGCGAGGGTATAGGCGGCCTTTCTCGTGTCGGCATCGGCCCAAAGTATCAGGTCGATCGGACCGTGGTGAAGGTGCAGCCGCGCCCCGTCCGGCAGGTAAGAGGCCTCTATGCCCATCAGCGCACCGGCCCCAGCGCGCGCCATTCCGCGCCGTATTCGCCGCCCTCCTCCAGCACCGAGCGCAAGCTGCGGATCGCGTCCTCATGCCCGCCCAGCGCGACATATTCCGCGCGGTTCATGGTGAATTCAAGCGGCGCCACCAGCGCCGGCGTGGGGACATAGCCGAAGGCGTTTTCCGGCATCTTCAGCACGTCGACAAGGAAGGTGATGCCCCCGCCCGGCCAGACCCAGGCGGGCGCGCCGCCACAGCTGACCTGGGCGCGCCCCGACTGCACCGCCCGGGTCAGCCGCACCGGGTTTCGCGTCGCCCCCGAGCGCAAGCTGCCCCCAGCGCCGCCGGTGAACATCACCGTGCAAAGCGCGGGCTCGCAATTCTCGGCAATCAGGTCCACCGAAGGCCGCAACGCCGCAGGCAGTGGCCGCGCGATCGGGGTCAGATCCTCGTCGAGCACATAGAAGGCCGCGTGTTCCCCGGTGGTCGAAACCATCAGCAAGCTCAGCCCCGGCCGCGCCCCCTTCTTCGGGTTCCACGGGCCCAGGATCGTCAGCGGATCCTCGATATCGGTGCCGCCCCAGCCCAGCCCCGGCCCCGCCACCTGAAAATAGCGCCCGGGCGTCGAGCGGCGGCCCTTGATCTTGATCCCGGTATCCGGCCAGCCCAGCACCTTGCCCGCCTGATGTTCGCTGACGACGCCGGTGATGTGGTCGTCGACCACCACCACCTCGTCCACCAGCCCGTGCCATTGCGCGGCGAACATCCCGATCGTGGCCGAGCCGCAGCCGACCCGCATGCGTTCCTCGCGGCTGCCATCCACGATCGGCGGCTGGCCGGCCTGAACCACGACCCCCGCGCCCCCGTCGATGGTCAGTTCCACCGCCGCGCGGTTGCAAAGCTTCATCAGCGTGTCACAGGTGACGCGGCCCTCCGCCTTCGACCCCCCCGTCAGATGATCGACGCCGCCAAGCGACAGCATCTGAGAGCCGTATTCCGACGTGGCAACCAGCCCCACCGCCTCGCCATCGGCGCGCACAACCGCGCCTTCGCCGCCCAGGTGCCGGTCGGTGTCGATCTTCACCTTGACGCCGCAATAGGAATAGATCGCCTCGGTCACCACGGTCACGACATCGACGCCCTCGATCTCGCGGCTGACGATGAAGGGGGCGGGCTTGTAGTCGGGATAGGTCGTGCCCGCGCCGACCGCGCTGACAAAAACATCGGCATCCGACAGGGTGCCATTCCAATCGGCCTTCAGGAAGGGACGGATCTGTGCGCCCGCCGCTAGCCGGCGGTCAAGCACGGTGGCCGGGTCGCAACGCACGATGCGGCCGCCTTCGTTGGCATAGCGGTCGCAGGCCCCCGCGCGGCCCTCGGCGATATAGCACATCACCGGACAGGCGTCGCAGCGGATCTTTTCGGCACGCACGCGCCCGCCCGGCAGGGTGCCGTCCGAGGTGTCGGCACGCGTGTCATGATCGTGATCGGTCATCTCGGGCCCCCAAATTCCTTTGGAAGGAATTTGGCAAAACTCTTCAGAAGAGTTTTGCCCGCGTTCATCGCCCCGCCTCCCGGATCGCGGCCCGCACCCGATGCGGCAGCGCCGGGATATGGGTGATCCGCACGCCCGAGGCGTCGCGGATGGCGTTCAGGATCGCCGGCGCCGTGGGGATCAGCACATGCTCGCCCAGCCCCTTGGCGCCCATCGGGCCCTCGGGGTCGGGCACCTCGATGAAGATCGCCTCGACCTCGGGCATGTCGCCGGTGGTGGGGATCAGGTAATCGTGCAGGTTCTCGGTGCGGCCCGGAACATATTCCTCCATCAGCGCCATTCCCAGGCCCTGGGCGATGCCGCCCTCGATCTGGCCACGCGCCAGCAGCGGGTTCACCACCCGACCCAGATCATGCGCCGCGGTGATCCGCGCGACCTTGACCGTGCCAAGCGCCAGATCCACCTCTACCTCGGCCAGATGCGCGCCGTAGCCATAGACGGCATAGGGCGCGCCCTGTCCGTTCCCGTCCAGGGCCACGGTGGGCGGGTCATAGGTCTCCTCGGCCATCAGTACATAGCCGTGGCCCGCCTCGGGCAGGTCCGCCAGGGCGATTTCGGCGCAGCCCTGCGCGTCGGTTACTACCACCTTGCCCGGGCCAAGGCCGATCCGCGCCTCCGCCGCCCGGTTGGTGCGCGCCAGGATCTGCGCCCGCAGCGCCTGCCCCGCCAGCAGCGCCGCCTTCCCCGTCACCACCGTCTGACGCGAAGCCGAGGTCTTGCCGCAATCCGGCGTCAGCGCGGTATCCGGCCCGATCAGCGCGATGTCTTCCACCGCCGCGCCCAGCGCATCGGCAAAGATCTGGGCGATCACCGTATTTGCGCCCTGGCCGATATCCGTGGCGCCCTGATGCAGCCGCAACCCGCCCTCGCGCGTGATCCCCGCCCGCACCGTCGAGGGATTTGGAAGCGCGGTATTTCCGCAGCCATACCAGCAACTTGCCACCCCAATCCCGCGCTTGACGCCCGAATGCGCGGCATTGAATTCGGCCGCATCCGCCTGGGCCGCCCGCCAGCGCGGCCGCAGCGCATCCAGGCAGGCGCCGATGCCCACGCCGCGCATCACCTGCCCGCAGACAGAGGCCTCGCCCTCCTCCAGCGCATTCAGGCGGCGGAAGGCCAGCCGGTCCATCCCCAGCGCCTCGGCCAGGTCGTCATAGGCCACTTCCTGCGCCACCGCCGCCTGCGGCACGCCAAAGCCCCGAAATGCCCCGGCCACGGGCCCGTTGGTATGCATCGCCACCGTTTCGGCGCGGTAGTTCGGCGTGCGGTAGGGACCCGAGGCATGCACCGGCACCCGGTTCGCCACAGTCGGGCCCCAGCTGGCATAGGCGCCTGTGTCGAACGTGCCGTCGAATTCCATCCCGCAGATGCGGCCCTGCGCATCCGCGCCGATCCGCGCGCGCATATGGGCCGGGTGGCGCTTGGTGGTCGATTGCATCGATTCGGATCGGCTATAGACCATCCGGCAGGGCCGCCCGGTCTTCAACGCGGCAAGCCCGATCAGTGGTTGCAACGAAAGGTCAAGCTTCGATCCGAACCCGCCGCCCGCCGCCGAGGGGATGATCCGCACCTTTTCCGGCGCCAGCCCCAGCACCTTCGCCACCCCGTCGCGGTCCATCACCGGCGCCTGGGTGCAGGCCTGGATCGCCAAAATATCGCCCTCCAGCCAGGCGACACCCGCCTCGGGCTCGATATAGGCGTGCTCGACGAACGAGGTCCGCGCCTCCACCTCCGCCACATGCGCCGCGCCGGCAAGGCCCGCCGCCGCGTCGCCCTGCACCACCCGGCCCCGGATCAGCACATTGTCGGCGCGCCCCGCCTGCACGGGCCGCGCGCCAAGCGCCGTGTCGGGGTTCATCACCGGCTCGATTTCCTCCCAGTCCACCGGAAAATCGACCAGATCGAGCGCCGCCATCACGCCGGCCTCACCCACGACGATCGCCACGGCCTCGCCGCGAAGCCGCACCTCCCGTTCCGCCAGCGCGGGCTGATCAGCGAAGGGGGGAATGACGCCAAAGCGGTTCTCGCCCGGAAGATCGGCGGCGGTGAAGACTTGCACGCCGCGCGCGCCCGACCAGGCGTCGAGATCGCCAAAGCCGAACCGCGCCGCGAAATGCGGCGAACGCACCGCCCGCACGACCAGCGCGTCCTGGGGCCAGTGATCGGCGCCGAAAACCTCGGTTCCATCGACCTTGGGCACGCCGTCGAGCCGCTCGATCGCCGCGCCCACGGCCTGCCCCGCCGCCGGACGCGGCCCGGCAAGCGCGCGGCCCGCATCGCAGACCGCCGCGATGATCCGACCGTAGCCGGTGCAGCGGCACAGAACCCCGCCCAGCGCTTCGCGCGCCTGATCCTCGGTAGGTTCCGGCACTTCGGACAAAAGCGCCGTCGCCGCCATCAGCATCCCCGGCGTGCAGATCCCGCATTGCGCCGCGCCATGGCGCAAAAAGGCCGTCTGCAAGGCATCCAGCGCCGCGCCGCGCAGCCCCTCGACGGTGCGGATCTCGTGCCCTTCGGCCTGGGCCATCGGCGTCAGGCAGGCGCAGACCGGGGCACCGTCAAGCAAGACCGTGCAGGCGCCGCAATCGCCCGCGTCGCAACCAACCTTGATGCCGCGCAGCCCCAGGTCCTCGCGCAGAAGGTCGCTTAGGCGCCGGGCCGGATCGGCGGCGACGGGAAAGCTCTGGCCGTTGACGCGCAGACGGGTCATCGTGCTTTCCCGGTTCATCGCATGTCCCCCTTCGCAAAACCCTGAATGGTCAGATCCGACAGCGCCCGGCGCAGCAATTCCACCGCCGCCTCGATCCGGTATTCCGCGCCGCCGCGCACGTCGCCTATGGGCGACAGCGCAGGGGCCACCAGCGCCGCGCTGACCTGTGCGGCGGCCGCGTCGGGGGCAAGGCCCAGCAGCGCGGCCTCCTGCGCGGGCAGGCGTGTCGCGACCGGGCCACAGGCGCCCACCGACAGCGCTGCCGTGGCGATGCGGCCGCCCGCCAGTTCCAGCCGCGCCGCGACCATCGCGATCGAGATCACCAGATAGCGCCGCGCCCCCAGCTTGCGAAACGCCCCCCGCCCGCGCGCGGCCCGCGCCGGCACATGCAGCGCGACCAGCACCTCGCCCGGGTCAAGCGCGGTACGGCGCGCGCCGGTGATGAAGGTGGCCAGCGGCAACCGCCTGTCACCGCGGGCCGAGGCCAGTTCGACCTCGGCCTCCAGCGTCAGCAGGCAGGGCACGCCATCGGCGGCGGGCGAGGCGTTGCACAGATTGCCACCCAGCGTACCCGCGTTCTGGATCTGGACCGATCCGACCTCGCGCGCGGCGGCCTTCAGCCCATCGAAGGCGGGCGGCAGCGGCGTGCGCAACAATTCCGACCAGCGCGTCGCCGCGCCCAGGCGCCAGCCCTCGCCGGTCTCGGAAATGCCGCGCAGCTCCGCCACCCGGGTCAGATCGACCACCGATCCCGACAGCGCGGCACGCGGCGTCGCAGGGAACAGATCGGTGCAGCCGGCCGCCGCCACCGCGCCGCCAGAGGCCAGAAGGCGCAGCGCATCGGGCAGGGTTTCGGGCCGGTGATAGGGGGCCATGGGTCGTTCCCCGAAGCTTATTGTTCGTACACAAACATAGACCTGTGCCCCCCGGCGCTGTCAATGGTTTGTGTCCCTGGAAAGGCGCTGGAAGCGGGTCGCGGCGCCGATGGTCCGATTTCGGGCTTGCGGAGGGTGCGCCGAACCGAAAGGATCGGGGCAGGATGGAAAGCGACACGACAGAATACATACTTGACCGGCAGGTGGGGTTCTTGCTGCGCCGCGCCACGCAGCGACATCTGGCTATATTTGCGACCCAGATCCCCGACCTGACGCCGACCCAGTTCGCCGCGCTGGCGAAACTGTGCGAGGCCGGCCCCGAATCACAGAACGCGCTGGGGCGGCAGACGGCGATGGACGCCGCGACGATCAAGGGCGTGATAGACCGGCTGCGCGCCAAGGGGCTGGTCACGGCCGGACGCGATCCGGGCGATCAGCGCCGCATCACTCTGGCCGCCTCGTCACAGGGCCGCGCCCTTTACGAAGCGCGCGTGGCCCAGGCGCAGGCGGTCACGCGCGACACCCTGGCCCCGCTGACCGAATCCGAACGCGATTGTTTCCTCGCGCTTCTGGCCAAGCTCACCTAAGCCCGCACCGGATAGCGCCGCCGGCAAACCGGTCGGCCGGGGCCTTCGGCGTCGCGGCCACGCACGGTCTGCGCATCACGGCGCCGGGGGTTTCACACCCCCGCCACCTGCCGGGTCATTTCCCGCAGCAAGACGCAAAGGCCGCCTTCCACCTTCATCGTTCTTCAAATACGCTCGCAGAGCCGGGGCCGCGCCCCTGCCTTTGGTCGCGATATCGGGGCTCTTGCATCTTACCTTCGGGCCGGCCGGTCCTTGCCCCGGCAAAGCCCCCTTCCCCCCGATCGGCAATACCGCGGCTGTCAGCCCCGCGCCTCGCGGATCAGTGTCAGGATGTTCTTCGCCGCTTCGGGGATGTTGGTTCCGGGCCCGAAGATCGCCTTGACCCCATGGTCATGGAGATATTGATAATCCTGCTGCGGGATCACGCCGCCGCAGATCACCAGGATATCGCCCGCCCCCGCTTCCTTCAAAGCCTCGACCAGCTTCGGCGCCAGCGTCTTGTGCCCCGCGGCCTGCGAAGAAATCCCCACGACATGCACGTCGTTGTCGATCGCATCCTGGGCGGCCTCTTCCGGGGTCTGGAACAAGGGCCCCACATCGACATCGAAGCCGATATCGGCGAAGGCCGTGGCGATCACCTTTGCGCCGCGGTCGTGGCCGTCCTGGCCCATCTTCACCACCAGCATCCGCGGACGGCGGCCCTCTTCCTCGGCGAAGGCCTCCACATCCTTCTGGATCGCGGCAAAGCCCGCGTCGCCCTCATAGGCCGAGCCATAGACTCCGGCCAGCGTCTTCACCTCGGCCCGGTGACGGCCGAACACCTTTTCCATCGCCATCGAAATCTCTCCCACGCTGGCGCGCGCCCGCGCCGCCTCGACCGCCGCCTCCAGAAGGTTGCCGCCCCCGTTCGCTGGGTTGCCCGCGCGGCGGGTCAGTTCGTCCAGCGCCGCCTGACAGGCGGCCTCGTCGCGGGTCGCGCGGACCCGCGCAAGCCGCGCCACCTGGGCCTCGCGCACCTTGACGTTGTCGACATCAAGAATGTCGATCGGATCCTCGCGGTCCTTGCGGTACTTGTTGACGCCGACGATCACCTCTTCGCCGCGGTCGATCATCGCCTGGCGCCGCGCCGCGGTCTCTTCGATGCGCAGCTTCGGCATGCCCGAGGCCACCGCCTTGGTCATGCCGCCCATCGCCTCGACCTCCTCGATCAGCGCCCAGGCCTTTTCGGCCAGTTCCGCCGTCAGGCTTTCGACGTAATAGGAACCGGCCAGCGGATCGACGACATTGGTAATGCCGGTCTCTTCTTGCAAGATCAGCTGGGTGTTGCGCGCGATCCGGGCCGAGAATTCGGTGGGCAACGCGATCGCCTCGTCCAGCGCATTGGTGTGCAGCGATTGCGTGCCCCCCAGCGCCGCCGCCATAGCCTCATACGCCGTGCGGATGATATTGTTGTAGGGGTCCTGCTCCTGCAGGCTGACGCCCGAGGTCTGGCAATGGGTGCGCAGCATCAGGCTGCCGGGCTTCTTCGCGCCGAATTCCGACATGATCCGGTGCCACAAAAGGCGCGCGGCCCGCAGCTTGGCGGCCTCCATGAAGAAGTTCATCCCGATCGCGAAGAAGAACGACAGCCGCCCTGCGAACTTGTCCACATCCATGCCGGCCTTGATCGCGGTGCGCACATATTCGCGCCCGTCGGCCAGGGTATAGGCAAGCTCTTGCACCAGGTTCGCGCCCGCCTCCTGCATGTGGTAGCCGGAAATCGAGATCGAGTTGAACTTCGGCATCTCGTTGGCGGTGTATTCGATGATGTCCGCGATGATCCGCATCGAGGGCTCGGGCGGATAGATATAGGTGTTGCGGACCATGAACTCCTTGAGGATGTCGTTCTGGATGGTCCCCGACAGGACCGCGCGGTTCACGCCCTGCTCTTCCCCGGTGACGATGAAGTTCGCCAACACCGGGATCACCGCGCCGTTCATGGTCATCGAGACGCTGACCTGGTCGAGCGGGATGCCGTCGAAAAGGATCTTCATGTCCTCGACGCTGTCGATCGCGACGCCCGCCTTGCCGACATCGCCCACGACGCGCGGATGGTCGCTGTCATAGCCGCGGTGGGTGGCCAGATCGAAGGCCACCGACACGCCCTGCTGCCCGGCGGCCAGCGCGCGGCGGTAGAAGGCGTTCGATTCCTCGGCCGTGGAAAAGCCCGCATATTGGCGGATCGTCCAGGGCCGGCCGGCATACATGGTGGCGCGCGGGCCGCGGGTGAAGGGGCCAAGGCCCGGCAGCCCCCCCATATGCGCCAGACCGTCGGTATCGGCCTGGGTGTAAAGCGGCTTGACGTCGATGCCCTCCAGCGTGTGCCAGGTCAGGTCCTGCAGCGGGCGACCGCGCAGCTCCTTCTCGGCCAGGGCCTTCCAATCGTTCATCCTGTCGCTCATCTTGCGTCCCTTTCGTCCACTGGCCAGGCCATCCCGCGCGCGGCCGCGGCGTCGAGTTCGCTTCCGGCGTCGTCCCCGGGCGCCGCGGGCGGTGGGCTGGCAATCAGCTGCGCGCCGGCATGGCCGTCGGCCATCTCGGCCAGATCCTCGGCATAGCGGTGGGCGAAGCCCCGGCGCTGCAGCGCGGTGAATTCCTGATCCTGCGTGTCGGTCGCCTGCGTGCGGGCGGCGCGCAGGCTGGCAAGCGCGGCTTCCAGTTCGGCCCCCTTCAGCCCCGGCGTGTCGCGGCGCAGGTCATGGATCAGCGCGGCATCCCCGGCCTGAGGCGCGGCATTGATGCGCCGCGCGGGCACGGTCAGCGCGGGCGCCTCGGTCGGATAGCCGGTCAGCCGCGCCGCGACCGCGGGCAGCGCCGTGCCCAGCGCCTCTTGCGGCCAGACCAGCAGCTCGGCCTCGGGAAAGACGGTGGCGATATCGGTGACCAGATCGCACCACCCCCGCTTCTGTGCCGTCAGGGCCGAACGCAGCAGGGAAAATTCGGCCAGGTCGTGGCGCGGCAGGCTGTAGCGATAGGCCGAGATCCAGTAATCGGCATAGGAGCGGATGCCCAGCCCGATGCGCCGCGGCGCGGCGGGCAAGAGCGCCGCATAGGCCCGCAGACGCGCCGCGGCGCGCGGGTAGAAGGCCCCGCGGCGCAGGTTCGCAGCCATATGGCCCAGCATGTTTTCCTCGGACAGAAGCACGCCGCGCATCCCCTGCTCGGCCGCGCCCTGCCATTGGGCCGCAAGTCGCGCGCGCAATCCTTCCAGCGCCTTGCTTGCGGCAGGCTTGCGCGCCGCGCGCCGGGTCAGCGCGAAAGCGTCGTTGAAGGCGGGATCGCGGCGCAGCTCGGCCTGCGGCCAGAAGGTCAGCCCTGCCTCACCCAGCGCGCCCTCATTGCGCGCCAGCACCCGTTCCAGCGCGGTCGAGCCGGTCCGGTGCGCGCCAAGAAGCAGGACCAGATCCATCGCGTCACTCGAACTCCATGATCACGTCGTCGACCGCCAGGCTGGCGCCGGGTTCGGCATTGACCTTCTTGACCACGCCCTTGCGTTCCGCGCGCAGGATGTTTTCCATCTTCATCGCCTCGACGGTGGCCAGCGCCTGGCCCTCCTGCACTTCGTCGCCCTCGGACACGTTGATCTTCACCACCAGCCCCGGCATCGGGCATAGCAGAAGCTTCGAGGTGTCGGGCGGCAGCTTTTCGGGCATCAGCCGCGCCAGTTCGGCCGCGCGGGGACGCCGGACATAGACCTTCAGATCCGCGCCCCGGCTGCGGATGCGGTAGCCGGCCGCGATCTCGTCGACCTTCAGCACCAGCGGCGCGCCGCCCACCGTCAGCCGCGCCAGCGACTGCCCCGGGGTCCAGTCGCTTTCCACCCGCAATTCGCGCCCGCCCACGGTGACGGTGGACCCGGCGCGATCGGCCTCGATCTGAACCTCGATCTCCTGCCCCGCGAGGCAGACGACCCAATGCTTGCCGACATGGCGTTCATGGTTGCCGAGCCGGCCGGAGATGCGCGCGCGCCGGATCTCGGCCACGCGGTGCATCGCCGCCGCCGCCGCGGCGATCCGGCTGATCTGGGCGTCGTCCAGCGTCGCGCCGGTGAAGCCGTCGGGATATTCCTCGGCGATGAAAGCGGTGGTGATGTTGCCCGAGATGAAACGCGGATGGTCCATCACCGCCGAAAGAAACGGCAGGTTGTGGCCGATGCCTTCGACCTCGAAGCCGTCAAGGGCGCGGCGCATCTCGTCGATGGCGGCCTCTCGCGTCGGCGCCCAGGTGCAAAGCTTGGCGATCATCGGGTCGTAATACATGCTGATCTCGCCGCCCTCGAACACGCCGGTATCGTTGCGCACCGCCGCCGTGCCCGTGGCCACCTCGGCCGGCGGGCGATAGCGCGTCAGCCGCCCGATCGAGGGCAGGAAGTTGCGATAGGGGTCCTCGGCGTATAGCCTGCTTTCGATCGCCCAGCCGTTGATGCCGATATCGGATTGCGCGAAGGGCAGCTTCTGGCCATCCGCCACCCGGATCATCTGTTCGACCAGGTCGATCCCGGTGATCAGTTCGGTCACCGGATGTTCGACCTGAAGGCGGGTGTTCATCTCGAGGAAGTAGAAGTTCTTGTCGCCGTCGACGATGAATTCCACCGTGCCCGCGCTGGCGTAATCCACCGCCTTCGCCAGCGCCACCGCCTGTTCACCCATCGCGCGGCGCGTCTCGGGGTCGAGGAAGGGCGAAGGCGCCTCTTCGATGACCTTCTGGTTGCGGCGTTGGATCGAGCATTCGCGCTCGTTTACATAGACGCAATTGCCGTGCTTGTCGGCCAGCACCTGGATCTCGATATGGCGCGGCTGGGTCACGAATTTCTCGATGAAGATGCGGTCGTCGCCAAAGCTGGCCGCGGCCTCGTTCTTCGAGGATTGGAAGCCCTCGCGCGCCTCGTCGTCGCTCCAGGCGATGCGCATGCCCTTGCCGCCGCCGCCGGCGCTGGCCTTGATCATCACCGGATAGCCGATATCCCGGCTGATCTTCACCGCCTCTTCGGCATCGCCGATCAGGCCCATGTAGCCGGGCACCGTGGACACCCCCGCCTCGGCGGCCAGCTTTTTCGAGGTGATCTTGTCGCCCATGGCCTCGATCGCGCCCGCCGGCGGCCCGATGAAGGCCACGCCCGCCGCATCAAGAGCTTCCGCGAACTTCTTGTTTTCGCTAAGAAATCCATAGCCGGGATGAACCGCCTCGGCGCCCGTTGCCTTGATCGCGGCCAGGATCTTGTCGATCACGATATAGCTTTGTTTGGCGGGCGGCGGCCCGATATGCACCGCCTCGTCGGCCATCTTCACATGCAGCGCATTGCGGTCGGCATCGGAATAGACGGCCACCGTCTTGATGCCCATCTTGCGCGCCGACTTGATGACCCGGCAGGCGATCTCGCCCCGGTTTGCGATCAGGATCTTCTTGAACATCTCCGCCCTTCCCGACTGACGGGGCGGCACGTTGCGGCCACCTCCGCGAACGACAAGACGCCACCGCGGCAGGCAGCCGCGATGGCGTCGATGTAATTGGTGGCCCGAGGGGCCGGACGCGGCCGAGCGCGCCCGGTCAGCGAGCCGTTATTTGTTGCGGCAGGCCTTCGCCCCCGCGTCGCGGCAGAACACACCGGCCGCACCGCCGATGAGAGCCCCGGTCCCGACACTTCCGCCAGTCGCACCCGCGATCGCGCCACCCGCGACCGCCCCGGCCACGCCGCGCTGCGCATCGTTTTGGAAGCAGCCGGCGAGCGAGCTGACAAGCACCGCCGCGATGGCGAATTTCCCCAGCTTGGCAGACAGGTTAGATTTGACAGGCAGGTTGGAAGCGATCTGCATTTTAACGTCTCCTCATTGTTAACCGACAGGGAGATACGGAAAATGTTCCGGCCTCCTCCCTGATTTCCACGATGGCAACGCCGCCGGGCGCAGAGCGGTTCCCTGCGCGCCCGGGAAAACCGTGCCGACGGTGTTCCGTCAAAAAAAGGCGGCCAGACCCGGGGAGGGTCTGGCCTAAGGGTAGGGGAAGGGTAACGGTCTTGACAAATCAGAGCCGCGGAATGGGTATGCCGCGCCTCATGGGTCAGCATGTCGCAGGCCTTGGCCCGGGGGAAGCCGAAACTTCCCGCCCCCTGAATCTGCGCAGTTCCTTGCCGTTTCGCTTGGGGGTTGCGCGGAATCATGCCGAAGCCCGCCCCCCGCGGTTGCTTCCGCCCCGGCCTGCGTCCCCGTCACCCGCCGTGTCGTCGGCGTCGTCGACACCGTCCCAATCGTCCTCGTCGCGCCAGCCCATCGCCGTATTCTCGGCGAAGATCTCGGGAAAGCTTGCTTCTGCCACGGCACGGTCGACACGCATAAGCGCATTGTAGTCCTGCGGATCGAAGGGGTCGTCGACTGCCACCACCTCGCGCCCGATCAGCCACGACAGCCGCCCGGCATCGAGATTGCCGCGCACGAAGGGTTCTTCGCCGAAATGCTCCCACAGCGCCGTCATGAAGGCCCGATCGGCGGCGCGGTCGACGGCGCGGCGATCGGCGTAGCGCTCGCGCCGCAGGATCCGGCTGGCGCCTTCCTTGGCGGCGCGGCGGATGGTGAACTGGAAATCGGTCCCGGGCATGCGGCCGGGAAAGCCGCGATGCTTGACCATCTCCGCCCCGGAATGGCCGCCACTCCCTTGCTGCTTGCGTGCCGAGCGCGGCCCCTTGCCGCCATGCCGTGCCATCACAGGCCCTCCCACTGGCATTGGTCACCTTCGGGCAGGAAGGTGTCGATGAACTGGCGCACCTGCGGATCGGTCGAACCGAACGGTACCGGCCGCGCCATCAGCGTGATCACGATCTCGTCGATCTGCCGTCCGTCCTGGCGCAGCGCCGGCAACGCGACGTGCGTGCAAAGATGAAGCATATCGTCCTCGACCGCGCGGGCATCCACCCGTCGCGCCGCGTCGCGCGCGATCCGCGGGGCGACAAAGCGATAGCGCAGGCGGCGCTCACCGCGGCGCTCGTCCGCACGGGGCCAGATGACCTGGAAAAGCGTCACCACCTGCCCCGACGGCAGCGGGATCAGCGCGGCCGCTGGCGCGGCTTGCGTTGCTGTCGCGGCCCCGCCCGCAGCCCGGGCCGCGCCCGGCAACGCCGAAAGCAGCGCGCAAAATATCAAGATCCTGCCCCGCGTCATGGCCCTACCCGGTCTTGCGCAGCAACACGCGCCGCGCCTTGGGATGTCCGGCAAGCACCTCGATCCGGCCCAGCCCGACCAGATCCCAGACCTGTTCATCCGACCGGCGCGCGCGCAGATCGACCAGCACCGCCCCGTCGGGCGCCACCTGATCGCGGAAGAACGGCAGATAGGTCGCAACCGGATAGTGAAAGCCGCAGGAGACGAAGCTGACCGCCAGGTCGATACGGCCCGCGCCCGCCGCCAGATCGTCGCGATCGGGGTTGAGCGTGGTGATGCGGTCCGCGGCCACGCCGTTGGCCTGCAGAAAGGCGCGCGCGGTGGCCAGATCGGTATAGGCCGCGCCCTCTTCGGCATAGCCGAAATGGCGGTGCGCGTTGGTCTCGATATCGATCAGCACGATATCGCAACCCAGATCGCGGAACGCGAAGAGATCCCAGATCGCATAGCCGCAACCGATATCGGCCAGTCGCCCGGGCGCCAGATCCTTCAGCGCCGGGCGCAGGGCGCGGTATTCGGCATGCAGGACGCCCGCGACGCGGCGCGCGATCTCGTCGCCCAGCCGGTCGATCTGCGCCTCGATCGGGGCGGTGTCGCCCGCGCCCCAGGCCTTGATCACCTGGCCATAGCGCGGCACGTCGTAAAGCACCTCGGACCGCTGCAGCAGCATGTTCAGCAGGTCCGCCTTCGAAAACATCGACAGATCGAGACCCTGGATCAGCGGATCACGGGCTTCGGCCGGAATGTCCAGTTTGACGACGTCGAGCGCGGCCATAGAAGCCCCCTAAAGCGGAATGTTGTCGTGTTTCTTCCACGGGTTTTGCAGCTTCTTGCCGCGCAGGCTGGCGAAGGCCCGCGCCACCCTCCTGCGGGTGGAATGCGGCTGGATCACCTCGTCGATAAAGCCCTTTTCGGCGGCGACGAAGGGGTTGGCGAAGCGGTCCTCGTAATCCTTCGTGCGCTGCGCGATCTTCTCGGCATCGCCCAGTTCGGAACGATAGAGGATCTCGACCGCGCCCTTGGCGCCCATCACCGCGATCTCGGCGGTAGGCCAGGCATAGTTGAAATCGCCGCGCAGATGTTTCGAGGCCATCACGTCATAGGCGCCGCCATAGGCCTTGCGGGTGATGACGGTCACCTTCGGCACCGTCGCCTCGCCATAGGCGAACAACAGCTTCGCCCCGTGCTTGATGACGCCGCCGTATTCCTGCCCGGTCCCCGGCAGAAAGCCGGGCACATCGACGAAGGTCAGGATCGGGATCTCGAAGGCATCGCAAAAGCGCACGAAACGCGCGGCCTTGCGGCTGCTGTCGATGTCGAGGCACCCCGCCAGCACCATGGGCTGGTTCGCCACCACGCCGACGGTCGAGCCCTCCAGCCGGATGAAACCGGTGATGATGTTCTTCGCGAAATCCTGCTGGATCTCATAGAAGTCGCCCTCGTCCGCGACCTTCAGGATCAGCTCCTTCATGTCGTAGGGCTGGTTGGGGTTGTCCGGGATCAGCGTGTCGAGGCTGCGTTCCAGCCGCGCGGGGTCGTCGAAGAACGGCCGCACCGGCGGCTTTTCGCGGTTCGAAGCGGGCAGGAAGTCGATCAGCCGCCGCACCTCCATCATCGCCTCGACATCATCCTCGAAGGCGCCGTCGGCGACCGAGGATTTCCTGGTATGGGTCGAGGCGCCGCCCAGTTCCTCGGCGGTCACGATCTCGTTGGTGACGGTCTTCACCACGTCGGGGCCGGTGACGAACATGTAGGAGGTGTCGCGCACCATGAAGATGAAATCGGTCATCGCCGGGGAATAGACCGCGCCGCCTGCGCAGGGCCCCATGATGACGCTGATCTGCGGCACCACGCCCGAGGCCATGATATTGCGCTGGAACACGTCGGCGTAACCCGCCAGCGAGGCGACGCCTTCCTGGATCCGCGCGCCCCCGGAATCGTTCAGCCCGATTACCGGCGCCCCGTTCTGCACCGCCATATCCATGATCTTGCAGATCTTTTCGGCATGAGTTTCCGACAAAGATCCGCCGAAAACGGTGAAATCCTGGGAAAAGACGTAGACCATGCGGCCATTCACCGTGCCCCAGCCGGTAATCACGCCGTCGCCCGCCGGGCGACTGTCTTGCATGTCGAAATCGGTACAGCGGTGGGCCTTGAACATGTCGAATTCCTCGAAGCTGCCCTCATCGAGCAGCAGTTCGAGCCGCTCGCGCGCGGTAAGCTTGCCCTTGGCGTGCTGCGCCGCGATCCGCTTCTCGCCCCCCCCCAGCCGGGCCTCGGCGCGGCGATCTTCCAGCTGTTGCAGGATATCCTTCATCGGCGATCTCTCCGGGTCCTCCGAGCCGCCCGGGCGCGGCCCCTCGCTGGGCGGGACATTAGCGGGAAAGACCGACCGACCAAAGGGGAATTCGTCAAATTTGCAAACATTTGGCAGGGTACTTGCTGCGAATTGAAAATCTGCAAACAGGCCGGTCCGCCGCCTGGGCGTTGTCGTAGCAGTCGCCGTGATGATGATACGATAGCCTGTTGAGACACATTTTCCGGGTTTGGGGCGCTCACAAACAAGGCAGTAATCGCTCATCGAGAGCAGACTTCATACATAAGCATTTATTTTCAATATGTTAATATATATTGGCTCTAGCGGCATTAGCAGCCCTCGGCCAAGCTTACGCCCTAGCAGCCTCCTAGCGCCCGTCTTGACCGCCAGCCTCACCCTCAGCATCGTCCAAACACTCCCCGGCCCTGCTTCGGACCGACCTACGATCCAGGCCACCGGGCGTTTGCCACATTTGTAAGGACACACTCGCAAAGATCTTTCTTGCGAAGCCGATGGCGCCTGCCGCTTCGGCAACGGACGAGGATTGTCATGCCCCGCATACCCTTCATTGAGGCAGCGCTCGGCCTGCCCGATCAGAGTGCCGATCTGATCGAGGCGCGATTGAGAAACTTCCACCGGAAGCTACTCGCGGCCGCCGCGCTCAAGAACAGCGCGGAGACCGATCCTTTCGACAATCCTCTCGGTTACGATCGCGAGCTGGACAGTTCTCCGCGAAAGATCCTGACGAATGACAGGCGCGTCAATGGCTGCGGAAGCGGCGGATCGGAAGACGACCATGATCGGGTGAGCCCGCGCAAGTATCTGAAAGCCGATCGCACGGCCTTGGGCCTGCAGTCGAAAACGAGGGGCGTGGGCGTCTGATCCGTCGAACCACGGGGGCATGAACACCAAATTGCATGCCGTCACGGACGCGAACGGCCGCCCGATCAGACGTCCATGTTCTTCGCACTAAGCGCGTCGAGATCAACCTCTAGTTGCGCAGCGACATCCGATCGTGTCCCCGCGCAGCTATCCCCCGATCTCGTAGGGCAGGATCCCGCGCTTGCCGGGATCGACGCTTAGGCGCCGCTCCAGCGGCGGGACCGAGCGCTGATGGCAATCGGGCCGCTCGCAGATCCGGCAGGAGATGCCGATCGGCTCAAAGCTGCGGGTCAGGTCCAGATCATCGGCATAGACCAGGGCGCCGGCATGCTGCACCTCGCAACCCAGCCCGATCGAGTAGCGCCGGACCGGCGCCCGGAAAGATCCCGCGGGCTTCGACACCTCGCGCGCCAGGCAAAGATAGCGCACGCCGTCCGGCGTCTCGGCCAGCTGACGCAGGAAACGGCCCGGCGTTTCGAACGCGCGGTGTACGTTCCAAAGCGGGCAGGCACCACCGAAGCGGGCAAACTGCAGCCGCGTGGCCGAATGGCGCTTGGTGATCGTGCCGGCCTGATCCACCCGCACGAAGAAGAAAGGAATGCCCTTGGCGCCGGGGCGCTGCAGGGTGGAAAGGCGATGCGCCACCTGTTCGATCGAGGCGCCGAAGCGGTCGGCCAGGCGCTCCAGGTCGTGGCGGGTCTCCTGCGCGGCGGCCATGAACAGCCGATAGGGCATCAGCGCGGCACCGGCGAAGTAGTTCGCAAGCCCGATCTTGGCGATCGCGCGTGCCTCGGCGGTCTGGAAACGGGCCAGATCCAGCGTGGCTTCCAGCAACTCGTTCTGCGCGAGAAGGGCCACCTGATGCAGCGCCTGAAAACGCTGCGTGCTGCCCGGCGCACGCGAGGAAAGCGTCAACTGCTTGGTATCGGGGTCGAAATACCGCAGCCACGGCCCATCGGCCCGGGTGAAGGTGACGCCCTGGTGGGCCAGGGCCTCTTGGGCTGCGCGCATCGGGTCGCCTGGACGGCCCGCGGGGCTGGCGAAATGCTCGGCCGCGCGGTCCACCGCGTCGATGTAATTGTCGCAGTAGTGGAAGAAATCGCGCACCTCCTCCCATGGCGAGGGCCGCAGCGTCGCATCCTTGGTGTCGAGCGCCTCATCGAGCGAGGCCAGCCGCTCATGCGTCCGCCGGTAGGCGCGGTGCAAATCGAGGAAGGCGCGCGCCAGGGCCGGGGCGTTCGAGGCCGCAAGCCGCAGATCCGCGATCGGCGGCGCGGCGGGGCCGAAGACCGGATCGGCCAGCGCCTCGCGCATGTCGCTGACGATGCGTTCGGCATCGTCGGTGGACAGCTCGGTCACGTCCAGCCTGAATTCCCGCGCCAGCGCCAGCACCACCCCGGCCGATACCGGGCGATGGTTGTTCTCCATCTGGTTCAGATAGGGCAGCGACACGCCCAGCTTGCCGGCAAAGGCCTTCTGGGTCAGCCCCAGATTGGTGCGGATCTCGCGCAGCTTCAGGCCGGCATAGAGTTTCGGAGTGGACATCGGGCCTCCACGCGGTTTGCGAACCCGATCCTAGCCTTTGCAAAGTGGCGGCGTCCAGCGGTCAGGATGGCGCGATCAGCGACACGGCGCCGCCCGCCGCGCCGCCGGCTTGGGTACGGGGGCGCAGGGCAGGCCGTCGCGGCGTTCAGGCCCGTTGCAGCATCCTCCAGATCTCATCCTTCAGCGCCACGCGCTTGCGACGCATGTCGGCCTCGTGGGCGCGGTCCGTGGGATGGGTATTGGTCTCGGCGCCATGTACCGCGCGGTTGAGTGCGTGGTATTCGTCGACCAGACGGGCGAAATGGGCGTTCGCGGCTTTCAGCGCGGCGATCCGGTCGGCCTCGGCGGGGAAGTCGTCGTGCAGTTCATGCGGGGTGATGCTCAAGGGGGCGCTCCTTCCCGGGGATCTTTCGCCCAGGCTAACGCCCCCCCCCACCGCCCGGCCTTGATACCGGTCAAGTCGCGCGCCAGATCAGCGCTGCGCGATTCGCCAGCCCGGGTTGATCCAGGGCTCGGCGTTCGAGGGCGGCAAAAGGCCCCGGCCCAGGATATGGTCGGCGGCCTTCTCTCCCACCATGATCGACGGGCCGTTGAGATTGCCGTTGGTGATGCGCGGAAAGATCGAACTGTCGACCACGCGCAGGCCGTCCACCCCGATCACCCGGCAGTCCGGGTCGACCACGGCGCCGGGATCGTCGCGCCGGCCCATCCGGGCGGTGCCGCAGGGGTGATAGGCGCTTTCGGCATGGTCGCGGATGAAGGCGTCGATCTCGTCGTCGCTCTGGACCGCGGCGCCGGGCTGGATCTCGTGCTTCACATAGGGTTTGAAGGCGTCTTGCGCGAAGATCTCGCGGGTCAGGCGGATGCAGGCGCGAAATTCCTCCCAGTCCCGGGCCTCGGACATCGCGTTGAAGCGGATCTCGGGGGGGGCCTCGGGGTTCGGCCCCAGCCGCACCGTGCCGCGCGATTGCGCCCGCATCGGACCGACATGGGCCTGAAAGCCATGGCCTTCGGCTGCCGCGCGGCCGTCGTAGCGCACCGCGATCGGCAGGAAATGGTACTGGATGTCGGGATATTCGATGCCCGCGCGCGAACGGATGAAGGCGGCACTTTCGAACTGGTTCGAACCGGCAAGGCCCCCGCCCCGCGTCAGCAGCCATTGCGCCCCCAGCAGCGCCTTGCCCCGCAGGTTCCAGTATTTGTAAAGGGTGATCGGCTGCGCCGCCGCCATCTGCACATAGACCTCGAGGTGATCTTGCAAATTGCCGCCCACGCCGGGGCGGTCGGCGACAACCGCGATGCCGCGATCGGCCAGATGCGCGGCAGGGCCGATGCCCGACAGCATCAGAAGCTTCGGCGTGTTGATCGACGAGGCCGCCAGCACCACCTCGCGCCGGGCGCGGATCACTTCCGTGCGGCCGCCGCGCGTCACCTCGACGCCGGTTGCGCGGCCTTCCTCGATCACCACGCGGCGGGCGAGCGCCCGGATCAGCGTGCAGTTCGGCCGCTTCAGCGCGGGTTTCAGATAGGCATTCGCCGCCGACCAGCGCCGCCCGCGCCAGATCGTGGCCTCCATCGCGCCGAAGCCTTCCTGCTGATGGCCGTTGTAATCCTCGGTCACCGGATAGCCGGCCTGCCGCCCGGCCTCGACGAAGGCCTGAAACAGCGGGTTCTTCCGCGGGCCGCGGGTGATGTGCAGGGGTCCGCTGTCGCCGCGCCAGTCGCTGGGCGCGCCGTCCGCGCCGCCGTGCCAATGCTCCATGCGCTTGAAATAGGGCAGCACGTCGGCGAAGGACCAGCCCGAGGCGCCCGCCTCGGCCCAATGGTCGAAATCGCGGGCATGGCCGCGCACATAGACCATCCCGTTGATCGAGGACGACCCCCCCAGCACCTTGCCGCGCGGCACCGCGAGGCGGCGGCCGCCCAGATGCGGCTCGGGCTCCGACCGGTAGCCCCAGTCGTAGCGCGCCATGTTCATCGGGTAGGAAAGCGCGGCGGGCATCTGGATGAACGGCCCCGCGTCGGTGCCGCCATGTTCGATGACCAGCACCTGCACCCCTGCCTCGGCCAGCCGGTAGGCCAGGGCGCAGCCGGCGGAACCGGCCCCCACGATCACGATGTCGGCTTCCATCAGGCCCCCTTGGCGCGCAGCGGTTCGTAGGAGATCATGACATGCCCGGCATAGGCCGGGCGGGCCTTGAGACGGTCGTGATAGGCCTCGATCGCCGGACGGGGACGGCGCGGCACGTCGATGTCGAACCAGCGGTAAAGCACATGGCCGATCACGATGTCGGCCAGGGTGAAGGCGTCGCCGCAGACATGGCCCCCCTGCCCGATCCGGCCCTCCAGGATGTCGAGCCTGCCCTCAAACGCCGCGATCGCGCGGGTCAAGGCGGCCTCGTCGCGGTCGCGCGCGGGGGTGCGGACGCGGGACCAGAAGATCGGGCCGGTAAAGGCGGGGGCAAAGCTGGTCTTGCCCCATTCGGCCCACATGTCGACGCGGGCGCGGGCCACCGGATCGGCGGGCCAGAAGGCGCCGCCGTCGCCATAGCGCGCCGCCAGATAGCGCAGGATGGCGCAGCTTTCGAACATCGCCAGATCGCCGTCGCGCAGCACCGGGACCAGGCCGTTGGGGTTCATCGCGCGGAATTCGGGCGTGTCGGTGCCGCCGTAGACATGGCCGTAATCCAGGCGCTCATGCGCAAGGCCCAGTTCCGCCACGCCCCACATCACCGCCTGCACGTTGGACGAGGTCGCGCGCCCAAGGATCGTGATCATGCCGCATCTCCGCTGTTCGATCCGGCGCCAAGCTGCGCGTCGAGGTAATCCAGCACCATGGCCGCGGCCTGCGCCCCGTCGGGCGGGCGCTGGCCCAGAACCTCGCGCAGATAGACGCCGTCGATCATCGCGGCCAGCCCTTCGGCCAGCGCCTCGGCCCGTTCGGGCGCAAGGGCGCGCAGGGGGGCGCGCAGGTTCGAACAGATCCGGTGCTGATAGACCCGCAGCAGCCGCTGCACCTCGGGCACGGTCTGGGCCAGGACATAGAAATTCAGCCAGGCACCGATGGTTTCGCGCCGGAAGGAAGAGGCCGCGAACGATGCCCGGATCACCGCGCGCAGCCGGTCGCGCGGGCCCTCGGCCAGCGCCAGCGCACCGCGCACCTCGGCGCCGTAAAGGCTGAGGATGTGGCGCATCGCGGCCAGGAACATCTGCTCTTTCGAGCCGAAGTAATGATGCGCGAGCGCCGAGGACACCCCCGCACGGCGGGCGATCTGCGCCACCGTCACGTCCAGGCTGCCGGCCCGGCCGATCTCGGCAATCGTCGCCTCGACCAGCGCCGCCTTGCGAATCGGTTCCATACCAAGCCGTGGCATCGCCGCTCCTTGCTGCTGTTGAATCTGGCTAGCGCATGGTTTATTGACTCGTCAATCAATAAAAGGGCAGAAAGCCCCTCATATCGCTTTGCAAGCTTGTGGCCTGCGGGTTACGTTGCGGCGCAATGCCGCGCTTCTTTGCGCAAGACCAAACCGGAAGACCAACATGGGAGCCCGTTCATGACCATTCGCACGACCCTCCTCACAGCCTGCGCGGGGCTGGCCCTTGCCCTTCCCGCGGCCCAGGCCGCCCGGGCCGAAACCGCAGCAAACTGCGACACGATCAGCTTTTCGGATGTCGGCTGGACCGATATCACCTCTACCACGGCGGTGACGGAGTTCATCCTGGGCGCCCTGGGCTACAAGACCGAGACCAAGATGCTGTCGGTCCCGGTGACCTACACGGCGCTGGCCAAGGGCGATGTACAGGTGTTCCTGGGCAACTGGATGCCGACCATGGAAAGCATCATCGCACCCTACAAGAAGGCCGGCACGGTGGATGTGGTGCGCGCCAACCTGGAGGGCGCCAAATACACGCTGGCCACCAACAAATACGGCGCCGAACTGGGCATCAAGAGCTTTGCCGACATCGCCAAGCACGGCAAGGCGCTGGACCACAAAATCTACGGGATCGAGCCGGGCAATGACGGCAACAAGGAAATCCTGAAGATGATCAAGCAGAACGCGTTTGGTCTGAAAAACTTCCAGATGGTGCCGAGCTCCGAACAGGGGATGCTGGCCCAGGTGCAGCGCGCCAAGCAGCGCCACAAGCCGATCATCTTCCTGGGCTGGGAGCCGCATCCGATGAACACCCGTTTCGACATGACCTACCTGTCGGGCGGCGACAAGTTCTTCGGGCCCAACTACGGCGGCGCGACGGTCTATACCAACGTGCACGCGGGCTTCGTCAAGCAATGCCCGAATGTCGGCAAGCTCCTGGAAAACCTGGTCTTCAACCTGAAGATGGAAAACCAGATCATGGGCTCGATCCTTGACGACGGGGCCCAGCCGAAGGCGGCGGCGGTGAAATGGCTCAAGGCCAACCCCGACGCGATCAAGCCTTGGTTGAAAGGCGTGACGACCAAGGACGGCGGCGACGCCGTGGCCGCGGTCGACAAGGCGTTGGGCATGTGATCGGCCGGGCCCCGGGCATCGTCCGGGGCCCCGCGACCTTGGGCAGGGCAGGATGAACTGGATTACCGACCACAAGATCCCCGTAGGCCGCGTGGCCGCGGACCTCTTCAACTGGCTTCAGAACCACGCAGGATGGTTTTTCGACGGGCTGTCTATAATGATGGAGCGGATGATCGGCTCAATATTGTCGATTCTTCAGTTCCCAGTAGACGCGCACATCTTCCAGCGGATCTTTGATGACACCGTATGGCTTTTGTTGTTGATCCCTGCTGTCACATTCAAGCCTTTTGCTGCTTGGCTGTATGAGCACATGCCGATCCTCTACACTGGCTACAAACCCCTCTACCCCGACGTCTATCAACCTTATGTGGTCGTCGCGGCCTTCGTGTTGCTTACTTGGTTCCTGCAGCGGTCGTGGAAGATCGGCCTGCTGGTGCTCCTGGGGTTCCTGTTCATCCTCAACCAGGGCTATTGGCAGGAGACGACGCAAAGCCTGACGCTGGTGCTGGCGGCCTGCGTGGTGTGCATGGGGATCGGGGTGCCGATCGGCATCTTCCTGGCGCACCGGCCGCGCACCTATCAGGTGGTCAGTCCGCTCTTGGACCTGATGCAGACGCTGCCGCCCTTCGTCTATCTGATCCCGGCGATCATCTTCTTCGGCCTGGGCATGGTGCCCGGCCTGATCGCCACGGTGATCTTCGTGCTGCCCGCCCCGATCCGGCTGACGCAGCTTGGCATTTCCTCCACCCCCACCACGCTGCTCGAGGCCGCCACCGCCTTCGGCTCGACCCCGCGCCAGCGGCTGTGGAAGGTGGAACTGCCCTATGCCTTTCCGCAGATCATGGCGGGGCTGAACCAGACCATCATGCTGTCGCTGTCGATGGTGGTGATCGCGGCCTATGTGGGCGCCGATGGACTGGGCGTGCCGGTGGTGCGGGCGCTGAGCCAGGTCAACACCGCGCTTGGGTTTGAATCGGGCTTCATCATCGTCGTGGTGGCGGTGCTTCTGGACCGGATGCTGAGGGTGACACGCAAATGAGTGCCGACCGCAACATCGCCGTCCGCTTCGACAAGGTCTCGATCGTCTTCGGCGAGGACCCGGAAAGCGCCCTGCCGCTGATGGACCGCGGCCATAGCCGCGAGAAGGTGCAGGCCGAGACCGATCAGGTCCTGGGGGTGCATGATTGCAGCCTCGACGTGGCCGAGGGCGAGATCCTGGTGTTGATGGGCCTTTCCGGGTCGGGCAAGTCGACGCTTTTGCGCGCGGTGAACGGGCTGAACCCGGTGGTGCGCGGCGCGGCGCATGTCTCGGACGGGGAGGGTCTGATCGACGTGACCCATGCCGATGCCGCGACGCTGCGCCGGCTGCGGTTGAAGACGGTGTCGATGGTGTTCCAGCAATTCGGCCTGCTGCCGTGGCGCACGGTGCGCGAGAACGTGGGCCTGGGGCTGGAACTGGGCGGCATGTCGCGTGCCCAGCGCCGCGAGAAGGTGGATCAGCAGCTGAACCTGGTGGGCCTGTCGGACTGGGCCGACCGCCGGGTGGGCGAATTGTCGGGCGGCATGCAGCAGCGCGTCGGGTTGGCGCGGGCCTTTGCCACCGAGGCGCCGATCCTGTTGATGGACGAACCCTTCTCGGCCCTCGACCCGCTGATCCGCACCAAGCTGCAGGACGAGTTGCTGGAATTGCAGCAAAAGCTGCGCCGCACGATCGTCTTCGTCAGCCACGATCTGGACGAAGCCTTCAAGATCGGCAACCGGATCGCGCTGATGGAGGGCGGGCGGATCGTGCAATGCGGCACCGCGCGCGAAATCTTCCAGAACCCGTCTTCCGAATACGTGGCCGATTTCGTGGCGCATATGAACCCGCTGGGCGTGCTGACCGCGCGCGATGCGATGCAATCGGTGGGCGGCGCCCCCCCGACCACGACTGTCGCCGCCGAGACCCCGATCCAGGAAGTCATGGCGCGGGTCAGCGCCCATCACGCCGCGGTCGGCGTAACCGAGGACGGCCGGGTGATCGGCGAGGTGACGCGCGACAGCGTGCTGGGGCGGCTGCTGGACCCGACCGGCGGACGCGCGGGCTGAGCCCGACCGGCCCGGCCCGAGCAGCGCGCACCTGGCCGTGGGGTGGCACCTCGTGGCGGGGGAGCGACGCCATTTATCGCGGCAAGGTCCCGTGAGACTGCCCGCGCTATATGAGAGCATCCAAGCACCAGCCCGTCGAGCCAAAGGCACGCCGCCAATTGTCGGCACGCCTTCGACGGGAGACGGGAAGTGACGGGACGGGCAGGCGCTCGCCCTGCGCCTACGGCGCGCACCGGGCGACAGAGGGCTAGGGGCGACAGAGGGCCAGCTTCCGCCACGCGCCTCACGGGCAGGCGCGTGCCCAGATCGGGCCGAGCCCTGCCCTAGCCCTTCATCTGGTTCACCACCGGCGTCACCAGCCGGCGTTTGATCACCGCCTCGCGCCAGGTGATGAAGCTGACCGCGGCGATGATCATGCCACCGCCGGTCACCACCCAGATATCGACCGGCTCATTGAACCAGATCGCGCCGATCGCGGTGGCCCAGATCAATTGCAGGAAGGTCACCGGCTGGGTCACCGTCACCGGGGCCAGGCGGAAGGCATGGGTCATGCACAGATGCCCCGCCGTGGCGAAGGCCGCGACGATCGACAGCCAGATCACCTCGTGCCAGGCGGGCGTCACCCAATTGCTGGCCGCCATCGGCGCCAGCGCGATCGTCACCGTGATCGACAGCATCGCCACCACCACCGGCGCCGGGGCCTCATCGGCCAGCTTCTTGGCGATCAGGTAGGAGGCCGCGAAGAACACCGCCACCCCCAGCATCGCCAACTCGCCCGATGACACGGCGGCAAAGCCCGGGCGCACGATCACCGCCACGCCCAGCAGCGCGACCAGGACCGCGACGATGCGGCGTGCCGCAAGTTGCTCTCCCAGGAAGAGCGCCGCGCCGATGGTCACATAGACCGGCGCGAGATAGTTGATCGCGGTGACCTCGGCGATCGGGATCCGCGCCATCGCATAGAACCACAGCAGCACCCCCATCCCATGTACCACCCCGCGCGCCGCAAACAGCGACAGCGAACGCAGCGTGTAGCGGTTGCGCAGGATCGGCCGCAGCATCGGCACCAGGAACACCAGCCCCAGCGCATAACGCAGGAAAGCGGCCTCGCTGGCCGGCAGGGCATCGCCCAGATACTTGACGATCGCGTTGACCGCGACAAAGCACAGCCCCGAGGCCAGCATCCACAGCATACCTGCCATGGGCTGTGCCGCCGCCGATACCCTGGCGCTGCCCCGACCAGGGTCCGCGCCATCGGCACGCGTGGGAATGCAGGCAGAACCAGAGGCCATGGCACCGCAATCCCATGAAGTCACGCCTTTGACAAGATCGCAGCGACATCGCTGCGATTTCACCACCTGGCCCGGCTCGCCAGCCTATCCGGTTTCGGTTTCGCTCCGCATCGTACGCGCCACTGCTTCGGCAATTACCATACCCTCTGCCGCGGGCGCCGTTGTCTTGGCCCGAGCCTCGGGCGCGGGCGCGTCGGTCCCCCGATCGCCGGTCTGAGGGGCATTTGCGGCGACCGACCGGGGCTTGCGCTTCGCGATGGCCGGCGCGGTGGGTACGGCAACGGGCCTGGGCCGTCCGGACGCGCGGCCCGACACGACGGGCTCGGGCACCGCTGGCGGCGGCGGCGGGGCCTTGGCGCGCCAGCGCTCGACGCGCTTGTCCATCATCCGCCGCCACAAGGGCGGGAAAAGCGCGATGGCCCCCATCACCGGCAAGGAGAAGGGCAACATCGGTGCCGCCCCCCGTGCCGGCAATGCCAAGCCGGGAAACGGGGTGCCGGGATGTTGATGATGTGCGGAATGGCGAGGCGCGTTCAGCATCATCGCGCCCGAATACCAATGCGGCGCGTTCCAGGAATGCCCGGGCCCCACCGCTTGGGTCCGGCCATGGCGCTCTCGGCGCCGCTCCAGCCCATAATGCTGCACATAATCCGACACCAGCAATTGCATCTGCGCATAGGCGGCAAGCAGCAGGTACGACACCACCCCGCCCAGCCCGAAAAGCGCCGCCACCAGCAGCAGGCAGGCCAGCGCGCCACCCAGGTAGATCGCATAGGGGTGCGGCCCGACATCTGCGCGGCGGCTCTTGCGCAGGGCGGTCTCGATCTCGGCCCCGGCGCGGAAGCTGCCCCACCAAGCCTGCGGCGCGAAAGCGTAGAAGCCCTGGCCAAGCACGGCGGTGTTGGGGTCATCGACCGTGCCGACGAAACGGTGATGGATATGACGATGGGCCGAGGTATGGTGGCCGAAAAGCAATGAGATATAGATCCACATCCCCAGCCGGAACAGACCGCGACGGGAACGGTGGATCAGTTCATGCGCATTCGAATTGCTGACCTGCCCGAAATAAAGCCCGAAGGCCATGAAAAGCGCGATCCGCGCCCCCCAGCCCAGGCCGGTCGCCCCGCCGACCGCGGCGATGGCCAGAAGCAAAAGCGCGAAATGCATCCCCCCCAGCAGGATCGACAGCCGATCGGCGGCGGGAAACTCGGCCCCCTCCTGCGCGGCGCCGCCGGCATAGGCCACGCGTTCGTCCATCACGAAGACGAAGACCGTCATATAGGCCAGTGCCGCCAGCGCCCACAGGCCGCCCAGCGCGGCCCCGACGGCGAACAAGGTCACGGGCATCAAGGTGGCTATGGCGAACAGATACATCGTGCTCTTCCCGCGAGGGCCCGGATTGCGTAAATGGGGGGTCCGAGCGCAAAGCGAAGCAGGAAATCATGGCGCGAACAAGGCAAGGGCCGGCCCGAAAAGCGGGGATCCGCTGATGGCGGGGATGGCGTTCTCTCTGGGGTTCGGACTGGCGGTGGTCTATTTGCTGCGCTGGATCACGCGTCCGGTTTCATGGCAGCGCAGCATTTTCAAGACGATGGCCACCGCGCTGCTGGCGGCCGCTGCGCTGCCGCTGGGGGCGCCACCCTTGATCGCCTTGGGGCTGGCGCTGGGGGCGGTGGGCGATTTGGCCCTTTCGCGCCCCGGTCAGCGCAGCTTTCTGATCGGGATGGCGGCTTTTGCCGCGGGCCACCTGGCCTATGCCTGGCTGTTCCTGCGAATGGGCACCAATGATCCGTTGATCGTGCCGTCGCTGGTGGTGCTGGTACTGGCGGGGTCCACCGAATTCTGGCTGGCGCCGCGCACCGGCGCGCTGAAATGGCCGGTGCGCGGCTATGTGCTGGTGATCACGGCGATGATGCTTGCGGTGCTCACCCTGCCCGGCCGGGCGTTGACGGTGATGCTGGGGGCGGCATTGTTCGTGTTGTCCGACCTGCTGCTTGCGATCGAACTCTTTTGCCTGGACCGTCCGTCGCCCTGGCTGTCCCGCTCGGTATGGCTGTGCTATTGGGGTGGCCAAGCATTGATCCTGCTGGGCACCGCCGCAGCCCTGGGCCCCGGCGCCCCCCTCTGAGCACGGTCGCCTTCGGCCCCCCGGCCGCCGCGACGGAAGCAATTCGATAGGGCGTTTAATCCGGGCCGTGCCTTGCGCGCGGGCGCGATCCGGGGCATCACGTCCCGGGCTGACAGGAGGCGGGCAATGGCCGGACGCAAGATCAATCCGATCGTCAAGATGGTGCTGGAATTCGGCCCGATCCTGGTGTTCTTCCTGGGCTACATGCGGCTCAAGGGCCAGCATTTCATGATCGGGGGCACCAATTACGACGGCTTCATCCTGGTCACCGCGGCCTTCATCCCGCTGATGCTGATCACCACCGCGATCCTGTGGCGCCTGACCGGGCATCTGTCGAAGATGCAGATCACCACCGCAGTGATGGTGGTGATCTTCGGCGGGCTGACCGTCTGGCTGAACGATCCCGCCTTCATCAAGATGAAGCCCACGATCATCTACCTGCTGTTCGGCGGCATCCTCGGCATCGGGCTGTTGCGCGGCAAAAGCTACCTGCGCGTGGTGATGGAAGAGGTGGTGCCGCTCAAGCACGAGGGCTGGATGATCCTGACCCGCCGGGTCTGCGTCTTCTTCCTGGGCATGGCCGTGCTGAACGAGATCGTCTGGCGCACCATGAGCACCGAGACCTGGGTCACCTTCAAGACCTTCGTGCTGACCATCGCGATGTTCGCCTTCTTCATGCTGCAGGGCCGGATCTTCACCGAATACGCGGTGGAGGAAGGGACCGAGGCCGACGCGGAGGCGGACGAGAACTAGCGGCCCGTCACGCCCGCACGGGCACGCTTGCGCTCAGGGCCCCGCCCTCATGCCCGGTCGATGCGCGCGGCGAAGCAGCCGTGCATCGCGTAATGGCTGTGAATGTATGCGACCTCGTCCTGCGCCAGCATCTTGCGGATCGCGGGCGCGATCTCCGCGCCCTCGGCAAGATCCGCCACCACAATATGGCCCCGCACGTCGATCCCGCGCAGCGACAGAACGCGACGGGACAGTACCTCGGGCAGTTCGTCCACCGCGTCATAGGGGGTCTCGGCGCCCTCGGCCACGAAGATCGCGTGGCGCGAGCGGTAGGGCGAATCAACCGGCAGGTGCTCGTAGTTCAGCAACAGTGCCGTCTTGCCCGGCTCAAGATCGCGCAGGGTAACGCGGTCGGGAACGCCCGGGGCGGCGGCGACCTCGTGGCGGATCACGCCCCGGGCGGCGAGCACCTCGTCAGACAGGCCATAGAGCGGGCGGAACGGATCGGGCGAGAGCCCGCGGATGCGAAAGGACATGGGATACCTCCGTGTGACAGACGCGGATATCCTGCGCGTTCGCGGCGCCTGGAGCAGCCCGTTTCCTGCGCAATCCTGCTGCGCCGCGGCGGGGGGGGCGCGCCCGGCTAGGGCCGCGCGGGCGGCCGGGCGGCGGCGGCGCGGAAGGCGGCCAGTACCTGCGCACGATCATGGCCCCGATCTTCCAGCCGGCGCAGACCGAAACGGACATGGGCCATTTCCTGATAATAGCGCAGGAAGGCGTAGTTGATCCCCGCCCCGGCCACCGCGCCCAGCAGCGGCACCGCCTGGGCGGCAAGCTTCTCGCTCAGCACGACCGAGACGCGCGGCGCCACCGTCGCCAACACCCGGTTCAGCGCCGGGCCGGTGATCGCCACCCGCGCGCCCAGGAACGAGGTGTTGACCCCGTCATCGCGATGCAGCGGGCTGCCCGCGCCGAACACCTGCAGGCATTCCAGCCGCACCGAGGGATCCGCCGGGTCATAGCCGTAGGAGGCCGCGATCTTCTGGATCGCGCGGAAGATCAGCGTCACCGTCACCGGCAGTTCCGCCAGCGCCGAAGGCAGGCCGCCGAAGCCGCCGATCGCGCCGGTCAGCACCGCCGCCGAGCGATGCCCGGGTTCGGCGGTGCCGGCGCCCTGGCCCAGCGTCCGGCCGGCCAGCCCATAGACACGCCGCAGGGCACCTTCGACGACGGTCTCGATCCGGTCCTTCACGGCGTCGGGCAATGCCTCGACCCGTTTCTCGACCTGAGAGCCAAGCAGGTTGACCGCCGTCATCACCGGCCCTGCCGCCGCCCGGTAACGCGCGGCGAGGCGGGCGATCTCGTCGGCGTCCGGGGCGGCGTCCGGGGCGGCGTTCGGGGCCGGTGCGGCAACAGGCAGGTTTTCGTGATCCATGCCTATCATGGTAGGGCGGCGCCCGCAGCCTTGCAATGGCCACCGCGCGCCTCGCCGCAGCGCAACCGGGGCACGACCGGGGCGCGATCCCCGCCACATCACGCAACATTGAGAAAACGTGAGTCATCCCTTCACCGAAGTGTTGGAGACCCCGCCTAGTCCGTATACGTCCCGGCCCCAGCACCGTGCCGGACCCGCCACCGAACGAGGGAACCCATGATCAAACGCATCCACCGACCGCAGATCGCCGCCGCCGTATCGGCGCTGGCGTTGGCCTGTGCCGCCGCGCCGGGCGCCCAGGCCCAGACTGCGGGTCATGTCACCGCCGCCCCCAACACCGCGACGCCGATCAAGCATCTGGTCGTGATCTTCCAGGAGAACGTCTCCTTCGACCATTACTTCGGCACCTATCCCAAGGCCACCAACCCCAAGGGAGAACCCGCCTTCCATGCCGCGCCGGCCACGCCCGAGGCGAACACGCTGCTGAGCGCGGGCCTGCTGGAACACAACCCCAACAAGACCAACGCCGGGAACGGCGCCGATGCCGCCCTGCCCTTCCGGCTGGACCGCACCCAGGCCGCCACCGCCGACCAGAACCACGGCTATACCGCCGAACAGGCGGCCTATGACGGCGGCAAAATGGATCTGTTCCCGGCCAACACCGGGCGCGGATCGAAGGGCGGCGCCGGGTCCTTCGGCACCAAGGGCCAGGTGATGGGCTATTTCGACGGCAACACCGTCACGGCGCTGTGGAACTATGCCCAGAACTTCGCGATGAGCGACAATTCCTTCTCGACCACCTTCGGCCCGTCCAGCCCGGGGGCGATCAATCTGGTGTCGGGCCAGACCAATGGCGTGATGCTGCCGGTCGGCGCGACGCTGGAGGCCGACGGCACCTATGACAAGGGCCGCGTCGTGCCCGACGGTCAGGGCGGCTGGACGATGATCTCGGATCTCGATCCCACGGGCGATGTCTGTTCGCACGGCAAGACCGCGCTGATGACCGGGCGCAACATCGGCGACATGCTGAACGCGCGCGGCATCACCTGGGGCTGGTTCGAGGGCGGGTTCGACCTGTCGGTGACCAATCCGAACGGCACCACCGGCTGCGGGCGCAAGACGACCTCGGCGGTGACGCATGTTAACATCGTCGACTACATCCCGCATCACGAGCCGTTCCAATACTACCCGTCGACGGCGAACCCCACGCACAAGCGCCCGGCCTCGGTCGCGGTGATCGGCACCGATCACGACGGCGGCGCCAACCATCAATACGACATGAAGGATTGGTACGCCGCGCTGGATGCCGACAACCTGCCCGCCGTCAGCTTCCTCAAGGCGCCGGGTTTCGAGGACGGCCACGCCGGCTATTCCGACCCGCTCGACGGGCAGCATTTCATCGTTCGCGCGGTGAACGCGGTAGAGAAATCCAAGTTCTGGAAGGATACGGCGATCATCGTGCTTTATGACGATTCCGATGGCTGGTACGACCACGCCCATGCCGTCATCAACCCCTCGTATCTGCGGGTGAGGGGCTATGACGTGCTGGACGGCGGCAAATGCGGCACCACCGGCGTGCCGCTGCCGGGCGTCCAGGGCAAGCCGGCGCAGGGCCGCTGCGGCTATGGCACGCGCCAGCCCTTCGTGGTGATCTCTCCCTATGCCAAGCCGAACTACATCGACCACACGCTGACCGATCAGACCTCGGTCATGCGGTTCATCGAGGACAACTGGATGGGCGGCCAGCGCCTGGGCCAGGGATCGTTCGATGCGGTCGCGGGGTCGATCGACGGGATGTTCGACTGGGCCAAACCGACGGCGCACGCGCTGATCCTCGATCCCAAGACCGGCGCGCCGCTGCATTCGTGACGGATCGCACGTGATCTGCCGGGGGAGACGCTTCTTGTCCCGCCTGAACCGTATCCCCCTTCTCGCGTCGGCCGGCTTGGTGCTGGCCGGCGCGGTCTTTCTGCTTGCGGCCCGGGCCGAAGCCCCCGCCGCCCCGCCCCCGCCAGCCCCCGCCGCCCCGCCCCCGCCAGCCCCCGTGCCGCCGCCGCTTGCCCATAGTCTGAGCGCCGTCGCGATGCTGGGGCGGAAGATGTTCTTCGATACGCGGCTGTCGGCCTCGGGGCAGATGTCCTGTGCGTCCTGCCACGATCCGCGCAACCATTACGCGCCCGACAATGCGCGCCCGGTGCAGCCCGGCGGCCCCGATCTGCGCCGCTTCGGCCGCCGCGCGGTGCCCACGCTGACCTACAAGGACCGCACCCCGCCCTTCACCATCGGCCCCGAAAACCCGGCGATGGAACTGAACGAGGCCTCGCCGCAGGCCGTCGCCCGCGGTGGCGCGGCCGCGCACGGGGTGGCCACGTTCGACCCCCGCCTTGGCGCCTCGCGGGCCACGCCGCCGCGCAAGATCGCGGGCCGGACCACCCTGGCCGCGCCGGTCCCGCGCGGCGGCTTCTTCTGGGACGGGCGCGTCGACACGCTGGAAGACCAGGCCAAGGGCCCGCTGCTCACCCGTTTCGAGATGGCCAACACCCCCGCCGCCCTGGCCCGGACGCTGCGCCGCGCCTACGGTGGCGCGCTGGCGGCGCTGTTCGGGAAATCGGTGCTGGGCGACGATGGGATGCTGATCTCCGAGGCCGCCTTCGCGCTGGCCCGCTATCAGATCGAGGATCCATCCTTTCACCCCTACAGCAGCAAGTATGACGCCTATCTTGCCGGCAAGGCCAAGCTGACCCCGGCCGAGGCGCGGGGGCTGAAGATCTTCAACGACCCGAAGACCGGCAATTGCGCGGCCTGTCACCTCGACAAGCCCGGGCGCGACGGCTCGCCGCCCCTGTTCACCGATTTCGAATATGAGGCGCTGGGCGTGCCGCGCAATCCCACGATCCCGGCGAACGCGCGCAAAGGGTATTACGACCTGGGGCTTTGCGGGCCGCTGCGTCGGGACGCGATCGCGCGAAAGCGCGCCTATTGCGGCCTGTTCAAGACCCCCACCCTGCGCAACGTGGCCACCCGCCGGGCCTTCTTTCACAACGGCATCTACCATTCGCTGCGCCAGGTGCTGGATTTCTACGCCCGCCGCGACAGCGACCCCGGCGCGATCTACCCACTACGCGACGGAAAGGTGCAACGCTTCAACGACCTGCCGGCCAGCCTGCGCGCCAATGTCGACCGCACCGATACCCCCTTCGGTCGCAAGCCCGGCCAGGGCCCGGCACTGACCGAGGCGCAGGAAAACGACCTGATCGCATTTCTCAAGACGCTGACCGACGGCTACCAACCCGCGCATCGCTGATCGCTCCAAAGCCAGCCCCGCACGCCCCCGGCCGCGTCTGCACCGGACGATTGTTCCGGCCTTCCATCCCGAGGCGTGACGCTGTCCTCTTACGCTCGCCACCGCGCGGCCCGCGTTTCGTCCCCCACACCATAGAAGGAACGCGATCCTTATTATTTTACCGTAATTGCAATATCTTACATAGAGGCTTTAAATAAAGGTCACGGAAATTCCGCCGCAATCCCCGCCCAAGACAGAGAGCCGAAAGATGCTAAACGCACTGCCCCAATCCTGGATTTTCGGCCTGGCCGGAGGGCTGATGATCGGCCTGGCGGCCGCGCTCCTTCTGTTGGTCAACGCCCGGGTCATGGGGGCAAGCGGCATCCTGGGCGGGCTGATGGACGGCTCCGGCCAGGACAACGCGAAGGAGCGGCTGGCCTTCGTCGGAGCGCTGATCGGGGTGCCGGCATTGGCCGTCCTGGGGTTCGGCGCGCCGGGCGTCACCCATGCCTCGGGCAATCTGGGGCTGATGGTGTTGGCCGGGCTGCTGGTGGGCTTCGGCACGCGGCTGGCCAATGGCTGCACCTCGGGCCACGGGGTTTGCGGGATGTCGCGCTTCTCGGCCCGCTCGATCGTCGCGACGCTGGTCTATCTGGGCGTGGGCTTCGCCACCCTGTTCCTCGCCCGCCATGTTCTGGGAGTGATCTGATGCGGATTCTGGTTGCGGCCCTTTCGGGCGGTCTTTTCGGCCTCGGGCTGCTGGTTTCGGGGATGACAGACACCGCGCGGGTGCAGGGGTTTCTGGACCTTTTCGGCCACTGGGATCCGACGTTGGCCTTCGTTCTGGGGGGCGCGATCGCGCCGATGCTGTTCGCCTGGCGGCTGACCCGGCGGCACCCGCGCGCGGTGCTGGGCGGACAGATCCCGGCGATGCCCGAACAGGTGATCGACGCACGGCTGCTGACCGGCTCGGCGCTTTTCGGCCTTGGATGGGCGCTGGCGGGCTTCTGCCCCGGCCCGGCGATCGCCGCGCTTACCTTCAGCGGGATCGGCGGCGGCGCCTTCGTCGCTGCGATGATCGCAGGTATGGGGCTGTTTGCGATCTATGAGCGCCTGCGGCAGCGTGCCGCCGTCACCGCCTGAGCGGGGCGGGCGCGCACCGGGCGGAAAAGGGATCCAGCTTCGGCGCCAATGCCCCGGCTAGGGCCCCTCGCCCGTCTCGGCCTGCCGCCATTTCTCGACTGGGCCGGTCACGCCCTCCCACGCGCCGGGGATCAGATCGAACCCCAGCACCCGTTCGGGGTTCGTCGGCGGCGGCATCAGCACGCCGTCGCGCCGGGTGAAGCCGAAGCGGCGGTAATAGGGCGCGTCGCCCACCAGCAGCACCCGCGCCCAGCCCAGCCGGCGCGCCTCGTCGAGGCTTTCGTAGATCAGATAGCCGCCCAAGCCTTCGCCCTGGCGCGTCGGATGCACCGCCACCGGCCCCAAAAGCAGCGTGGGTTCACCGCCCACCAGCACCGGCCAGTAACGGATCACCGCCGCCAGCACCCCGTCTTCGCGCAGGATCAGGCAAAGTTCGCGCACCGGATCCACCCCGTCGCGCAGCCGGTAAGAGGATAGCGCCGTGCGCCCGGGCGCGAAGCACAGATCGTAAAGCGCCTCGACCTCCCAGATGTCCTCGGGCGCCTCTTCGGTCAGCTGATACAGGGGCGATCCCTCCGCTTGGCACTGGAAAGCCGCGTAGCACGGCGCTAGGTCAGGGGCAAACCAAACAGGAGCCGCCCATGTTCTACCGCCCGGCCGACGGCCACGGCCTGCCGCACAACCCCTTCAACGCGATCGTCACGCCGCGGCCGATCGGCTGGATCTCGACCCGCGGCAGCGACGGGTCCGAGAACCTCGCGCCCTATTCCTTCTTCAACGCGGTCTCGTATTTTCCGCCGCAGGTGATGTTTTCCACCACCACCGACAAGCCCGACCGCCCGCGCGGCAAGGACAGCCTGGCCAATATCGAGGAAACCGGGGTGTTTTGCGTCAATATCGTCGGCCTGGCCCAGAAGGAGGCGATGAACCTGACCTCGGGCGCCTATGGCCGCGAGGTGGACGAATTCGCCCTGGCGGGGCTGGAGCGCGCCGAATGCCAGACCATCGCCTGTTCGCGCGTGGCCGATGCGCCGGCGGCACTGGAATGCCGGCTGACCCAGGTGGTGGAACTGCTGGGCAAGGCGAATTACCTGGTGCTGGCAGAGGTGACCGGCATCCACATGCGCGACGATTGCCTGGTGGACGGGATCTTCGACGTGACGCGGTTCACCCCGGTCGCGCGGCTTGGCTACAAGGATTATTCGGTGGTCGAGAACGTCTTTCAGATGACCCGGCCGGGGGAGGCATAGCCCCCGCCCCGAGCAGGGCGCGCACCTGCCCGGGGGCGGCGCGCGTCAAGGCAGTCGAGCAGCGCCATTTGTGGCCGCAAGGTTCTGCCTGAGCTGCCCGCGTGATCGAGCGCCCCCAAGCGCCAGCCCGTCCGAGCGGGCAGGCGCCCGCCCTGCGCCTGCGGCGCGTACCGGGTGAAAGGGGGCCGGGCCCAAGCCGTGCGTGCACGCGCGGAACGGGCAAGGCCCCCCGTCAGTGCGCCGCGCCCAGCGCGCCGGGGCGCACGCTGTAATCGACCGCCACGCCATAGGTCGGGTCGTCGTCGCTGTCGACCATCAGCTGACCCGCGCGGTGCAGCAGACGGTGGCAATCGCGGCTAAGGTGGCGCAGCACCAGCGTCTTGCCGCGGGCATCGTATTTCGCCGCCAGCGCCTCGATCGCGGCCAGGGCGGACTGATCCGCCACCCGGCTGCCGGCGAAATCGACGATCACCAGCGACGGGTCGGTATCGGGGGTGAAAAGTTCGGCGAACCCCTCGGCCGAGCCGAAGAACAAGGGCCCCTCGATCTGGTAGACCTTGGCGCCCTCGGGCGTGGTGCGGGTGCGGGCGTGGATGCGCTTGGCGTTCTGCCAGGCATAGGCCAGCGCCGAGACGATCACCCCCGCAACCACCGCGGTCGCCAGATCGGTGAACACGGTGATCACGGTGACCAGCACGATCACCACCGCATCGGCGCGCGGCACCCGCGCCAGCACGCGGAAGGAATTCCAGGCGAAGGTGCCGATCACCACCATGAACATCACGCCGGTCAGCGCCGCCAGCGGGATCTGTTCGATCAGCGGCGCGCCGACCAGGATGAAGGACAGAAGGAACAGCGCCGCCACCGTGGCCGCCAGCCGCGTGCGCCCGCCCGAGGTGACGTTGATCATCGACTGGCCGATCATCGCGCAGCCGCCCATGCCGCCGAAGAACCCGGTCGCCAGGTTGGCCGCGCCCTGCGCGATGCATTCCTGGCTGGCGCCGCCCTTCTTGCCGGTGATCTCGCCCACCAGGTTCAGCGTCAGCAGGCTTTCGATCAGGCCCACCGCCGCCAGGATCACCGCATAGGGCACGACGATCTTCAGCGTCTCCAGGGTCAGCGGCACCATCGGCAGATGAAAGCTGGGCAACGTGCCGGTGATCGAGGCCATATCGCCCACCCGCGGCACATTGATGCCAAAGCCGATGACGATCGCGGCGGTGATCAGGATGCCCACCAGCGGCGCCGGCACCGCCCGCGTCACCCGCGGCGCGGCCCAGATCGCCGCCATGGTCAGCGCGACCAGCCCCAGCGTGATCCACAGCTGTTGGCCCTGCATCCAGACCTGGCCACCATGCCCGTCGCTGACGTGGAACTGATGCAGCTGCGCCAGCCCGATCACGATCGCCAGCCCGTTGACGAAGCCCATCATCACCGAATGCGGCACCAGACGCATGAACTTGCCCAACCGGAAGATGCCGGCCAGGATCTGCAGCACCCCGGTCAGCACCACCGTGGCGAACAGATATTCCACCCCATGCGCCGCCACCAGGCTGACCATGACCACCGCCATCGACCCGGTCGCCCCCGAGACCATCCCCGGCCGGCCGCCGAAAAGCGCCGTTATCAGCCCCACCATGAACGCGGCATAAAGCCCGACCAACGGGTTCACGCCCGCGACCAGCGAAAACGCCACCGCCTCGGGCACCAGCGCCAACGCGACGGTCAGCCCGGCCAGAAGCTCGGTTCGGATGTCCGCCAGAGAATAGGGCACCAGCGGCGCGTGATCGGGCGAGACGGCGCGGGCAAATGCCGCCAGGGCGGAAGTGGGCATGTCAAACCTTCGGGACGTTGCGCGTGAGCCGCCTCCATACGACATGCTGCAATGCAGCGAAACCCTTCGGGCGGGAAAATTCTCGGCTATGGGCCGGGTTGGCGCTGTTCGCCTTGCAACCCGGCACCGACGGTTGCGGCTTGGGCAGGGGCTTCCTCGAAGCGCCGGGGCCCGCTTCCGTCCGCCGCACTGCAGGCACGGGGCCAGCGTCTGCCAGCGTACCGCGCGCCGTGCCTCCCGCACGACCGGCAGGCGCTTTGGCAGTCGCGCGGCACGCGCGGCCGCGCGGGCAGAATCCTGCGGCCACACACAAAGGGCGGCGCTTGGCCGATTGCGGCGCGGCCTTACCCCTTCGCGTCCTGCAGCGCCTGCCAGATGCGCCAGGGCGTTGCCGGCATGTCCAGATGCGCCACGCCCTCGGGCGCAAGTGCATCCATCACCGCGTTCATCGCCGTGGGCAGCGCGCCGACGGTGCCGGCCTCGCCCACCCCCTTCGCCCCAAGCGCATTGCCCGGAGAGGGCACGCCGCCCAGCTCGATATCGACGCGGGGCAACAGATCGGCGCGCGGCATCGGATAATCCATGAAGCTGCCGGTCAGCAGCTGGGCCTCTTCGTCATAGCCCGCGGCCTCTCCGAACACCTGTCCCAGACCCTGGACCAACCCGCCGATGATCTGGCCCTCGACGAGCGTGGGGTTCACCACCGTGCCGCAATCGTCGACCGAGGTATAGCGCAGCAACACGCAGGTGCCGGTGTCCGGGTCGATCTCGACCTCGGCCACATGCATGCCCGACGGAAAGGCCTGCGGCCCCGGCTGTTCGGCCATCACGTCCAGCCCGCCCGGCACCTGCGCCGCCAGATCGGTCAGCGACAGCGCGCGATTGGTGCCCTGCGCGGTGAAAAGACCCTCGGAATAGCTCAGCGCCTCGGGCGACACCTCCAGCAGCTCGGCCGCCAGACCGCGCGCCTTGGCCAGCATCTGGCGCCCGGCCTCCTGCGTGGTCGAGCCCTGCGCCATCATGGTGCGCGACCCGAAGGCCCCGCCGCCCGCGATGAACGGGCTGTCGGCGCGCCCGCCCTTCAGCCGGATGCGATCGGGCGGCAGGCCGAGCTGGACGCCCAGCAGTTCGGGAAACACCGTCTCGTGCCCCTGGCCGGAGGCCACGGCGGCGGTGTGGATGGTCAGGGTGCCGTCGGCCTCCCACGTCAGGGCGACCTGGTCGGTCTGCGGCCCGCCGCCCGAGGGTTCGATGAACAGCGCGCAGCCGATGCCGCGCAGCTTGCCACGCGCCCGGGCCTCGGCGCGGCGGGCGGGAAAACCCGCCCAGTCGGCGCGCGCCAGCGCCCGGTCGAGGAGTCCCGCGAAATCGCCGCTGTCATAGGCCACCGGCATCGGCGTGGTGGAAAGCGCATAGGGAAAGTCGGCCGCCGGGATCAGGTTCATGCGGCGCAATTCGATGCGGTCGAACCCGGTCCGGCGCGCGGCCTCGTCGACCAGCCGCTCGACGACATAGGCCATGTCGGGCCGCACCGCGCCGCGATAGGCCGAGACCGGCGTGCGGTTGGTCAGCACCAGCCGGATCCGGCCGCCCACCGCCGGAATGCGATAGGCGCCGCAAGCCATCTGCAGCGGGTTCAGGACGCTGGTCAGCGGCCCGGCGGCCGATGGATAGGCCCCCATGTCGGCCAGCACGTCATGGCGCAGCGCCAGGAACCGGCCTTCGGCATCCAGCGCCAGTTCGGCGCCCAGGGTCAGGCCCCGGCCCTGATAATCCGACAGGATCGTCTCGGACCGGGAGGCCACCCATTTGACGGGCCGTCCGATCTCTCTGGCCGCCAGCGCCAGCGCGGTATATTCGGGATAGATCTGGCCGCGTACGCCGAAGGCGCCGCCCACGTCCTCGGCGTGCAGGCGCATCTGGTCGGGTCCCAGGCCCGTCACCGCCGCCAGCCCCCCGCGCAAGGGGGTGATGCCCTGGCTTGGGCACCAAAGGTCAAGCACGTCGCCTTCCCAGCGCGCAAGCGCTGCCTTCGGCTCCATCGGGGCGCCGAACAGGCGCGGGCTTTCCAGCGTCACCCGAACCCGGTGAGGCGCTTTCTCGAAGGCCCTCGCGATCCGGCCGCAATCCCCGAAATCCATGTCAAAGCAAATGTTTCCGGGTATTTCATCATGTATCAGAGGGGCTTGCGCTGTCAGCGCCGCCGGCATGTCCGGCACCACCCCCAGCGGCCGCAGATCCGGCGTGATCAGTTCGGCCGCGTCCCGGGCCTGGGCCTCGGTCTCGGCGACCACAAGCGCAAGCGGTTCGCCCACATACCGCACCCGGTCCTGGGCAAGCGCGGGGGCGTCGACGGTCTTGAGCGCGCCGTCGCGGCCCCTGACGGGCAATTGCGCCACCCCGCGGCGGTAGCCCGCCGCCGCCATGTCCGCGCCGGTCAACACCGCCAGCACGCCCTGTGCGGCGCGCGCGGCCGCCGTGTCGAGGCCCCGGATCTCGGCATGGGCCAGATCGGCGCGCAGGAACACGGCCCAGGCCTGGCCGGGCAGGTTGTGATCGGCGCTATAGCGCCCCTGCCCGGTCAGAAGGCGGGGATCCTCGCGCCGGCCCCGGAACGGAAGTGTCATGATCTGCCTCGGATGCTGTCCTTGATACCACGGCGCGCGTGGGGCCGGGTCGTGCCGAACCCGTCCCTTGCGCCCGGCAGACAATAGGGCACGCGCGGTCGCGGGCCAGGGCAAAGCGCCCGATCCGCGGAGGCCGGCGCGTGTCGCTGCGCCGCGCGGCACATGCGCCCATATCTGTGGCGCGGCCCGTCTACTTGCGATACCTTGCGATGACCCCGCGCGCCCGGGTTCGTCCCACCAAGCGAATAGAAGGAAGACAATGCGATACCTCAAGGCTGCCGTCGGAATTGTCGTGCTGCTCGTGGCGGTCTGGATCATCATCGGCGAACAGCTGACCGGCGCCAGCGCGGATGCCACGATCAATGCCCCCGTCACGCTGGCGCGGGCGCCGATCGGCGGCACCCTGTCAGTGCCCGAGCGCCAGATCGGCAGCAGCGTGGTCTCGAACGACGTGCTGGCCACCGTGTCCGACGAAACCGTCGACCACACCCGGCTGGCCGACCTGCGGATGGAGCTGGGCCTGGAAAAGGCCGCCCTCGCCCATCTGCAGGCCGAGGCGGCCGAATTGCGCAGCTTCCACGAGCGGCTGCGCCAGCGCACCGCGGCCTATCAGGCTGGCCGGATCCAGACCCTGACGCTAGAGCTGAACTTCGCCCGTGAGCGGCTGGCGCTGCTAAGCCCCGCGGCGGCCAAGGCCCTACCGGCCCCCGGCGCGCCCGCTTCCGCAACCGGCAAGGACAGCGCGGCGGGCACTGCGGGCTCTGTCGCCGACCGGATTGCCCTGAACCGCGCGAAAGAAAGCGTGGCGGTGCTGCAAGAGGCGCTGGCCGCCGCCCGCAAGGGCACCTATCTGGGTGACGGCTACAACGACGCGCCCTATTCCGAGCAACAGACGCTGCTTCTGGATCGGAACCTCGACGACCTGAAGGCGCGCGAGGCCGCGCAAAAGCAACGCGTCGCGGTGGTTGCCGCGCGGCTCAAGCAGGGGATGGGCGACGCGCAGATTGGCGGCACCCGCGACATCCTGGCCCATGTCGACGGCATCTACTGGCAGGAACTGGCCCATAACGGCGGCTATGTGAACCGCGGCGATCCGGTCGCGCGGGTCGCCGATTGCGACCGCGTACTCGTCACCGCCTCGGTGCCCGAGATCACCTATCAGCGCCTGCACCGGGGCCAAAAGGTCACCTTCCGCGCGCTGGGCGAGAACCGGGTGTTCGACGGTTATATCCTGCGCCTTGCGGGCACCGGCGCGGCCACCGTCTATGAGGGCCTGGCCGTCGCCCCCAGCCGCCGCCACCTGGAACGCTTCGACGTGGCCATCGCGGTCCCCGGGCTGGTGGCGGACCCGGATCTGCAATGCGCGATCGGCCGCACGGGGCGGGTGTTCTTCGATACCTCGCCGCTCGATTTCCTGCACAGCATCTTCTGATCCGCCATGCCGATGCTTTACCTCGACCCGGTCCAATCCGCCTTCATGCATGTGCTGGCGATCCTGGGCCTGTCGCTGGTTCTGCCGCTTTTCATCTCGCCCGAACGCACCAGCCATCGCGCTCTGCTGTACCTTGGCGTCGCGATCTTCGCGCTGCGCTATCTTTGGTGGCGGGGGACGGCCACCCTGGCGCCACCGGGGCTGACGCTGGACTACATTGCCAGCCTGTCATTCTTCGCGCTTGAGGCGCTGACCATGATCGGCGCGCTCAGCGCCTCATTGATCCTGACCCGCACCCGCGACCGAAAGGCCGAAGCAAAGGCCCATCTGGGCTGGTGGCAGCCCGAGCCGGAGCCTCGCGTCGCGATCCTGATCGCCACCTACAACGAGGATCTCGAGGTGCTGGAACGCACCATTGCCGGTGCGCGCGGCCTGCGCCACAGCAACAAGCAGATCCTGGTACTGGACGACGGGCGCCGCGACTGGCTGCGCGACTATTGCGCCGCCAATTCGGTGCGCTACCTTCGGCGCGACGGCAACGAGGGCGCCAAGGCGGGCAATATGAACAACGCGCTCAGCGTCCTGGCCGCCGATCGCACCCCCCCCGATTTCGTCGCCGTTCTGGATGCCGATTTCGTGCCGCACCACGGCTTCATCTCGCGCACGCTGGCGCTGTTTCACGACCACCGGGTCGGATTGGTGCAGACGCCGCAGCATTTCTTCAACGCCGATCCGATCCAGTACAACCTTGGGCTAACCCGCTCTTTCCCCGACGAGCAGCGCTTTTTCTTCGACCATGTCCAGCCGGCGCGCGACGCCTGGGGCATCGCGATCTGCTGCGGCACCTCGTCGATGATCCGCTGGCGGGCGCTACAGGACGTCGGGGGGTTTCCGACGATCAGCGTGACCGAGGATTTCCTGCTGACCCAGGTGCTGCGCGATCGCGGCTGGAAGACCGACTATCTGAACGAGGCGCTGACCGAGGGCCTGGCCCCCGAGGGGCTGAGGGAATACATCACGCAGCGCGGGCGCTGGGGCATGGGCACACTGGAAATCGCGCGCAGCCGCTTCGGCCCCTTCGGGCGCGCCAAGCTGGACCTCTTGGGACGCTGGAGCATCCTCGATTCCTCGTTCTACTGGATCTTCACTTTCCTGTTTCGGCTGGCCGCGCTGATCTTTCCCCTGCTCTACTGGTTCGGCAACGTGATCGTGCTGAACGCCCCGCTAAACGAGGCGATCGACTATTTCGGCTGCTACTACGTCTGGACGCTGATGACCTTCTATCTGCTGTTCGGCAACATGCTGGCGCCGATCCTGAATGACGTGCAGCAGCTGGTAGGCGCGATCCCGATCGTGCGCGGCGCCTTCACCGGGCTGCTCAGCGGCAAGCCGCAGAAGTTCAAGGTTACCGCGAAGGGCGGCGCGCGCGACGAGGTGGTCGTGCAATGGGGGCTGATGTGGCCCTTCCTGGTGCTTTTCGCGCTGACGCTGGGCGGGCTGCTGATCGGCATCGTTTCCGACCGCTTCGCCTTCGCCGATGCCGGCGACGGCAAGATCGTGATCCTGTTCTGGTCATTCTACAATCTGCTGGTGCTGGCGGTCACGATCTTCACCTGCATCGAGCTGCCGCGCCGCGAGATGCATGTCGGCGATGCGCCGGAACGGGTGATCGCGCAACTTGGCGGCCAGACCCACCGGGTCTGGTTGGTGGGCCTCACGACCGAGCGCGCCCGGCTGCGCGGCTTTGCCTATCCGGCAGGGGCGGCGGGCCTGTTGCGCCTGCCGGAGGTGGGCGACATATCGTGCAGCGCAACGCACGAGACCAAGGACGGGGTCATCCTGGCGCTGCACCCGAACGCTGAACAACGCGCCCGCCTTGCGCGGCGCTTCTATGCGCGGCGGGGGGTGCCCGGCATCTCTCAGGTGCGCGGCGCGGCGCTGGCACAAGACATCATCAGGCGGCTTGGCCTGAGGCCAAGGTGATTGCCAGGCACGGCCCCGCCGCCGCCGCCGGCGGGCGGCCGGCGGAAGCGGGCCGCGGCTTGCCGGAGTGGACCGGCCGGGCAAAGCTGCCTTGGATGGATCGCGGATCGGCTTCGGCCTGCGGGCCCGGCCTCGCGGCGCCAGAGGGAATGGGTCAGCTGGCCTTGCGGTAGGGATTGCCGCGCACGGGGTGCAGCCGGGACACACGACCATTGCCACCGGGTCCGGCGGGCGGCTGGCTCTTGCCGGATCCGCCACGACCGTCGGCGCTGACGTTCACCTTGGCGCGCAAGCCCTCAAGCTGGGTTTGCAGGAAGGCCAGCGACGCGCCCAGATCACGCGCCTCGCGCGAGCTGCGGAATTCCCGCGGATAGGTGAACTTGCCCTCGGTCAGATCGGCGAAGGCCGCTGACTGGATCTCGATCGGGCGCAGGAACATCCGCATCGCGGCGATCAGGCACAGCGCCACCATCAACGCGATCGCTATCAGCGCGGTCTCGGCATGGCGCCAACTCTCTCCGCCCACCGCGACATGCAGCCGGTTCGGCATCCGCACGATCAGGGTCCAGTCGTTGCTGCGCAGCGAATTGCCCAATAGTCGCGGGATCGAGGCGCTGACATAGCCTGCCTCGCGGGTCTCGACCGGCAAGAGCCCGCGCAACATGCTAAGCCGCGCCGCATGTAGCGAGGCCGCCGAGGGCGGCGCCCCCGAGACCGTATGCGCAGAGACCAGAATGTTGCCGGCACTGTCGACGACAAAGGCATCCATGCCCAAAGCCTTGGCGGAATCGATCACGAAGTTCTCAAGCCAGTTCATGCTGAGACGATAGACCAGCACCCCCGTCACCTGACCGCCTTTGCGGCGCACCGGATAGGCCAGGTTGATGAAGCTGGCCAGCCCCGCGCCCGATTTGGCCTGAAACGGATCGCTCAGCGTCGGGCCGCGCAGCGCGCTGCGGAACCAGCGCGCCTTCGAGACATTCCAGCCCATCTCGGCGCCGCCGGTGCCGGCCTCGACGATACCGCCGGTCGAGATGTATCCCACCCAGGACAGACGGCGGCTGGCGCGCGGCATGGTATCCGCAACCCCCTGCAGACGCGCCGGGTTGTTCACGTCGATGGACTTCGCCAGCGCGTCGAGGCTGTCCCATTCGCGGTTGAGCGAGCGGTTGATGATCAGCTTGAGCGCCTCGCCGCTGCGTTGGACGCTGTTGGCCTGGACGCTTGCCTCGAAGGCGTCGCGGTAGGACCGCACGGCGTAAAGTCCAACCACGATGAACAGCACCGTGAATGCCGCGATCCATATTGCCGCCTTGTTTGACAGTCGCATGGCGCCTCCTGACCGAATGCAGCGGCCGGGCTTGCCGCACAATTAATGATTAATTCTCGACGGAAGCTGAGGCTGCATGAGGTCGCGATTGGGGCCAAAATGTGGTCATTTACCATAGCCGGCGGATCGCCGGCCTGATGCGGCGGAAGCCGCGGTCAATGCACCGCCTCACATGCCGAATGATGCATGAAACGCACAGGTCCCAAGGAATGTGACTGCGGCAATTCATACATTTCACGAAATCGCGACAGACGTTATAACGGTCGCGTGACATTCGTCTAAGGGTGGCGGGCGGAGGGTGAGACGTGCACGGGTTGCACAACAACAGACGAACGCTCTTGCTGGGCGCCCTGCTTGCATGCGGGGTGCTGCTGCTTGCCGGGCTGACCCACCCCTTCAGCAGCGTAAACAGCGGACGGATCGAGAAGCCTCGCTTGACGCTGGGCTATCTGAAACAGACCGATGCCGCACCGATCATCGTGGCCAAGGAGCTTGGGTATTTCAAAGCCGAGGGGCTTGATGTTGCGCTTGAGCCGCAATCCAATATCGCCATGCTGGAGACACGGCTTTTGTCCGGGGCGCTGGACGGAACTCAGGCCCCGGTAGGGCTGCCGCTGGCGACACGCATCGGATATGGCGCGCGGGCTGATTTGATTGTGCCGCTGATCCTTGGTGCGAACGGCAATGCTGTGACGCTGTCGCGCCAGATCTGGAACGACATACGGCCCGCCGTCGCGACCGATCCCGATGGTCGGATCCGTCTGCCGGTCCGGGCCAATGCGCTTTCCAGCACGCACCCCGGCGTCGCCGGGCTGATCGGGCACCTGAATTTCGGTGTGGTGTCAGAGCTTTCATCGCACAATTACCAGCTCCGCTACTGGCTGGCAGCGGGCGGAATCCGACCGGGTTACTACACGGCAAGCGACAAGGCGGGCACGGCCGGGGCTCAGATCGACATCTGGCCGGTTCCCGCGGCCCGGATGACGGCCACGTTGGAGGCCGGCACGATCCAGGGTTTTGCCGCAGGTGAGCCCTGGAACCAAAGCGCGGCGGCGCGGGATCTGGGGGTGCCGGTGATCAATTCCGCCGCGATCCGTCCCGGCGGGGCGGAAAAGGCCTTTGTGGTCAGCCAGGCCTTTGCCGACCGATACCCCAACACCACCGCGGCGCTTGTGCGGGCGCTGATCCGCGCCTCGATCTGGCTGGATGCACGCGACGGCAAGAACCGGGATGTCGCGGCGCGGATGCTGGCCGCGCCGGAATATGTGGGCATCAGCGCCTCGATCATCGCGCTGTCCCTGTCGGGGCATCCGCACGGCTCCGACGGAACCGAAGGCCTGCTGAAGGAGCCTTCGCGCTTCTTTCGCGACCGCGCCGGCGTGCCCTTCTATTCCGAAGCCATCTGGTACCTGACCCAGATGCGCCGCTGGGGCCAGATCCCGACCTATAAGCAAGACGACTGGTACGAGCAAACCGCCCGCGCGGTGTTTCGGCCCTCGCTCTATCTGCTGGCGGCGCATCAGCTGGTTGCCCAGGGCCGGGCGAATCCCGGCGACTTCGATTGGCAGGGCGGCGGCGAGCGCCGCGAACCGGGTGCCGCGGCGATTGACGGCAAGGTTTTCGACGCGCGTCACCCCAATGCCTATCTTGATCAATTCGAAATCGGCCTCAAGGGAAGGGAAACCGCAGACGACGTGATCCCCCTTCAGGATTGATGCCCGGCCGCGTGTTCGCGGACACGCCGATCATTCGGCCGGGTCACACGAAACCGTGGCCCCGGCCGCAAGCCCCGCGACACGGTCGTCTGGTGGTCGGATGTTCGCAGATCGTCGCCGGCATCCCCTTGCCAGGGTATGGAAGAACCGCCGCATAGAAGATAGGACGGGCACAGCGACCATTTCCGCAACGGAACGCATGCCGCGTCGCAACGAGCAATCAACGAGCGCCAGACTTGTTTTCACTTCGCGTCACCATCCCAGCCATCACCGGGGCCGTCGCGATCGCGGCGGCCGGCATTATCGCGGTGCTGTTTCACCTGCAGGCGCGCGAAATCGCTCAGGCGGGCGCCCAGGCAACGGTGCGAAGCCAATCCATCTGGCTTGCGCAGCAGTATGAATTTCAGTTCCAGCAGTTTGCGCGCGATGCCGCCCTGCTGGGCAATACCGCCAGCGTACGAGAACTTGTCGGCCTGCCGCCGGTGCCCGCGGCGCCCCCCTTTGCGAACAACCACAGGCTCGCCGCCAAGAACGCCGGAGGTTCGAAACCGCGATCGGACAACAGCGCCAACGTCACGGCCCTTGCCCCTGCGGGCCAGCCGCCAGACGCCAACCCGGCGCAGGCGAAACAAGCAGCCACCACGCTGTTCAAGACATTGCTTGAAACCAATCACGAATATCTCCAGGCGCGGGTCATCTCGATCCGCACCGGCCGAGAGATCCTGCGCGTTGACAAGCAATCCGATGGTTCGGTCTCGCCCGTGCCGGAGGCCGGGCTGCAGGACAAATCCAACGAAAGCTATTACAGGCTCATCGCCCGGCAGGATTGGAGTGCCAGCACGCGGACAGGCACCCTGCGCCCGCCCGCGCTGTTCTCGCGTGTCGATTTCAACCGCGAGTTCGGCAAGATCTCGTACCCCGTGGTCTTCACCCAACGGGTCATGTATCCGCTGCTGGACGCGGGACGACAGCCGGCGGCCTTCGTCATTCTGAACTTCGACTACAGTGACCTTCTGTCCCATGTCTTCGACGAATTGCCGAAGGCCTCGCGCATCGTGGTGAGCAACGAACAGGGCGATTACCTGACGGTCGACGGCCACGACGGCAAGCAGAACCTGCAGATCAACGGCGAGTACACCCAAGAGCCCTCGGCGCTGGTCAAGAGCGTCCTGACGGCCAAGCCCGCGCGCGGGCTGCTGACCTTCTCGGATGCGATCGGCTATTACACCACGGTGAAATTGTCGCCCGACCAGCCCGGACAAGTGATCCGTGTGGCCTTTGTCGAATCGCTGCCGGATCTGATGAATGCGCTCGGAAACCCGACCTGGGAAGGTTGGGTTGCAGCCGGTCTGATCCTGGCACTGGCGCTGATCGCCACCGTGACCCTGACCTCGATCGTCATGCGCCCGATGCGCGCGCTGGGGCGCGCGATCGACACTGCGACGGAAGACAATTCGCACCTGCGTATGCCACAAGACTGGCATCATGAACTGGGTCGCCTGGCACGTGCCTTTCAGAAGCTTTTCGATCGTCGCGTCCAGGCCGAGACGCGCCTGAACCTGATCCTTGACAGCATCGGCGAAGGTATCGTCACGATCGACGGCAGTGGCACGATCGTCAGCTTCAATCCCGCGTGCGAGCGCATGTTCGGCTATGACCGCGAACAGGCCCTGGGCGAAAACGTCAGCATGCTGATGCCCTTGCGCCAGGCGCGTTCGCACGACAAGTATCTGCGCCGCTATGTCGAAAGCGGCGAACGCAAGATCGAATGGGAAGGCCGCGCAGAAGTCGGGCGTCGCAGCGACGGCAGCCGCTTTCCGCTAGAGTTGACCGTCACCGAGACCGAGATCGACGGCGTGCAGCATTTCATCGGCGTCCTGCGCGACATTTCCGAGCGCCAGAAACTGGAGCAGGCGAAATCGGAATTCCTGGCCACCGTCAGCCACGAGTTGCGCACGCCGCTGACCTCGATCCACGGAATTCTGAAGCTGCTGGCCAATGAATCCATCCGCAACGACCCCGAGAAATGCGAGCGTTTCGTCGGCATCGCCGCCACCAATAGCGAACGCCTGCGGCGGCTGATCGTGAACATGACCGAGATGATGGAATTCGAGGGCAAGATCCATTCGATCGCCCGCGCACCGCTGGATCTGCTGGATCTGGTCGAGACCACGGCCGCCTACCGTCAGGAGCTAGAGGCGCGATCGGGTGTGCGGATCGTGGTGGCCGAGGATTGCGAAAGCGTTCGCGTCTTGGGTGACCGGGAGCGGCTGGAACTGGTGCTGGAGAACTTGCTGTCGAATGCGGTCAAATTCTCACCCGATGGCGGCGAGGTGCGGCTTGGCATCCGTCGCACCAAGGACGGGCAATTGGGCATGGTCACCGTCGCGGACGAAGGCGCGGGCGTGCCCGAAGAGAACCGCAAGAAGATCTGGGATCGTTTCACCCAGGCCGATTCCAGCAGCCGCCGCAGTGCGGAAGGCGCGGGACTGGGGCTGGCGGTGGCCGCCTTCCTGATGCGGCTGCACGACGGTTCGGTGAACTACGCCCCGCGCGAGGGCAAGGGATCGCTATTCTGGTTCGAACTGCCGGTCCTGCCCGAAACCCCGCCCGCGCCCGAAGACGCCGACGCCGCACGCTAGCGCGCCGCGCGGAGTGTCGTATCCGGTCGTGATCAGGCAAGGCGAAGGGGGACGGCGCAGTTGCCGCCGGAAATCGCATGTTGTGCCGGGGTGACAAGACGTTACACCTTTAATCTCGACAATGTAGGGCGGAGCCGCGGATGGAGTGGATCGACACCTTGGTGGTGGGCGGCGGGCAGGCCGGCATCGCGATCAGCATGCACCTGAACGGGCACGGCGTCCCGCATCTGGTGCTGGAAAAGGACCGGATCGCCGAACGTTGGCGCACGGGGCGCTGGGATTCGATGGTCGCGAACGGCCCCGCCTGGCACGATCGCTTCCCCGACCAGCCCTACACCGGGACCGCCGCCGACGATTTTCCGGCAAAGGAAGATGTGGCCGACTATCTGGAGGCCTACGCCGGGCGCAACCGCGCCCCGATCCGCTGCGGCATTACCGCCACCCGCGCGCGCCGGCGCGACGGCGCGTCCGGGTTCCATGTCGAAACCAGCGCCGGAGCGGTCGAGGCCCAGCGCCTGGTCGTCGCCACCGGCGCCTTCCAGTGCCCGCATATCCCGCCGCTGATCCCCGCCGAGGCCGGCCTCACCCAGATCCATTCCGCCGCCTACCGCAATCCGGGCGTGTTGCCCGAGGGGGCGGTTCTGGTGATCGGCGCCGGCGCGTCCGGCGTGCAGATCGCAGAGGAACTCGCCGCCTCGGGGCGTCGGGTCTATCTTTCGGTGGGCCCGCACGACCGCCCGCCGCGCCGCTATCGCGGGCGCGATTTCGTCTGGTGGCTGGGGGTGCTGGGCAAATGGGATCTGCCCCCCGCCCCCGAGGGCAGCGAACATGTCACCATCGCCGTCAGCGGCGCCCATGGCGGCGAGACCGTGGATTTCCGCCGTCTGGCGGCGCGCGGGCTGACCCTGGTGGGGCGCAGCGAAGGCTATGCCGATGGCCGGCTGCGCTTTGCCCCGGACCTGGCCCGGAACATCGCCCGCGGCGACGCGCAGTATCTGGAGCTGCTGGACGAGGCCGATGCCTATATCGCCCGCAACGGCCTCGATCTGCCCCCCGAACCCGCGGCGCGCCAGATCCCGCCCGACCCCGATTGCATGACCCGCCCGCTGGCGGAACTTGATCTGGCCGGTGCCGGCGTGACCACGGTGATCTGGGCCACCGGCTATCGCCAGGATTTCGGCTGGCTCGATATCGACGGCGCCGTCGATACCCGGGGCCGCGCGCTACATCACCGCGGCGTGGGCCAGGTGCCCGGGCTTTATTTCCTGGGCCTGCCCTGGCTTACGGGGCGCAAATCCAGCTTTATCTGGGGCGTCTGGCAGGACGCGCTTTATCTGGCCGAACATATCGCCACGCAGCGCGGCTATCTTGCCTATCGCCCCGGCCAGGACCGGCCCGCAGATGGGCCCGCAGATGGGCCTCCAGACGGGTCCGTGAAAGGAAACTGACCATGGCGCATACCCGCATCCGCCCCTTCAACACCCGCGACACCTACCCCGAGCAGAAGCTTGACAACGATCTGGCCCAGGCTGTGGTGACCCGCGGCGGCGCCACCGTCTGGATGCGCGGCCAGTGCCCGCAGGATCTGGATACCGCCGAGTCGATCGCCAGCCGCGACCCGGCCGAGCAGACCCACAAGGTGATGCAAAACATCCGCCAGTTGATCGAGGAAGCCGGCGGCGGCATGGAGCATCTGGTCAAGGTGGTGGTCTATCTGACCGACGTGCGCCACCGAGAGGCCGTCTACCGCACGATGGGCGAATATATCCGCGGCGTGCATCCGGTCTCGACCGGGGTGGTGGTCACCGCGCTGGCCCGTCCCGAATGGCTGGTCGAGATCGACGCGACGGCGGTGATCCCGGACTGAGGCGCGCCCCTACCCGGTGCCGCGCAGATCGGCGATATAGGCGCGCACCGCTTCCTGCACATGGCGGAAGCGGTCGCCGCCCAGATGCTTGCTGCCATACCAGCGGGTGACGATGACGACATGATCGCGCAGATCCTCGCGCTCCAGCATCCGCAGGATCACGATGCCCGCGCCGCTTTCGCCGTCGTCGTTCTTCAACGGTCCCTCGGCGCAGATCAGGCCCCAGGAATTATGCGTGGCCTTCGCGAATTTCTTCTTTTTCTTCAGATCCTTGAGCACCTTCTGCACAGCCGCCGCATCCGCCGCCGGCGCCCCCGAGACGGCGTATTTGGAGCCGCGATCGGTCAGGATATTGTCGAGGATCCGCATCGCCGCGACCCTAGGCTGCGCACGACAGCGGCGCAAGCCGGGCGCGCGCCTGCCCGTGGAACGCGCGACCTGCGATGCCCCTTGCCGCGGCGGCCGCCTCACCCCTACCCGCAACTTCCCCGCGCCCTGCCCTTTCCTCTGCGCCCTCCTGCCCCTATCTTGCCCCGGCGGGATGCGAACGGGACAAGGCCCGAACAGGAGGGCCGCAATCAATGACGGCGACGAACGGATCGAAGCGGTTCGAGCCCGGACCGCACAACACGCGTCTGCTGCGCGATGCCTTCGGGCAATTCGCCACCGGCGTGACGGTGGTCACCACGATGACGAAGGCCGGGCCGATGGCGATCACCGCGAACAGCTTCGCCTCGATCTCGCTCGACCCGCCGCTGGTGATGTGGGCGCCGGGCCGCCATGCCCGCCGTTTCCGCCATTTCGAGGAGGCCGAACATTACGCGATCCATGTGCTGGCCGCCGACCAGGACAGCCTGTGTTTCGCGGTCGCCAAGGACGCAACAGCGCTGACCGGCGTCCCCCATCACCAAAGCCCCGAGGGCGTGCCGCTGATCGACGGCTGCCTGGCCAGTTTCGAATGCCGGCGCGAGGCCAGCCACGAAGGCGGCGACCATCTGCTGGTGATCGGCCGCGTGCTGCGCGCCGAAATGCAACAGAACGGCGACGCCCTGGCCTTCTTCCGCGGCAAGATGCAGCGTATCCGCAACCCCGGCCGCGGCACCGGGACAGGCGATTGATCCAGCCCTAGCGCGCGGCCGACCCCCGTGCGGGCGCCGCGCCGCGATCCACCAGGAAACGGGCAAAGAAGGCACCCAGTTCGGCATGGGCGGTCAGCGGCAGCACCTGCGCCACGAAATGATCCGGCCGCACCACCACCAGCGCGCCCTCGTCGCGTTCGATGCCGCGCATCGCGAAGATGTCGGCGCCGGACTTGACGTCGGGACAGAAGATCTTCTCGTAATCCGTCAGGCCATAGCGCCCCTTGTTCGGGCGCAGCAGGTCCGGCATCGCCTCGATCCGCAGCGCGTGGTGGGGCTGCTGGAACACCGCCCGCAGATCAAGAAGCACATCCGCATCCGCCCCCGCCGGCCCATGACGCAGAAGCGGCGAATCCGGCGCCTCGGCCAGGAATTGGCAAAGCCCGGCCACCTTGCCCCCCGCCGCGCCGCAATCACCCGCGCCGGCGAAGGCGAAAAGCCGCCAGCGGCCATCGGCCAGCAGCACCTCGCCCAATTGCATCGGCTTCGCATCGGCCAGCCGGATCACCGGCGCGGAATGAAAGCGCTTGCCCACCACCTGACCCGCCGCCAGCGCCTGATGCCGCCGCCCGCCGACGATATCCGAGGCGTCATAGGTCGTCTCGACCCCCGCCGTATAGCGGCCGTGCTTCTGGAAATAGGCCTGAAATTGCGCGGCTTCTTCCGCGGTCGCGGGCTTCTGGCTGAACAGCCGCGCCATGTCGCGGTCGAACTCGATCAGTTCGCGCGCCTTGGCCTGACGCTCGGCCGAATAGCTGTGCAGCAATGCGGGCTTCGCCTCGCCGCGCAGCACCGCGGCCAGCTTCCAGCCCAGGTTGAACGTATCGGCCATCGACACGTTCATCCCCTGCCCCGCCTTCGGGCTGTGGGTGTGGCAGGCGTCCCCCGCGATGAAAATCCGCGGGCCGCGCCGGTCGCGCCCGGCCCCGGGCACGTCGTCAAACGCATCGCAAAGGCGCTGGCCGATCTCGTAGGCCGAGAACCAGGCGACCTCCTTCACCGCGAAATCATAGGGGGCAAGGATCGCTCGGGCGCGGGTTTCCAGCATTTCGGGCGTCACGCCACGGTCGGCTGCGCGCTCGTCGCCATGCAGCTCGTCGAGTTCGATGTAGAGCCGGGTCAGATAGCCGCCTTCGCGCGGGATGATCAGCAGGCTGCCCGCATCGGCCGACTGGATCGCGGCCTTCAGTCGGATGTCGGGGAAATCGGTGACCGCCAGCACATCCATCACGCCCCAAAGCTGGCGCGCCGCCGCGCCCCTCAATTGGTGCCCCAGATGCCGGCGCACCGTGCTGCGCGCGCCGTCAGTGCCCACCAGATAGCGCGCATGGATGGTTTCGGTCCGGCCGGGCCGGTCGAGGCAGTCGAAGGTAAGGCGCAGCGGGTGGCCGCCGTCGCCGGTTTCCTCGATCATGGTCAGGTCGCGGTTGTAATCCGGGGTCAGGCGGGCCGGCGCGCGTTCCATCACGTCAAGAAAGAAGCGGTGCACCCGCGCCTGGTTCAGGATCATGTGCGGCATCTCGGACAGGTCGTCCTCGACATCCTGGATGCGGTCGGCGCGGTGCAGCCCGGCGCCGCCGGGCCCCGGGCGCCAGAACACGGTCTCGTTCACCTGATAGCCTTCGCGCAGCACCCGGTCGTGAAAGCCGAAGGCGCGGAACATCTCCATCGAGCGGCAGGCGATGCCGTCGGCCTGGCCCAGTTCCAGCGGGCCGGCCTTGCGTTCGAAGATGCGGGTCGAGATGCCGGGGATAAGCGCCAGCTGCGCCGCCAGCGTCAGACCGGCCGGGCCGCAGCCGATGATCGCCACATCCACCGCCCCCGAAGCGGATGGCGCGGCGCCAGCCGCCGCCGGCGCGATGCCGGGATCCCCGCCGACCACTCCGTTCAGGTGATATTGAATGTCCTTCGGCCTCCCACCGCGCCGGACGGGCTGTCAGGACATGGTTGGTATACCTGTGACGTCGCTGTCAAGAGGGGCCGCGAAGCCCCGGCTGCCGCATCATCGGACGGGCCGCGGCGCCCCTAGACCAGCCCCAGCAGACGCGCCGCGTTCATCTTGAGGATGTCGGGTCGGATCTCGTCGCGGATCGCGATGTCATCGAAATCCGCCAGCCAGCGTTCGGGCGTGATCATCGGCCAGTCCGACCCGAACAGCACCTTCTTGCGCAGGATGGAATTGCAATAGCGCACAAGGATTTCCGGGAAATACTTCGGGCTCCAGCCCGAAAGGTCGATATAGACGTTGGGCTTGTGCTGCGCGACAGCCAGCGCCTCTTCCTGCCAGGGAAAGGACGGGTGCGCGAGGATGATCTTGAGGTCGGGGAAATCCACCGCCACGTCGTCCATGTACATCGGGTTGGAATATTTCAGCCGCATCCCGTTGCCGCCCGGCATGCCCGATCCCACCCCGGTCTGCCCGGTGTGGAACAGCGCGACGCAGCCATGTTCCTGTAGCACCTCGTACAGCGGATAGGCCATGCGGTCATTGGCGAAGAAGCCCTGCATCGTGGGATGGAACTTGAAGCCCCTGATGCCGTGATCCTCGATCAGGCGGCGGGCCTCTCGCACCCCCATCTTGCCCTTCCAGGGGTCGATCGAGGCGAAGGGGATCAGCACGTCGTCATTGGCGCGGACCTGCGCGATCACCTCGTCATTGGAATAGCGCCGGTAGCCGGTCTCGCGCTCGGCATCGACGGGGAAGATGACGGCCGCAATGTTCTGGGCGCGGAAATGCGCCGCCGTTTCGGGGATCGTCGGCGGATGCTGCCACGGCGCGCGGAAGTATTTCGCCATCGTGGTCTGCAACTCGTCATAGCCGTCGTCGGCGTGGCAGCCGCAGGGTTCCTCGGCGTGGGTGTGGATGTCGATGGCGCGGATCTTTTCCAGATCGATCATGTAAGCCTCCGTCTATTCCGGTTTGATGACGGCCGGATCGGCATCGTCATAAAGCCGCGCGACCAGATCCTTGCGGCGGTCGAGGATCGCGCGGACGTTCAGGCTGCCCTTGGCGGTGATCTCGCCGGCGCCGACATTCGGCGGCTCGGCCATCACCAGCGCCCGGGCAATGCGGTTGGATGACCCGGTGGCGGTACGCGCCAGATCCGACAGCACGGCGCGGATCCGCGCGGCCAGCGCCGGGTCCTCGACCACGCCGCCGCCCGCGTCCCGCCACCGCCCGGGCGGTGCGAACAGCAAAAGCCCCACCTCCCGGCGCCCCTCGCCCGTGATCACGATGTCCTGCACCAGCCCCGCCAGCCGCGGCAGCAGGTCCAGCCGCAGCGTCGCGGCGTGAACCCAGGTGCCGGTCATCAGCTTGAAATCCTCCGAGATCCGCCCATCGAAGAACAACCCGCGCGCCACATCGTCCGGATCGACCATTCCAACCGCGTCGCCGGAAATGAAGAACCCTTCATCGTCAAAGGCTTCCGCGTTCTTCTTCGCGTCGTCCAGATAGCCCGCGAACAGGTTCGGGCCGGTCACGCGCAACTGATACCGGTTTGTCCCTGCGGGGATCAGCTTGGCCGCCACCCCGGGCACCGGCACGCCGACATTGCCCGACCTGCCGCCCTTTTCATGCACGATCAGGGTGGAAGGCGCAGTTTCCGTCATTCCCCAGGACGACATCATCAGCGGCACCTCGTCGCGTTCGGCCCGGGCCATCTGTTCGACCGCGGCCCAGGTATCGGCGGGCAGCGAGGCGCCGGCGTAGAAAAATATATCGAGATCGCGGAAGAAGTTGCGCCGCAGCATGGGGTTCTCGCGCATCGCCTCGACCAGCAGCGCATAGGCGACGGGAACATTGAAGCTAAGCGTCAGCGGCAGTCGCGCGGCGTTTTCGAGCGTGCGCGCGAAGCGGCCGGGCAGCGGCTTGCCGTCATCAAGATAGAGGCTGCCGCCGTTCGACAGCATCATGTTGAAGTTCGCGTTGCCCGCGAAGGTATGGTTCCACGGCAGCCAGTCCAGCAGCACATGCGGGCGTTCGCCCAGCACCGGCAGGCACGCCAGATATTGCGCCTGGTTCACGCACAGCATCCGCTGGGTGTTGGGCACGCCCTTGGGATGCGCGGTCGAGCCCGAGGTGAAAAGGATCTTCGCCACCGTGTCGGGGGTAATCCGGGCATGGGCCTCGTCCACCGCCCGGCCCGGGGTGGCGGCGCGCAACGTGTCGAAGCTGACACAGCCCTCGGCCGCGGCATCCGAGGTGACCTTCACCGCGCCCTCGAACACCGGCCGCGCCATTGCCTTGCCGAAATCCGCGGCACTGGCGGCATAGACCATCGCGGCGCGCAGCTTGCCGACGCAGTAATCCAGCCGCGGATGCGCGGCGGGGATCGTCGAATATTGCTCGGCCAGCGGCACGATCGGGGCGCCGATCATCTGACAGGCCTGCATCAGGATGCCGTGGTCGACCGACGGCCCCGACAGCACCACCACCGCGTCGCCCGGCCCGATGCCGTGATCCCGCAGCCCCTGCGCCACCGACCGGGCGGCCTGCCACATCTCGGCATAGCGCATCTCTCGCCAGCCCGCGCCCCGGCGTTCGGCCAGGAAGACGCGGTCGGGCGCGGCCTCGGCCCAGCGGCGCAGCCAGACATTGGTATCGTTCACCACCTCGCCCAACGCCAGGCCCGAGCGCAGGATCACGGTGCCGTCCGCCCGGTCCTCTCGCAGGACGCTATGCGCCGGATAGCTTGCCCCCATCTTGCGTTTCCTCCCCCCCGTCCGCGGACGCGTTGTCCTCGACGACCTGAAGCGCGCGGTGCAGCATTGCCATCTCGGCGGGCGCCAGGCCGCGGGTCAGCGCGGTCTCCACCACCCGCAGCCGTACCAGCGCCCGGGCATAAAGATCGCGTCCCGCCGCCGTCGCCCGCAGGGCATGGGCACGCCGGTCGCCTTCGGCCGGTTCGCGCACCATCAGCCCCGCGCGTTCCAGTTCGTCGACGATCTGCACCAGATTGGGCCGCTCGATCGCCAGCGCCCGGGCCAATTGGGCCTGGCGCAGGCCCGGACAATCCGCCACCACCGCCAGCGCGGAAAACGTGCTGCGCCGCAGCCCGAGGGGCGCCAGCGCCGCATTGACCCGCGCCAGCGCCCGGATTGCGGCGCGCTGGATGCGATAGCCCGTCATCGCGCGCAGGGTGGCGTCGGGCACATCCATCAGCGGAACCGCGGCGTGCGCTTTTCCAGAAAGGCGCGAAGGCCTTCCTGCGCGTCGGGCGTGGTCTGGCTGAGCGCGGCGCAGAGGCTTTCCGTGAACAGCCCGTCGGCGCGCGACATGTCGCCGATCCGCGAAAGCGCCTGGATCATGAAATAGTTGGAAAGCGGCGCGTTGCAGGCGATCTTGGCCGCCAGTTCGCGCGCGAGCGCCAGCGCCTCGCCCGTGCCCACCGCGTAATGGGCAAGACCCAGGCGCAGGCCTTCCTCGGCGCCGTATGTGCGGCCCGTCAGCATCATCTCGGTCATCCGGTCGGGCCCCAGGATGCGGCCCACCCGCACCGTCGCGCCGCCGCCCACGAAGATCCCGCGCCGCCCCTCGGGCAGTTGGAAGATGGTCGAGGGCTCGGCGATGCGCACATGGGTTGCGGCCGCGATCTCCAGCCCGCCGCCGATCACCGCACCGGACATGGCGCTGACCACCGGCAGCCCGCCGAACTGGATCTGGTCGAGGATCCGGTGCCACCCGCGCGAGTGATAGATCCCCTCCTCGGCGCTGCGCTCGACATGTTCGGCCAGATCCAGCCCGGCACAGTAATGCCCGCCCGCGCCGGTCAGGATCACCGCCTTCACCCCCTTGGGCGGCGTCTCGAACACCGCGCCGAGTTCCGCGATGAAGGCATCGGACATGGCGTTGCGCTTCTCGGGGCGGTTCATCGTGACCGTCGCGACCTCATCTGCCACCTCGACCTTGATCAACGCCATCGCAATCGCCCCCCGTGAAGCCCGCCCTGCCCCGGATCGCGCCCGTACGGGGTTCGGCGGCGGCACAATAATATAGATATGAGATATAACTATTATAGATCTACATCAATATCATTTCGATCCGCGCGAGCGGCAGCCTTACGGCGATCGACATAACCGAGACAGAGACCGCCCAAAAATTCAGCAGGTGACGAAAAAGAACCGTTGCAAAACCTACGCAAAACGAACACAAACTCTTCATGAGCCAAGACTAAGCGTGGCGCAGTCCACGTGATTATAACTAGGGGGATAAACCATGATCCGTACCACACTTGTCGGCGCGATGGCGCTGGCGGCCTCCGTCAGCATGGCGCAGGCGAAGACCACCATCACCTGGTGGCATGCCATGGGGGGCGAACTGGGCAAGAAGCTTGACCAGATCGTCGCCGACTACAACAAGAGCCAGGACAAGTATCAGGTCGTGGCGACCTACAAGGGGTCCTACCCGCAGACCATGACCGCGGCGATCGCGGCCTTCCGGGCCAAGAAACAGCCCGATATCGTGCAGGTCTTCGAGGTCGGCACCGGCACCATGATGGCCGCCAAGGGCGCCGTCTATCCGGTCTACAAGCTGATGAAGGACATGGGCGAGCCCTTCGATCCGAACGGCTTCCTGAAGGCCGTCGTCGGTTATTACACCGATTCCCAGGGCAACATGCTGTCGATGCCGTTCAACAGCTCGACCCCGATCATGTATTACAACAAGGACGCCTTCAAGAAGGCGGGCCTGGACCCGAACAAGCCGCCGAAGACCTGGGGCGAGCTGGTCGCGGATTCGAAGCAGATCATGAAATCCGGCGCGGCCAAATGCGGCTTCACCTCGGGCTGGATCAGCTGGATCCAGGCGGAAAACTTCTCGGCCTGGCACAACCAGCCGATCGGCACCGAGGAAAACGGCTTCGGCGGTCTCGGCGCACGGCTTGAATTCGGCAAGGACAAGGCGCTGGTGAAGCACTGGGCCAACCTGGCCGAGTGGCAGAAGGAAGGCATCTTCAAGTACGGCGGCCCGGTGGGTGGCAACGATGCGCCTCCGATGTTCTATTCGGGCGATTGCGCGATCTACATGAACTCGTCCGCGTCGCGGGCCGGCGTGCTGGCCAACACCAAGGGCAAGTTCGAGGTCGGCTACGGCATGCTGCCCTACTATGCCGACGTGAAGGGCGCGCCGCAGAACACCATCATCGGTGGCGCCACCCTGTGGGTGCTGCGCGGCCACGACAAGGCCCATTACAAGGGCGTGGCCAGCTTCCTGAGCTACCTGTCCTCGGCCAAGGTGCAGGCGGACTGGTCGCAATTCTCGGGTTACCTGCCGATCACCCAGGCGGCTTACAAGCTGGGCCAGGAGCAGGGCTTCTACGCCAAGAACCCGGGGTCGGACGTGGGCATCAAGGAAATCACCCTGAACCCGCCGACCGCGAACTCGAAGGGTCTGCGCTTTGGCAACTACGTCCAGGTGCGTGACATCATCGACACCCAGTTCCAGAAGATGCTGGCCGGCAACGAGACCGCGCAACAGGCGCTCGACAATGTCGATACCGACGGCAACAAGCTGATCAAACAGTTCCAGCAGGCCAACCAGTAGGCCCCGGAACCTTTATTGGAAGCCCGCGCCCCGGCGCGGGCTTCTTTGCCATTTCCAGCGAAGCGCCCGATGAAACGCATCTTCTTTCGCAACAAGATCCTGCCCTATCTGCTGATCGCGCCGCAGATGGTGGTGACGATCATCTTCTTCCTCTGGCCCGCGGGCGAAGCCGTCCTGCAAAGCTTTCAACGCGAGGACGCCTTCGGGCTGCATACCACCTGGGTAGGGCTGGCCAATTACCGGGCGCTGTTCCAGGATCCCGATTACATTCACTCGCTGCAGGTGACCGTGGTCTTCACCATTGGCGTCACTGCGGTGGCGCTGATCGTGGCGCTTTTGCTGGCGCTGGCGGTGGACCGCACCATCAAGGCCGGCCCCGCCTATACGACGCTGCTGGTCTGGCCCTATGCGGTGGCCCCGGCCGTGGTGGGCGTGCTGTGGTGGTTCCTGTTCAACCCGACGATCGGGCTGATGCCTTACCTGCTGTCGCTGGTCGGCTACCACTGGAACCATGCGCTGAAGGGCGACGACGCGATGATCCTGGTGATCATCTCGGCCGCCTGGCCGCAGGTAAGCTACAATTTCCTGTTCTTCGTGGCGGGGCTGCAATCGATCCCCGGATCCATGCGCGAGGCCGCGGCGATCGACGGTGCCGGGCCGGTGAAGCGGTTCTTCACCATCACCTTGCCGCTTCTGTCGCCGACCACCTTCTTCCTGGTGGTGGTGAATTTCGTCTATGCGATGTTCGCCACCTTCCCGGTGATCGACGCCACCACCCAGGGCGGGCCGGCGGGCGCCACCAACATCCTGGTGTTCAAGGTCTATCAGGACGGCTTTGTCGGGCTGAACCTGGGCTCTTCCGCCGCGCAATCGGTGGTGTTGCTGGCGATCGTCATCGCCCTGACCGTGATCCAGTTCCGCTTCATCGAGCGGCGCGTCGAATATTGAGGGCCCGAGAATGGTTGAAAACCGCCCCCTGCTGAACATCCTGGCGCATCTGGTGCTGATCCTGGGTGTGCTGATCGTGGCCTTCCCGATCTACGTCGCCTTCATCGCCTCGACCCACGGGCCCACCGATTTCCTGTCGGGCCTGATCCCGCTGACGCCGGGCCATGACACCTGGCACACCTACATGACGATGCTGACCACGGGGATGCAATCGTCGGGGATGCCGCCGCTGTCACTGCAGATGACCAACAGCCTGATCATGGCGCTGACCATCGCCATCGGGAAGATATCAATTTCGATCATCTCGGCCTATGCGATCGTCTATTTCCGCTTTCCGTTCCGCAGCCTGGCGTTCTGGCTGATCTTCATCACCCTGATGCTGCCGGTCGAGGTGCGCATCCTGCCGACCTACAAGGTGGTCGCCGATCTGGGGATGCTGGACACCTACGCCGGCCTGACGATCCCGCTGATTGCCTCGGCCACGGCGACCTTCCTGTTCCGCCAGGTGTTCCTGACCATCCCGGACGAGCTGATGGAGGCGGCGCGGATCGACGGCGCCGGGCCGATGAAATTCTTCTGGGACATCCTGCTTCCGATGTCGCGCAACAACATCGCGGCGCTGTTCGTGATCCTCTTTATCTACGGCTGGAACCAGTATCTGTGGCCGCTTCTGGTGACGACGGATGCCTCGCACTACACCATCGTGATGGGGATCAAGCGGATGGCCGACGTGGCCGACGCCCAGCCGCAGTGGAACTACATCATGGCCACCGCGATCCTGGCGATGCTGCCGCCGGTGCTTGTGGTGATCTTCATGCAAAAGCTCTTCGTGAAGGGCCTGATCGAGACGGAGAAATAAATGGCTGCGATCACGCTAGAGGCGGTCGGCAAAACCTATGCGGGCGGGGTGAAGGCCGTCCATTCCATCGACCTTGCCATCCAGGACGGCGAATTCGTGGTGCTCGTCGGCCCGTCGGGCTGTGGCAAATCCACCCTGCTGCGCATGGTCGCCGGGCTGGAAAGCGTCACCGAGGGCAAGATCTCGATCGGCGACCGCATGGTGAACGAGGTCGAGCCGGCCGAACGCGACATCGCCATGGTGTTCCAGAACTATGCGCTTTATCCGCATATGACGGTGCGCCAGAACCTTGCCTATGGGCTGAAGAACCGCAAGATGGCGAAGGCGGAAATCAGCCGGCGGGTGGACGAGGCCGCGCAGATCCTGGAGATCGGCGCCTTCCTGGACCGCAAGCCGCGCGCCCTGTCGGGCGGTCAGCGCCAGCGCGTCGCCATGGGCCGCGCCATCGTGCGCGAGCCGGCCGCATTCCTGTTCGACGAGCCGCTGTCGAACCTCGACGCCAAGCTGCGGGTGCAGATGCGCGGCGAGATCAAGCAGTTGCAGGCACGTCTGGGGACCACCTCGATCTACGTCACCCACGACCAACTGGAGGCGATGACGCTGGCGCACCGGCTGGTGGTGCTGAACGGCGGGCAGATCGAGCAGGTGGGCACCCCGCTGGAAGTGTACCGCAAGCCGGCGTCGACCTTCGTGGCGGCCTTCATCGGCTCTCCTGCGATGAACCTTCTGAACGCGAAGGCCGAGGGCGGCGTGGCCCATGTCGGCGGCGGTCGGGTGCCGCTGGCGGCCGCGGTGACCGGGCCGGTCACCCTGGGCCTGCGCCCCGAGGACGTGCGCCCGGCCGATGCCGGCACCGAGGGCGCTTTTGTGCTGAAGATCGCCTATGTCGAGGAGCTGGGGGCACAGAAACTGGTGCATGGCACGGTCGAGGGGCAGAACTTCGCCTGCGCCCTGCCCTCGGACGCGGCGTTGGGCCAGGCGCTGCATCTGGTGCCGGAACCCGGCGCGGCGCATGGCTTCGACGCGCAAACAGGCAAACGGCTGGGCTGAGGGAAAGGCCCGAGGCCGAACCTGGGATCGCGGGGGCCGAGGATCGCGGGGGCCCGGAATCGCAGGGGGCTGTCTGCCCCCCGCACCCCCCGAGAGTATTTTTACCAAGATGAAGATCAGAAGAGACTGCCCTGTTCGGGTGGCTCTTCCTTCGGCTTGCGCGGGGCGGGGCGCGGGGCCGGGCCGCCGGGGGTGAGGCGGCCGTCGTGGAATTCGATCTCCAGCGCCGAGGCGGCCTCGGCGGCGGCCTTCGAGGTGACGACATGGCCGTCGCCGTAGACCACGGCGAAGCCGCGTTTCAGCGTCTCGTGATAGCCCAGCGTCATCCGCATCCGGTCTAGCCCGTCGAGGCGCGTGCGCCAGGTCTCGGTCTGGGCGTTCGCGGCGATCGTCAGGCGGCGGGTCAGGGCCTGAAGCGCCTCGGACTTGCGGGTGACGTCGCGGGCCAGGGTATCGGGCGCGAGGCGGGCGGCGCGGTAGGCCAGCCGCTCGCGGCCGCGCTCGATCACCGATTGCAGCATCCGGGGGCGGATATGCGCGGCCGCGGTGTTGAAGGCCGCGCGTTTGCGGCCGGTGGCGGCGCCAAGCGCGGCGGGCAGCCGCCCGGCCCAGAGATCGAGCCGTTGGCTGGCCGTGCCCACCAACGTTTCGGGCCGGGGCAGCGCGCGGGCCAGATCGCGCAGCCGCTGGTTGCGCGACAAGATCCCCTGCCCCGCCGCCCGGTTCAGCCGCGCGCCCAGGCCTTCGGCCGCGGCCAGCAGATCCAGCCGCACCGGCACCGCAATTTCGGCCGCCGCAGTGGGCGTGGGTGCGCGGCGGTCGGCGGCGTGGTCGATCAGCGTGGTATCGGTCTCGTGCCCCACGGCCGAGATCAGCGGGATCCGGGATTCGGCGGCGGCACGCACCACGGCCTCGTCGTTGAAGCCCCACAGATCCTCCATGCTGCCGCCGCCGCGCGCCACGATCAGCACATCGGGGCGCGGCACCGGCCCACCCGGTTCGATCGCGTTGAAGCCGCGGATCGCGGCGGCGACCTCGGGGGCGCAGCGGTCGCCCTGCACCGCCACCGGCCAGATCAGCACATGGCGCGGAAAGCGGTCGCGCAGCCGGCGCAGGATGTCGCGGATCACCGCGCCCGAGGGCGAAGTCACCACCCCGATCACCTTGGGCAGATAGGGCAGCGGGCGCTTGCGTTCGGCCGCGAACAGGCCTTCGGCGGCCAGCTTCTGGCGCAGCTTCTCGAGCATCGCCATCAGCGCACCGGCGCCCGCGGGCACCAGATCGTCAACGATCAGCTGGTATTTCGACTGCCCCGGAAAGGTGGTCATCCGCCCCGTGGCGATCACTTCCATCCCTTCCTCGGGGCGGATCGAGAGCCGCGCGGCCTGCCCTTTCCAACTGACCGCGGCGAGGACCGAGCGGTCGTCCTTGAGATCGAAATACACATGGCCCGAGCGCGGGAAGGACACCCGCCCCACCTCGCCGCGCACCCGGACGCGACCGAATTCGCCCTCGACCACCCGTTTCACCGCACCGGACAGTTCGGAGACGGTGAATTCCGGGGCGTTGCCGGCGGGGTTCGGATCTTCGATCAGGTCGGACATGTGTGCTCGCTTGTGGTGACGGCGCAGGCACCTTAGAACGGCGCCGAAGCGAGGAAAAGGCGGAGTGGCGGATGAACATCCTGATCCTGGGCGGCGGCGGGCGCGAACACGGGCTGGCCTGGGCGGTGAAGCAGAACCCGAAATGCGACCGGCTGATCGTGGCGCCGGGGAATGCGGGTATCGCGGCGATCGCGGAATGCGCCGATCTCGACATCCTCGACGGCGCCTCGGTGGTGACCTTCGCCGAGGAGAACGCCGTCGATTTCGTGATCATCGGGCCCGAGGCGCCGCTGGCCGCCGGCGTGGCGGATGCGCTGCGGGCCGCGGGGCTTCTGTGCTTCGGCCCGTCGCAGGCGGCGGCACGGCTGGAGGCCTCGAAAGCCTTCACCAAGGAGATCTGCGACGCCTGCGGCGCCCCCACCGCGCGCTATGCCCGCTTCACCAAGGCCGGCCCGGCGAAGGCGTACATCCGCGCCCAGGGCGCCCCGATCGTGGTGAAGGCCGATGGTCTGGCCGCCGGCAAGGGCGTGATCGTGGCGATGGACGAGGCCGAGGCGCTGGCCGCGGTGGACGAGATGTTCGACGGCAGCTTCGGTGCCGCCGGCGCCGAGGTGGTGATCGAGGAATTCATGGCGGGCGAAGAGGCCAGCTTCTTCGTGCTGTGCGACGGCGAGACGGTGCTGCCGATCGGCTCCGCCCAGGACCACAAGCGTGTGGGCGAAGGCGATACCGGCCCCAACACCGGCGGAATGGGCGCCTATTCCCCGGCGCCGGTGCTGACCGACGCGATCGCGCAGCAAGTGCTTGAACGGATCATCCGCCCGACGGTGGCAGAGCTTGCCCGCCGGGGCACGCCCTATCAGGGGGTGCTTTATGCCGGGCTGATGATCGCGGAGGGCCAGGCGCGTCTGGTCGAATACAACGTGCGCTTCGGCGACCCCGAGGCCCAGGTTCTGATGATGCGCCTTGGCGCCCAGGCGCTGGACCTGATGCTGGCCTGTGCGCGCGAAGACCTGGCCGGGCGTCAGGTCCACTGGGCCGCCGACCACGCCCTGACGGTGGTGATGGCCGCCAAGGGTTATCCCGGCAGCTACGAAAAAGGAAGCGAGATCAGGGGCCTGGGCACGCTTCCCGAAGACAGCTTCCACATGGCGTTCCACGCCGGCACCACGGCCGCCGACGGCAGGATCCTGGCCAGCGGCGGACGTGTGCTGAACATCACAGCCCGCGGCGCCAGCCTGCAAGAGGCCCAGGCCCGCGCCTATGCGATGGTCGACGGCATCGACTGGCCGCAAGGCTTCTGCCGCCGCGACATCGGCTGGCGCGCACTCTGACAACACCGCCGACAGCCGGGGGTCCTGCCCCCCGGCGATATTTCCGCCAAAAAGAAAGACCCCTACTTCTCTTTGGGGCAAATATCCCCCCCGGGGGTGTCGTCGGGGCGACACGCACCAATGACAAAGGGGGGCAGCGCCCCCCTTCGCATGAAAAGCCTTGCGCGCGGCAGCGCGCGCCGCTGGGTCAGCCTGCGGTCGCGGGCTCGCCCTTTTGCGACTTGGCGTAGATCAGCAGCGGCTTCGCCTCGGTCGCGGTCACCGCTTCCTCATTGACGACCACCTCTTCAACGCCCTCCATGCCCGGCAGTTCGAACATCGTGTCGAGCAGGATATCCTCCATGATCGAGCGCAGGCCACGGGCGCCGGTCTTGCGCTTGATCGCCCGCAGCGCGATCGCCTTCAGCGCGTCTTCGGTGAAGGTCAGTTCCACATCCTCGATCTCGAACAGCCGCTGGTACTGCTTCACCAGCGCATTCTTCGGCACCGTCAGGATCGTCACCAGCGCTTCTTCATCCAGATCACCCAACGTCGCGATCACCGGCAGACGCCCGACGAATTCCGGGATCAGACCGAATTTCAGCAGATCCTCGGGCTCGAGATCCTTGAAGACCTCGCCCACGCCGCGGCTGTCGTTCTCCTTCACCTCGGCGCCGAACCCCATGGCAGAGCCCTTGTTGCGCTGCGCGATGATCCGGTCGAGACCTGCGAAGGCGCCGCCGCAGATGAACAGGATGTTCGTCGTGTCCACCTGCAGGAATTCCTGCTGCGGATGCTTGCGTCCGCCCTGCGGCGGCACCGACGCGACGGTGCCTTCCATGATCTTCAGAAGCGCCTGCTGCACCCCTTCGCCCGAAACGTCGCGGGTGATCGAGGGGTTGTCCGACTTGCGGGTGATCTTGTCGACCTCGTCGATATAGACGATGCCGCGTTGCGCCCGTTCGACGTTGTACTCGCTGGCCTGCAAGAGCTTCAGTATGATGTTCTCGACATCCTCGCCCACATACCCCGCCTCGGTCAGCGTGGTCGCGTCGGCCATGGTGAAAGGCACATCCAGGATTCGCGCCAGCGTCTGCGCCAGCAGCGTCTTGCCGCAGCCGGTCGGGCCGATCAGCAGGATGTTCGATTTCGACAATTCGATATCGGCCGATTTCGCCGAATGGTTGAGCCGCTTGTAATGATTGTGCACCGCGACCGAGAGCACGCGCTTTGCATGTTCCTGGCCGATCACGTAATCGTCCAGAACCTGGCAGATCTCGCGCGGGGTCGGCACGCCATCCGAGCTTTTCAGCCCGGCGGACTTGGTCTCTTCGCGGATGATGTCCATGCACAGCTCGACACATTCATCGCAAATGAACACCGTCGGCCCCGCGATCAGCTTGCGGACCTCATGCTGGCTTTTGCCACAGAAAGAGCAGTAGAGCGTGTTCTTACTGTCGCTGCCGGAATTATTCGCCATATTCATCCTCTGCGGCTGCCTGTTCGGCCGTCGGGGTTGCCTCGTCGCCGAGATCCCCGCAGGTCGGCGTCAGTCGGGCAAAGTCTAGGGCAGCCACATTACCTTCACAATGCCCAATTTCCCCCCGCGCCCTTCTGACCCAGCCGGCGCCCAGCCAGCCGGGCCCTGCGGCCGGGTTCACGATTTCGCATCGCTGTCAGCGGCGCGGTCATGGCTGATCATGATCTCGTCGACCAGCCCCCATTCCTTCGCCTGTTCGGCGGACATGAAATTGTCGCGCTCCAGCGCGGCCTCGACGGTGTCGTAATCCTTGCCGGTGTGACGCACGTAGATCTCGTTCAGGCGACGCTTCAGCTTCTGCGTCTCCTGCGCGTGGATCATGATATCCGTCGCCTGGCCCTGATACCCGCCCGAGGGCTGGTGCACCATGATGCGGCTGTTGGGCAAGGTGTAGCGCATGCCCTTCTCGCCCGCCGCCAGCAGGAGCGACCCCATCGAGGCCGCCTGGCCGATACAAACGGTCGAGATCTTCGGCTTGATGTATTGCATCGTGTCATAGATCGACAGGCCCGAGGTCACTACCCCGCCGGGGCTGTTGATATACATCGCGATCTCCTTCGAGGGGTTCTCGGCCTCGAGGAACAGCAACTGGGCGACGATGATCGTCGCCATCTCATCCTGAACGGGACCGGCGACGAAGATGATCCGCTCCTTCAGCAATCGTGAAAAGATATCGTAGCGGATCGAGCCGCGGGCGCTCGTCTCCTCGACGGTCGGGATGATGAAATTGGTCAAGTGGGCGACGGGGTCGAACATGTCCTGCCTCGAAACTTGGGCTTGGATAGCCCGGCTGCGTTAAACGAGTCTTAGAGGTGCGCGCCGCCCCCTTCAAGGGCAAGCGGCATGCATTGGCCCGATCGCGACCCTGGGTCGCGCGATGGAACCGGCGGCGGACCGCCTGCCCTAGAACAGATGCACACCGTCCTCGGCCTCGGCGGCGCGCGCTGGTCCGGCGGGGCGGAACGCCGGTTCCGCGGCGGCGGGCGACAACAGGCAGGCAGCCAGGTCGCGCAGCAGGATCTCCTCCCGCGCCGATGCCGTCTCGACCCGCAACCCTGCAGGGATCTCGGGTGCCAAGGCAGCCACGAACCGGGCCAGATTGTCGAGCACCTGCACCAGTCGGTCCAATTCCTGCAGGCCCGCACACGGGCCCGGATGACCCGCCGTTCGCGCCGCCTGCCCGGCCTCGGACAGGGTGCTGGAGGGGATGTCGCGGATCAGATCGCCATAGCATTCCTCGACCTCGCAGCCTGCGGCATGGGCGCTGTGCAGAACCTTGGCCAGTCCACCGATGATTGGGGCCAGCTCGGCCCCGGTCTCGTTGCCGGTCATCACAGCGCCCCTACGACCGCCTGGATGCAGGCACGCATCTGCTGGGTCGAGAACGGCTTGCGCAGGAAGTTGTTCATCCCCAGGCGTTGCCCGGTTTCAATGATCTCCCGGTCGGCCCGACCGGTGACCAGGATGAAGCCGATCCGGCTGGTGGTACGGTTCTCGCGCAGGGCCTTGAGCAGGTGCAGACCGTCCATCTGCGGCATGTTGTAGTCCGAGATCACCAGATGCACCGGGTTCGCCGCAAGCTTGGTCAGCGCGTTGCGCCCGTCGGCAGCATAGTCGACCTGGCGGATTCCCAGTTCGTCCAGCGCCTGCATCAACAGGCCTCGGCTGGTCGACATGTCATCGACCACCATGATGCGAATCGAATCCCTCAGGGCCATTATTTTCTCCTTTCAGAGGTCGCGGGCCTGTCCGGATCGTTCAACCGGTAGCCAGTAATGCAGTTTGGGGTAAAGCGGGTGACCAGTGCATGCGGCGGGCGTTCCGAATGACCGATGTACATCTGGCTGCCCGGTTGCAGGACGCCGATGAAGCTGTTCCAGACCACCGCCTGCGTCGGCACGTCGAAATAGATCGCCACGTTGCGACAGAAGATGACATCGAACGGGCCCTTCATCGGGAATGGCCGGATCAGATTGAGCGGCCGGAAATCCACCAGCCTGCGCACCGACGGAGCGATCTTCAGCGCATCCGGTTCGCGGCTGGCCATTGTATGATCCACCCAGTCGGGCAGGTCATGCGCGGCGCCTTCCGAATAGATACCCGAACTGGCCGCCGCCAGGACCTCGGGGTCGATGTCCGTGGCCAGGATCCGCACATCGTACTTGGCCGCATCGGGCAGCGCGCGCAGCACCGTGAAGGCCAGGGAATAGGGCTCTTCGCCGCTGGCACAGCCCGCCGACCACAACCGCACCCGGCCGCCAGCCCTTGCCCGGGCCGCCAGTTCCGGCAGGACTTCGGTACGCAGATGCTCGAAATGATGCGGCTCGCGGAAGAACCGGGTCACGTTGGTGGTCAGCGCCGAAATCATCTGGCGCTGCTCCTCAACCCCGTTCGGCCCGGTCAGCTGTTTCAGATAGGCATCGAAGCTTTTCAGCCCCAGCGACCTCAGTCGGCGCGACAGGCGCGAATAGACGTGATCCTGCTTGGCCGGGGGCAACAGGATGCCCGCGCGTTCATAGCACAGGTCCGCGATGCGGTTGAAATCCTCCGTGGTGTAGAGGAACTCGCGCGCCAATGAGTCGGCGCGCGCGCCTATAGAGGACGACTGGATCATGGCTGCGCCCCTTGCTCGGGCGGCAGCAGGCGCGTCAGATCCACCAGTCGCAGCAGGCGTTCGCCTTCGCAGATAACTCCAGAAATGAAGCCGCGTGCCGCTTCCGACGCGACCTCTGGCGTCGGGCGGATCTCATCTTCGGGGATCGACAGGATATCCGACACCGCCTCGACCAGAAGGCCGGTCATCTGCGGCCCGACCATGGCGATGATGATGACATGGCGGTCATCGCCCTGGGTCGCGCCCAGGCCAAGCCTGCGCGACAGATCCACAACCGGCACGACCGAGCCGCGCAGGTTCATCACACCCAGCACATAGTCGGGCGCGTGGGGCACGACGGTGGCGGCGGTGAAGCCGCGGATCTCGCGGATCGACATGATGTCGACACAGAAATCCTGCGCGGCGGCACGGAAGGCCACAAGTTCGCGCCGCGCACCATCGCGCGTGTCCTCGCGGACCTCGTGCTCGGCGCGGTCGATGTCGCGCGGGGCCTGGCTGTCAGTCTTTTCCATCTGGATCGTGGCATTCATGGCTTACCTCGCGGAAGAAAGAGCGGCTTGGGGTTGAGAAACTGCTGCCGCCCCCGCCGCCGTCGCGGCTGCAAGGGGTGGCGGGACCGCCTGCGACACGGCTTCTTCGGGGTCGATGATCAGGGCGATGCGCCCGTCGCCAAGGATCGTGGCCGCCGAGATCCCGGCGACATGCCGGTAGTTCCCTTCAAGCCCTTTGATCACCACCTGGCTCTGGTCGCGAATCGCGTCTACGGCCAGGGCATAGCGGTCGCGGTTCTCGGTCTCGACCAGCAGCAGGATCTCGCCCGAGCATTTGCGGCGCAGGCCGAAGACCTGGCCCAGATCGACCACCGGCACCACCGTGTCCCGCACCTTGACGACGCATCGGTCGGGACCGATGGCATGAATATCGCCGGGCTGCGGCCGCAGGGTTTCGATGACCGCGGTGATGGGTATCACCATGGTTTCACCGCACAGCTCGATCAGGATCCCGTCCAGAACCGCCAGCGTCAGCGGCAACGAGATCGACAGCGTCGTGCCTTTTCCCGCGACCGAATGGATCGAGATTCGGCCGCCGATCTGCTGGATCGCCCGCTTGACCACATCCATGCCCACACCACGGCCGGACAGGTCCGAAACCTCGGAGGCGGTCGAAAACCCCGGCATGAACAGCAATTTGTCGATCTCGCCTTCGCTCAGCTCGGCGGCCGGGTCGATCAGGCCCTTCTCGACCGCGATCGAGCGAACCCGTTCGCGATTGATGCCCGCCCCGTCGTCGGCCACCTCGATCACCACGCGTCCCGACCGGTAGGTGGCCGAAAGCGAGATCAGCCCGGTGGGCTTCTTGCCCGAGACCTCGCGCGTCCGGGCGTTTTCAAGGCCGTGGTCGACGGCATTGCGCAGGATATGGGTCAGCGGCTCTGCCAAGCGTTCGATCACGGTCTTGTCGACCTCGGTGCCCTCGCCTTCGGTGCGCAGCTGGGCGGTCTTTCCCGAAATCGCGGCAGCCTCGCGCACGATGCGCGCCATGCGCTGGAACAGCGGCTTGATCGGCTGCGCACGGATCGCCATCACGCGTTCCTGGATCTCCGAGGTCAGGTTGCGAAAGGCATCGAACCCCGCGCCGATGTCGGAATTCCACGCAACCCCGGCCTCCTCCAGCTTCTGGGCGATCATCGCCTGGTGGATCACCAGTTCGCCCACCGCGTTGATCAGCCCGTCGACACGTTCCAGATCGACCCGGATCGTGGCAGAGGCGGGCGTTGCCGCCGCCGCGGGTGCGGTCCGACCCCCACCAGACGCCGCCGCGGCCGGAGCCGGTGCAGCCGGCCGGGCGGGGGCGGGGGCGGCGGCGGGCGCAGCCGGGGCCGCCGCCGGTGCCGAGGTGGGATCGGATTCCTTCGAGGAAAGATCCTCGCCACCGCCGTCCTGTCCGCCCTCGGATCCGCCATCGGATCCATCGCCGGGCCTGTCCCCGGGCAGGTCGTCGTCTTCGGCGCGGATCTCGATCTGGGCCAGCCCCTCGACGAATTCGAACACCTCCTCGATCGCGTCAAGGCCCTGATCTGTTTCGAGGATCATCCGCCAGTCGAGATAGTTCTCGTCGGGTTCGAGCGCAGCCAGATCCGGCAGACGGCCGGTGTCGACGGCGACCTCGAGCGAACCGAGCGCTCCCAGTGACTCGAACAACACCAAGGGATCGTGACCATTGGCGTAAAGCCGGCACGACGGGCTGAAGGCGATGTGATAGCGCGAGGGGCCAACCCCCGGCAGATCGATCGGCAGCCCCATCGGCACGAAGCCGAAATCCTCATCTCCCGCAGCCTCGTCCTCGGCCAGTTCCGGCGGCGCGCCCGAGGCCGCCGCCAGTTCCGCCATCAGCGCCGTCACGGCCGGATCCTGTGGGTCGTCCTGCCCATCGCGGGCGGCGCCGACCAAATCCGTCAGCTTGTCGCCGGCGCGAAACAGCAACGCCGCCAGATCGGGTGTCGCAGCCAACCGGTCGGAACGCAGGTGATCAAGTACGGTCTCGAACGAATGGGCAAAACGCACCAGCGCATTCAGTCCGAAGGCGCCGGCGCCGCCCTTGATCGAATGCACCGCCCGAAAGATCGCATGCAGAACTTCCGGGTCGGCATCCGCCCCCGACGCCTGGTCCTGCACGCAGGCGAGGCCATCGTTCAGTTCTTCCAGAAGCTCATCGCATTCCTGGAAGTACGTCGTACGGATGTCGGGGGCGCCGCTCATCCCGCGGCCCGCAGACCGGCGACGCGCTGGATGGCCGAGATCAGCCGCATCTCGTCGAACGGCTTGACGATCCAGCCGGTCGCCCCCGCGTCGCGCGCCCGCGCTTTCAGGTCGGCCGCGCTTTCGGTGGTCAGCACGAGGATCGGTACGGCACGGGTATCCTGGCGCGCGCGTGCGCCCTCGATGAAACCGAAGCCGTCGAGCTTGGGCATGTTGATGTCGGTGATCACCACGTCCGGCGCGGCTTCATCCAGCTTGTCCAGCCCATCTTGCCCATCCACGGCCAGATGGACCAAGAAGCCCGCTTCCGAGAGCGCGGCGTTGAGCATCTCACGGATGGTGCGCGAATCGTCGATTGCGAGAACGGTCAGGCTCATGGCTTGGCTCCCTCCACGAAGGGGGTGAAATCGAGGCCCAGCGCTATGGCCGAGGCGGTGAAACCCTCCGACGGATCGGAGATGGCGAAGGCGATACCGTCGGCGGCCCAGGACTGGGCCGCGCTGAACAGAAGTTGCTGGCCGAGGCCCCCGATCCGTTCCACCGCGGCCGCGGCAACGACGATCGGGGCGCCGCGGGCGGCGTCGAATTCGGCTTTCAGGGTACAGGCGCGCGGCAGGTCGATCACGGCAGGCAACGCGATCCGTTGCGGCTCGGTCGGTTCGGTCTTGCGGGGTCGCTTGGTCATGGCGGTCTCTCGATCAGATCTGGCGGAAAGGTCGGTCTGGCGGGACTGTGGCGATTCAAAAGAAGATGACATCGTTGCTCGGCGCACTCTGGAAGGGGGCGGGACACTCTGCCGGGATGCGGGCGTAATCTTGCATCAGCTTGATCTGCGCCCGTCCCGTGGCGGGCCAGTATCGTACCCGCCGCCCCTGACGGCCGCCCAAGCTTTCGGAGACCAGTGCAATGCCCTCGGTCTGCAGGAACTGATGCGCGAAGGCGGCATTGGCCCGGCCGATATCCTGCAACCCCTCATGCATCTGGGCACCGCCGAACAATTTCGCCTCGAGCCGGCTCTTGCGCGCGCCCTCCTTCAGCAGAGCATTGATCAGCAGTTCCATCGCCTGCGGGCCGTAGCGCAGCAGATCGCCGCGGCCGCCACCGCCTTCGGGCAAAAGGAAGTGGTTCATTCCCCCGACCCCCGCGACCGGGTCGCAAAGACAAGTCGCGACGCAGGATCCCAGGATCGTCGTGAAGGTATCGCCGGCTTCGCCGGACACTAGGAAATTGCCCTGTATGACGTGGTGGACCTGTCCGGTTTCAGATGGCAGAGCGTTCATCAACTTTCCTCCTGCGGTGGACGTGCCCGGCCTGTTTCATCGGCGCTGATCGCGGGCCGGCAGACGGCGGCCCGCCGCAGCACAACACTCAATACTCGCTCCACCCGTCGGGATCGGCCTCGACCAGTTCCGCGCCGCCCGCACTACCGCCTGCGACGGCGCGGCGCGGCTCAGAGGCCGCGGACTCGGACGGCGGATCCTGCCGAGCCGGGGCGCGCGGGGTCTCGCGGCGCGAACTGAATGACACAACCCTCTCGGTCGGCTCCGAGCCGGATGTCCGGGCCTCGGACAGCTGCGCGGCAGACCCGTCGCCGATCTGGAAATGAGACACGGCCTCGACCATCGACATCGCGTCGTTCGTCAGGCTCTGGCTCGCGGCGGTGGTCTCTTCCAGACGCGCCGCGTTCTGCTGGGTCGACTGGTCGAGATCATTCACGGCAGTGTTGATCTCGGCCAGGCCAGAGCTTTGCTGACGCGCCGATCCGGCGATCTCGCTGACCAGGCTGGCGATGCCGGTGATCGACTTGACGATGTCGCGCAGCGCGTCGCCGGTCTGGCCGACCAGATCCACCCCGTGTTTCACATGGGTGCCGCTTTCGGCGATCAGTTCGTTGATCTCGCGGGCGGCCTCCGAACAGCGTTGCGCCAGCGCCCGGACCTCGGAGGCCACCACGGCAAAGCCGCGCCCGGCCTCGCCCGCTCGGGCGGCCTCGACCCCTGCGTTCAGCGCCAGCAAGTTGGTCTGGAAGGCGATATCCTCGATCACGTTGGTGATCGACGCGATCCGGTCGGAAGAGGTCGAAATCCGATCCATCGCGGCAACCGTCTCGACGACCACATCTCCACCCTTCTCGGCCCGACGGCGCGCGTCGCCCACCTCTTCGTCGGCCTCGGCGGCGCGCTCGGCGGCGGATTTGACCGACGTGGTCAGCTGATCGAGCGCAGCGGCCGTCTCTTCCAGCGTCGCGGCGGTGCTTTCGGTCCGGCGCGACAGGGAATCGGCGGTCGAACTGATATCCCGCGCTTCCGAGAAGATGTTCGATGCGTTCGCCGCGATCTCTCCCAGGGCGCCGGCAAGCGTTTCGAGCGTCGCATTATAATCGCCACGCAACTCATTGTATTCTTCAGGGAAATCCTCAACTATCTGCTGCTGTAGATTGCCCTCCCGCATCCGGCGCAGGCCGACGCGCAGCGCGTCGACGACCTTTCCCTGTGCCTCGACAAGCTTCAGGCGCGCCTCTTCGGCCGCGGTGATACGGGCCTCGTCCTTGGTGATGTCGCGGCCCAGGAACAGATAACGGATCGGAACGCCGGCCGGATCGCGCACGCAGATGAGGGCGCCGTCGAAGCAGGCACAGCCGCTGTCGAGACGTTGCATGCGGATCTTGCCGGGCAGCGGCTGGCCGCGCGACAGGCTGTCGAGCACGCGCGAGATTTCGTGCTTGGCGCGCCAGGCGGGATGAATCAGATCATCGAGCGCGCGGGTGACAAGGCTGTCCTGCGACGCACCCAGGGCCTCGGCGAAGCGGTCGTTGCATAGGATCATGCGGCCGTCGGTATCGAATTCGGCCCGGCTCTGGTCCTTGTTAAGAGCTTCCAGAACTGCGGCGTTCATCGTCTCGGCGGTGACATCCTGCCATTCGACGATCGACCCGAGGATCTCATCGGCTTCATTGCGCACCGCCGCGGTGGTCAGCTTCAGCCGCCGCTCGCCCAGCCGCATGACGACCTGCGCCGGCCCCTGCTTCGATTTTGCCAGCAGGGTACGCATCGGCCCGCCGTCGGGATGGAAACCCTCGATCGAGGCCCCGACCAGCGCCTCGGACGAGAAATCGGGGGCGCGCTTGCGGATATCGGGGGCGCACAGATCAAGCAGCGCCACCATCGCCGGGTTGGCGTGACGCACGATCAGCCCATCGTCGATCAGCATCATTGGCGCCGAAGAGCCCTCGAAAGCCGCGCCCTTGTAGCGCGCCTCAAGCGTGCCGGCCTCGGCCTCGGCAAGCTGGGAGCGCAACGAATCTAGGGCCTTGCCGATATCGCCGACCTCGTCTTGCCGGCGCCGGCCGGGGATGCGCGCGGCGTAATCGCCCTGCGCCACCTTGGCCACGGCGCCGCTGAGCCTGTGAAGCGGCCGCGCGAGCCCGCGGCCAACCGCCATCACGCCCGCCAGCAGCGCGATCACGAAAACCACCGCCGTCAGGGCAATGTCGCGCTTGAAACTTTCCTGCAGCAACTTGCTGGTCTTGGTTTCGTTCCAATGCGTCGCCACCGCCCCGACGATGGCGTCGGGTTTTCCGTAGTGGACGGGCTGGGCAACGATTAAACCATCCGCAGAGGCCTGCGGCCTTCCGGTCTTCAACGCCTGCTGCGCCAGCCTGCGCAGCGCCGCAACCCGGGTCCTGTCCGATCCGACCTCGGCCAGCACCTCGCCGCGGGCGTTCACCGCCAGGGCCGCGTCCTGTTCGCCTTCCGCCTTCTCGATCGCGCCGCGCAAGGTCTCGGCCAGCAGTTCGCGCTTGCCGAAGCGGATCGCGCCGCCGCCCAGGTCCGCGACCAGCGCGGTCACTTCGATCGCGCGCAGCTTCAGGGCGCGGGTGCCGATCTGGTCGGCCGTGTCACGCGCCAGCAGTCCCATGGTTGCGGTGGCCGCGCCGATGCAGACCAGCAGCACGAGCACGCCTTGGCGGAAGACGGAAGTGAACGGAGAGAATTTCTTCATCTGGATCAGTCCTCGTCGGAATAGGAACGGACCATGCCTATCAGGGCAGAGCATCGACGTTCAGGCCGATGGTGACCGCACCGATCGGCGCCCCGGTGTCAGGGTCGATCACCGGGGCCGAGATTTGCGCCAGATAGGCCTGCGCGCTTTCGTCGAAGGCAACCTCGCCCAGATCGACGCCCTCGGCGCCCTTGCCAAAGCTGTTGCGGAACTTCGCCTCGTCTCCCTGCCAGTAATCCGACGTCGGCGCCGAGGCAGCGACATTCAGCCCCTTGGCATCCATTACGAAGGCCTCGACGATCCGGCCATCGGACTGGGCGATCTTGTCGCGCAGGAACCGCGCAGCGTCATTGTTGATAACGGGTTCGATCAGGGGCATCTGCGATGCGCCGACCTCGGATCTCCAGGTCCGGTCCAGGGCGTCGATCCGCGCCTGATCATAGGTCGCGGTCGTGGCGTTCTGGACCCGCACGGCTTCCACGATCACCGGCGCCGAGATCCATGCCGACAACCGCGCGTCGAGTTCTGCGCGCATTTGGGGCGCGAATTCGTTTGCCTGGGCGGCGCCGGAGAATCCGAGCGCGACGATGGCGGCAATGACGGCGGGAGGTACGAACATGGCACTTGCTCTCAGACTGCTCCGAATTGAGGGGCAGACTACGAACGATGTCCTTATGTTCGGTTAACCCCGGCCCGGCCCTGGGCCAGATCCGTGGTAAGGCGGGGCGGGCGGCGGACCTAGCGCGCACCCCCGCGTCCGGCGCGATGGGCAAGCACCGAATTCAGCACCGCGATCAGCGCGCCGCCCAGGAAAATCAGCGTTGACAGCACGAAGACCTGCGGCGGTATGCCGGTCTTCACCGCACCGTAGACCCAAAGCGGGAAGGTCAGGGTTTGGCCTGCGACGAAGCTGGTGATGATCAGGTCGTCGATCGACAGCGCGAAGGCCAGCATGCCCGCGCCGATGACCCCCGGCAGGATCAGCGGGAAGGTCACCGTCCAGAACGCCACCCAGGGCGTCGCCCCCAGATCCGCCGCGGCCCGGTCGAGCGCCGGGTCCAGCGTCGCCACCCGGGCCCGGATCACCACCACGGCGAAGGCGATGTCGAAGGCGATATGGGCGATGAAGATGGTGAACAGGCCGCGCGGCATGTTCAGCGTCAGGAACAACGACAGAAGCGACGCCCCCACCACCACCGCGGGTGCCGCGATATCGGCGAAGATCACCACGTCGGTCGCGCGTTTGCCGCGGAACCGGTAGCGCGCCAGCGCCAGCGCCAGCGGCGTCGCGATCACCACCGAGGCGACCATCGCCACCAGCGCGACCACCAGCGAATGGATCAGCGCGGTGGTCAGATCGGCGATCGCGAAGGCATGGCGGTAGCTGTCCAGCGTGAAGCCGATCCAGCGCAGGCTGACGCGGCCGTTGGGCGCCTGGTTGAAGCTGAAGGTGATCATCACCGCGATCGGCACCAGCGTATAGATCAGGAACAGCGCCGCATAGATCGCCAGCAGCCAGCGCGCCGGCCCGCGGCGGCCCTCGTCCATGGAGGAAGGCACACCGCTCATGCCGCGTATTCCTGGATCTGTTCGGCCCCGAAGACGCGGGCATAGACATAGATGCAGACGATCAGCAGGAACATCAGGATCGACGACAGCGTCGCCGCCATCGGATAGTTCTGCGCGTCGAAGAAATTGTACTGGATGATGTTGCCGATCATGGTGGTCCCCGGCCCGCCCAGCACCGCCGCGTTGACGAAGTCACCCACATTGGTGACGAAGACCAGCAGGAAGCCGGCGAAGATCCCCGGCGCCGAAAGCGGCAGGATCACCCGCCAGAAGGTCGCCACCGGCGAGGCGTAAAGATCCCCCGCCGCGCGCACTACCCGCCGGTCGATCTTTTCCAGCGCCACGTAGAGCGGCAGGATGTAATAGGCGACCGAATTGTAGACCAGGCCGCCGATCACCGCGGTGGTGCTGGACAGCAGGTAGAAGCGTTCGGGCAGGATGTGCATCTGCTTCAGCGTGCCCAGCACGAAGCCCTGGTCGGCCAGGATGAACTGCCAGGCCAAGGTGCGGATCACGAAGCTGACGAAGAACGGCAGCAGGATCAGGAACAGGAAGGTCCCCTTGTGGCGCCCGCCATAGAAGGCGATCCAGTAGGCGACCGGATAGGTGATCACCAGCGTGATGAATGTCGACAGCGCACCATAGCCGAAGGACCGCAGCAATTGCGTCCCGTACTGCGACACCGCCTTTGCGAACTCGGTGAAATTCCACGCGAAGACATAGCCGGTGATCGGATTGCCGGTGGCCAGCGACATCGACAGCATTGCCGCCATCGGCACCACGAAGAAGGCGGTCAGATAGGCCCAGCTCGGCAGGCTGAGCAGGTAGGGCGCAGCCCCCCTGCCCAGCCCACGAAGCCGCGCGGCCCCGGATGTGGTCGCGCTCATGCCCGGTCAGCCCTGGACGACGGGGCTGAAGGTGCTTTGCCAGGTCTGGTACTCGTCGAAGCTTTTGAACGTGTAGAAATCGTGGGTCTTGGCGTACATGTCGTCGGTCGGGAAGACCAGCGGGCTGTCGGCCACCGCCGAGTCCTTGATGACGTCCTTGATATAGGCCTGCGCCGAAGGCACCGGGCAGATGTAGTTGACGTAATCCTCGATCAGGCCGGCGGTCTCGGGCGTGTAGTAGAAATTCATCCACTCCAGCGCCGAGAGCGGGTTCTTGGCGCCCTTGGGGATCATCATGTTGTCATGCCACAGCATCACGCCCTCTTTCGGGACGATGAACTTGAGATCCTTGAAGCCCTTGGCATGGGCCTGGAACACGTCACCCGACCAGGCCTGGGTGATCCAGGTGTCGCCGTTTTCCAGCGCGGTGATGTAGGACTGGTCGTAATACTGCCGCACAAGCCCCTTCTTCTTCTGATCCTCGAGGATCGCGGCGGCCTTCTTCCAATCCGCGGGCGTCGATTTCGCGGGGTCGATGCCAAGCTTCAGCAACGCGGCCGAGCCAAGCTCGGTCAGGTCGCTCATCATGCCGACATGCCCCGCGAACTTCGGATCCCACAGGTCCTCGAAGCTGGTGATCTCGCGGCCGGTCAGTTTCGGGTTGTAGGCGATGCCGGTCATGCCCGACTGCCATGTCACGGTGTACTTGTTGCCCTTGTCGTAATCGGGGCTGATGACCGAGGGGCTGGCGTTCTTGAAGAAGTTCGGCAGCTTTTCCTGCCACAGCGGGACCAGGAAATCCTGCATCATCAGCTCGGTCAGCTGCCAGGTGTTGGTCATCACGATGATGTCGTTGCCGATCGACTGGCCGGATTTCAGCACCGGGGCGATCTTGGCGTAGAACGGCGCGTTGCCCTGGATCACCTCTAGATATTTCACGTTGATCCCGGTGGCCTTGGTGAAATTGTCGAGCGAAGGGTGCTTCTTGCCGTCTTCGGTGACGTCGATGTAATAGGGCCAGTTGGCGAAGACCAGATCCTTGGTGGGCTTCTGTTCCTTCCACCATTTCTCCCACTTCGCATCCAGCGGGATCGGCTTGGCGCCGCTGCCTGCGCGGGCAAAGCGCGGCATCGCCAGCGCGGCCATGCCCAGCGCGCCGGCGCCCAGCACGCCGCGGCGCGAGAGGCGCGGCTGGGTCAGCCCGCGGATGAAGGCCGGATCATCCAGCCGGAGGTGTTTCTTGGGCGTCTTGTCGTCGGTCATTTCTACGCTCCTGTCTTTCCCTGTTGGGGGCCCCTGTCGGGGTCGTCATCCGTGCTCAGCCCTGCTGCGAGGGCTTAACCACAAAAGTATGTTCGGGCCGCCAGGCGATCTGCACAGCCTCGCCCTGGGCCGGCCCGCGGGCGGCCTGGGTGTTCTGCACATAGGCCGCGAAATCATGCCCCGCCGCGTCGCGCACCGTGTACTGGTGCCCGACCCCGGTATAGACGCTCAGCGCGATCGTGCCCGGCAAGACGTTCCAGCCCGCGCCCACCGGCTCGGACGCCGGCAGCACCGCGATCTTCTCGGGGCGCACGCCCAGGCGCAGACGCTTGCCGCGGCCTTCGGCGGCGGCCTTCGGCACCGCGATCTCGGCGCCGTGCTCCAGCCGGGCGGCAAGCATGTCGCCGGCCTCCGCGTGAACCTCGCCCCACATCATGTTGGAAGCGCCCAGAAACCCGGCGACGAACTCGGTTGCCGGGCGGTCATAGACCTGATCGGGCGGGCCGACTTGTTCGATCTTGCCCGCCGACATCACCGCCAGGCGGTCGGACATCACGATCGCCTCTTCCTGATCGTGGGTGACATAAAGGAAGGTGATGCCCACCTCGGACTGGATGCGCTTCAACTCGATCTGCATCTGCTTGCGCAGCTTCAGGTCCAGCGCGCCCAGGGGTTCGTCCAGCAACAACAGCTTGGGGCGGTTCACCAGCGCGCGGGCCAGCGCCACGCGCTGCTGCTGGCCGCCCGACAGAAGCGCAGGCTTGCGGTCCTCGAACCCGTTCAGATCCACAAGCCTCAGGATTTCGGCCACCCGGCCGGCGATCTCGGATCTCGGCACCTTCTTGCGCTTCAGCCCGAAGGCCACGTTCTCGGCCACGCTGAGATGGGGAAACAGCGCGTAGGACTGGAACACCGTGTTCACGTCACGCCTGTAGGGCGGCAGGCGGCTGACATCGGTGCCGCCCAGGTAGATCTGGCCCGAGGTCGGTTCCTGAAAGCCGCCGATCATCGACAGCGTCGTCGTCTTGCCGCAGCCGGAAGATCCGAGCAGGCTGAAGAACTCGCCGCTTTCGATCACCAAAGACAGGTCATCGACCGCGGTAACGGAGCCGTAGCTTTTGGTGACGTTGACCAGCCGCACATCCATGCGCTGACCGTCGGGCCCGCGCCGGTCGTCCGGGCGTGAAGCCAGGGTAGATCCGGGACGGGGGGCGGTCTGCGTTCCCAAGATCGTCTCCGGTCGGTCTGGCATTCACATCTCCTGCCTGGGCCTGTTCGTTGAATCGCGGCCCCGGCGGAACTCCCCCGCGCCTGATCTGGCCGAATGCAAGCACAACCGCGAAGATCGCACAAGCGCCCGTTCTCGCTTCCGTTCTTCGGCACGCGCCGATGCGGTCGATTGCCAAAGGATCGCGCAGCACATCGCATCCTGACCCCAAACTGCCCCACCGCGACAGCCGCCGGCGCGCGGATCAGGCGAATGTGATCGCCCCCCCCCCGCCTTGGCGCCCGCCCGCGCCGGAAATCGGTGCAAGTCTGCACAGCGCCCCCGCCCCGGGGGCGGGTCAGGTCAGCGGCAGCGCGCGCTCGACCAGCTTGGCGAAAAAGCTTGCCCCGATCGGCGCCGCCGCGTCGTTGAAATCGAAATCCGTCTCATGCACCATCGGACCCTTGCCCTGACCGAGGAACAGGAAGGCGCCCGGCCGCTCGCCCAGCATGGCGCCGAAATCCTCGCCTCCCATATGCGGATGCGGTGCGATCTCGCAGCCCGAGACCGCCTTCGCCACCTCGATGGCCAGCGCGGTCTCGGCCTCGTGGTTGACCGTCGGATCGATATCGATGGTCGAGCGGATCTCGACCGTGCATCCCATCGCCGCGGCCACGCCTTCGCAGATCTCGCGCATCCGGCGGCGCACCAGATCCCGCGCCTCGGTGCTGAAGCTGCGGATCGTGCCGCCCAGCCGTGCCTCGGCGGGGATCACGTTGAAGGCCGATCCGGCATGGATGTTGGTGATCGACAGCACCACCTCGTCACTGGCATCGACATTGCGCGATACGATGGTCTGCAGCGCGTTGCCCATCACCAGCGCCGCCGCCACCGGATCGGCCGCGCGCTGCGGATAGGCGCCGTGCCCGCCGCGCCCCTTGATCAGGATGTCGAAATCCCCCACCGCCGCCATCAGCGGCCCCGTGCGGGTCGTGAACTGGCCCAGATCATGCATCGGCGAGGTATGGATGCCGAACACCCGCTCGATGTCGAAGCGGTCCATGATCCCCTCGGCCAGCATCGCCTTGGCGCCTTCGCCGGTCTCTTCGGCCGGCTGGAAGATCAGCGCCACGGTACCGGCGAAATTGCGCGTCCCGGCCAGGTATTTCGCCGCCCCCAGCAGCATCGCGGTATGGCCGTCATGGCCGCAGGCATGCATCGCGCCCTCGACCCGCGAGGCATATTCCTTGCCCGTGGTCTCGGGCATTGGCAGGGCGTCCATGTCGGCGCGAAGCCCCAGCACCGGGCCATCGCCGCGCCCCTTGATCAGCGCCACGATCCCGGTGCGGCCGATGCTCTCGTGGATCTCATCCGCGCCGATCTCGCGCAGCCGTTCGGCCACGAAGGCGGCGGTCTTGACGCAATGCAACCCGATCTCGGGGTTCTGGTGGATATGCCGGCGCCAGGTGGCGATCTGCTCGGCGCTGTCGGCGATCGAGTTCAGGACAGGCATGGTGGACTCTCCGTTTGCGGCTGGGTTAAGCGAAGACAACCCCAATTCCCCGGAGGCCGCAATGCCCGATCCCCGCCCCGACGCGCTGATCCACGATCCCGACGGCGGGATGGAGCGGCTGGTCGAGATCATGCGTCGCCTGCGCGATCCTGAAACCGGCTGCCCCTGGGATCTGGAGCAGGACTTCGCCTCCATCGCCCCCTACACGATCGAAGAGGCCTATGAGGTCGCCGACGCGATCGAGCGCGCGGCCTGGGACGAGCTGAAGGGCGAACTGGGCGATCTGCTGTTCCAGTCGGTCTATCACGCGCAGATGGCCGACGAGGCCGGGCATTTCGCGTTCCAGGATGTGGTCAAGACCGTCTCGGACAAGATGGTGGCGCGTCACCCGCATGTCTTCGGCGATGAGAGCCGCGAGAAATCTGCCGAACAGCAGACCGCGGATTGGGAACGGATCAAGGCGGCCGAGCGGGCGGGCAAGGCCGAGCGCGGCACGCTCGACGGCGTGGCGGCGGGGCTGCCCGCGCTGACCCGGGCGATCAAGCTGCAGAACCGGGCGGCGCGGGTCGGCTTCGACTGGCCCTCGACCGGCGAGGTGATCGACAAGATCGCCGAGGAGGCGCGCGAACTGGTCGAGGCCCGCGACCAGATGACCGAAGCCGAGGTGTTCGAGGAATTCGGCGATCTGCTTTTCGTCATGGCCAACCTCGCGCGGCACCTCAAGATCGACCCGGAAGGTGCTCTGCGCGCGGCGAATTCCAAGTTCACCCGCCGCTTCCGCGCGATCGAGACGGCGCTGGCCGCCCGCGGCAAGCGCCCCGAGGACAGCGACCTGGCCGAGATGGACGCGCTCTGGAACGCGGCGAAGGCCGCCGAAAAGCAGACCTGACCCCTTCATCTTGGCAAAAATACTCCGGGGGGGCTCCGCAGGAGCGGGGGCAGCGCCCCCCCTTTTCGGCCTCTCGACAAGCCGCGCCGCTTGCGCTTTGCTCCCCCCCGAAACAGGAGGCTTCGATGCGCCCGCGCAAGATCATCATCGACACCGACCCCGGCCAGGACGACGCGGTCGCCATCCTCCTGGCGCTGGCCAGCCCGGAGCTGGAAGTGCTGGGAATCACCGCCGTCGCCGGCAACGTGCCGCTGCCCCTGACCGCGCGCAACGCGCGCAACGTCTGCGAACTGGCCGGTCGGCCCGACATCAAGGTCTTCGCCGGCTGCGACGCGCCGCTCTCGCGCAAGCTGGTGACGGCCGAGCATGTGCACGGCAAGACCGGGCTCGACGGCCCGGCGCTACCCGATCCCAAGATGCCCCTGCAGGATGCCCATGCCGTCGATTTCCTGATCGAGACCCTGCGCGCCGAGGCCCCGGGCAGCGTCACCCTGTGCCCGATCGGGCCGCTCACCAACATCGCCACCGCCTTTCGCCGCGCCCCCGACATCATCCCGCGCGTGCAGGAGATCGTGCTGATGGGCGGCGCCTATTTCGAGGTCGGCAACATCACCCCGGCGGCCGAATTCAACATCTATGTCGACCCCGAGGCCGCCGCGATCGTGTTTGCCTCGGGCGCGCCGATCACGGTGATGCCGCTCGACGTGACCCACAAGGCACTGACCACCCGCGCCCGGGTCGAGGCCTTCCGCGCCATGGGCACCGAACCGGGCCGGATGGTCGCGGAATGGACCGATTTCTTCGAGCGCTTCGACATCGCCAAATACGGCTCGGAAGGGGCGCCGCTGCACGATCCCTGCGTGATCGCCTGGCTGCTGCAACCGGATCTGTTCTCGGGCCGGCGCATCAATGTCGAGATCGAGACCAAGGGAACCTATACCACCGGCATGACCGTGGCCGATTGGTGGGGCGTGTCGGGGCGGCCGGCGAACGCGCTTTTCATCGGCGATGTCGACGCCGACGGCTTCTTTCGCCTGCTGACCGAGCGCATCGCCCGGCTCTGACGCATCCCGCGCCGGGCGACCCGGCATCTTCCTGGCGCGAATCCTGCGGCGGGCCGCCATGCGCCGCGCCACGGGTCCAAACGACAATGGCGGCGGGGGCGCCGGCCCCGCCGCGACCATCACCGACCACCCCGGTCGCACAAGAGTTTTCCAGCCCCCCTTCCCGCCCCCGCCGAGATGGTTATCTTAGAGGCATCATGCTGCACATCCCGTTTGACAATTCCTACGCCCGCCTGCCCGACCGCTTCTATGCGCGTCTCAAACCGACGCCGGTCGCCGCCCCCGGCCTGATCGCGGTGAATGCCGCGCTGGCCGAAGCGCTGGGCATCGACCCCGCCGCACTGACCACGCCGGAAGGTCTGGCGGTGCTGGCCGGCAACAGGGTCCCCGAGGGCGCGGACCCGATCGCCCAGGCCTATGCGGGGCATCAGTTCGGTGGCTGGTCGCCGCAATTGGGCGACGGCCGCGCGATCCTGCTGGGCGAGGTGATCGACCGCGACGGGCGCCGCCGCGACATCCAGCTCAAGGGCTCGGGCCCGACGCCGTTCTCGCGCCGTGGCGACGGGCGCGCCTGGCTTGGGCCGGTGATACGGGAATATCTGGTGTCGGAGGCCATGCACACGCTTGGCGTGCCCACGACCCGCGCCCTGGCCGCCGTCACCACCGGCGAGCGCATCCAGCGAGAGCGGGCCTTCCCCGGCGCGGTGCTGACGCGCGTGGCCTCCAGCCATATCCGGGTGGGCACCTTCCAGTATTTCGCCGCGCGCGAGGATATCGCCGCGCTCGAATTGCTGACCCAGCACGCCGTCGCCCGCCACTACCCCCAGGCCGGGGATGCGCTCGACCTGCTCGATCACGTCACCGCCGCCCAGGCCGCGCTGCTCGCGCAATGGATGAGCCTGGGATTCATCCACGGCGTGATGAACACCGACAACGCCCATGTCGGCGGCGAGACGATCGATTACGGCCCCTGCGCCTTCATGGACGGCTACCATCCCCAGCGGGTGTTCTCGTCGATCGACCAGCAGGGCCGCTACGCCTATGCGAACCAGCCCCATGCGGCATTGTGGAACCTGGCGCAATTCGCATCGGCCCTGCTGCCGCTGATCGACGAAGACACCAACGCGGCGATCGAGAAGGCCACCGCCGCGATCGACCGCTTCGAGGCGCTCTACCGCGCCGAATGGCTGGCGCGGTTCCGCGCCAAGCTGGGGCTGACCACGGCCGAGGAAGGCGACCGCGCGCTGATCGAGGCACTGCTGACCCGGATGGCTGCCGAAGAGGCCGATTTCACCCGTGTCTTCCGCGGCCTGGCCGAGGGCACGGCGCGCGACGAATTCGTCGACCGCGACGGCTTCGACGCCTGGGCGGCGGATTGGCACGCCCGTCTGGCGCGCGAGGGCCAGGACCTTGACGACGCGCAATCCCGGATCGCGCGCGCAAGCCCCGCGATCATCCCGCGCAACCACCGCATCGAACAGGCGATCCAGGCCGCGGTGGCGGGCGATCTGGGGCCGTTCGAGGCCCTGCATGCCGCCCTTGCCACCCCGTTCGACACCCCGCCCGACAGCCCGTTCCGCGCCGCCCCCGCCCCGGATGAAGCCGTCCGACGCACCTTTTGCGGAACCTGACGCATGCGCCGCGAAGGTCCCGGGGCCGACCTTCGGGTTGCTTCCTACAACATCCGCAAATGCATGGGCACCGACCGGCGGCGCAGCCCCGAGCGGGTGATGCGGGTGATCGGCGACACCGGGGCCGAGGTCTGCGTGCTGCAAGAGGCCGACCGCCGGCTCGGCCCGCGCCCGACGGCGCTGCCGCGCAACCTGATCGCGCAGCATTCCGATTACGTGCCGCTGCCCGTGGCGCGCAATGACGTAAGCCTGGGCTGGCACGGCAATGCGATGCTGGTGAAGCCCTGGATCACGCTGGACAAGGTCCACCACCTCGATCTGCCCTCGCTGGAGCCGCGCGGCGCGGTGGCCGCCGAACTGCAGCGCCAGGGCCAGCCCTTCCGGGTGGTCGGGGTGCATCTGGGCCTGCTGGGAAACGACCGCGCCCGCCAACTGGCCGCGATCGCGGACTGGCTGAAAAAGCAGCCTCCCCTGCCGACGCTGATCCTGGGCGATTTCAACGAATGGTCACCCAGGGCCACATTCGCGCCGCTGAAACCCGATTTCCATGTGCTGTCGCCCGGACCCAGCTATCATGCCCGGCTGCGCCTGGCGCCGCTGGACCGCATCGCGCATGACCAGCGCTGGAAGGTGGCCCATTCCGGCATGACCGACCATGGCGAAGCCACGCGCGCCTCGGACCATCTGCCGATCTGGGCGGATCTGACGCCGAAGGGATCCTAGCGCACCCGATCCGACGCGACGTCCTTTCGCGCCGGCGTCGATCCCGGGTTCCCCAACCGATGCGATCGCCGTAGGGTCCGCCCGATTTCGGCCGCGCACGCGGCGCAGATGCGAGGAGGATCGGATGCAGATTTCGGGTAACGTGGCGGTGGTGACCGGCGGGGCCTCGGGGCTGGGCGGCGCGAGCGCCGAGATGCTGGCCGCGGGCGGCGCCAAGGTGGCGATCTTCGATGTGAACGCCGAGGCCGGCGAGGCCAAGGCACGCGAGTTGGGCGGCGCCTTCTTCAAGGTCGATGTCAGCGACGAGGCCTCGGTCATCGCCGGGCTAGACGCGGCGGCCGAACGGCTGGGCGCGGCGCGCATCCTGGTCAATTGCGCGGGCATCGGCCCGGCGGCGCGCACCGTGGGGCGCGACAACGTGCCGGCCGGGATCGGGCTGTTTTCCACCGTCATCAAGGTGAACCTGATCGGCACCTACAACATGATCACCCAGTTCGCCGCCCGCGCCGCGGCGCTGGAGCCGATCGCGGACGAGCGCGGGGTGATCATCAACACCGCCTCGGTCGCGGCCTTCGACGGCCAGATCGGCCAGTCGGCCTATTCGGCATCGAAAGGCGGGATCGTGGGCATGACCCTGCCGATCGCGCGCGACCTGGCCAGCCTGGGGATCCGGGTCGCGACCATAGCGCCGGGGATCTTCCGCACGCCGCTGCTGGCCAGCCTGCCCGACGAGGTGCAGGACTCGCTGGGCAAGCAGGTGCCCTTCCCGTCGCGCCTGGGCGATCCGTCGGAATTTGCCGACCTGGTGCGCACCGTCGCCACCAACCAATATCTCAACGGCGAGGTGATCCGCCTCGACGGCGCGATCCGCATGGCCCCGCGCTAGGGCCGCGGGCGGCCTCGCAGCCCGGCGCCCCCCTTTTCCGCCCGGTACCCGCCGCAGGCGCAGGGCGAGCGCCTTGCCCGTCCCTGCAGGCTGGCGCACGCCCTGCACATGCCCCGAGGGCGACAAGGGGACACGCCTCCCCTCACGGCACATTCCCGCCGGTCACATCGGCGAAATTCTGCGTGTTGCGCGCGCGGGCAGCGCGAGTTCGCCGAATCCCCTCGTTTGCCATGATCCCTGTGGACCTTCGCGTCGCCATTCGGTACCGAGGCGAAAACGGCGCCGGGGTGAGTCTGCCCCCAAGACCGTGAAGGAAAGCAGGACAGGCATGCCCATTCAGGATGCAGACGAAAGGGGCGCACAGGCCCCCGCGACAAGCACGTCGTTTCAGCTTCGCGGCAAGCTGTTCACCGCGGTCACGCTGCTGCCCGAGGGCGGGGTGCCGGACGCGGGATTCTATGCCGCGCTCGACGAGCAGCTTCAGAAGACCCCGCAATTCTTCAACAACGCCCCGGTGATCCTTGATCTGCAAGCCGCCCCCGCGCTGGCGCGCAGCGAGGATCTGCGCCGCGTTGTCGACCTTCTGCGCGAACGCAATCTGTCGGCCTTCGGCGTCCAGAATGCCCGCCCCGCGCAGCTGGCCGCCGCGCAAGAAGCCGGGCTGATCGCCATCACCACCGGCAACGACACACCCCTGCGCGTGCCGCGCACCGAAAAGAAGGGCGCCGCGAAACCGCCGCCGCCGAAGCCCGGCAGGATCATCAGCACCCCGGTGCGTTCGGGCCAGACGATCATCGCCGACGAGGGCGATCTGGTGGTCATCGCACCGGTCAGTTCGGGCGCCGAACTGATCGCGGCGGGCAATATCCACGTCTACGGCCGCCTGCGCGGCCGCGCCATGGCCGGGGCCTATGGCGACGCCCGCGCCCGCATCTTCTGCGCCAAGCTGGAGGCCGAGCTGCTGGCCGTCGCGGGCCTTTATCGCACCAGCGACAGCCTAGAGGATGAGCTGCTGGGCCAAGGCGTCCAGGCCTTCCTTGACGGCAACAAGCTATGCGTGGAGGCGCTGGGATGACATCACAATTGAAAAAGGAAAAATCCGTGAGCAAGGTCATCGTCATTACCTCGGGCAAGGGGGGCGTGGGCAAGACCACCTCTTCCGCCGCGATCGGCGCGGGGCTGGCCAAGCGCGGCCACAAGACCGTCGTCATCGATTTCGACGTCGGCCTGCGCAACCTTGACATGATCATGGGCTGCGAGCGCCGGGTGGTCTACGACTTCATCAACGTGATCCAGGGCGAGGCCAAGCTGAAGCAGGCGCTGATCCGCGACAAGCGGGTCGATACGCTTTATGTCCTGCCCACCTCGCAGACCCGCGACAAGGACGCGCTGACGCAGGAAGGCGTCGAGGCCGTGCTGAACGAGCTGCGCGAGGAATTCGACTATATCATCTGCGACAGTCCGGCGGGGATCGAGCGCGGAGCCCAGCTGGCGATGTATTTCGCCGACGAGGCGGTCGTCGTGACCAACCCCGAGGTTTCCTCGGTGCGCGACAGCGACCGGGTGCTGGGCTTGTTGAATTCGAAGACCAAGCGCGCCGCGGAAGAGGGCGCCGAGCCGATCAAGGCCCAGGTGCTGCTGACCCGCTACGACCGCGCCCGGATCGAGAAGGGCGAGATGATGACCGTCGACGACGTGCTGGAGATCCTGGCCGTGCCGCTTCTGGGCATCGTGCCCGAAAGCCCGGCGGTGCTGAAGGCGTCGAACGTGGGCGTGCCGGTGGTGCTGGACGAACCCTCGGCGGCCAGCCAGGCCTATGAGGATGCCGTCGCGCGGCTGATCGGCGAAGAAGTCGAGATGCGCGTCGACGGCGAACGCAAACCCGGCCTGCTGCGCCGGCTGTTCGGACGCTCGGCATGAAACGGCTCGGTTTTCCCCTCTGGCCGCGCCGGCCCAGTTCGGCCCAGACCGCCAAGGACCGGCTGCAGATCCTTCTGGCGCACGAACGTTCGGGCGCCACGCCCGACTATCTGCCCCAGCTGCAGCGAGAGATCCTGGAGGTGATCCGCCGGCATGTGAAGATCGACGACGATGCGATCGACATCCGCATGGACCAGGGCAAGGAGCTGTCGAGCCTCGAGATCAACATCGAACTGCCCCACACCCGCCCCTGACACGCCTCAAGGAGCCCGCCATGGCCAAAGCCATCCACAGCATGATCCGCGTCCTCGACGAGGCCCGGTCGCTGGCCTTCTACCACACGGCCTTTGGGCTGACGGTGGCCCAGCGGCTGAAGTTCGAGGGCTTCACCCTGGTCTATCTGTCGAACCCGGAAAGCGAATTCGAGCTGGAGCTGACGATCAACCATGACCGGACCGAGGCCTACGACCTGGGCGACGGCTATGGCCATCTGGCGGTGTCGGTCGACGATCTGGAGGCCGAGCACGCGCGCCTGGCCCAAGCGGGCCTTGCGCCGCGCAAGATCGTCGATTTTGCCCCGGGCGGCGAAGTGATCGCGCGCTTCTTCTTCATCGCCGATCCCGACGGCTACCAGATCGAGGTGCTGCAGCGCAGCGGCCGCTACCTCTAGCCGCGGCCGGCTTCAGCCGATATCTGCCTCGGCCGCTGCGTCGGGCGGCTCGAAGCGGTCTTCGGTGCGCTCCTCGACGGGTACGCCGGCCTCGTCCAGAAGCTGCGCAAGCCGCACGAAGGCCTCGACCGGCGGCGTCGCGGTGCCCTTGCGCTGCGTCAGGAAGGCTGTCGCCGGCGCCTCCAGCCGGATCGCCGTGTCGGTCTCGGCGTCGGCGCCGGGCTGGTAGGCGCCCAGTCGGATCAATTCCTCCATATCGGCATATTTGCCCAAGGCCCGGCGGGCGGCGGCATAGACCGCGTATTCGCCGGGACCATGGCAATCGGGCAGCATCCGCGAGATGCTGCGCTGCAGGTTCACCGCCGGATAGCGGCCCTGTTCGGCGATCTGCCGGTCCAGCACGATATGCCCGTCCAGAATGCCGCGCACCGCATCGGCGATCGGCTCGTTCATGTCGTCGCCATCGACCAGCACGGTGAACAGACCGGTGATGTCGCCCGACGCTTCGGTGCCCGGCCCCGCGCGTTCCAGCAGATGCGGCAATTCGGCAAAAACCGTGGGCGGGTAGCCCTTCGAGGTGGGCGGCTCGCCGCTGGCCAGGCCGATTTCACGCTGGGCCATGGCAAAGCGGGTGACAGAATCCAGCAACAATAGCACCTGCCTGCCCTGGTCGCGGAAATGCTCGGCCACACTCAGCGCCGTCCAGGCGGCCTGGCGGCGCATCAGCGGCGGCTCGTCGCTGGTGGCGGCCACCACCACCGAACGCGCCAGCCCCGCGGGGCCCAGATCGTCTTGCAGGAAATCCTGCACCTCGCGGCCGCGCTCGCCCACCAGGCCGATCACCACCACATCGGCATCGGTATTGCGCGCCAGCATCGCCATAAGGGTGGATTTGCCGACGCCCGAGCCCGCGAACACCCCCATCCGCTGGCCGCGACAGATCGGGGTGAAAATGTCCATCACCCGCACCCCGGTGGCCAGCTTCGCCCCCACCCGGCGCCGATCCAGCGCGCGCGGCGGGCTGTCGCGCAGGCTGCGCGCGCGTGGCCCCTGGCGCAGCGGCGTACCGGCCATCGCCGGGCGTCCCAGCGCATCGATCACCCGGCCGATCCAGCTGTCGTCGGGGCGCAGCAGGTCGCCGCGCGCGCAGGTCTCGACCCGGTCGCCGACCGAGACACCATCCCAACTGCCGAACGGCAGCACGCGGGTGCCGTCGGGGCCCAGCCCCACGACCTCGGCCAGCACCGCGCCGCGTGCGCCGATCACCCGGCAGCGCGCCCCGATGCCCAGCGCGCGCTCTAGCCCCGCGACCGTCAGCGTCAGCCCGGTGATCGCCCGGACCTGGCCCGCCAGCCGCGCGCCGGCGATCCCGTCGACCGCGCAGGTCAGATCGGAAAAGATCGTGTTCACAAGAATAGACCCCTATTAATCCTTGCTAACCATGATATACATGACAGCAACGCAAGGACCAAACAAGATGAATCTGGACCAAATATCCTTTTTTCGCTTGGCTTCGGACCGACTCGAATGGTTGTCGTCGCGCCAGAAGGTGATCGCCGAGAACATCGCCAATGGCGACACGCCGGGCTACCGGGCCCGCGACGTGGCGCCGTTCGAAAGCTATGTCCAGGCGGTTTCACAGGCGACCGACAGCGGTGCGGCCGCGGCGGAACCCTTCGGCAGCGCGGTGCCGGTGGCCACCGTGGACGCGCCCGACAGTTGGAGCGGCGATCTGTCGGGCAACACGGTGGTGCTGGAACAGCAGACCGTGAAGGCGGGCGAGACCGCGGTGCAATACCGCCTGGCGGCCAATCTGTACCGCAAGGCCAATGAGCTTCTGTCCCTGGCCGCGACGGGCAAGTGACACGGTCGGGTCGGGCAGGACGGATTAAGGGGGAAGGGGACGCCATGGACGACGCATTGAAATCCATCGCCAACATCGCCGCCAGCGGCCTGCGGGCGCAGGCGGAGCGCTTGAAGATCGTGTCCGAGAACGTCGCCAACGCGGAATCGACGGGCACCACGCCGGGGTCGGACCCGTACCGGCGCAAGACGATCTCTTTCGGGACGATGGTCGATCAGGCCACCGGCGCGGCCGAGGTGAAGGTGACAGACATCGGCCAGGACCCCGGCAATTTCCGCATCCGCTACGATCCGGGCAACCCGGCCGCGAACGCCCAGGGCTATGTCAAGCTGCCCAACGTCAACCCGATCCTCGAGATGTCGAACATGCGCGAGGCCTCGCGCAGCTACGAGGCGAATATCAACATGCTCGAAAGCGGGCGAAAGATGGAACAGCAGATCGTCGATCTGCTGAAATAGGTGCGTGATGAGCGATTTAGGCCCGGTCCTTTCGGCTTCCCTGGCGCGCGGCGCCTATGGCAGCGCACGCGCCCTGCAAGGCGGACCCGCCGCGGCGGAACCGATCGGCAAGGCCGGTGGCGAAACCTTCGCCGAGATGGTCGGCAAGGCCGCGACCGATGCGATCCAGACCACCCGCCAGGCCGAGGCCACGGTGCAGGCGGGGCTGGCCGGCAAGGTCGATACGCAAAGCGTCGTCGAGGCGACGATGTCGCTGGAAAGCACCGTCAAGGTGGGGGTCGCGGTGCGCAACAAGCTGGTCGAGGCCTATCAGCAGATCATGCAGATGCCGATCTGAGGGGGCGGGATGGATCAGACCGACGTCTACGCGATCCTGACCCAGACGATCTGGGCGGTGTTGATCGCCTCGGGTCCGATCCTGGCGCTGGCGCTGATCGTGGGCCTCGGCATCGCCTTCTTCCAGGCGCTGACCCAGATCCAGGAGATGACGCTGACCTTCGTGCCGAAGATCGCGGCGATCTTCCTGGGGCTGATCCTGACGCTTCCCTTCATCTTTGCCACGCTCGACAAGCTGGCGCTGCATGTCTTCGACATCATCACGGCGGGCGGAATATGAAGCGCCCCATTCGCCCGCTGCTTGCCGCATCCCTGTTGACGGCGCTTGCCGCGGTGCCGGCGGGCGCCGACGGCTGGGCCGGCTTCTACACGCCGACCGAACGGCCCGACCCGCCCGCCGCGGTTTCCGCCGCACCCGGATCCCCGGCCGGGCGGCGGGCGCGGCCGGTGGTGTCGGCCGACGCCTGCCTTTCCGCGATCATGTCGGCCCAGGCGCGCTATGACATCCCCGGCAACCTGCTGCTGGCAGTGGGCCTGCAGGAAGCGGGGCTGAAGCGCGGCGGCAGGCTGACGGTCTGGCCCTGGACGGTGAACGCGGCCGGCGACGGGCGGATGTTCGACACCGCGGACCGCGCCAAGGCCTGGGTGCGCGCGCGCCAGGCCGCGGGGGTGACATCGATCGACGTCGGCTGCATGCAGGTGAACCTGCGCTGGCACCCCGACGCCTTCACCAGCCTCGATCAGGCCTTCGACCCGGCGGCCAATGTCGATTACGCGGCGCGCTTCCTGCGCGACCTTCACGCGCGCACCGGCAACTGGCTGAAGGCCGCCGGTTCCTACCATTCGCTGAACGACAAGGCACGCAACCGCTACCTTGCGTCGCTGAGCCGCAACATCGAGGTCGCCAATGCCCGCGCCCCGGGCCTGGCCGACCGGCTGGGCGCGCGGGTCCTGACCGCTTCGGCCGCCGCGCCGCCCGCCGCCGCGCCGCAACCTGCCGCGCCCGAGCCCCAACCCGGCATCGGCTGGTGGGCCGCACTGTCCGGCGGCGCCGACGCGCCACGCGTGTCGATCTATTCCACCCACGCCCTGCAACCCGTGCTGCCCAACTTCCGGCAGGAGTTCTAAGCCCATGAGCAGCCAGAGCACCAACCCACCCCTCTGGGCCCGCTGGGGCCTGCAGAACCGCGACATCGGCTTCGCCTTCGGCGTGATCATGGTGCTGGGGATGCTGTTCGTCCCGCTGCCGCCGATCCTGCTGGATTTCGGGCTGGCGATCTCTTTGTCGCTGTCGGTGCTGATCCTGATGGTCGCGCTGTGGATCCCGCGGCCCTTGGATTTCAACTCCTTCCCCACCATCCTGCTGATGGTGACGATGCTGCGGCTGTCGCTGAACATCTCCTCGACCCGGCTGATCCTGTCGCGCGGCCACACCGGCCCGGACGCCGCCGGCGGCGTGATCGAGGGATTTTCACGCTTCATCGTCTCGGGCGATTTCGTCATCGGGATCGTGATCTTCGCGATCCTCGTGGTGATCAACTTCGTGGTCATCACCAAGGGCTCGACCCGGATCGCCGAGGTCTCGGCGCGCTTCTCGCTGGATGCGATGCCCGGCAAGCAGATGGCCATCGACGCCGACCTGGGCGCCGGACTGATCGACGAGACCGAAGCCCGCCGCCGCCGCAAGGAGCTGGAGGACGAAAGCGGGTTCTTCGGCGCGATGGACGGTGCGTCGAAATTCGTGCGCGGCGATGCGGTGGCCGGGCTGATCATTACCGGCATCAACATCGTCGGCGGCATCCTGATCGGCGTGGTGCAGCACGGGCTGACCATCAGCCAGGCGATGACCAACTACACCACGCTGACCATCGGCGATGGGCTTGTCACCCAGATCCCGGCGCTGGTGGTGTCGCTGGCCGCGGGCCTGATCGTGACCAAGGGCGGCACCGTGGGCGCGGCAAACGAGGCCGTACTGGGGCAGCTGTCGAACTTTCCCAAGGCGCTTTACATGGCGGCAGGGCTGCTCTTGGGCATCGGGCTTCTGCCGGGCTTTCCGACGCTGGTCTTCCTGATGCTGGCCGCGCTGATGGGGGGTCTGGGCTACACGATGCAAAACCAGGCGCGCGCCCGCTTAGAGGCCGACGCCCGCGCCGAGGCCGACGCCCGCGCCGCCAGTGCCGAGGGCGAGGAAACCACCCAGGACCTTTTGCATCTGGACGATCTGCGGCTGGAACTGGGCGCCGGGCTGGTGCCGCTGATCTCGTCCATCGACTCGGCGCTGCCGGGCAAGGTGAAAAGCCTGCGCAACCTGTTCATCAAGGATTTCGGCTTTGTCCTGCCCGCCGTGCGCATCAAGGACAACGCGGGCCTGCCGACCAACGGCTACGCGATCCTCGTGCAAGGCGTCGAGGTCGCCAGCGGCGAGGTCCGCCCGACCGCGATGATGGTGCTGAACCCCTCGGGAGAGCCGCTGGAGATCCCCGGCGAGGCAACCAAGGAACCCACCTTCGGGCTGTCCGCCCTGTGGATCGATCCGGCCCGGTCCGGCGAGGCCGAGCGTCAGGGCTATACCGTCGTCGACCCCGAAAGCGTGGTCACCACCCATATGACCGAGGTCATCAAGGAGCACATGCCCGAGCTTCTGACCTATGGCGCCACCCAGGATCTGATCAAGAAGCTCGACCACGACTATCAGAAGCTGGTCAGCGAAATCACCACGCCGCAGCCAGCGGTGCTGCTGCAACAGGTGCTGCAGGCGCTTCTGGCCGAGCGCGTGTCGATCCGCAATCTGCCGCTGATCGTCGAGGCGGTGGCCGAGGTCAGCGCGCGCAGCCAGAACGTGGCGATGATCGCCGATCACGTGCGCGCGCGGCTGGCCAACCAGATCTGCAAGGCATTGACGGATCCGGCAGGCTTCGTGCCGGTGCTGGTGATGTCGGCGGCCTGGGAAAACGAATTCACCGAGGCCGTGCGGATCAACAACGGCGAGCGCAACCTTCTGATGTCGCCGCAAAGGGTGCAGGAATTCGTGATGGATGCGCGCAAGCTGATCCAGCAATTCGCGGCACGCGACGAATGGCCGGCGATCATGGTCAGCCCCGAGGTGCGCCACTTCGTGCGCTCGATGCTGGAACGTGTCAGCCCGATGACCCAGGTGATTTCCCACAACGAGATCCACCGCAAGGCCGCGCTGCGCACCCTTGGCACGATCGGGGAGTGACGCGATGGGGCCGGGTTACGGGCTGGAGGCCTTCGTCAGCGGCCAGGTGATGGGCTTCCTGCTGGTCGTCGCGCGGCTGGGCAGCGCGCTGGTCTTCATGCCGGGCTTCGGCGAAAGCTATGTCTTCGCGCGGGCCCGGCTGGCGCTGGCGCTGGTGATCTGCCTGGCGCTTTATCCCGCGACGCCGGTGCCGCCGATCCCGGCGGGCGATCTGGCGATGGTGGCGCGGTTGATGGCGGCCGAGGTGACGGTGGGGCTGTGGATCGGGCTGGCGGCGCGGGCGATCTTTACCGCGCTGGAATTCGCCGGCGCCCAGATCGGCCAGGTGTCGGGGCTGGCCAATGCCTTCGGGCCCAGCCTGGGCAGCTTCCAGGGCGCCACGATGGTGGCCACCTTCCTGCTGGTCGGCGGGCTGGCGGCGATGTTCGCCACCAACACTCATTACGTCATCATCCGGGCGCTGCTGTATTCCTACCAGGTGTTTCCCTTCGGCCAGCCGATCCTGGGCGACATGGCCAGCCAGATGGTGAAGGCCGTGCAGGCGAGCTTTTACATCGGGCTGACGCTGGCGGCGCCGTTTCTGGTGATGGGGATGATCCTGAACCTGGGCCTGGGGCTGGCGAACCGGATGATGCCCAACCTGCCGGTGTTCTTCGTCGCCGGATCGGTGCTGATCGGCGCGGGCTTTCTGATCCTTGCCGTCGCCGTGCCGTCGATGCTGCACACCTTCATGGACCGCTTCTCGCAGTGGTTCGGAAGCTTCGTCTTCTAGGGGCGCGCGCGAATGGCCGACGAAAACGACGACAAGAGTTCCAAGACAGAGCAGCCGACCGAGAAGAAGCTGCGCGATGCGCGCAAGCAGGGCGATGTGCCGTCCTCGCGCGAGCCGGGCGCACTGATGGCGTTCTTCGCGCTGTTGCTGATCGTCGTGCTGGCGCTGCCGCAGATCGCGGGGCCGCTGGCCGGCGCGCTGTCGGGGGCTTTCGCGGCCGCCGGTCAGGTGCAGGTGGGCACCGGCCAGGCGGGGCTGTCGGACGTGGGCCACATCCTGCACGATCTGGCACTGTCGCTGGCGCGCCCGGTGCTGCCGATCCTGGGCGGCATCGCGCTGGCGGCGCTGTTTGGCGTGCTGATCCAGGGCGAGACGGTCGTGGCCGTCGATCGCATCCAGCCGAAACCCGACAAGATCTCTCCCCTTGCCGGGTTCAAGCGCCTCTTCGCCCCGACGGCCTTCGTCGAGTTCCTCAAGAGCGTGGCCAAGGTGCTGGTGATCGGCATGCTGGCGATCTGGTTCACCCGCGACGCGGTCACCGACATCTGGCAAGGCCCCGGCCTGCAGCCCGAGGCCCTGCCCGCCTATATCGGCCATTTCGCGGCACTTCTGCTGGCCGCCGCCTGCGCCTTCCTGCTGCCCGTTGCGCTGGCCGATATCATCTGGAAGCGGCTGTCGTGGCTGAAGAAGCAGCGCATGACGCTGAAGGAGTTGCGCGACGAGCACAAGGAACAGGAGGGCGATCCGCTGCTCAAGGGAAAGCGCCAGCAGATCCAGCGCAAACGGGCCCGCCAGCGCGCCGCGCAGGCGGTGCCCACGGCCAGCGTGATCCTGACCAACCCGACCCATTTCGCCGTGGCATTGCGCTATGAGATGGGCCGCGACACGGCCCCTGTCTGCGTCGCCAAGGGCACTGATCTGATGGCCCGCCACATCCGCGAACTGGCCCGGGCCCACGACGTGCCGGTGATCGAAAACAAGCCGCTTGCGCGCCTGCTGCACGCCAAGGTCGAGATCGATGAGGCCGTGCCGGTCGAACATTGGCAGGCGGTGGCCGAGATCATCGGCTATGTGCTGGACCTGCGCCGCAACATCCGCCGCAAGCCGCCCGAGGGATCGGAGCTGCGGCTGCCGGAATAGCCGCCCACCGTCAACGACGGGCCCGGCGCGGCGCGCGGCCGTGCGATCAGTCGTTCAGCTTGACCCGCACGACATTCTGGTCTCCCGGCAGTTTCGCGCGTTCCAGAATGATCTTCGACACCGCGCGCACCCGGTCGGGCGCCATCTGGGCCATGATCGGCGCGGCCTTGCGTTCGTTCATCGTCGACAGGACCATCACGGTCACTTCAAGATCCGAACTGTTCAAAATCGCGGCGGCATCTTGCGGCTTCATCGTCTGATATAGCTTCACCAGCCGCTCCAGATCGGCGTCATGCGCCGCGGTTGCCTTCTTCAGCAGCCCCGCGACCTCTGCCTTCAGCGCCTTCAGGCGCTGGGTCTCGGTATCAACCCCCTGACGCGCGAGAGAAAGCTTCGCCTCGCGGGCGGCCAGCGCTGCCTTCTGGCGGTCGATCAGCGCGCGCTCTTGCTGAAAGGATTGCAAGATCTCCTCGGGCGTCTGGCACTTCGCCGGCGCCGAAGGTGCCACGGCCGTCGCGGCGGGAACCACGGCCTCTGCCTTGGCTGGCTGCCCCCCCGCCTTGGCCGCCGCAGCAGCCGGGGCGGGGGCCGAAGCAGGGGCCGAGGCCGCGGCCAGGATCAGCCGCGCCGGTGCCGTGTCTTGCCGTGCGATGGGCAGGCTGGTCGCGGCTTTCGCGGCCCCCGCCACCGCCAACAGGCCGATCATCAGCTTGAAGGGCGTGACCGTCACCATTGCCCTGCGGCCTCGCCGCGCGCGGTGCGGCTGCGCTCGAAAAAGCTTTTGACCAGGTCGGATTTGCCGGTCAGCCGGGTCATCCCCGCGACCGGACGCCGGCGCACGGATGAAAACGAGACCGGCGCCACCGCGTCACGCAGCGCCGCGGCTTCGGCGACGGTGGCTTCGGCGGCGCCGCGCAGGGCCTCGTCGGTGGCGCCCTTCAACTCGGCCACCGATTGTTCCGACTTGTCCACCGCCGCGGAAAACGCAGCCACCATCGGCCCCAGTTCCTGCAACGCGTCCATCAGCCGTGCCACCCGGCGCGACAACAGCATCGCATAGCCCATCACACCGGCCAGCAGGACAAGGATCAAGAGGTTAGTCGCCAAGGAGATCATAGTTCAATCCTTCCCGTCCATGAAGATCTTCGGTTACCCGCACCGCGGCCGACCCGTTCTGCCGCTTGCCCATGACGCCCTGGAACATCTCGATCCCGGCGCATAGCATCGTCACCGGCTGGTCGTCCGACAGCCGCAGGTCGATCGTGTCGCCGACCTTCCAGCCCAGCACCTCGGCCATCGGAAAGCTGCGTTCGTGCAACTGCGCGGTCAGGCTGATTGTGGAATGTTCGATCCGGTCGGTGAAATGGCTACGCCAGGCGTCATCGCCGCCCAGGCGCTCGCCATAGAACACCTTGGTCAGCTTGCGCTTGACCGGGTCCAGCGTGCCATAGGGCAGCACCAGCGCGATCTTGCCGCGGCTGGCCTCGAACACCACGTCGATCTGCATCAGCACCGCCGGGCTGGAGGGCTGGGCGATGATCGCGAATTGCGGGTTCACCTCCATCCGCTCTACCTTCAGCTCGACCTCGGCGACCTGATGCAGCGCCTCGGCCAGATCCTTCAGCACCACTTCGGCAAGCCGCTGGCCCATGCGGCGCTCGATCGAGGTGAAGCCGCGCTCGACCGGGCGCGAGGTGATGCGCTCGGCCCGCCCGCCCAGCATCAATTCCAGCGCCGAAAAGACGAAATCGCCGTCCATCGACACCAGGACATGCCCGCCCCAGGGCGTCGCCTGGCAGACCGCCAGCATCCCGTGCCGTGGCAGCGCGGCCATCGCATCACCGTAGGAGGCATATCTGAAATCGCGCATCTTGGCCTCGGCCACCGAGGCCGTCAGCGTCTTGAAGGACGAGGTCAAGGACAGCACCATCCGCTCGGCGATCACCTCGAGCATCGGCAGCGACTCATAGTTCAGCGTCGCGCGCCGGATCAGCTCTTCCTCAAGATGCGCCTCGGCGGTGGAAGGGGCGGTGTCGCTCATTGCATCACCAGATCGACGATCAGGAATTCCTGCGGCGCGTCGTTGCCGACCACGGCGCGCGCGCGTTTCAAAAGCTCGGCCTTGAGCAGGAAAAGCCCGTCCGACCCGCGCAGATCGGCCTCATGCAACTGGCGCAGATAGGACAGGATTGCCTCGCGCAGATAGGGTTTCTTCTTCTCCATCAACGAGTTGTTCTTCTTGGGGTCGGCATAGGTCATGTCGAAGCGGATCTTCATCAGCCGTTCGGTCGGCTGGCCGCTGGCCGAACTGCCGGAAACATTCACCACGATATCCTTGAAATCCAGCGTCCCCGACACCGCCTCATCCGCCGCGGCCGCACCTGCGCCGCCGTGGCCCGCATCGGCCGCGACCTTCGCGCCGGGTCGGCCGGCCTGGTCCGTCGCCGCAGCGTCGCGCCCCGCAAGACCCAGCCAGGCCCCCCCCGCAAGCGCCACCACGCTCAGCCCCAGCGCCAGCAGGATCAGCCCCCGGCGGCGGCCGAGAAAGCCGTCTCGACCCTGGGGCTCTTGATCTTCGTTGGCGGCGGCATCAACCATGGCTTTGCTTACTGTCCTTACCAATTGACCACAATATTTCCCCCGAAAGCCAATTCGATGCAAGCATAAACTTAATCTTTACTTTCTTTACAAGGATAGATTATGATGAATTCATGCAGAAGATCCAATGAATGGCGGCACCGTGAAGCAGATCATCGACAATCTTCGCGCGCTCGGCCCTCGGCGGCTGATGATCCTGGGGGGCGCCGGGTTAGCCGGGGTGGTATCGTTGCTGTTCGGCCTGTCGCTGCTGACGGCGCCGGATTACACCACGCTTTACAGTCAGTTGTCGCCGGCCTCGGCGGCCTCGATGGTCGATGCGCTCGACAAGGCGGGGATCACCAACCAGGTCAGCGCCGACGGCGCCAGCGTGCGGGTGCCGCGCCCGGACGTGGCGCGCGCGCGCATGGCGCTGGCCGAAAAGGGGCTGCCCTCGGACGGCGAGCCAGGCTGGGAGATCTTCGACAATTCCTCGGGCCTGGGCATGAACAGTTTCATGCAGCACATCAACCGCTTGCGCGCGATGGAAGGAGAGTTGGCCCGCTCGATCCAGACGCTCGACGGGATCCAGAGCGCGCGGGTGCATCTGGTGCTGCCCGACCGCCAGGCCTTTGCGCGTACGGCGCCCGAGCCCAGCGCCTCGGTGATCGTGCGGGCGGCGGCGGGGCATACCGTCAGCCGGCGTCAGGCGCTGGCGATCCGCAACCTGATCGCCGCCGCGGTGGCCGAGATGTCCCCGGGCCGCGTCACCGTGCTGTCGGCGCGCGGCGACACGATCCTGGCCGAGGACAGCGGCAGCGACAACGCCGCCTCGCTGGAGGGGTCGAAATCCGCGATCGAGGACCGGATGGCGCGCAATATCGAGCAGATCCTGTCCGCCCGGGTCGGCGCGGGCAACGCGCGGGTGCAGGTTTCGGTCAGCCTGGACCATTCGCGCAATGTCGTGGTCAGCCAAAGCTACAACCCCGATCAGCAGGTGGTGCGCTCGACCAGCACCAGCCAGGCCAAGGCGCAGGATAGCAAATCCGGCGGCCAGGTCGGCGTGGGCGCCAATCTGCCGCCGGCGCTGCAGGGACCGCAAAGCGCCACCGGCAATACCAATGCCTCGTCGAAGACAAACGAATCGACGACCTACGAGATCGGCTCGACCCGGTCCGAGACGACGACCGAGGCGGGGGCAGTCCAGCGGGTTTCGGTCGCGGTGCTGGTGAACGGCATCTACGACGTGGGCAAGGACGGCAAGGTCACCTACAAGCCGCGATCGGCCGAAGAGATCGCGCGCCTCAAGACGCTGGTGGAATCGGCGATCGGGTACCAGGCCAAGCGCGGCGATTCCGTTTCCGTCGAAAGCCTGCGGTTCATGGATTACTCGATGGATGTGGGGGAACCGGTCGGCCCGACCCTGATGCAGCGGCTTTCGAACAATTCGGTGGCGATCCTGCGCTGGCTGCTGGGGCTGGCGGTGGTGGCGCTGGCGCTGATCTTCGGCGTGCGCCCGATGCTGGCCGCACTGAAGGAACGCTCCGCCCATGCCGGCGACCCGGCCCAGGCGGCGGCCTTGTCGGCCCCCGATGCCCGCCCCGCCCTGCCCGGCGTCGCCGCCGCGCCAGCGCAGCACAAGGACGGCGCGGGCGCCGCCGCACACCCCGTGCCGGCAACCCCCAACGCCACGGTCGACGCCGCGCGCACCCTGCCCGCGCCGCATATGCCCAACCTCGCCGGCCTCGACCCCGAGGAAGACGAATTCATGGGGGCGCTGGCGGTGCACGGCAACAAGCTCAAGCGCCGCGTCGACGCAATCCGCCGTTTCGTCGATGACGATCCGACCGAGGCGATGAAGGTCCTGCGCGGCTGGCTGGCAGAGGAGGTCCCGGCGAAATGAATTCCGTCTATCACCGAGATTTCGACGCGGAACTGGAAGAAGAGGCCCGCGCCGCCGCCCGCGCCCGGGCCGCGATCTACACCTCGGACGATCTGTCCGCCGCCGCCGAATCCGCCGCCCGCATCGCGCATGAGCGCGGCCTAGCCGAAGGCCATGCCGCGGGCGAGGCCGAGGCGCTGGGTCGGATCGAGGCCCGCCGTGCCGCCGCGCTGGAGGCACTGACGCCCAAGCTCGACCGGATGCTGGCCGACCGGCTGTCGCATCGCACGGCGCTGGAAGGGCAGCTTCTGGATTTCGCGCTGTCGGTCTGCGAGCGCGTGTTTCCCGAATTCATCGCCCAGCGGTCGGCCGCCGCCGCGGCCGAGGAGATCCGCCGCCTGATCGGCCTGGCGCTTGGCCGGCCGCGGCTGCGGATCCGGCTTTCGCCGGTCACCCGCGACCTGATGGCGCCGGAACTGGAAGCGCTGACTGCCGGGCGCCTGGGCGCCGACCAGACCGAGATCGTCGCCGATCCCTCGCTTGCGCCGGGCAATGCCCATGTCTCGTGGGAGGACGGCTTTGCCGAATACAGCTACGCCGATGTCTGCGACGCGATCCTGGATGCGCTGAAGGACGCGGCGGCGCTGCTGGCCCCGGCGGTCGGCGGCGCGGCCTCGGCCTCGGCCCCCGAAACCACCATGTCCAAGAAGGCCACCTGATGTCCGAAACAGATCCGACCCAACCCGCCGCGCCGGGCGCTGATCCCGCCGCCGCTGCCGCCGCCGCGCCCCACGACGGCGCGGCCGAGACGGTGATCGAGACCATGGTCAACGCCCAGACCGCCGAGGCCGGCGGCCACAACATCAACGCGATGCTGAACGTGGGCCTGAACGTGCAGATCGTGCTGGGCCATGCACGGATGCCGATCTCGCAGCTTCTCAGCCTGTCGCGGGGTTCGGTGATCGAGCTGGACAAGAAGATCGGCGAACCGGTGGACGTGATGATCAATGACCGCCTGGTGGCGCGCGGCGATCTGGTCAAGGTGGGCGAGAACCGCATCGGCGTGACCCTGACCGAGATCGTCAAGGATTACGTCAGCAAGCGGGCCGGCTGATCGCGATGCCGCGCCGTCCCTCCCCCGCGCTGTGCCGCGCGCTGCTTCTGGCCCTGCCGCTGGTGCTGGCGGGCGCCGCCGCCATGGCACAGCAGGCGGGTGGGGATGCGGGCTTTGCCGCCGGCGCGGGCGATCTGCTGAAGGGGCTGGCGCAGGGCCTGAACGGGCCGCAGGCCACGGCGGGGAACACGGCCTCGCTCAGCGGGCGGCTGTTGCAGTTGATCGCGCTGATGACGGCCTTGTCGATCGCGCCGGGGCTGTTGGTGGTGATGACCTCCTTCACCCGCTTCGTGATCGTCTTTTCGATGCTACGCTCGGCACTGGGGCTGAACCAGACACCACCGAACATGGTGCTGTCGGCGATGGCGCTGTTCATGACCTTCTTCGTCATGCAGCCGGTCTTCAACGACGCCTGGAACCAGGGGCTGCAACCCCTGATGCAGAACAAGATCACCGAGGAACAGGCCTTTCCGCTGATCGGTGCGCCGTTCAAGGCCTTCATGTTCGTCAACACCCGCCCCAAGGACATCGCACTGTTTCAGGACCTGACCGCGCCGCAACCGGCCCAGGGCGCCAAGGCCGCGCCCGCGCCGCCGGTGCCCGCCACGCCCGAACAGGCCAGCTGGCGGGTGCTGGTGCCGGCCTTCATGATCTCGGAACTGCGCCGCGCCTTCACCATCGGCTTTCTCATTTACCTGCCCTTCATCGCGATCGACCTGATCGTCGCCTCGGTGCTGATGAGCGCCGGCATGATGATGCTGCCGCCGGTGATGATCTCGCTGCCGTTCAAGGTGATCTTCTTCGTGCTGATCGACGGCTGGTATATGCTGGCCGGAAGCTTGATGCATTCCTACCTCGCCTATGCGGGCGGGGGCTGACACGGGACACGCCCATGCGCATGAACGCCACCGCCAACCTTGCCCGCCCCTCTGCCGACAAGCCGCGCCGCCTGACCGGGCCGGAAAAGGCCGCCATCCTGTTCCTGTGCCTGGGGGAAGAGCACGGATCCGAGCTGATGAAGCGGCTCGATGAATTTGACATTCACGCAATCACCCGGGCGATCTCGGGGCTGGGCACGATCCCGCAGGCCCAGGTCGAGGAGGTGATCAACGAATTCCTCTCTTCGGCGTCGTCGGGCTCGACGGTGGTGGGATCCATGGAAATGGCCGCGTCGATGCTGCGCGGCTTCCTGCCCGACGGCCGGGTCGGAGAGATCATGGGAGAAATCCAGGGCCCGCTGCTGGGGCGCAACATCTGGGATCACTTCTCGTCGCTCGATCCGCAGGTGATCGCGGGCTTCATCAAGGGAGAGCACGACCAGACCGTCGCCGCGATCCTGACCAAGGTGAAGCCCGACACAGCCGCCAAGGTGCTGCCGCTGCTGGGCCAGGCGCGCATGGTCGAGGTGACCGAGCGGATGATCGCCATCGACCAGGTGCCGCGCCATGCCCTTGCGCAGATCGAGGAAACCCTGAGCCAGGAATTCCTGACCGCCGCGTCGCGCAGCGCCGCGCCCGACACCCAGCAGCGCATGGCCGACCTGTTCAACAAGCTCGATTCCAACCTGTTCGAGGAAGTCAGCGAAGAGTTGGAAAAGCGCGTGCCCGAAGCCTTCGGCGCGATCAAGGCCAAGATGTTCACCTTCGACGATCTCATGCGGCTGGATCTGGGCAGCCTGGCCAAGGTGATGCGCACGGTCGAGGGCCAGACCCTGCCGCTGGCGTTGCGCGGCGCCAAGAAGGAGGTGCGCGACTACTTCCTTCAGGCGCTGCCGCAGCGCTCGCGCGACATGCTGATCGAAGAGATGAACGCGATGGGCCCGGTGCGCGGGCGCGAGGTGCAGAACGCCCAGGCGCAGCTGATCGACGGCGCGCTGGAACTGGCCGAGGAAGAGGTGATCAGGCTGCCGATGGACGATGACGACGACGTACTGATCGAATGAGTCTGGGCGGGCCCACCGGGGCCGGCAGCCTGCCGCCCCTGCCGCTTCCCGCCGGCAGCGCCGCGCTGCGGCAGTTGGCGCAGTCGGGCTGGATCGACGGGCGCGTCTCTTCGATGCTGGCCGAGGGCGGCGCGCGCATCGCCACCGCATTGGGCCTGGTGATCGCCGCCGAAGTCGCGGCGGGCCTGATGCCGGGCGACCGGGTGCGCCTGCGGATGAATCCCCAGACCGGCCGGATCGAGGCCGAGCTTCTGCGCCCCGGCGCCGCGCCCGTCTCGGCTCCGGCGCCTGGCCCCGGGCCGGGTGCCGCCGCGCCGGTGGCCCCGCCGCAGCCTTCGGCCCTGGTGACGGGGGCGCCAACCCCGCATCTGCCGTCGGCCGCGCTTGCCGGCCTGGCCCCGATCCTGCCCGGCGGTGGGGCACCGGGCGCCGCGCCGCCGCCCGGCGCGCCGCTGTATGGGCTGATCGCGGCGCTGTTTCCGGGCCCGGCCGGCCCATCCGCAACCCGCGCCACCCGACGCGGCGGCCGCAAGGGCGCGGCCTTCGCGGATACCGGCGTGACGGAAGAGGAAACCACCGATGATGCGCCCCCGCCGACCCAGGCGGCAGAGGCTCCGCGATCGCCCCGGCGCGACCCGCTGGACCTGGTCGACTGGACCCTGGCCTCGGGCGCGGAACCGCCGGCGGCCGAGGTGCCCCGGACCGAACCCCCGCCCGCCGAAGCCCCCCGGCCCGCGCTGACAGAAGCGCTGGCGGCACAATTCGCGCGGCTTTCGGGGCATTTGCCCGAGGCGGGCGCGATTCAACTGGATGCTCGGCGGCTTGGCGACCACATCACGCTGGAGGTCTTCAGCGAGGCGCCCTTGCCGGCCGAATTCGCGCGCCTGATCCGCACCCAGGCCGAGGCATTGGCCCGCGCCTGGGACGCGCGGCTAAGCTGCGGCTTCCGCCACGGGCCCTTGCCGGGCGCAGGCCCCGCGACAGCCTGAGCCTGGGCTGGGAAGCACCGGCGTCCTTTGCCGCGCGGCCCCCGGGGACGAGCATGGCGCTGCCCGTGACGATCGCGCGGCCTGTGCCCCTGCTCCGGCGCCCGCCCGGACTAGCCGTAAAGCCTGCCGGCCGAAAAGCCGCTCATGTCGATGGTCGAGATATCCAGCGTCGCCGGAACATAGGCCCCCGAGCCGCTGTTGACCGCATCGGTGACCAGCGAGACCGCGGGGTTGTTCGCCGTCGTCGCCGCGGCATTCTGCGCATCCGACATGATGACATATTTCTGCACCAGCTTCTGCATCTCGGCCGGGTCCTTCAGCTTGGTGATATCGTATTTCTGCTGGAAGATCTTGACCTGCTGATCCAGTGTCTGGTTCACCACGCCGTCAGGGATATTCAGAACCCGGCGCATGAAGGCGCCCATGTTCTTGTCCTTGAGGATGTCATACCAGGACTTGACCGAGGGCGCCTTCTGACGAAATTCCAGCGCGACGCCGACGGTGGCGTTCTGCTTCGCCTCGTCGTTGATATAGGTCTGCTGCACGAAACGCTGAACCACCTTGTCTTGCCAGGCGGGATTGGCGAAATTGCTGTTCTGGGTGCCATTCGCGGTGAACCCCATCGCGTCGTAGAAGGTGGTGAACCGCGAATCCGTCATCTTGCTGACCAGCGATCCGGGCTGGCTTTTGTCGCTTTCCAGGATCTTCTGGATCATCGCCTTGCCAAACATCTGATCCTTCAGATTGTAGGCCCCCATGACGAAGCTGTAGACGTCGTAATTCTTGACCAGATCCTTGGCCGTGGTGATCGACGCCACCTGATCCTTGAACTTCTGGATCGCACGGGCATTCGCCGGGCTGTCCTGGATCAGCGTCATCTCGCGCGTCTGGGTCGCGTCCAGAAGCTTCAGCGCCAGTTGGCTGCTCATCCCCGTGATCGAAAGCATCGACGCCTCCTATTCCCCGGCGAGTTCCGGTTCTGCGCCGGGCGCGAGCACCCCGGCAAGCGGCGCCTGCGGCGTGTCGCGCTCCAGTTGGGCGTCCAGTGTCGCCTGAACCTCTTCCTCGTGGCGCATCAGCGCGCGCAGCGCCGCCATCGCCTTGTAGAAATCATGCACCGCGACGAAATTCGCGGCCTCGAACACGCCATCGGTCATATGCACGCTGTAGATCGTCGCGATATCGACCAGACGGGTCTGGATCTTCGGCACCAGGACCGAGCGCAGATCGGGCTGGATCAGCGCCGTCTGGATCAGGAAATAGGCCTCTTTCACCGGCGTCGCCGGGATGTCCTCACCCAAGAGATCCTCGCCCCGCACCACATCGGCGCGGTTCTCGATCATCAGCACATGGCGGCGGTCGGAATTGCGGATGACGCAGCCGTTGACCACCATGCGTTCATGCGGTTTCAGCGTGATCTTCAGCGCCAATGTCAGGCCTCCTCGGCGATGCGGGGGCTGGTGCCGATGCCGGCCAGTCCGTTCACGATGTTCTGGTTCACCTCGACCAGCGGCCGCGGATCGGCCATGCCGCGCAGCACCTGCTGCGAATGGCGTTCGACCCAAAGACCGATCGAGATCAGCCCGGCACGCAACTGCGGCGGCAGCGCGTTCTCGGGTTCGGACAGATCAGAGACGAAATTCAGCCACAGGCGCTGGTTTTCCCAGATCGCCTGGCCCAGGCCGTTGGCCAGCACCTCCAGCCGGGCGCGAAGGTCGGCGGCGGCGGTAAACTGCGGCAGGTGGCGTTCCAGATCCCCGGTGACGCGGGCCATCAGCCGGCGTTCGATTTGGCGCGGGTTTTCGGTTTCGGTGAGCGTGCGCTGATAGGCGGCGGCGTAACTCATTGAAAATGCTCCGGTTGAGGCGACGGATTGCGTTAACTTCTGTCAACGTGATCCGGGCGGGGCGCGGCGCGGTGCCTTTCTGGCGCCGGTGGGGCGGGCCCCGAAGGCCCCGCCCCGTCCGTTCCCAACCCGGGTCGCGTCAGCGGAACAGGCTCAGGATGTTCTGCGGCGCCTTGTTGGCGATCGACAGAGACTGGGTCGCAAGCTGTTGCTGCACTTGGTAGGATTGCAGCTTGGCCGCTTCCTGCTCCATGTTCGCGTCGACCATGCTGCCCACACCGGCATCCAGCTTGTTGGTCAGCTTGGACAGGAAGTCCTGCTGCGTGGTCAGCGAGGTCTCGGCGACGCCCATGGTGGTCGCCGCGTTGATCGCGCTGGTCAGCTGGGTTTGCGCGGTGGTCAGCGCGGCCGAAAGCGTAGAGGCAGTGACGTTGGCCGAGCCGATCTTGATCGTGCCCAACGTCGACGCGATCGACGCGAGATTGACCTTGTTGAAGGTCATGGTCGTCGTCGCGAAGGTACCGCCCGCCCGGCTGACCCCGGTCACCACGGTCACCGCGGAGTTGCTGTTGACAAGATCATTGCCGTTGAACGTGGCCTGGCTGATCGTGGTCTTGATCTGCGACACCAGGCTGTCCAGCGTCGCCTGCACCTTGACGTGGTCGACCGAGGAGCCCTGGGCGAACGACACCTGCTGCACGAATTGCTGCGTCAGATCGTTCACCGTCGAGGCACCAAGGCTTGCCGTCGAGACCGAGTTCTTGGTCATCGTCAGCGACTCGTTGATCGACTTGTACATCCCGCTGTCGCCCTTCATCTGCTGCGAGATGGCGAAGTACGACGCGTTGTCCTTGGCGGACTGGATCTTCAGGCCGGTCGAGATGCGGTCCTGGGTCTGCTGAAGGCCCTGGTTGACCTGCTTCAGGGTCTGAAGCGCGGTCATGGCGGCAGAGTTGGTCAGAATCGAAGACATTTTCTGTTCTCCGTTGAGGTTTCTTTCTCAATCACTCCCGCATTCTGTCGGGAAACGGTCTGAACCGTGGAGATGAAACTTGCGGAGAAGGTTAAGGGATGGTTAACGCGAGCGTGTCGATCGGGTCACAGAAACCGCTTTGCCCTGCTTCAATTGTGTCGAAAAAGTGGCGAAATCACAAAGTCTTGTCAATCCCGCGAGGGGTCTGCGACGGGTCGACCCGGCGCTCGCCGCGTTTGCCGTAAAGGCCGTTCAGGCTGTGGCGGTCGCGGATCTTGTCGATCTCGCGCACGATCGCGGTCGTCGCCTCCGAGATCCTCTCCAGTAACGCGCCGTCCTCGCTGACCGCGGCCTTCAGGGCGACCAGGCGGTCGCGCAGGTCAGGATCGGTGTCGATCCGTGCGCTCAGGAAGGGCTCGACCACCGGCATCAGCACCTCGATCCGCTTCAACAGCTCTGCCTTGCGCGGATAAAGATCGGTCACCGCATCGATGCGGCCGGCCTCGATCGCGGCGATTTCGGCGTGCAGCACCTCGGTCACGGCGGCTATGTCGGCGTCGAACTGCGCCAGGTTCTGGGCGTCCTCGTCCGACATCGGCGCGACGTCGCCATGGGCGCGGCGGGCGGCGATACGGCGTGCCAGACGACCGGGTTCGGGTGTCATGTGCGGGTTCCTTTCGTGCCATAGGCCTGCAGCATGTGTTCGACCGATCGGGCTATGCCGGTGCTGTCGGTCCGGGAAATCTGTTCGGCGATGGCGCGCGACAGAAAGCTGCGCCACATCTCCTGCGCATGGCCGCCGTCCATCGGGCCCAGCTTTACCGTCTTCATCATCTGATCGACCATCTGACCCAGGAATACGGTCTCGAAATCCTTCGCCACCGCCTTGCGCTTGGCCGCGATCGTGTCGCTGGCGGCCGCGCCCATCGGCTGCGGCAACGGGTTGCGGACAGGTATGCGGGAGGCGGGGGCATCGACCATGGGCTAGATGATCTCCAGTTCCGCATGCAGCGCGCCGGCGGCCTTGATCGCCTGCAATATGCCGATGGTCTGCCGCGCCGTGACCCCGATCGCGTTCAGCCCGTCGACCAGATCCTGCAGGCTGACATCGCCGTCGAGCACGGTGAACTTGGTGTTCTTCTCCTCGACCTTCAGATTGGTCTCGGGCACCACCACGGTATTGCCGATCGACAGGGGCTTGGGCTGGCTGACCTTGTAATGTTCGCGCACCTTCACGGTCAGGCCGCCCTCGGAAATCGCCACCCTGTCGATGCGGACGTTTTCCCCGATCACGATGGTACCGGTCTTTTCGTCGATCACCACCTTGGCGACGCTGTCGGCCTTTACCCGCAGCCTCTCGATCGAGGCCAGCATACCGGGGATATCCTCCTTGCCACGGCGCCGCACCTGGATCGTGCCGCTGTCTAGCACCCGTGCCGTTCCCGCCCCCAGCTTGCCGTCGATCACGTCGCGGACCCGCTCGGCGGTGGTGAAATCGGGGGTGCGCAGCGCCAGCCGCACGGAACCAAGAGAATTCAGATCGAACTTCACCTCGCGCTCGACGATGGCGCCGTTGGCGATGCGCGCCGCGGTCGGCACGCCGGAGGTCACGCTGGCCGCATTGCCCTTGGCATTGTAGCCGGCCACCGCCACCGGCCCCTGGGCCACTGCATATATTTCGCCATCGGCGCCGGTCAGCGGCGTCACGATCAGCGTCCCGCCGCGCAGGCTGGTCGCGTCGCCCAGCGACGACACCGTCACGTCGATGGTCGATCCCCGGCGCGAGAACGGCGGCAGCTTCGCCGTCACCATCACCGCCGCGGTGTTGCGCGTCTTGATCGCGTCCTGGCTAAGGTTACCGACGCCCAGGCGTTCCAGCATGCCCTCGATCGACTTGCGCGTGAAAGGGCTGTTGCGCAGCGTGTCGCCGGACCCGTTCAGCCCCACGACCAGACCGTATCCCACCAACTGGTTGTCGCGCACGCCCTCGAACTGGGCGATGTCCTTGATGCGCACCTCGGCCCGTCCCGGCCCCGGCACAAGCAGCGCAAGACTCAGGCCCAGACCCAGCACGGCCAAAGCCCGGCGCAGAAGAAGGGCTGGGAAGGCGGACATGGCGGGACCTCTCGGCAAGAGCGGCATCAACGAATCCGGGACTCCCCGGGCAAGATCTATCGAAAGAATTATCAAATTCTATACATGAAGTCTAGCAAGTATTAATTCATTTGTTGTTGACCGCAATTCTTGCGATCCGTAATATCTTGGAAATCGTGCGCAAGCACCACGGAGGCCACCCAGACATGTATCTTTATGTCTACGAACCCCGCGAGGCCGCGCGCCGGGCGCTTCTTGACCGGCTTCGCGGCTCTGCCCTGCAGCCGGTGACGGTGGAAGAGACTTTCTTCGGATCGGATCTGACGCGCCTGAACCGCAAGGGCAGCGACACCCGCGCTATCCTGATCGGCGCCACGCCTCGTGCGCTGGCGCTTATCCGCGCGATCCGCAAGCAGGGTTGCCAGAATCCGTTGCTGGTTTTGCCCGGGCAAGCCTTGGGGGATGGTGATCCGGCGCGGTTGCTGGATGCGGGGGCCGATGACGTGCTAAGCCCCCGGGCCGATGGCGCCGAGATCGCCAGCCGGATCAACGCGATCAACCGCCGCATCTACGGCCATGCCGCGGAAAGCGTCACCGTGGGCGAGGTCGAGGCCTTCTTCGATGGCCGCGACCCCGAGGTCTCGGGCGAGCGGGTGCGCCTGTCGCGGCGCGAGCACGCGATCTTCCAGCATCTGGTGCTGAGCGCGAACCGCGTGGTCAGCCGCGCGGCGATCTACGACGCCGTCTACGGCATGGACGACGACCAGCCCTTCGATAAGGTGATCGACGTCTATATCTGCAAGCTGCGCAAGAAGCTGTCGACTGCCGCTGCCAGCGGCCATCAGTATATCGAAACGGTCTATGGCCGCGGCTACAAGTTCAGCGCCGCCGACCAGAAGGCGGCCACGATCGCCGCCGAATAGCTGCTACATGTAGTTCAGGATGCTCAGCTTGCCGATCTGCGCGGTGGCGACATAGGTTGCCTGCAACTGGGTCTGCAGCTGGGTCAGCCGGCTGGCGGCAGCGTAGGGGTCGACACCCTCGAACGCGTTGATGCGGCTGGTGTAGACGGCCTTCAGATCGCCCTGCCGCGTCGCAGTGTCCGAAACCAGCTTTTGTTGGCTGCCCAGCTGCGCCTGGGCATCGGTCAGCCCCGCGATCCCATCTGACAGCGCCCCGACGGCCGATTTCATCCACGCCTTGTAGGCGCCCGGATCGCTGATCTTCGACGGATCGGTCGAAGCCAGCATGGTCAGCCCCTTCAGGATGCCGCGGATCGACGGATCGTTCGCCTGAATGCCGTAGTCGACATTCTGGCCCGGGGCGATCTGGCCGGCCACGCGGGGGTTGGGATTGCCCGAAGCGTCCTTTGCCGGGGTGCCATTGTAGAAGGTGGCCTCGAAATCCTGGCTGGTGCCGGTGGTCGAATTGAACACCGCGTCGATCTGTCCGGCCTTGGTGGCGGCATCCGCGGCGCTGGTGGGGCCCGCGCCTACGATCGAGGCGATCACGCCCTGCGGCGACAGGCCGGTGGCGCTGTTGACCTGATCCCGAACCTGCAGCGGCGGCTGGTCGCTGGTGGTGCCGGAAAACAGGTACTGACCGGCGAAATTGGCGTTCAGCGCGGTGGTGATCTGATCAAGCGCGGCCTTCGCCGTCTGTTGCAGCGTCGCCGCGTCGGCGCCGGGCTGGGCCAGGTTCGCCACCGCCTGCGCGATCACCGACTGGGCGGAATCGTGCACCGAGCCCAGCGCCGTGGCCATCACGTCCATCTTGTTGCCAAGCAGCGCGTTCGACTGTGCGAAGGCATCGGTTTGGTCCATCTGCGCCCGCAGCATCATCGGGATCGCGGCCGTCTGGCCCAGATCGGAGAAGACATTGGCGCGCACGCCGGTCGAAACCTCCTGGCTGGCCTGTTGCAGTTCCACCTGCAGCCGGGCCACGTCGCGCCGGGAATTCTGGCCGGCGATCAGCGTCGATAGCGGATTGAGAATGTTGATCATGGCCCCTCTCAGACCGCCTTGATAAGGTCGTCCATCATCTGCGAGATGGTGCTCATCATCTTGGAATTGGCGGCATAGCTGTGCTGAATGACGATCAGTTTCTGCAGCTCGTCATCGATATTCACCCCCTCGATCCCCTGGCGCGAGGCGTTGATCGTCTGGGCCGAAGTGGACAGCGCGGTGTAATTCTGCTGCGCCTGGGTGCCCTTGACCTGCTGATAGCTGATCATGTTGGCGGCGAAGTCGCGCAACGATAGCCCGGCGGGAAGATCGGTCGCGGCGCTTACCGCCACGGGCGCGTCAAAGACCTTCTGGAAGGCCCGCACCTGGGTCGCATCGCCGCTTGCGCCCGGGGTGGTCGCCCCGACCCCGTCGCGGATCCGGCCAAGCGTGCCGCCCTGCGCCGGATCGACCGCCGCATTCACCGCGATCCGCCCCGCCAGCCCCGACAGGTTCGCGGGGTTGAACGCCGCGCCCGCATCGGTGAACAGCCCCGCCTGCCCCGCTGACAGCGAGGCATCGGCGCCCTGGAACCCCTGCACCAGCGCCGCCGCCATGCTGTCGAGCTGGTTCTGGAAGGTGGGCAGGATCTGGTCCTTCAGGGAAAACAGCCCCGCCAGGCTGCCGCCGTCGAAGCCCCGTACACCCGTGTTGCCGGGGGTGATCTCGGTCTGGCCGACATACAGCTTGCCCGAGGCCTGATCGTACCGCACGCTGCCGGCGTTGCTGCCGTCGACCAGCTGCGTCCCGCCCGAGGTATACAGGCTGACCCGCCCCATGCCATCGGTGCGCAACTGCACGTTCATGATCTTGGCGATCGCCTGCACCTGCTGGCCGACCGCATCCTGCAGCTCCACGCTGCCGGTGGAATTCTCTGTCGCCGAGGTCAGCGACTTGTTCAGATCCGCGATCTTCAGAAGCGCGCGGTTCAGATCGGTGACATTGTACTTGATCTCGGTCGTGACCTCGCTTCCGACCTGCCGCAGCGCGCCGGCGGTGTCATTCAGCGATACTGTCAGGGCCTTGGCCGCATCCAGCACCCCGCGCTGCGCGGCGGCGTCGCCGGGGCTGTTGACCAGCGTGTCGAAACTGGTCTGCAGTGCCGTCAACTTCGTCAGCGGAGAGGTATCGCTGCTGCTGCTGCCCAGCACGGCGGTATAGGCCTGCACGCCCTCGTGGATCTGCTGCTGCTTGGCCATCTTGCCGGTTTCAGAGCGGTACATCCGGTCAAGCGAGGCGTCGACTTCGCGCTTGACCTCCGACACCACGACGCCGCCGCCCGTGCCCGGCGCCAGGGTCGAAAAGGACGCGTCCTTGCGCACATAGCCTTCGGTATTGGCGTTGGCGATGTTGCGCGACGTCAGATCCGACCAGGCCTGCGTGGCCTCCAGTCCGCTGCGGCTGACCTGAAGGGCGCTGTTGAGGCTCATCCCGAATGGCTCCTGTCAGGCGGTGTCAGCGTTTCAGCTGCGCCGTTTCTTGCAATATCTGATCCATGGTGGTGATGATCTTGGCGTTGGTCGAATAGGAGCGCTGGATGCGGATCAAATCGGTCAATTCTTGCGCGATATCGACGTTCGACCCTTCCAGCGTCTTCGACACTATCTTGCCGACGCCGCCGCTGCCGGTGGGAGCATTGTAGTAAGCGCCTGCTGCGGTGGACAGCTTGTAGGCATTGCCGTTGACCGCAGCCAGGCCGTTGGGATTGGTCACCTGGCCCACCGGTATCTCGTACAGTTTCTTGCGAGTGCCGTTGTCGAAGACCCCCACCAGATTCCCCTGGGCGTCGACCTCTACGCTGGCCAGCTTGCCCGCCGCCGCGCCGTCCTTGCCGAAAGTCTGCGGCGTGAAGTCGCCCGCGAACTGTGTCATGCCGTCGGCCGTGCCCGGCGTGCCCAGCGCAATCTGGATCGTCTGCGGCGTAGAGCCGTTCGCCACCGTCAGCGTGCCGGAGCCGGTCGCGGTATTGAAGCTGAAGCCTGCAGGAGCGGTCGCCGTCGAGGTGACGCCGGAATAGGATTGCGGCTCGCCCGCCGCGGGGCCGGAATTTGCGAAATCCATGGTGACCGAGCCATAAGTGTTGCCCGCATCATCGGCGATCGACACCACCCATCGATCCGGGGTCGAGGTCGGTTGCCAGTTGAACAGAATGCGCCCCGTGGCCCCCAGCGCGTTGTAATATTCCGTCGACGACGTGAACGGCGCACCCGGCGTCGCCAGGCCGGTCTCCTGCGAAGGCAGATTGCCCTGCACGCCGATCTTGCTGGTCGCCGAAGGCTGGATCGTGGCACTGTCGACATTCACCGTCTTCATGCCCGAAAAACTGTTACGGTCGACCTGCTGCAAGGTGCCGCCGCTGCCATATTCGTAGCCCGCCAGATAATAGCCCGCGGAATTGCGAAGATTGCCGTTCGCGTCCGGCGAGAACGACCCGGCCCGGGTCAGCATGTAATGCGACTGCACCGGATCGTTGGGCGAGGTCGAAACGATGAAGAAGCCGTTGCCGCTGATCGCCAGATCGGTCGGAGACGAGGTGCTTTGCAGCGTGCCGCCAAGCGTGACGGTATTGTTGTCGACCGCCGTGACCCCTGCGGGCCCCGCCCCCCCGTCGGTGCTGGCCGTGGTGGTCACCATCTCGGCGAAGCGGCGCTTGTAGCCCACCGTATTGGCGTTGGCGATATTCTCCGATACCCGGCCGATTGCGGTGGAGTTGGCGAAAAGCCCGCTGACCCCGGTTTCCATCGCGCTCGAGATACTCATCGAAGGACTCCCTTGTTTCCTGACCAGAAGGCCGCTTGAACAGGAAATGGGGCCGGGATGTTTAGCCGAGGTTAAAACCTCAAAACAATCCTTGGATTTCTTTTGAAAATCAAACCGCCAAAGAACCGAGCACTGAATAGATCGGATTTACCATCAAGGACCCTTTTTCTTCTTGACCGCCCCGACCGATGGCCCCGCGCCGCCCGCCTCCGTTGCCTTGGCGGCCTGGTCGATCACCACCTGCGCACCGGCAAGCCGCGCTTGCGCCGCGGCGTGCTTAAGCGGCGAGATCGTCGCGGGCTCGTCCAGAATCGCGCCGGCGATGCGGCCCCAATGCGCGGCACCGCCCAGGTCGGGATAGGCCGCGGCGACATCGCGCGCCGTGGCGCGATCGCCCAAATGCCAGGCGGCAAGCAGCAGGTTGATCGCATCGGTGTCGTCAAAGCCCTTGGGATCGGCCCGGCGCAGATCCTGGTAGCGGCCGCGCGCCGCGCGCCAATCGCGCGCCGCCATCGCCGATTGCGCCAGCAACCGCAGATCGGCGGGATCGGGGGCCGCAACCTGCGCCGCCGCGACCGCCGCCGCCGCGGGATCGCCCAGCGCCGCCTGGACACGCGCCTGCAACAGCGCCTTGCGGTCCGCCAGCCCGTTGGGCAAGGTCCCCACCGCCGCCAGTGCCAACGCCGCCGCATGCCAGCGCCCCCCCGCGGCCATTGCCTCGGCCTCGGCCAACTTCAGCCGGCCCAGCCGCGCCGGATCCTTGGGCCAGTGCCCGGCCTCGGCCCCCAGCCGCAACGTATCGTAGATACGGGCATATTCCTGTGCCGCCATCGCCGTCGCGCCCAGTTGCAACAGCCGTGCCGCCAGGGCCTCGGCGCTGGCTTCGAACGCGGGGTCGAAACGATAAAGCGGGATCAGCCGCCGATGCAGCGCCAGCAGCTTGCCCAGCGGCACCTTTCCTTCCAGCGCGAACTTGTAATAGGCCGCGACCAGGCCCCGGGCCTGGCGCCGCGCGGGGGCCGCGTCCTCGCTTTCGGGAAAATCGCGCAGCAGCTGCCCCAGCGTCAGCAGCATTCCGGGCCAGTCGCCAAGCGTGCGGTCCACCTGCACCAGCTGCCGCAGGGTATCCAGCTCTATCGTGCCGCCTTGCCATCGGGCCAGGTTGCCTTCCAGCAGCACCCGCGCCCGAGAAGGCGACAGGCTCTTTTCCTGCAGCCCCAGATCGACCAGCGAAATGAGCGCGCGGCGGGCGAAGGGGCCCTCACCCTGCGCCGCCTGGCCAAAAGCCTGCGCCGCGCGCTGGGGGCGGCGCACGCCTTCGGCCGCCCGGCCCAGAAGGTAATCGTAGACCGGGCGTGCCTTCAACTCGGGATAGGCATCGAAACGCTCGGCGATGCGCCTGGCCAAAGCCCAGTCACCGATATCGAGCGCCGCGCTGAAGAACAGGGGCAGGCAGGTTTCGGCATAGACCCTGGGATATGCGGACAGCCGCGCGAATGCGGCGGGCAGGTTGTCGCGGATGCCGTCGCCCTCTTTCGCGCGGATCGCGTTCAGCGCGGCCCAGAACGGGTAGTCGGGCCAGCCCCTGTTGGCCGGGGCAAGCGGGCTGTCCGCCAGATCCGCGGCCAGCGGCTTGCCCTGCATGATCCGCAGCGCGGCCCGCAAGGCCACCAGCCGCGCCCGATCCGGGGCCGGTAGCGCGGCGGAATCGACCGCCCCCAGCAACGAGCGCGCCTCGGGCAGCATCAGATGCGCCAGATACAGCGTGCCCAGCCGCAGCCGCGCGGCCTGCAGTTCGACCGGCGAATGCGCGGCCCCCAGCGCCGCCAGCCCGGCGCGCCGCTCGGCGCTGAAACGGGCGTCGGTGTGGCGGGCGAAATCGAAGGGCGTCAGCACATTCGAAGGGCTCGCGGACGGGGATGTCGCAGGCGCCGAGAGGGCCGCGCCGGACAGGCACAGCTGGACCGCAATCAGCGCCCCGCCGATGCCAAGCCAGCCACCCCGCCTACCCCGCCTCATGCGCCCCACAATCCTTTCATTAATTCTCTTGCCAATTCACTGACGGAAAGGATAATAAGGATTGAAGCAAGGAAAGCAAGTGCAGCCGCAAGACCATTTGCAGCCAAATGGGCAGAAGGGCAAGAGACGCCGGATGGACAATTCCACCTATGTTTCGATCTCGCAAGCGCTGGCGCTGGAACGCAGCCTTGATGTGACCGCGAACAACATCGCCAATTCCAACACCGCCGGGTTCAAGGCCAGCCGGGTGGATTTCACGACCCTGGTCGCGCAGACATCGGCGGGCAATGGCCACAAGATCGACCCAACGGATTATGTGCGCCCCTCCACGGGCCGTATCGATTCCCGCCCCGGCCCCTTGCAACGCACCGGCAACCCGCTGGACGTGGCGCTTTCCGGGGCCGGCTGGTTTTCCTACCGCACCGCCGCCGGACAGACGGCCTATGGCCGCGACGGGCGGCTGGCGGTAGACGCCCAGGGCAATCTGGTCACCGTGACGGGCGCCGAGATCCTGGACGACGCGGGCAGTCCGATCGCGATCCCGGCGAATTCGGCGGGCGGGCTGCAGATCGGCACCGACGGCACGATCACCGACCGCAGCGGCGCCACACTGGGCCGGATCGGCGTGGTCGATGTGCCCGGCATCGCCGATTTCCAGCGCGTCGAAGGCGGTATGTTCATCCCGCCCGAGGGCGCCACGCCCGCCACCACCCCCGCCACGGGCACCAAGATCGCCCAGGGTTTCCTGGAGCAAAGCAATGTCGAGCCGGTGCTGGAACTGACCCGGATGATGGAGATCCAGCGCGCCTATGACCGGGCGATGACGCTGCTGAGCGACCAGAACGACCTGCGCAAGCAGGCCCTCGGCCAGCTCGGCCGGCTTGGCTGACGCAAAAGGAGACGGACATGAGAGCACTCGGGATCGCGGCGACGGGGATGATGGCCCAGCAGACCAATGTGGATGTCATCTCGAACAACATCGCCAACGCCAATACGGCGGGGTTCAAATCCTCGCGCGCGGCGTTTCAGGATCTGGTCTATCAATCCGAACGGCGCGAGGGCGCGCTGACCTCCAGCAACGGCACCGTGCGGCCGGTGGGCACCGATATCGGGCTGGGTGTGGAAAGCGCGGGCGTGGTGCGGCTGAACACCCAGGGCGGGCTGACCAAGACCGACAACCAGCTGGATCTGGCGATCGACGGCCAGGGCTATTTCGCGATCACCATGCCCGACGGCAGCCTTGCCTATACGCGGGCGGGGAATTTCCAGGTCAGTTCGACCGGGCAGATCGTGAACCTCGAGGGCTACCAGGTGGTGCCCGGCATCACCATCCCGGCCAATACCACCAAGGTCGACATCAGCCAGCAGGGCATCGTCCAGGCCTATGTCGGCAACAGCAACACGCCCGTGCAGCTGGGTCAGATCACCATGGCGACCTTCATCAACGAGGCCGGCATGAAGCCGATCGGCAACAATCTTCTGAAGGCCACCGCCGCCTCGGGCAGCCCGGTGACGGCCAATCCGGGTGACCCCGGCGTCGGCGTCCTGCGCCAGGGCTATATCGAAAGCTCGAACGTCAACATCATCCAGCAGATCACCGACCTGATCGCCGCCCAACGCGCCTATGAGATGAACTCGAAGGCGATCCAGACCGCCGATCAGATGATGTCCTCCACCTCTCAGATCAAGTGATGCAGCCATGCGCGCCGTTCTTCTTTCCCTGTTTCTGAGCGCCGGTCTGGCCCAATGGGCCGCGGCGACCCAGGCGCCGACGCTACCCCAGCCGATCCCGGTCACGCGCCTGATCGCCGAGAAGGCGGCCACCGAGACCGGCGCCGCGATGCCGCCTGCGGCCAGCTACCAGGTCGAACTGGCGCCGGGCAGCATCGAGAACGGCACCCTGGTCAGCGCCTTCCAGATGGATCCCTCCTCGGGCGCCTTCGCGGCCAATGTGGTCACCCAGGCGGGCGAGACATGGCGGGTCACGGGGCTGGTCACGCTGATGGTGCCGGTGCCGGTGCCGGTGCGCCGCATCCTGCCCGACGCGATCCTGACCAGGCGCGACTTCACCACCGTGAAGCTGCCCTATCAGCAGCTCAACAGCTTCACCGTCACCAGCCTGGGGCGGCTGGACGGGATGCAGGTGCGCCGCGTGCTGGCCGCCGGCCGGCCGGTGATGGAACAATCGGTCTCGCCGCCGATCGTGGTCAGCCAGGGCGACCGGGTGTCGATAGAATATCGCAAGGGACGGATGCAGCTGACGGCGCCGGGGCGCGCGATCACCTCGGCCGAGGCCGACCATGAGGTGCGGGTGATCAACCTGGTCTCGAACCGCACCGTCACCGGCATCGCCCGCGCCACCGGCGTGGTGGAGGTACAGCCATGAAACGCCTTTCCTTCGCGCGCTCTCGCGGCGTCTTGACGCTGATGGTCGCAACCTGCGCCCTTTCGGCCTGCGCGGCCTACAAGGATGCGCGCGATCCCAAGATGGCGGGGATGCAGCTGGACGCCAAGACCATGCCCGAGGCCGCCAGCGTCCAGGTGCCGATGCCGGCGCCCGAACCCGCCTATCGGCCGAAACGCGCAGAGGCAGCCTCGTTGTGGCGCACCGGCTCACGCGGGTTTTTCGGCGATCAGCGTGCAACCAAGGTGGGCGACATCCTGACTGTCGACATCAACATCGACGATCAGGCGAAACTGTCGAACGCCTCGCAGCGGCAGCGGGCGGGCAACCAGAAGCTGGGCAGCCCCACCTTCTTTGGCTATGGCGGGCAGATCTACAAGGCGCTGCCGGGCGTCGGCAAGGCCGACCTGCCGACCGGCGGCCAGATCGTCGATCTGGGCTCCAGCTCCGCGGCCTCGGGGTCGGGCTCGATCGACCGCAACGAGACGATCAGCCTGAAGGTTGCGGCGATGGTGATCAAGAAGCTTGCCAATGGCGAGATGGTCGTCGCCGGGCGGCAGGAGGTGAAGGTGAACCAGGAATTGCGCGAATTGCGCGTGGCCGGGATCATCCGCCCGCAGGATATCCGCATGGACAACACCATCCCCTACGAAAAGATGGCCGAGGCGCGCATCACCTATGGCGGCAAGGGGCAGATCTCATCGGTGCAGCAGCCGCGCTATGGCGACGATTTCCTGAACGTCGTGCTGCCCTATTGATGGCGCGCCCGCTGCCCCTTCTTCTGGTTGCGCTGGCGCCGGCCCTGGCCGGGGCGGCAGGTTACTTCGGGGCCCGCTTCCTGAACCCCGCGCCCGCCCCCACCGCCGCCGCCGCGGCCGGCCATGCCGCCCCGAAACCCGATGCCACCCTGCCCGTCGGCACCTTCGCGGTGCAGATTTACCAACCGCGCAGGATCGATACGCTGGTGGCCGAGGTCTCGGTCACCGTCGCCGGTCCCTCGGAGGCCACGCTTCAGACGCCCCAAGGCATGGCACGACTGCGCGACCGCGCCTATCAGGTGCTGCTCGACGCCGCCGAGACCCCAGATTACCGCGGCCAGGACATCACCGCCGCGCAAGTCGCCCGGACCCTGGCCGCGGGGCTGGGCCCGGCCGCGCCGGGGTTGCGCGGCGTCTCGGTGCAAGAGGCCGTGACGATGAAAACGCCGCGGCGGTGATGCGATCGCCACCCGCCAAAGGCGGGCATACCGGGCCTAGCACCCCGGCCGTCGCCGCCGCCCCGATCAGGCGCGCGCACCAGGCGCCCGAACCGGAAACCTTGTCCGCGACAAAAGGCACGCCACCCGCGTTCTTCTTGGTCCAAATACTCCGGGGGTGCAGGGGGTAGCGCCCCCGCCCTATCCGGCCGAAAGAATATCGCCCGGGCTGACCTCGGCGCCGTTGCGCAGCTTCAGCGTCTCGCCCGCGCTGCCGAACAGCACCTGATCCACGACCGTGGTCGGATAGGTATCGTACGAAATCGTCTTGCCCGACGCATCCACCGCGTTGATCTTGACATGATACACCCCGTCGGGCTGGGCCAGGCCCGCGTCGTTGCGCCCGTCCCAGCTGAGGTTTTGCATCGTGCCCCCGGCGGTGGGCAGGCCGGTCAGCTTGCGCACCGTGGTGCCGCTGGCGTCGACGACCGTCGCGGTGACCGACGCGGCGGCGCCGGCCAGGCGATAGCGCGTCTGCCCCGCCCCGCCCGACAATTCGATCCGGTCCGAGGCCAGGCTGACCGAACGCCCCAACATCCCCAGGGACGCCATCCCCGACATCGCCCCGACCTTGGTGTTCAGCGTCTCGAGGTTCTTGTTGGTCTGCACCGATTGCTCGACCTGCGACAATTGCGCCAACTGCTGCACGAACTGCGTCGAATCCATCGGCTTCAGCGGATCCTGGTTCTGGATCTGCGCGGTCAGCAGCTTGAGGAAATTGTTGTAATCGACGCCAAGCTGACCCTGCGCCTTTGCCGCCGCGCCGGTGCTCGTGCCCGTCGCGCCCGGTACCGTCGCGCCCGGGCTCGCGGCGGTCGGGGCCGCATTCGTGGGAATGGTCGTTGTCATGGTTGCCTCACGTCCTGATGTCCAGTGCGCCCCGCCCAATGCGGTCCTGACGCCTGGCGGTGCCGTCTTCGAGCTGCGCCGTGTCGGTCGGCTCCGGGCCGCCCAATGCCCCCGCCGCGCGGGCCGCGCGCTTGGGCCTTTGCTGCCCGCCCTGACCGTCGCGCCCGGCGAAAGCCTCGAAATCCAGTACCGGCTGCGGCCCGGGCGTGGCCGAGGCGAACATCTGCGACAGCCGCAGATGGTCATTGCGCAGCGCGGCCAGAACCAGCGGGTTCTCGGCCCGAAGCACAACATTCAACCGCCCCGAGCCGTCACGCTTCATGTCGATCTGGATCTCTCCCAGCCCGCGCGGGTGCAGCGCGACGCGGGTCACCCCCTCGGACGGACGCGCCGCGCGGATCTGATCGCCCAGCATTCCCGCGAAGGCCTGCGGCGAGGGTGCCAAGGCCTGCACGGAGCCCGGCATCGCCGCTGCCAGCGGCGCGACCGGCACCGAAAGATGGGCCGGCACCGGCACGTTCCCTGCCGCCGCAAGCAGCGCGGCCGCACGCCCATCCGCGCCGCCGGCCCCCGCCCCGGACTGCGCCAGCAAGGCCATCGGATCGGGCGCCCGCTTTGCGGCAGCCTTCACGGCCTCGGCCGCCCCGTGACCCCGCACATCGGCCCCGCCGCCGGACTTCCCCGGCCCGACCTTGCCAACCGCCGCCACCGCCGGATCGGCCACCCCATCGGCGCTCCGCGCCATCTGTCCGGCCCGCGCCAGGGTTTCCAGCAGCCCCAGGGACGACTGCGCCGCAGCCGTGCCCCCCGTCGCCGAGGCCGCCTCGGCCCCCGGCAGCCCGTGGCCTTCACCGATCCGCTCTGCCGTGCGGGGCGACACAACGCCGCCGGGCGCGCCCGTCGCCACCGCCGGACGCACCAAACCCAACGCCTGGGCCACCAGGGCGAACATCGCCTGCGCCTGTGTCAACGGGTCGCCCTTCTGCAGGTCGGCGCCCGGCTTTGGCGCGCCCGCCGCGCCGCCCTTGGATGCCGCCAGCGCGGCGGCGATCCGATCCACCGCATTCGTGCCCAGCGCCCCGTCCATGCCGCCCAGCATGGCGCCCACCACCTGCGCCGCCGCCTTCAGGATCGCCGAGGCCTTGGCCCGGTCCCCCGAGGCCAGCGCCGCGCGGATCGCCTGCATCGTCTCGGCCTCCAGCGTTCTCAGCCCGCCGGCGACAGAGACCTTCAGCGCCACCAACTGCGCCGCGCTCGCGCCCTTCCGAGAAAGCCCGCCGGAAATCCCGGCCTCCGCCGCAGCCCCCGCGCCCTCGGCCCGAGCATCTTGCCGGACGCTATCCGTCGCCTGCGACGAGGCCGCCGCCCTTGTCCCGCCCTGCGCGGGCAATAGCGCCTGAAACTCGGCGCGCCCAGGCGCGTCGCGCTTGCCCGCCGCGCTGGGGGCGCCGGGGGTACCCCCCGCCCCCAGCTGGGTCAGCAGATTGGGCGGGGCGTTCGTCGGTGTACGCGGCATCATTTTCCCCTAGCTCAACATCGCGGGCGTGCAGCCCAACCGTTCCAGCCGCAACCGCAGCCGCGACAGCGCGCGCCGCTCGAATACCGCGACGCGATCCGCGCTGATCCCCAGCCAAGCCGCCGTCTCGGCAACCGTCTCGGGCTCTGCCGCCAGCTTGCGCCGCTCAAGCAATTCGCGATCCTGCGCGCCAAGCTGCCCCAGAGCCACAAGCAGGATCTCCCGCACCCGGGTGGCGCTCGATTCCGCTTCTGCGTGCTCTTCGGGCGTGCGCCCCGGCGCGCGCAGTTCGCCCAGGCTGGCCTCACCCACGCCGCCCGTCGCGTCGATGCTGAGATGCGCCTGCGACGCCAGCAACGCCGCGCGCTGCTCCTCGCCCGAGATCCGGCCCCGCCGCGCATCGAAATAAACCCGCGAGGGCATGTTCACGATGGTCTTCATCCGCGCCACCGCGGTCGAGATCGAGGTCTTCACCCACCATTGCGCATATGTCGAAAACCGCACCGTCTGTTCCAGGTCGAACAGATCGGCCGCGCGCATCAGCCCGATCATCCCCTCGGCCACCAGGTCCTCCAGCTCGACGGGGTTGGACGTCCAGCGCTGCGCCTGGGCATGAACAAGGCGGGCATGGCTTCGAAGCAGAAGTTCCAGCGCGCGCTGGTCGCCGCGCTCCTGCCAGTCGTGAAGGGCCCCGCGTTCGTCCTCGACGCTCAAGAGCGGAGCATCAAGCGCATCCTTGTAGCTCAATCCCATACGCCGCCGCCTATTCTTACTTTCGCTAGAATAGTAAGCACATACAAAGAAATCAGAAAGGTTTATCTTATTAAAGCAAGATTAATTAACATGAACCTTGCGAGGACGCGACGCCGTCGCCGGCGCAAGACCCGGCAAGCGCAACGGTGGCCCGCCCCGGCCGCGCGTCCATCATCATCCCGGGCCGACGCCCCGGACGGCCGATTGCCCCCGGGCGGAACACGCAAGGCGGCCGGGAACCCCGACCGCCCGGCCCGCGCCCCGCGGGAGGAATGACGCAGCCGGAGATGTCAGCCCAGGGCGCGATCCCCGCGCGAGAACTGGGTGCTGCGCTCGGAGCGGGCCTTGTTGCCACGCGCCTGGCCACCGAAGAAGCGCGCGTTCAGCCCATCGTCGCGGAACCCCGCGGGTGGAACTGTGGCGGCCTCGGGGTGGGAAACATCACGCCCCACATATTGAAGCGCCTTGGCCGCCTCATCCCATATCTCGTCGCCCGATTGGAATTGCCCCGGCGCCTGCGCGACCTCTTCGAAGATCACCACCGCACCGAAAGGCACCGTCAGCCCCAGTTCCTCGGCCAGCACATCGCCCAGCGAGAGCCCTGGCAGGAGCTCTGTCGCTTCGGGCAGGATGCGTGGCGCGCGATGCGGCTCTGCGTTGGCGAGGCAGATCGTTTCAACCGGAAGAAGGGCGCATACTCCACGCGCGATCTCGCCCTGTTCCCCGTCTCGCCACACAGTTACTGCGCCGCTCCAGATCTGCTCAAGCAGTATATTCACCTTCATGTCTAAACCGTCTCTCAGACATCCCCACCGTCTTCAGACTTTAACTTCACGATTTTTCACGCGTAAGTTTTTCTTTGTTAATTCTTGTGTCATGCGGCCTTCGCCCATGCCACCGACAGCCCGCCGCAGCGCAGACCCGGCGCCAGCAGCGCGGCGGCACCTAATCCGCCTTGTTCCAACCACAATTCGCACCCAAACATCTGGGCGACACATACTGCTGATAGTAGAAATAAGGCACGCCACCCCCTATATACAGATAAGTCGCGTCTATCGGATCTTTACAATTGATCGACTTGACCGGGGTCGGCGCCGATCGCGGCGCACGGGAATCAGTCGCCCGAAGCCCGCCGCCGAACCTTAGCCCAAGTTCACGGCCTAAACGGATTCGGCCTGGACCTCTTCGCAGAAGACATAGCCCTTGAACCGGATCGAGCGCAGGGCATAGCGGCCGCCGAACGCCTTGTGCAGCTTCTTGCGGATATTCGCGACATGGACATCGTAGCGCCGGTCGCCATATTCCCATTCGGCCTGACCGATCTGGCGCGCCAGCTCGTCGCGGCTTACGATCTCGCCCCCCGACCGGATCAGAACCGCCATCAGCTCGGCCTCGGCGCGGGTCAAGCGCACCGATTGCGACAGGCCCGCCGCGTGCAGGCGGTTGTCTCGGTCGATCAGCACCTGTGGAACAGTTTCGCTGCCCCTTCCACCGGTCTGCGAAAATTTGACGCCCAGCCGCGCGCGCAGGCGCAGGCCAAGCTCGCGCAGCGTCAGGGGCGCGCGCTGCACGTCATCGGCCCCGGCCGCGAAGGCATCGCCGGCCTCGTCCAGCGTCCCGGACGAGGCAAGGTAAAGGATGAAACTGCGCAGCCCCGCCGCGCGCAAGTCATGCAACAGCCCAAGCGCCGTATCGGGGCAGGATTGCCCCGAGATCACCATCAGCCGCGGCTGCGGATCGAACAGCGGCTCGCGAAGCAGCGCCGCCGCGGGCCTGATCTCGCCGCCGTCGACGATGAAGCCACAGCTGCGTCGCAGGAATATCTGAAGATCCCGACGCTCATCGGGATCTGACGCGAAGACAAAGGCCTTCGGCTCGGCCCCGGCATTGTTCTGCATGAGTCCCCAACCCGATACCCTGAACCAGCAAGTTTGCCGGAGGCGCACCAAAGCTGTCCCGCCACGCCCCGACCGACGGCACGAGCCCCATTTCATCGCGCGCGTCATAGCACCCCTATACCAAGTGTTTCATACAGAAAAACCCCTCCTTGCGTACAGGAAACGCTTCTTGGCGCGGGCCAGCCACAGACCGGCTCACCAAGATCAGCGAAGATGTGAATAAGTTTTGTTCTTTGACCTGTTCTTAATATTCTGCCCCATCTAGAGATATGCCGATGCATGGAGATCGGCCAAGTTCATCAATCAGCCTTAGGGGGGCCGGGTTTCGATGATGGGTAGCAGCGACGCCGGCAATACGCCTTTGATCGAGGAGATCGCCGCCCTGGTCGAGGCGCAGATCGCCCATGCTGGCCTTGCGACCGGCGAGGCGCTGCGCCTTGCCCTGAGGCTGCAGGCGGTGATGCTGGGGCCAAGCGCGCAACCCGCGCCCACGCCTGCGGTTCCGGTCGAGGACAGCATCCAGCCCGACCACCTGATCTGCCTTGAAACCGGGGCAAAGGTGGTCCTTTTGCGGCGGCATCTGATGCAAAAGCTCGGCCAGACGCCCGAGCAATATCGGCGCAAGTGGGATCTGCCGCCGGATTATCCGCTGGTTGCCCCCGATTACGCCCGCGCCCGCGCCCTCAGCCGCAGCGGCCGGCGCGCGCCGCCACCCGCAAGGTAACCCGCTTGGCAAGGAGACATTGCAAGAAATTATCGCGACAATTCTGCAATTTGGAGACGGACCGTCGGCCCAGGGGCCGGTTTTCGCCGATCGCGGCAAGGACAGGCCAAGTTTCTTGACGACAAATACAACATAGACCTACAATTGGTACTGTTACAGGCAAGTATTAATGAGTTCGGAATAAGAAGGATCTGAAATGAACAACCCGAAGGGCACTGACCCGTCGAACACGGTGGCCATGATCGCCTCGGCCTTCGCGGCCCGGCCCGACACCTCGATCGACGACATCGTCGAGCTGGTCGCGCGGCTCACCCGGCAGTTCCAGGCCGCCCCGCTGGGCGCCGATCACGCCATCGTCACCGCGCCGGTGGCGCGGAGCGGCGCGCAGCAGGCGGTCGCGCATCCCGCGATGGCCCCCGAACAGGCGGTGACCGAGGACAAGGTCTACTGCCTGTGCTGCGGCAAGGGCTTCAAGATGCTCAAGCGCCATCTGGGCGCCGAACACGGGCTGACCGAGGACGAGTATCGCGCCCGCTTCAACCTGCCAGCCGACATGCCGCTGGTGGCGCCCAGCTACAGCGCCCGCAAGGCCGATTACGCCAAGCGCATGGGCCTGGGAAAATACCGCCGCGAAGACGCCTGAGCGCCCTTCCCGCGGCATGCGGTGCGGCCCCCTGGGCGCATGCTGCCCGGGAAACGCCCAGGCAGCATCCCAAAGATGACCAAGACGCGCCTCTTTTTTGGCGCGTTTTTTGATGAGCTTGGCCCCCGTGGGGCGCATTGTCCGAAGAATCGGATGGCCTTCCGCCTGACCGCAGTATCCCGGCGCGGGGAAGGAAACACTCATGGCAGCTCGCCAGCAGGCTCGACCTATCATCATCCGGCGTGTCGACGAAGATGTCGATCATGCCCCTCACGGCGGCGCGTGGAAGGTGGCCTATGCCGATTTCATGACCGCGATGATGGCGTTCTTCCTGCTGATGTGGATCGTCTCTAGTGCCACCAAGGACCAGCTTAGGGGCATTTCGGACTATTTCGCGCCCGCCAAGGTCTCGATGACGGCCAAGGGCGGGCTGGGGGCGCTGGGGGGCACGACCTTCGGCCCCAAGGGCACGCTGAATCAGTCGAACGGTGTCTCGGCCCCCAAGGGGTTGGTCACCAAGACCCGCCATCCCGAAAGCGCCCAGACCCATCCCTTGCCGCAGATGACCGACCGCAAGGCGCCCGCCGATGCTGCGGCAGCCACGGCGAAACCCGCGATCGTGCCGGCTAGGGACGCGGAACATGGGGCCGCGCACGCTGGGACCGCGCAAGCCGGGGCGGTGCGGACCGTGATCAAGACGGTCGAAAGCCATGCCGCTGACGATGCCAATTTCAGGAAGGTCGAACGCGAGGTAACGACGGCGATGAACTCCGCGGCCGATCTGCGGCCGTTGCTGAAAAACGTGATGTTCGAGCAGACCAAGGACGGGCTGAACATCCAGATCGTCGATCAGGACAAACGGCCGATGTTTGCCTCTGGCAGCGCCAAGGTCGATGGCGCGACCCTGCACCTGATGCAGCGTCTGGCCAAGGTGATCGCGGGGCTGCCCAACAAGATCCGTATCTCGGGTCATACGGATGCGGTGCCCTACGCCGAGGGCGCCAGTCATGACAATTGGGAACTGTCCTCGGAACGCGCAAACGCGACCCGGCGGGTGTTTCTGTCGTCGGGTGTCGCACGGGACCGGATCGCGCGGATTTCGGGCGTCGCTGACACCGATCCTCTGATCCCGGAGGATCCGCGCGACCCGCGCAACCGCCGGATCACCGTGACCCTGGCCTACCAGCAGCCGGCGCCGCCTGCCACGGCCACGGCCACGTCCGAGCCGCCGCGCGCGGCCTCCAATCCGGTGCCCGAAGCCGGGCCCTCCGTACCCGCCTCTGCCCCGCCCGCGACTGCGCCGCAAGGCGGCACCATCAGCGCGAAAGCCGCGGCCAGTGCCGCCGCGCCTGCAGCCCTGGCGCGCACCTATTCGATGATCGGCCTGGAAGACTTGCGCCGCGCGGCCAACTAGCGCGGCTCAGCGCGCCCTGCGGCCCAGGCCCGGCCCGCCTTCGCGCCCACGATGGGCGCGCAACGCGATCTCGTCCAACTCGGCGGCCTCGGCCTTGGCGGCGGCGGTCCGAAGCGCCCCCCGCACACCATCGAGCAGCCGCTCGTTCGCCTTGGCCTCGCGGAACCGCGCCAAAAGTGCGGCCTCGGCCTCGGCCAGTTCCGTCTCTAGCCTGGCGCGCTCTTCCAGAAGGTCGGCCTCCTCGGCGCGCATCGCCCGTAGATAGCCCGGCAGATAGGGGGCGGCCTCGATGCTGCGCGGCGCCCCTTGCCCCTGTAGCGCCTCGTGCAACCGCGCCCGCGCGGCATCTATTTCAGCGATGCCAGCCAGGATCCGGCGCGTCTGTATGGCCTGGGCTTCAAGCGCCCGCTGACGCAGACGGCCCGTCAGTTCCAGCGTGCCCAGCCGCCCAGCCATCCCCCGCGCCGGCCCTAGGCCGCCTGCGCCGGTTGCGCCGATTGCTGCGCCGCGGTCAGTTCCTTCTGTGCCTGCTCGACGGCGTAGAAATCGGGCTGCATCGCCGTGGGAATGCTGCCGCGGCCGATTTCGATGCAGATGTTGGGCGGATGGCCCGCGACCATGGCGACGAAAATGTCTCGGATCACATGGTAGAGCGAGGCGTCCTCGTCCTCGATCTGCTTCAGCCGCCCCGAAATCGGCGCGACGAAGCAATAGGCCAGGAACACGCCCAGGAAGGTGCCGACCAGCGCGCCGCCGATCATCGCCCCCAGTACCGCGGGGCTTTCGTTGATCGCGCCCATGGTCTTGATCACCCCCAGCACGGCGACGATGATCCCGATCGCGGGCAGGGCGTCGGCCACGGTCTGGATCGAATGGGCCGGCGCCAGCGCCTCGTGATGATGCTTCTTGAGCTTGCGGTTGATCACGTCCTCGGTCTGGTAGGGGTCGTCGAATTGCATCGCCAGCATGCGGAAGCTGTCGGTGATCAATTCGACCGCGAAATGATCGTTCAGAAGCCGCGGATAGCGCTGGAAGATTTCACTCTCCTTCGGGGTCTCGACATGGCTGTCAAGCGCCAGGATCCCCTTGGTGCGGTAAAGCCTGGACAGTTCGAACATCAAGGACAGGATGTCGTTGTAATCCTTGGCCTTCCACTTGTTTCCCTTGAACACTTTCAGAAAGGCCTTGCCGGTGCGTTTGATCTGACCAAGGGAATTGGCAATTATGAAGGATCCGACGGCCGCCCCGCCGATCATCATGCCCTCGAACGGCACCGCATGGATCAGGACCTCCATCTTGCCGCCCGACATGGTGAAACCACCAAAGACAAGGCCAGCCACCAGGATCAGACCGATCAGAATCGTCATTCGAGCCACCTCGCGTCTCGGCTGTCCGCGAGCCGGCGCACCGCCGCGGACCTTGACAACAATTCTTCTTGCATCCGATGGGAATGTCAACAACCCGAAGGAAATTTATGCTTGCATTTTCTGATTGCTGCGCGAAAAACCTGCTTCAGACAAGAATTGTTGACAATCTATTCTTGCAATCTTAGCGTTTCAGCCAGGGTTCATACAGGACGATTCCGATGCAAGGTCGCCTTGATGCCGTCGCCATCTTCCTTGATGAGGAGGAGCTGGGTCAGCTGTTCGACGGCTGGCCCGAAGCGATGCGGCTTGCCGTTTGCCTGGACGAGGCCGGAAGCTGCGCGATGCTGGTCCACCACCGGGACGAGGACGCGGGCATCTTGCGCCGCGTGACCGAGACGCTGGACCGCCCCAATGGCGAGTTCTGCGTGGTTCCGGCGCGGCCTGGCCTGCCGACACGGCATATGCTTTTCTCCGAGGAGCGCAAGCTGATGCGCCTGGTTGTGGAAAGCACTGACCTGGTGGAATTCGCCACCGATTATGCGCTCAACTACAGATTTGCCGCCGAAGAGGGACTGGATGTGGAGGCGATGCTGACCGGACGTCCCCGGGCCGGCAAGCCCACCAGCGCGCCGGTCGCACCGGCGCCCCAGCCCGCACCTCGGCCCGAGGCGCCGCGCCAGACCAGGCCCGAGGATCAACGCCCCTCCCCCTCGGCCCCGCCGGCCGCGGTCAGAGCTCCGGCGCCGGCGCGGGCGCCCTCGTTCGCGCCCGCCCCGACCCCGACCCCGGCGCCAACTCCGGCTCCGGCCGCGCCGGCCGGCGATCATGGGCTGCCCGAGGGTTTCCACCGTCTCCGCCCCGAGGTCCAGCAAGACGGGCTTTTCGCCGAGGCGTTGCTGTCGCTGGGCCGCCCGGGCGAGGTGCGCCTGACGGTGGGCACGCCTACGCCGGACACGCCCGGCCTGAAAATCCCCGAGATCTATTTCCGCAACGATTTGCTGAGCTTCGCCATTCCGGCCTCGGCGCTTGCGGGAACCGAGCGCCTGCCCGCCAAGCTGGTCTTCGACGAAGCGCTCATGCCGCGCGCGATGGTGGCCGCGCTGGGCCAGGGACCGCAGGCGGTGCGGCTGACGGCGTCGGGCGCCCATCTTTTCGTCGGCCTTCCCGCGCCGCGCGCCTCGATGCCGGCGGTGGCGGCGGCGGCACGGACCCTGCCCGCGAAGCGGCGTCGCCTGGGCCGGCGCCTGTTGCGCGGCGGGCTGGGCGGTGGCGCGTTGGTCGCCGGGGTCTTGCTGGCGGTGCGGCTGGGCCTTTCGCCCGCCTTCAGCGGCACGGATGGTCCCGGCACCGTCAACGCGCTGCGCGACGCCATCTTCGCGCGGATCGAAACGACGGGGACCGGGCAATGAAATGCGGCCTGATCACCCCGATCGGCCCCGGCCATGCCAGGCTGTTCGAGGAAAGTTGCCGCCCCTCGGTCGAGGCCGCCTGGGGCTATCACCACGGCCCGTTCGACGAGCTTGTGGTCTATCCGATGGACGACACCGAGGGCCGTCACGGGCGCTCGAACCGGCGTAACGCGGCGATCGAACAGGCGGCGCGCGAGGGGGTGGACTGGGTCTTCTTGCTGGATGCCGACGACATCCTGGCGCCCAATGCCTTCGAGGCCTTCGGCCGCATCCTTGCCGACGAGCCGGCGCTGGACGCCGTCTGGGGCCTGATCTGCGAACTGGACCCGGCCGGAGAGCCGCAGCTGCGCGAGGGCCAACCCGAGCGGATCGACAGCTATGCCGATTTCCTGGCCCACGCGCCGGCGATGGCGGTGCAGATCGGCGGCTTCTACCGCACCCGGGCGCTGGCGGGTCTTCGCTTTGACGAAAGCCTCGACACGGCCGAGGATTACACGCTTTACCTGCAGCTCTGGCGCGGGGCGCGCTGCGCCAAGCGGCCCGAGATCTTCTTTCTCAACCGCCGTGGCCAGCATTCCACCGGGCCGCGTTCGGCCACCGGGCAGGATTGGCGGCTGGCGACGGACCGGCTTTGGGCCGGGGCGGTGCGCGAAACCCCGCTTTGGGCCGAAGTCGACCATGCCGGGGTGCGCGCCCGGATGCGCGTGACCAACCCGCTGGATCTGATCCAGCGCACCCATCTTGCCGGGCAGTTCTTCGAGGCCGAGCCGTTGTCGCGCCTGCACGGCCTGGTGGCGCCCGGGGCGCGGATCGTCGATGTGGGGGCAAATGTGGGCAACCATGTCGTCTGGTACGCCCAGCACCTGTCCCCCGCCGCGATCCTGCCGGTCGAGCCGAACCCGGCCGCGATCCGCCTTCTGGAAGAAAACATCGCCGCCAACGGGATCGAGGGCGTGGTCGACCGGTGCGGGATCGGGCTGGGCGTGGGCCGCGCCGAAGGCCGCTTTCGCGCCGAGACCCCCGATGCCGACAACCTGGGCGCCACGGCGCTGACGCCGGATGGGGCGGGCGATCTGCGGGTCGTGACGCTTGATGCGCTGCTGGGCGACACGCGCGTCGATTTCCTGAAGATCGACGCCGAGGGGATGGAGCTGGACGTGCTCGCCGGCGCCGCCCGGACCATCGCCCGCAACCGCCCGGTGATCTGGATCGAGATCCAGCGCGCCAACATCCTGGGATTTGCCCAGCGCTGGTGCCGCGCCAATGGCTACCGTCTGGCCGACAGCGTGCCCTATGTCCATACGATGGACTATTTCGCGGTGCCCGAAGCCTTCGTTCGGCCCGAAACGGCCGCAGCCCATGCCCCCGCCGGGCGGATGCCCGAGGATGTCAGCGCATGAATACCGCCGCCCTGTCGCGCAAGGGCCGCCGCGCCCTGCAATCCGAGGCCCAGCGCACCTATGGCGTGCCCGGCCCCGCCGCACTGGCCCTGCACGAGGCCTACATGGCGCTGAACCACAAGGATGCGGTCACCGCGACGACCCGCGCGCAGGAGGTGTCGCGATCGCATCCCGACAGCCAGCACCCCTGGGTGATCCTTGGTATCGTCGCGCTGAACCGGCATGAGGCCGAAACCGCGCGGCGGTTCTTCGAGGAAGCCCGGCGCGTGGCACCGGACGCGCCGCAGCCGCTGGCGGGGCTGGGCAAGGCGCTGGTGTTGCAGGGCGATGTCTTCGCCGCCGTCGATCTGTTCGCCGCGGCGCTTCAGGCCGGCAGTTCCGACCGCCCGATGATCCGGCTGTATGCCGATCTGATGTCCAGCATGAACCGGTTGACCGAGGTGGCGCGAACCCTCGAACGCGCCGCCGCCCGCCTGCGCGACCCCGCACTCTACCATATGCTGGCCGAGATCTATCTGACGGCCGAGGAATACCCCAAGGCGATCGCGGCCTTCGACGCCGAATATGCCCTGGCGCCCGAGACCGCCGATGCGCGGATCGGCCAGGTCAAGGCGGCGCAGTATCGCCACGATCACGCGCGCGCCGAACAGCTGACCGCCGCGTTGCTGACCGAGATGCCCGACCGCGACGAGTTGATCAGCCTGCGCATGACGGCGCTGCGCAACCTCGGCCGCGCCGAGGAAGCGCTGCATCTGCTCGACGCCCAATTCAGCGCGCCGATCTACTACAAGCGTGCCCTCGCGGTCGCCGCGCATGTCTATCTTGACCAGGGCGCGCGCCAGGCCGCGGGCCATGCCTTCCGCGCCGCCGATGCGCTGACCGACGAGGAATCGCTTTGGTCCGGGCGCGCCTATGGCACCTTTTGCTTCGGCGAGGGCCGCTTCGACGAGGGCGCCCCCTTCTACGCAAGGCGCCAGCCCGAGGCCAATCGGCACAAGATTCCGTTCGCCAGCTCAGCCCCCGAAAATCTGGCCGGCCGCAAGCGGCTTTATCTGATGCAGGAACAGGGGATCGGCGATCAACTTGCGCTGATGCCCCTGATCGCGCTGGCGCCGCTGGCCGAGGGGGCGGAGATCACCTTTGTCGGCGACCCTCGGATGGAGGCGGCGCTGAGGGGCAATACCCTTGGGCTGCGCTTTCGAGAAGAGATCGAATTCACCAAGGAACAGATCGCCGGCGGCGAAATCATCTTTGTGGGCGATCTGACCCGTTACCTGCCGGCGCGGCCCCGCGCGGCGCCGCTGGGCGGCTACCTGCGCCCCGATCCGGCGCGGGTGGCCCAGTTGCGAAAACGCTACCGTGACATGGCGACGGGGGCGCCGGTGGTCGGCGTCGCCTGGCGTTCGGGCGACCGTCTGACAGGATGGCACCGTTCGGTAGCGCTGCCCGATCTGGCGGCGCGGTTGCCGGGGGGGGCGCTGGTGGTGAACCTGCAATATGGCGATTGCGCCGCCGAGTTGGCGGCGGCCAGCGCACGGCGCCCCGACCTGACCTTCCTGGACGACCCCGAGGTCGACCAGATGCGGGATCTGGCCGCGTTCCTGGCCCAGATCCAGGCGATCGACCGGATCGTGACGATCGACAACACGACCGCGCATGCTTGCGGCGCAGTCGGACATGCGGATACCCATGTGCTGTTGCCCGCCGGCGCGGAATGCATGTGGTATTGGGGCCGCGAGGGACGGGACGATCCCTGGTTCGGGATGCTCCACCTTCACCGTCAGGCCCGGCCGCGCGACTGGTCCGCGCCGCTGGACGCGATCGAGACCCTGTTTTCCGGCGTGGCGCACACGCGATCCGGTTGAACCCAGCCGCGCGGCCGGCTGTAGGCGCACCTTGGTGTTCCGGAATAATCGGTGAAGCTGGGGGGGGGCGCGAAAAAAGCGGGGTGTGGCCCCGCTCAAACTCGCAACAAACTACAACTCAGAGTGTAGAAACTCAGACTGCGACAGGCAACGCTTTGCGCCCCGTGCTCCGCGCAATACCCCGAAATGTGACATGAAATCCTCTTTCCGGCCGATTGCAGGTCCTACCTGGGGATGAAAGCCCTGCACCCCGCCTACCGGGACGGATCAGGGCCGGTCGCGCAACATCGCCTCGACCAGGCGCTGCACCTCCAGCGCCTCCTGCGGGGTGGCCAGGCGATGCGGCCGGCCGGCAACGCACAGAAGCAGATCGTCAAGCTGCGCCTTCAGGGCGACGGCGCGCCGGTCGGCGGGCGCGGGCCGCACATCGGTGAAGGGGCCACCATCCGAGACGCTCTCGTCCGAGAATTCGCTGACCCGATGGCTTGCCTTGCTGCCCTTGATGGTGAATTCCTGCCGGTCGGGTTGAGCGCCGCCGACGCTGGCAAGGATCGAGACCGGCAGGCCCGCGGGGTTTTCCAGCCGGGCAAGCAGCGCGGTTTCGCACAGCGCCGGATCCGCGGGATAGGACGGACGCGCCCAGACAAGCGACAGCGGCCCCAGGATGCGCTGGGTGAAGAACAGGAAATGCGAGATCACCTCGCGCGTCATCCCGCCTTCGGCGCGGAACCGCAGCCAGTCGGCGGCCTGCTGCCAGGCGCGCGGCCAGGCGGAATAGGTCACGATCATGTCGACCCCCATCAGATCGCCCATCGCCCCCGATCGCGCCGCCTGGCCGATATTGCCAAGTGCCGCCCCCGCCGCCTGGGTGAAATTCACCGCCGCCGGCACGCCACTGTCCGCGAGCGCCGCCACCAGGGCCTCGCTTTCCGCCAGATCGACACCCAGGGGCTTTTCCAGGAACACCGCCTTGCCGGCCTTCGCCGCCGCCAGGGCATAGGCCTTGCGCGGGACCGGAGGGCAGGCAAGGTAGACCAGATCCGCCGCGGCGATGGCCTCGTCGGCCGTCGCGGTGATGCGCGCGGCGGGGGCCAGGGCCTGCGCCGCCGCGCAGGCAGCGGCGTCAGGATCCCACAGGGCCACCGGCGCATAGCGCGCGTGCGGCGCCATATGTTCAAGCATCCGCCGGCCCATGATCCCCAGCCCGATGACCGCCGTCTTGACCGCCATGTCCGCCCCCCCTGTTGCTTGCCGTGCCGGGGCGGTTGCCGCCGGCCGCGCCACATTGGGGGGACGGCGCGGGATTGCCAAGCCCCTGGCGTATTTGGGGAACAATGAAAGGGGTGGCGTAGCCCCCGGCCCGCGGCGCGGGGTTGGGGCGCCGGTCATTCGGCGGCCGCGCGCCGGGGCGGCCCCAGGGCGCCCGATCGTGCCAGAAGTTCGAGATCCTCGGCGCCGTATCCCAGCAGCTCGGCCAGGACTTCGCCGGTATGGGCGCCCAGGAGCGGGGCGGGCGTGACCTCGACCGCGCTGTCCGACAGCTTGATCGGGCAGCCCACGGTCAGATGGCGGCCCCGGGTGGGATGATCGACCTCGACGATCGCGCCGCTTTGGCGCAGGCTTTCGTCGTCGGCGATCTCCTGCATGCTGAGGATCGGGCCGACGGGGATGCCCAGCGGATTGCAGGCCTCCATCACCTCGAACTTGGTCAGGGTCATGGTCCAGGCCTCGATCGCCTCGAACACGGTGTTGAGGCGCGGCAGGCGCGCCTCGGGGGTGGCGAAATCGGGATCCTCCACCCAGGCGGGCCGCCCGATCAGCGTGCAGATCCGCGGCCAGACCGCGGCTTGGGTGATGAAATAGGTATAGGCGTTGGGGTCGTCCTGCCAGCCCTTGCACCGCAGGATGCGGCCGGGCTGGCCGCCGCCGGAATCGTTGCCCGCGCGCGGCACCGCCTCGTCGAACGGCAGGCCCTCGGCGAATTGCGAATATTCGCGCAAGGGGCCGTGGCGCAGCCGCTGCTGGTCGCGCAGCTTCACCCGGCAGAGGTTCAGCACGCCGTCCTGCATCGCGGCGCTGACCTTCTGGCCGCGTCCCGTCCGCTCGCGCTGAAAGAGCGCCGTGACGATTCCCAGCGCCAGATGCAGCCCGGTGCCGGAATCGCCGATCTGGGCGCCGCTCACCGTGGGGATCCCGTCGCGAAACCCGGTGGTCGAGGCCGCACCGCCGACGCATTGGGCGACGTTCTCGTAGACCTTGCAATCGGCGTAGGGGCCTGGCCCGAACCCCTTGATCGAGGCCAGGATGAGGCGTGGGTTGATGCCTTGGATCACCTCCCAGGAAAACCCCATCCGATCCAGCGCACCGGGGGCGAAATTCTCGACCAGCACGTCGCAGACCTCGATCAGCCCGGTCAGCACCGCCCTGCCCCCGGCGGTCTTGGTATCCAGTTCGACCGAGCGCTTGTTGTGGTTGAGCATGGTGAAGTAAAGGCTGTCGGCGCCGGGGATGTCGGCCAGTTGCGCGCGCGTCGCGTCGCCGGTGCCGGGGCGTTCCAGCTTGATCACGTCGGCGCCGAACCAGGCCAGCAGCTGGGTGCAGGTCGGCCCCGACTGGACATGGGTGAAATCGAGAACCCGAACGCCTTCCAGGGCCTTCATCTGCATCGCTCCTTTTCGGGGCCAGATCAGGTCTTCTTGGCCAGTGCGCTTTGCGGGTTGAGGTTGCCGATGCGACCGCTTTCGGTGCCGGCGCCCTCGTCGATCACCGCGTTGATCAGGGTGGGCCGGCCGCTGTCCATCGCCGCGTTCACGGCGCGGGTCATCTCGTCGGGGGTGGTCGCATTGACGCCGTGGCCGCCGAAGGCCTCGATCATCTTGTCGTAGCGACTGCCCTTGACGAAGACCGTGGTGCCGGGATCGCGGCCGGTGGGGTCGGTGTCGGTGCCGCGGTAGATGCCGTTGTTGTTGAACACCACCACGCAGACCGGCAGGCTGTAGCGGCAGATCGTCTCGATCTCCATCCCCGAGAAGCCGAAGGCACTGTCGCCCTCGACCGCCAGCACCGGGTTGCCGGTTTCGACCGCGGCCGCGATCGCCGCGCCCATGCCGATGCCCATCAGCCCCCAGGTGCCCACGTCCAGCCGCTTGCGCGGGCGCGACATGTCGATGATCGCGCGCGCGAAATCGAGCGTGTTGGCGCCCTCGTTCACCAGCATCGCCTCGGGGCGTTCCGCGATGATCCGCTTCAGCGCGCCCAGCGCGGTGTGGAAGTTCATCGGCGCGGAATTGCCCTCCAGCTTCGGCGCCATCTTGGCGACGTTGCCCGCGACCTTGTCGCGGATCGCGCCGGTCCAGTCGGCGGGCGGCGGCGTCCAGCCGGCCTTGACGCCTTTCAGCAGCGCCTCGACGCAGGAGGCCATGTCGCCCACCAAGGGGGCCGCGATCTCGACGTTGCTGTCCATCTCGCGCGGCTCGATATCGACCTGGATGAAGCGTTTCGTGCCGGGCGCGCCCCATTGCTTGCCCTTGCCGTGCGACAAGAGCCAGTTCAGCCGCGCGCCCAGCAGCAGCACCACATCCGCATCCTTCAGCACCATCGAGCGCGCCGCGCCCGCCGACTGCGGGTGATCGTCGGGCAGAAGGCCCTTGGCCATGCTCATCGGCAGATAGGGAATTCCGGTGGTCTCGATCAGCGCGCGGATCGCCGCGTCGGCCTGGGCATAGGCCGCGCCCTTGCCAAGGATGATCAGCGGTCGCTTGGCGCCCTTGAGCACATCGAGCGCGCGCGCCACCGCATCGGGCGCGGGCAACTGGCGCGGCGCCGGGTCGACCACCTTCACCAGCGAGGCCTGGCCCGCCTCGGCATCCATCACCTGCGCGAAAAGCTTCGCCGGAAGGTCCAGATAAACCCCGCCAGGACGGCCCGAAACGGCGGCGCGGATGGCGCGGGCCACGGCAATGCCGATATCTTCCGCGTGCAGGACCCGGAACGCGGCCTTGCACAGCGGCTTGGCGATCGCCAGCTGATCCATCTCTTCGTAATCGCCCTGCTGCAGATCGACGATCTCGCGCTCGGACGAGCCCGAGATCAGGATCATCGGGAAGCAGTTCGTCGTCGCATTGGCCAGCGCCGTCAGCCCGTTGAGGAAACCCGGCGCCGAGACCGTCAGGCAGACCCCCGGCTTTTGCGTCAGATAGCCCGCGATCGCCGCTGCGTTGCCCGCGTTCTGTTCATGCCTGAACGAGATCACGCGCATCCCCTGGGCCTGGGCCAGGCGGCCCAGATCGGTGATCGGGATGCCCGGCACGCCGTAGATCGTCTCGATCCCGTTCAATTTCAGCGCGTCGATCACCAGATGGAAGCCATCCGTCAGCGCCCGCGTTTCCTCCGCCCCCGCTGCGTCCTGGTCCAGTACAGCGCCCGTTACGTTCATCGTCTTTCTCCATTGCCTTGGCTGTTGACCGGGGCAGAGGGCCCGGCCACGCGCCCCGTCGGGCGAAGATCGGCCCCGGCACGCGGCGCCGGGGCGAACAGAACCGCCCAATCCGCGATCGTCATGCCGCATTCCCCCTGAAACGAATGGCCGATGCCAATTCCCCCGGTATCGATCTGGTATCGCCGTGGCATCGGCGTTTGTTGCATGTGGCATACCATACGCCAAGAAATTCCCCTGTCAATCGCCTTCACCGCCCGGCTGAGCGCGGTGGGGTTCAAAATAGGTCAGGAAATAAAGGCCCCAGTCAAAGGTACTTGGGATGCCAGATGCCATATGGCCTGGACCAGAACGCGGCACGGACTGTGTATCTGCGATGGGCGGCAGCGACGCGCGGCGGGCCTGCCCCCGGGTTGCCGCGCGGGGCGCAGGCGGATGTTCGCAGCCTCGACCGGCGAAGCGCGGCACGTTGCGGCCGGCGGTGCGCCCGGGCCGCGTCAGACGCCGCGCCGGCGTGGGATTAAAGGAATATGCCTTCGCTATGGGCTTCGACGTAATCGGCCAGCCCCAGCGTGTGGTCGCGGCACAGCCGCTCGGCGCGCTCGACATCGCGCGCTTCCAACGCCTCGATGATCGCCAGATGATCCTTGATCGACTGGCTGGCGCGATCGTCGCGGCCGATCGTCAGCTGGCGAATGCCGCGGACATGGACCAGGATGTTCTCGGTCATCTCGCGCAGCACGTTCGAACCGGTCAGTTCGATGATCCGCTGATGAAACCGGATGTTCGCGGTCGAATATTCCGACAGGTGGTCGGCCGGACGATGGCTTTCGTGGAACGAATTGAACAGCTCGCGCAGCTCCGCGAGCGCGGCATCGCCGGCGTTCAGCGCCACCAGCCGCGCCGCCATCGCCTCGAGCGCGGCCCAGGCCTGGATCATCTCGATCATTTCGCGCTTGGTCTTGCGCAGCACGATGATGCCGCGCCGCGGCACGGTGCGCACGAAGCCCTGCTGTTCCAGCATGGCGATCGCCTCGCGGATCGGCGTCCGGCTGACGGCAAGCTTTTCCGACAGCTGACGTTCATCCAGCCAGGTTTCCTCCTCCTTGCCGTAGATTTCCATGTTGATGATGGCCTGGCGCAGCGTTTCGTAGACCTTGGTCTTGAAAGTCGGCTCGGGCGCGAACGGCCGCAGCACAAGCTCGGACGTGAGTTGTTCGGCCACCGGCCAGCGTTTGCGCGACGGAGTCTTCAACTCGCTGCCTCCTTGTCCTTGGCGGGGGGTTGGTCTGAGTCTTGATCTGGTATTCCTCATGCCACCTATCGCATCCTTTCCGACTTTCCAAGACCGGTGCCCCGAAGCAAAGACCAACCTCCCGCGGAGGGACCGCGGGAGGTTGGCGCGCGGAAATACCGGAAGAGGGATCCGGCCGCGCCACGGACTCGAGACCCGCCCCGCCGTGAAGGGCCGGACGGAGGCGCGGCGCCGGGCTCAGACGGCCTTGGCCTCGTGCATCTCGGCGATTTCGGCGTCGCTGTAGCCCAGCCCCGCCAGAACCTCGTCGGTATGTTCCCCAAGCAGCGGCGAGGGCTTGATGTCGATCTGCAGCCCCGAGAATTTGATCGGGCTGCCGACGGTCAGGTACTTGCCCAGCTTGGGGTGCGGTACCTCGACGATCGAACCGCTCTTGCGCAGGGATTCGTCCTCGGCCAGCTCCTTCATCGACAGGACCGGAGAGCAGGGGATGTCATATTTGCGCAGGATGTCGACGGCCTCATACTTGGTCTTGTCGGCCAGCCATTCCTCGATCGTGGCGAAGATGTCGAAGATCTTGTCCTGACGCGCCTGGGCGGTGGTGTAGGCGGGGTCGGTCTTCCATTCCGGCTTGCCGATGGCGTCGCAGATCGGGTCCCATGCATGGCCCTGGACGGTGAAGTAGATGTAGGCGTTGGGATCGCTCTGCCAGCCCTTGCATTTCAGCACCCATCCCGGCTGACCGCCGCCGCCGGCATTGCCGCCGCGCGGCACCACATCGGTGAATTCACCATGCGGATATTGCGGGTATTCCTCCAGATAACCGACCGCCTCCAGGCGCTGCTGGTCGCGCAGCTTCACCCGGCACAGGTTCAGAACGGCGTCCTGCATCGACACGGCGACCTTCTGGCCCTGACCGGTCTGGCTGCGCTGCACCAGCGCGGTGAGAATGCCGATCGCCAGATGCATGCCGGTGTTGCTGTCGCCCAGCGCCGCGCCGCTGACCGTGGGCGGACCGTCCCAGAACCCCGTGGTCGAGGCCGCCCCGCCGGCACATTGCGCCACGTTCTCGTAGACCTTCAGATCCTCGTAATGATGACCTTCCGAGAAGCCCTTGACCGAGGCCACGATCATGCCGGGGTTCAGCTCGTGGATATGCTCCCAGCCAAACCCCATCCGGTCCAGCGCGCCGGGGCCGAAATTCTCGACCAGCACGTCGCTTTCCTTGATCAGCTTGGTCAGCACCTCCTTGCCCTGGGGCGTCTTGGTGTTGAGCGTCAGCGAGCGCTTGTTCGAATTCAACATCGTGAAATAGAGCGCATCCGCATCTGCGACATGGCGCAGCTGGCTGCGCGTCACGTCGCCAGAGCCGGGTCGCTCGACCTTGATCACGTCGGCCCCGAACCAGGCCAGCATCTGGGTGCAGGCCGGCCCCGCCTGCACATGCGTGAAGTCGATGATCTTGATCCCTTCGAGTGGTTTTCCCATGGCGATAGTCTCCCTCTTATACAAAGTCGCCTTCTCGGTCCGGCGGCACCTCCGCCGAACCCCGAGCCTCAGTTTCCAATGCCCTCGCGGGCCTCGAGCGTCTTGAGTTTCGCCTTCAGCGTGCGCTCTTCCTGCCAGCGCTCCGTCTCGTCGCGCACGATCGCGACGATCTGTTCGACCTTCCCCGCGCCGTCGCGCAACAGCGTGACGGTGAAGGCGATCGACAGGCTTCGGCCGTCACGGTGCAGTGCCGGCACACGCAGCAGCGTGGCGCCATAGCGGGTGACGCCGGTCTCCATCGTGACGCGGTAGCCCGCCCAGTGGCGGGCGCGAAATCGTTCGGGCGTGATCAGGTCCAGGGTCTGGCCCAGGGCTTCGTCGCGGGTGAAGCCGAAGATCCGTGTCGCGGCGGCATTCCACAGCACGATCACCCCCGAGGCGTCGGACGCAATGACAGCATCCCCCGCCTCCTCGACCAGTTGCCGAAAATCGATCTCTGTCGCCATCTCGATCCTCCCATTCGCGCGGCAGGCCCTCGCCCGCCCTCGCGCCCGGCGCGCGCCCCCAGATGGACGGGACACCGCGGCATTTTTCACTAATGGCATCTGGCATACCACTGGCAGGCATGTCAAGAAGCTCCGGATCGTGCGGCCGCATCCGAACGTGCGGTCCCCCCAAATCATTGGATAGAGGTGCGGCGGGAATGAAACCGCGTCCGAGGTCATTTCGGCCACCGAATCAGGCCGGTTTGAAAAATGCGTCGTTCAGCCCACCTTCCGCGTCATGGACAGGAGCTAAATTCAAAAAATCAGATATGACTATAGTTATTTATCAAGGCTTTGAGAAAATACGAATCGCAGAGAATTGCCCTGCCAATTCGGCGTTTTGGAAAAAGAAAAAACAAAAAGTCTTGAGAATATAAAACAAGCGCTTATCCGCTGAACTCTCGTGAAATCCCCCGATCCGGCACGCTGTATTCGGCTCCCCGACCGCGCCGTGGCCCGCGAGTCTTCGGGGCATGGATCAGGTATCGCCGCGCCGCCGGATACCCTCATGTGAGGAAAATTGTTTACATTGTCTCTGGCATACCAAATACTTTACGCCAGGAAATGTGTTGCATCACATTTGCAACAGGGAGGAGAGGCAATATGTCTATGAACGCGTCTGGCGCGACCAGAAGGCAACCGGTCAACCGGTGGATGCAGCTGACGTTTGGCGTCATCTGCATGATCTTAATCGCGAACCTGCAATACGGCTGGACGCTGTTCGTCCACCCGATGGCCAAGGCGACGGGCTGGGATGTCGCGGCCATCCAGGTCGCCTTCAGCATCTTCGTCGCCCTCGAGACCTGGCTGACGCCGGTCGAGGGCTGGATCGCCGACACGCTTGGGCCCGACCGCGGCCCGAAGCTGGTGATCGGCGTGGGCGGGCTGTTCGTCGCGCTCGGCTGGATCGTCAATTCCTACGCGACATCGCTGGGAATGCTTTACCTGGGGGCGACGTTCTCGGGGATCGGTGGCGGCGCGGTCTACGCGACCTGCGTCGGCAATGCGGTGAAATGGTTCCCCGACCGGCGCGGCCTGGCCGTCGGGCTGACGGCGGCCGGCTTTGGCGCCGGCTCGATCCTGACGGTGATCCCGATCCGCATGATGATCGCCTCCTCGGGGTATGCGTCGACCTTCTTCTGGTTCGGGCTGATCCAGGGGGCGATCATCATCGCCATGGCGATGACGATGCGCTTCCCCTTCCCCGGCGAGGCACCCGAGGTCGGCACCTCCACATTGCCGCAAAGCTCGGTCAGCCTGTCGCCGAAGGAGATGTTGAAGACCCCCACCTTCTGGGTGCTTTACCTGATGTTCGTGATGATTTCGGCGGGCGGGCTGATGGCGGCGGCGCAGATCGCGCTGATCGCCAACAACTACGGCGTCTCCAACGAGGTGCTGATCTTCGGCGCACCGACACTGACCGTGGTGTTGATCGTCGACGGCCTGGCCAATGGCGGCGCGCGGCCATTGTTCGGCTGGCTGTCGGACAAGATCGGGCGCGAAAACACGATGGCGGTGGCCTTCAGCTTGGGCGCGATCGCCTTCTGGCTGCTGGCCAATGTCGGCACCAGCCCCTGGGCCTTCGTCTTCAGCGCGGCGCTGATCTTCTTCACCTGGGGCGAGATCTTCAGCTTGTTTCCCTCGACCTGCACCGATTCCTTCGGCCAGGGTTACGCGACGACGAATGCCAGTTTCCTGTACACCGCAAAGGGCCTGTCGGCCTTCCTGGTGCCGCTGGCCAACGTCATCAAAACGGCGACCGGCAGCTGGCACGCGGTCTTCGTGATCTCGGCCTTGATGTATGTGGCGGTGGTGCTGCTGGCGCTCTTCGTGCTCAAGCCGATGCGCAAGGGCCTGATCGATGAGCGCAACCGCTCTGCCGCGCCGCATGTTGTGGGCGCCGCACCCGCCGAGTAGCGCGACCGCCGCGCTTCCGCCGGGAGGAAGGACAGGACCGTATCTTGCCTTCTTTCCAGCGGAAGAAACGCCGGGAGGGGGGCGGCAGAGTCCGCCCCCGCGCCTCGTCGTCAGGACACGTCCCTGCGCCGCGCCCCACGCTGCCAGCGGAAATAGATCAGCGGAATGACGAACAGCGTCAGCGCGGTCGAGGCCAGCGCCCCGAAGATCAGCGAAATCGCCAGCCCGCCGAACACCGGATCCGAGACCATGATCGCCGAGCCGAAGATGATCGCCAGCGCGGTCAGCAGGATCGGCCGCAACCGCACCGCTCCGGCCTCCAGCACCGCGTCTTCCAGCGCCAGGCCCTCCTTGCGGCGGGCGATGATGAAATCGATCAGCAGCAGTGAATTGCGCACCACGATCCCGGCCAGCGCGATCACCCCGATCATCGAGGTCGCGGTGAACGGCTGATGCGTCAACCAATGCCCGGGGAACACCCCGATCAGCGTCAGCGGGATCGCCCCCATCACCACCACCGGCATGAAGAACGACCGGTAATACCCAACCAGCAAAAGGTAAATCAGCAAAAGCGCCACGATGAACGCGGCCCCGAGATCGCGAAAGACATTCAATGTCAGCCGCATCTCGCCCAGCCACATCAGGCTGTAATGGCGAAGGTCCTTCGCCTGGCTGGGCAGGAAGCCGAGGTTGCCCACCCGCAGGTGCTGGCCATCTGCCAGCTTCATGCCCGACAGCCGCTGGGTCAGGGCGATCACGCCATAGACGGGGCTAGAGCGCAGCATCTCGCCGGTGACATAGACCACCGGGTGCTGGTCGCGGGTATAGATCGGCTGATCGGCGGTGACCTTGCTAACATGGGCGATAGTGCTCAGCGGCACCGGCTTGCCCGCCGCATTGGGCAGCGTGATCGCCGCCAGCGCGCCGCCGTCGCTGCGGGCTGGCCGCGGCAGGCGCAGGATGATCGGCTCGGGCGTGCGGGAATGGTTGGAATGGATCGCACCGACCGTTTCACCGGCGAAATAGGCCCTGATCGCCGCCGCCACGCTGCCCGGCGCGAACCCCGCCATCGCGGCGGCCTTCTGGTCGATAGTGACGCGGTATTCGGTCACCGGCCGGTTCACGGAATCGTCGACGTTGATCATGCCGTATTCGTTCGGATAGAAGGTCTTTCGCAGCTTTTCCGCAATCTTGCGCAGCGTCCCGTAGGCCGGCCCGTAAAGCGCCGCCATCATCTGCGACCGAACCGGCGGACCCGGCGGTGTTTCCAGCAGCTTGATGCGGGTGTCGGGGAAGGCCTTCCTCACCGGATCGAGGCGCGCGAATATCTGTTCGGCGATCGCGTGCGATCCGACATCGCGGTCGTGCTTGTTGACCAGGTTCACCCGGATCTGGGCGAAATTGCTGCCCGCCCGGGCCGCGTCACCGCGCACAAGGGCCGCGAAATCCTCGGGCGCGGCCTGCCCCAGGAAGGTCTGGTAATTCGTGACATAGCGGTCCTGGCCCAGCATCGCGCCGATCCGGTCGGCAACCCGCGCGGTGTCTTCCAGCGCGGTGCCCGCGGGGGCGTCGATCTCCAGCAGGAAGGTGTTTACGTTGTCATCGGGCAGCATCTTGAGGCTGACCCCCAGCGCCGACAGCGGCCCGTTCACGCCGCTTGGGCGGATGAACTGCCAGGCCGGTTGCAGCATCACCGCAAACAGCATCGCCACGACCGCGCCCATGAACATCCAGCGCTTGCGCGACGAGCGCAGCAGCGGCCGGAAGAGGTGCAGATAGGCATCTCGCAGGCGGTCGCGGGGGGCTTCGCCGCGTTCTTCCATGGTGGCGCTTTCGGCCTCGTCCATGACGCGCAGGGACTTCCGACGCAGCCAGCGGTAGGCGATGAAGGGCACCACCGAATAGGCGATGAACAGCGAGGCCAGCATCGCGATCGGCGCGTTGAACGGGATCGGCATCATGAAGGGCCCCATCATCCCGGTCACGAAGGCCATCGGGATCAGCGCCAGGATCACCGCCAGCGTCGCGACGATGGTGGGGCGGCCGATCTCATCGGCGGCGGCGACAAGCAGACGGCTGAGGTTGCGCTGCGGGTGGTGATGCAGGTGGCGGTGGATGTTCTCGATCACCACGATGCTGTCATCGACCAGAAGCCCCAGCGACAGGATCAGCGCGAACAGCGTGATGCGGTTGATGCTTTGCCCCGCCACCCAGCCGACGCCGAGCACGATGAACAGGATCAGCGGGATCGACAGCGCCACGACCGAGGCCTCTCTCCAGCCCAGGAACACCAGAAGGATTGCCACCACCGCCGCGATCGAGATGCCCAGATGTTCGATCAGCGTGTTGACCGCGTCATTGGCGGTGGCGCCGTCGTTGCGCGTGACGGTCAGATGCATCCCCTGCGGCAAAGCGTTGGCTTCGACCCGCTTCAGCTTGGCCAGCACCGCGTCGGCCACCTGCACCCCGTTGGTGCCCTTCTTGCGTGCCAGCGTCAGCGTAACCGCCGGTGCCTGCACCCCGACGGCGGCCGCCCTGCCCGCGCCATCCACCCCCGCCTTGCCAAACGCAAAGAAGGACCGTTCATCGGCATTGGCGGGCCCCGTGGTCACCGTCGCCACCTCGCGCATGAAGACCGGGTTGCCACCCCGCACCGCGACCACCAGATTGCCGACATCGGCGGCATTGCCCAGCGCCGCGGTCACGCGGATCGGATGCGCGATGCCCTGATCCACCATATGGCCGGCGGGCAGCGTGACATTGGCGCCCTCGATCGCGCGCGCCACCGCCGCCGGGCTAAGGCCGTAGCCCGCCAGGCGAGCGGGATCCAGCCGCACCCGCACCGCCCGTTCCGACGCGCCCTGGACACCGGTCTTGCCCACCCCGGGCACATTGCGCAACTGATCCAGCAGATGCAGCGCCACGCTGCGCAGGCTGTCGGGCGTGGCATCGGCAGAGCTGAGCGTCAGCGTCACGATCGGCACGTCATAAAGGCTGAGCAGCTGGATCAGCGGCTGGCGTGCCCCGGCGGGCAGGCGCATGATGTTGCTGTTGACCTGGTTGTAGACCTTGACGAGGCTGCGTTCCTCGTCCGCGCCGACGTCGAAACGCACGGTGACGGTGGCGCTGTCGTCGCGGGCGGTGCCATAGGTATGATCCACCTCCGACAGCGAACCCATCAGCGCCTCGAGCGGGCGCACCACCTGGTTGAGCATCTCCTGCGCGTTGCTGCCCGGGCGCTGGACGGTGATGTTGACCACCGGCACCACGATATCGGGGTTGTAGGTGCGCGGCGTGAAGCTGACCGCCATCAGCCCGAACAGCGTGGTGGCGATCATGATCAGCGGTGTCAGTTTCGAATGCAGAAAGGTCTGCGCGAACTTCCCGGCAAAGCCCGGGCGGGCTCTTTTCCCGATCTCAGCCACGGTCCGTCCCTTTCGCCGCCGAGGCCGCGATCGGCGCGGCGTTCGTCAGCCCCGGGGGCGGCGCGACGATCACCTTTTCGCCCGCCGCCAGACCCGCGACCACCGCCACCTTATCGCCCTGCCGCGCGCCGGTACGCACCAGACGGAAATGGGCGCGCCCGTCCCGCCCCGCGACGAAGACACCCAGCAGTCCCGCGCGCCGCACCAGCGCCGCCGCCGGCACCGCCAGCACATGGGTGCCGCCGACCGTCAGGCCGACCTCGGCATAGGCGCCGAACGGCAGTTGGGTCGTGGCCTGCAGGCGCATCTCGATCAGATGGGTATGGGTGGCGGGATCGGCGCTGGCGTCGGTCACGGTGATCACCGCCGGCCAGGTCTTGCCGTCGACGCTGATGCTGGCCCGGTCGCCCGGTTTCAGCGCGGCAAAGACTTCGGGGCCGACCTGGGCCTTGATCTTCGGCGTGCGGCCCGCGATCACCGCCACGGGCGTCCCGCCACCGACGACATCGCCGGCATCGACCAGTTTCTTGGCCACGATCCCCGCGAACGGCGCCTTGACGCGCGCATAGGTCAGGTTGTTCCTCGCGTTCGACAGCGCCGATTGCGCCGCCGAAACCGCAGCCTGGGCGGTCAGATAGCTGCGGTGCACCGATTGATACTGCTGCTGCGACGCCGCCTTGGTGTGATATAGCTGGCGATAGCGCTTGTCGCTGGCCGCCGCCTCATCCAAAATCGCCTGCTGGCTGGCCAGATTGGCCTGCGCCTGGGTAAGCTGCGCCTGGGCGTTGGTCAGGCCAATCTCGGCGATCAGATCGCCGGCCTTCACGGCGCTGCCCGCATGCACCGCGACCCGGCTCACCCGCCCGCCATCGCGCGACGCCAGCGTCGCCACCTTGACCGCGCTGACCGAGCCCGGCACCTGCACGATCCGGGGCCAGTCCCGCGCAACCGCCGCCGCCACCCGCACCGCGATGGGCCGGACATCGGCCGCCCGCGCCGTATCGGGCCTGGTCACCCCCGCCGCAAGCTGAAGGGAGGCCAGGCCGAGGATGAATATCGGCAAAAAACGGATCGTGGCACTGCGTATGGTCAAGACGGCCTCAGGTTTTGCGGGTTAAAATGCAATTGCTTGTCGGCGCGGGGTCCGCACGGCGCATTTCGGGGCCGCATCAGCAAGAAGGGTGAAAAAGCTGGCGGGGGCCGCCGGACTCCGAGCGACAAACATATTCATTAATTCGAATAATAACGTGCGTTCTGGAATTCAATGTGCAAACGACAAGACCGCGTGCAAAAGCTTGCCAATCGCGTTCAAATTAGCGTGTATCCATTTGAATAAGCGTGCAATATTGGCGGCACTCCCTGCGTGGCCCAGGCCAATCAGGGCCTTTCAGATTCCGCCCCAACCCCAGCGCGCCCGCATCCACGCAACTTTGATCGCGCGGCCCTGAAACCCTCCCTCGGTCGGGGCTATATTTGAAGGCCGGGTCCTCCGGATCTGGGATTTTCCACCCCCTGGCACGAACTTGCAAAGGCCACGCCATGTCCGCATCCGATCCCCGCTCCTTCTGGGAAGACGTCTATCAAACCCGCCGCGCGACGTCCTCGGGTCAGCCCAGCGCAGCGCTTGTCCGCGTCGCCTCCGGCCTGACACCCGGGCGCGCGCTCGACCTGGGCTCATCGAACGGCGACGATGTAATCTGGCTTGCCCAGCAGGGCTGGCAGGCGCTGGGCGTCGATATTTCCGAAACCGCCTGCAACCGCGCCCGCCAGCAGGCCGAGGCACTGGGCCTGGACGGGCGCGCGCGTTTCGAGGCGCGCGACCTGTCCCGGGGGCTGCCCGAGGGCCGGTTCGATCTTGTCACAGCCTTCTTTCTGCAATCCCCGGTCGATCTGGCCCGCAACACGATCCTACACGCGGGCGCGGATCGGGTAGCCCCCGGCGGGCATCTGCTGGTCTTGGCCCATGCCGCGCCGCCACCATGGGCCTCGGATGACATGAAGGCCCGCGCCCACGAAATGCCCACCGTACAAAGTGAGTTGGACGCGATCGGATACACCCCTCGGCAATGGATCCAGATGCAGGCCGAGATCGTTCACCGGGAAGGCAGGGGTCCCGACGGGACCACGGCGCAGTTACAAGATACGTTCGTCCTGCTTCAGCGCCGCGCGGATTGACCGTCCGCCCCGGTTGCGGCGAAGGTCGGATGGCGCTCTACTTTGGGCAAAGGGACTCACGGTTGGAAAAGCGATGAGCGACGACCCCTATGACGTGCTCGGCGTGGCGAAGACCGCCAGCGCAGACGAGATCAAAAAGGCCTACCGGAAGATCGCCAAGGAAAGCCATCCCGACCTGCACCCCGGCGATGCCGCGGCCGAGGCCCGGTTCAAGGCGGCGGGAACGGCCTTCGATCTGCTGAAGGACCCCGAGACCCGGGCGCGCTTTGACCGCGGCGAAATCGACGCCAGCGGCCAGGAACGCCCGCGCGAGCGCCCGTTCTACCGCGATTTCGCCGAGCAGCCGGGCAACCCCTACCGCCAGGGCCCGCGTTACGAGGGCTTCGGCGACGACGCCGACATCTTTGCCGAATTCCTGCGCCGCCAGGCCCGTCAGGGTGGCGCAGAGTTCGGCGATCACGGCTTTCGCGCCCGTGGCGCGGATGCGCATTATGCGCTCGAAGTGCCGTTCCTCGAGGCCGCGAACGGCGGCGCGATGCGCATCACCCTGCCCGGCGGCGGCGACCTTGAGGTGAAGATCCCCAAGGGCGTGGCCGATGGCCAGACCCTGCGGCTGCGCGGCAAAGGCGGGCCGGGTCATGGCGGCGGGCCACCGGGTGATGCCTATGTCACGCTCTCGGTCCGTCCGCATCCGGTCTTTGCGCGGGAAGGCGACGATATCGTCATGACGCTGCCGATCACGATCGACGAGGCGGTCCTGGGCGCCAAGGTCGAGGCGCCCACGATCAGCGGGCCGGTCAAGGTGACGGTGCCCAGGGGGGCCAGCAGCGGCCAGGTGCTGCGGCTGCGCGGCCGCGGCATCGCGGCGTCGGGCCGCGCTGCGGGCGATCAGCGGATCGAGCTGAAGATCGTGTTGCCAAAGACCGTGGATGCCGATCTCGCCCGGTTCATGGAGGACTGGCGCAAGACACATCGCTACGATCCGCGCAAGGGAGGGGGGGCATGACCGAGGGATCCGGTTTCCTGACCGAAGCACAGGTGCTCGCCACCGTCACGCGGCTCGACCGGGCGCGCCTTACCCGTTTCATCCGGGCCGAGGTGATCCGCCCGGCCGAGGCGGGGGGCGATGCGGTCTATCGCCAGGTGGACATCGCCCGGATGGAGCTTCTGTGCGATCTTTGCGATGATTTCGAACTGGACGACGAGGCGCTGGGGCTGGTGATGGAACTCATCGATCAGTTGCATGGCGCGCGCGGCGATCTTCTTGCCCTGATGCATGCCCTGGCCGTTGAAAACGAAGACGTTCGCCACCGCGTGATGAGCCGCCTCCCGCGCTGATCCGCCGCCAGACCCGAAGGCTTGCGGCCGGCGCAGGGACTTGGCCCTTGGGCTGGCGGTGCCTCTTGGCCCGTTGCTTATTGTGGGCTGGGGTCGCTTCGGATGACTGGCGGAAGAGATGTCTGCCATCGTTCAAGTGCAATCAACTTCACCCTCGACCTTGATGATCCCGGTGCTGTCGATCAACAGATACGGCGGCCCCTTGGCACCGCTGCAAGGGATAGTCACCGCCAAGGTCTTCTGACGACGGGACAGTGTGCTGAAGTCAGGCACCGGCCAGTCCAGACCGACCAGGCGCGACAGGCCTCGACGAACCCGGTCGTTTGCCTGGGCGCCATACCGAACGACACCTACATTGTCAGGCAGGTCTGGATGGCGGTATCGCTGTAGGTCTGCTGACGACCGCGCCCGCCCGTCGGCTCGGCATCGCAGCTCATCTCGCAGTCGAACCAGATCGTCAGTGAACCCCGGCGCTTGAGCGCTTCGTTGTAGGCCGGCCAGTTCCCGCTCTTGTCGGTCGGGGGTATCGGTCTGCTCTTGCCGCCCAGCTACCATGCTGGAGTCACAACATGAATCCCCTCGCCGGATTTGTGCAACAGAGCCGAATCTCCATCAAAGACTTGGCAACCGCCGGGGTTGCGGCTAGATAGCGTGGAACGAAGGAGCAGTGTCAGAGTGGTCGATCGAGGCAGTCTTGAAAACTGCTGGGCGTGATGAGCGTCCCGTGGGTTCGAATCCCACCTGCTCCGCCACCACATAACCTATTGATTTTAAACGATTTTGCGTGGCGTACATTGGCACGTGATTTCCGTGGCTTGCAGACCACGTCAACCCCTAGAGACTTGAAAATGCAGGCCAAATAGTCGCCCAGAATGGCGCGAGTCTCTGTTTGGCATTTGGCGCGATACGGTTTTCACGTGGGGCGACGGGCGCTGGACTTGACTTCGGGTCAGTTCGAAGCAGGCGCGTGCCTCTTTGCGTCGCCTCGTCCGACAACATGGCGGATGCGTTCTCGAAGGAATTCAGCGAGCTCTGCAGCATCGGGAGCATTTGCCGTATCGAGGATGTCCGCATACTCCTCGTAGTCGACAAAGGCGATCAGACCCCGAAAGTCCGGAAGGAGTATGTCTCTCCGAAAGGCTGCGACCTGCTCAGCGAGTACTGACGCATACTTGCGCGGGCCAATCGCCAGAACGCCGAAACGCGATTTCTTGTCTCGCTCTGCGATGGAAGCGGCAAATAGGAAATTTCTCATCAGCTGGTAGTTGGCCCCACGAAGGGCGCAGACGTCCGACGCGGTCTGGCGATTGAAAATCTCGGGCCGAAACCATCGCTTTCCCAAGCTCCAGTAGGCTCGAGGCGACCGGTGACCCTCCCAGTTTTCGAGGCGGCACCACGCGTCAGTCTGCTTGGCGATATCGGATCCTGGGCCACGGAAACCGGCGCAAGCCTTGGGAAACTGACTGCACCCTCCAAAGCCGTGTTGGGCGTCGGTCGCAAACTTGGATTCTATGCAGACGACCTCGTCCGACGACAGGCAAAGAGCATCGATGCTGGTCGCTTGCTGAGTACCCAACTCGGACAGGAGCTCAGGGCTTTCGGCCTCTGGCAGGATCGACCAGCGCCGCGGACGACGTCGTGGTGGAAATCCGGGAAGGGCGTGACGAAAGAGAGCTTCAAGGGCCCGGTCCCTGGCGCTCAGCGAACGAAGCGTTCCAAAGGCACTCAGGCAGAAGGCCTGTGAGGATCTGGGGGATCCAGCATAGCTGTGCCATTTGAACCCAGGGGCACGTTCTCGTACGGTAAGAGCCCGAGGGTGCAGTGTCGGGTTGTCGAGCGGATCAGCCATCACGGTTCTCCGGCAAGTTGTCCTTGGGAGCACCCTGCGGAACAAGACCTATCCGGATACTGGTTTTCTTCGAGACCTCTTCCAGCGTCGCCATGAGACGATTGAGCTCTGACAGTGTCGACGTCATTTCCGGTCCATAGCGAGAAACGAGATACTCTCTGGTTTCTGTCATCTTCCGGAGGTGCTCAGCAGTACGCTTTCGCAGGATCAATCCACTGTCGATCGCCTTCTCCGCCCGTGCGGCAAGGTTGTGGAAATGGGATCTGACCTGCTCCGGAGGCGTTCCGCCCACCAGGAGAAAGGCGTTGAGGTAAAGCTCAATTGCGTGGATTGCGCAGAGCCGTCCAGGGGCACGAGAAAGCGGCTCGCCCTTCCGGCCGGATTCCATCAGCGCAATTGCCGCGCGCCGATATTCGTCTGCGAGCGCCACGATATCTTCGGGCGCAGCGGTCGAGCCGGGATAAGGAATCGTGTTCGTGCCGTTCATAGTCAGAATGATCAACCACGACATGTCGTCGAGATTGTGGCACCGACCTGCTCCGCCTGCGCATCACGTCCAACTACCTACTTACGGCATGGCGGCCGCGACTTCGACCGTAACATCCTGGACCCCCTGTGCCTCCCACACATCATCTCGCAGGAGAAATTTGTGGCTGTTTGTGTGCGCGACGAAGGTTGAGCGTTTCTCCACCACGCCGCGAGGGATGAGTGCTGCCCGGACAACACGAAAGTCATCGTCAAAGATTACGCCCGCCAGCACGTCAAAATGTCCGCCCGCCAGATCACGAATTGCCGAGAGCTGGCGTGATGGGTTGCGCCGGTGGACCCGCCGTCCCTTGATCTGATAACGCACGCCGTCCTGACCAGTCGCGTCAAAGCCCCGCTCAGAGTTTGGTGCTTGTTTCCAACCGAAAGCGGTGCAGAACAGGTACTCGGCGAGATCGCCGGTAGGATTGTTGGCGCTGCGAACTATTCCGCGTGTTCGGAGCTCCTCACTAACTTGGGCGTGGATAGCGAGCAGCTCCGCTGCGCTCACTTGAGCGAAATCCCACAACGACCATCTCCATAAAATCCGACTGTCTCATACAGCTAACCCTAATGAAAGTTGGCTGGAGCCGCGACCGCCAAAGTGCACTGCCCAATTTCGGAATCTGGCGAAGCGGTGGCAATCAAAAGCGTTTGAGCCGGAAGACGACCATCGCTTTCATCGGACAAGCGAGCTCCCTAAAGCTGAAAAGTAGTGCAAATTCAACAGTCTACCCTATTTTCTGCGCTGAAATTGTGCCGTGTTTTCCGGGGGTTAGAGAAAGGAACATATCTCTGGTTCGAATCTAGAGTGCTCCGCCACAATATAACACATTGATATTAAACGATTTTACGCCTTGTGGATTGTGGCGAAATTTCCGCGCCTTGCGCGGCGCAATGGCCGCTAGAGACTTGAAATCACAGGCGAAATAGCCGCCCAAAACTGCCCGAGTCTCTGTTTGGCATTTGGCGCGATACGGTTTTCGGGCGCGGCTTCCGGCGCTGGACTTGACTTCCTGCCGAATGGAAGCTGACGCGCACTAAGAATTGCAAGTCCTGACAGGGACTTGTCTTCTGGTAGGGCGGATGCTCGTTGAGGTGGCCAAATGCAGCGCTAACAGTCCAAAGCAACCAGGGTGAAGAGCGCCAGGGGTCGAGGTGCGGCACGTGAATAACTGCCATCTGCAAAATTAGCGGGTGTGTTACCCAGTTTCGCAGCTCCCCAGGTTCTGCCTGAAATGCGATTGCTCTCCTTGCATGCACCGATGCACGCGATCAGCAACGAAAGGAGATTGAAATGGCAAAGGGTAAGGGCGTAACGCCCATGTCGAAGGCGGCGGCGGCACGGATCCAGGCTGCTACGGCGAAGGCGAATGGCGGCAAGACCCCGTCGGGCAGTTTTGCGACGCGGGCGCAGGCTGCGGCTGCCAAGTCCAACAAATAGCCTCAATCTCATGCGAAGGATGGGGGCGCCCCATCCTTCCGGGAGCCACCTCATGACATTTTCGAAAGATAGACAGATTCATGACCTTGTTCGCATTGAAGTCGCCAATGGTGCCCGGTTCCAGCGCGGCCGCAAACACGCAAAGCTGCACCTACCTGGGTCGGGTTTCGTTGTGGTTCCGATGACACCGAGCGATCACCGCGCCGCGCTGAACTTCCGCGCAAGCCTGAGGGCCATACAGAGGCGGGGCCAATGACCGCCGATCTCAGTCTTACACCGATCCCGCAGCCCTCCGAGATCATCGGTTTCCTGATCCGGAATTTTTCGCAGGTAGACGATGCGAACAACGAAGCCTTCAAGAAATCCTTGCAGAGATTGAAGGACGGCAAACCGTTGGACGTCGACACCGCGATGGGACTGCTTGAGACTCACCTCAAGCCAATTGTCGACGCCGGCGCTGGAAAATGGAACCTCTTGGGCTTTCTGCGCGAGGCGCTTGAGAATTACGTGGATCTGTGCCGGAACCTCGACTGCGGCGCTCTCGCCGCTGAAGACGTACGCCGCGTCTTTGACCGGGTGGCAGGTGCCATCTTTGCCCATCATCTCCGGCTCGCCTTCAAGGGCAGTGGCGTCGATCCTGAAACGGTCATCGGAAACCCGGACGAGGGACTGAGGCTGCTCTGGCGGGCGCGCTTGAAAGGACGCGCTCAAGGCGCGGTCGCACGTGAGATCGAAAACGCATGTGGCCGCGCTGTCTACGGGAGTACTTGGGAGGACAACCTTAGGCGTTGGAAGACTGGAAGGTCGATGCAGACGCGCATGATCTTGGAACTCATTGAGCACTGGGATCTTGAGTTCGGCTTTGCACTTCTGTCCGCCCGTGCCTACCGCGAGTACTGCAAATTTCCATTGGTCGATCCTGCGATGCATCGGACAGAAAACCGGATTTCGCACGATCGGCTGCAGAGCGAAATTGAAGCGCTGATGTCCGGAGAGAAGGGCCTAGCCTGCCTTCTGCCACCTCCGGTCCAGCAAGACGAGATCGACTTGATGCGCCTAATCGACCCCAGGCGTGCGAAACTCCCGGGCGAGGCTGCGGCAGCCGAAGCCTGTCTCACGCGGATCGAAGACGCGCTGGCGGGGGAGCCGAGGCTCGCCGGCCTTGGGGTGTTGCGCGGCCGATACGAGATGCAGATGGGTCGCCGCCAGCAGGCGTTGGAGGCATTCGAGGCTGCGGCGAACTGGTTTGCCTTTCGTAGTGCCATGCAGATGAAGATTGCGCTCCATCACCTGCTGTTCATTGCCGCGGCGCTCGGCGACAAGCACCGCCTGAACCGCTGGCGGGCCTGGGCGGAGGGCGTCGGCCTGTTGGTCGATATTCCCGACCCCGAAGGCTCGCTTGCTCGAGATTTTCCACATCCCTATCCTGGGGCGGAGGGGCTGCCAGCAGGGCGACCACATGCGGGTCTCGTCGCCCTCGAAGAATGGAAAAGACGCCCGGCAGACACTCGGAATCCGAACCGAATGATCAAGGGTTATGGCCCAACGCCGACACCGCAACTGGGGCTGTTCGCCCATCTTGGACAGGCAGAGAAGGTGCGAAGGCTGCTCGACGCTGGCGGAGATCCCGACAAGTTCGATGCGAACGGCGGTTCGGCACTCCTCATGGCTATTCAGGGTGGCGACGATACCTGCGTCGAATTCCTCATCCAAGCCAGCGCACCAACGACGATTAACACCCGCACACGGAAGGGCAAGTCACCGCTTCACGAGGCGATTAGCGCGCGTAGACCGGATTGGGTGGAGGGACTCTTGAACCGGGGGGCAGATGTCGAGTTGCGTGGCACACATGGGCAAACGCCCCTGTTCCAAGCTGTAGGCCTCTTTACCCCGGTCGAACAGGCGCTAGCCGGCTTGCTTGACCTGCCCCCGATGAACCGGGCCATTCAAAAGGAGAGTTTGTTCTCGTAGCGTTCATAGCAGCGAGGAGAACAGACGATGCGCAAATCACGTT
>NZ_FNOB01000017.1 GCF_900106675.1 Allgaiera indica
CTTGGTGTTCATGCCGCCCTTTGTCCGGCCAATCAGGCGTCCACGCCCCCCTTTTTCACGCCCATGCTGGTCGCTGTTCGGTGTGCCTTCAGGTAAGTGGCGTCGATCATCACAGTCTTCTTTTCGCCATGCTCGGCGGCCAGACCGGCCATCATCCGGGCGAAGATGCCCTTGTCACTCCACCGTTTCCAACGGTTGTACAGCGTCTTGTGCGGCCCATAGGCAGCAGGGGCATCGCGCCACCGTAAACCATTGCGATTGATAAAAATAATTCCACTCAACACGCGCCGATCATCAACGCGGGGTTTGCCGTGTGACTTGGGGAAGAAGGGCTCAAGACGCGCCATCTGCGCATCCGTCAGCCAGAAGAGATCAGACATGTTCACCGCTCGTTTTTCGAACTGTGAATCACGCGGCCAACCGGAAATCAATGGGTCCTGACCCTAATAGCGGGCCGACAACTGCTCCTCATCTTAATACCCGCACCTAACTCCCCCCCCTTCCCGCCCGGAGCGCGCCGCAGGCGCAGGGCGCGCGTCTGCCCGTCCCCACGGGCTGGCGCTTTGCTGCGCTCGATCCCGCCCGGGCCAAGGGAGATGCTGAACCATAAATGGCGCCGCGTGAACGCCGGGGCGCCACCCCACGGGCAGACGCGCGCCCTGCTCTGGCCCGGGGATCCGGTCTCGGCGGAACGATGCCCCCTCTCCGCCCATGCCGCAGTTGCGGCCTTGACCCGGGCCGCCACCGGCCCCAGATCAGCATGGCACATATGCGCGACCCACGATATGTTCACCGCGTCCGGCCCCGCGCCGGCCCGGCGACCAGGCCAACGCAACACGAGAGGGAGACCCCCATGTCCTATGTCCTGACCCGTCTTCTCGAAGACACCCAGATCGGCGAGGCCGAGGAACGTGCGCGCAAGGCGCTAGGCGATGCCGGCTTCGGCGTGCTGACCGAGATCGACGTCTCGGCCACCATGAAGAAAAAGATCGACAAGGACATGCCCGGCTACAAGATCCTTGGCGCCTGCAATCCGAACATGGCCTGGGAGGCCCTCCAGTTGGAGCCGAACATCGGTGCCATGTTGCCCTGCAACGTGATCCTGCGCAGCGTCGACGGCGGCACCGAGGTCAGCGCGGTGGATCCGGTCGCCTCGATGGCCGCGGTCCCGAACGACGAACTGCACGCCGTCGCGGGCCAGGTGCGCGACATGCTGTCGAAAGTGGTGCAGGCGGTCTAGGCCCGGCACCCGGGCCAGGGCGTCCTGCGCGGCGCCCGGCCCCTAGCCCTGCGCGCCCCGGCGCCTTGCCACCGGCCGGGTCCGCGCCTGGGCACGGTTGATCAGCACGATCCCCAGCGCCACCAGCGCGCCCGAGGCCACGATCTGCGGGCTGACTGGTTCCCCCAGCAAGAGCCAGCCAAAGCCGATCCCCAGAAGCGGCGTGAGGAACGAAAAACTTGCCACGATCGAAGGCGGGTATTCGGCCAGCAGCCAGAGCCAGAAGATGAAACCGAAGGAAGCGACGGCAACGATCTGGAACACCAGCCCCGCGATGTCGATCGGCGTCAGATCGCGGATGAAGGGGCCGAAGCCGAAGGCCGCCAGGATCAGCACCGGCCCCGAGACCGAGACCATCCAGAACAGCTGCATCTCGGCACGTTCCTCGCGCAGGCTGGTCCCGCGAGAGATCAGCGCGATCCCGGCCCACAGCACCGCGCCGGCCAGCGACAGCAGATCCCCCAGCAGGCTGGTCTCGCCGGTCTGGCCGCCGCGATGGGCCAGCGCCCAGGCCACACCGGCGAACGCCAGCGCCAGCCCCAGCGCCTTTGTCGGCGTGATGCGTTCGCCCGGCAGCAGGAAATGCGCGGCCAGCGCGAACCACACCGGCATCGAATAGAAGATGATCGAAGACCGCACCACCGTGGTGTGATCGAGCGCCAGGAAAAGGCACAGGAACTCGGCCGCGAAGGTCAGCCCCAGCAGCAGCCCCGCGGGCACGGTGCCAGGCCGGGGCCTCAGGCTGCGCCCACGCCACAGCACCCAGGCCAACACCACCAGCGTCGCCCCGACCGAGCGCAGCCCCGCGAAGAACACCGGCTGCAAACCGCCGTTCACCACCTTCACCACGACCTGATTGAGCCCCAGCAACAGTGACGAGCCGATCAGCCCCGCCACGCCCGCCGCATCCAGCCTGTCCTTGCGCGCCATGTTCCCCCCGCTTGCCCTTTCCTCTCGCCGCGATCGGCGGGGCGGTCAAGCCCCGCGCCGAATCTCTGGATCCGGCCGGGATCGGATCCGCTGACGCGCAGCCCCGGAAGGCACATTTGCGCCAACGCTCTTTTCCCGGCCCCGGAAACCCCATAGAACGGCGCCGAAGCCGCCGGGCACCCGCCCCCGGCCACAAGACACTTGGCCCCGAAATGTCCGGCCACCCTACGCCGCCTTGCGCGATGCCCCTGACCAGGAAGGACGACACATGAGCACCATCATCGACATCACCGCCCGCGAGATCCTCGACAGCCGCGGCAATCCGACGGTCGAGGTCGACGTCTATCTCGAGGACGGCGAGATGGGGCGCGCCGCGGTGCCCTCGGGCGCCTCGACGGGCGCGCACGAGGCGGTGGAAAAGCGCGACGGCGACGCATCGCGCTACGGCGGCAAGGGCGTGCTGGACGCGGTCGCCGCGGTGAACGGCGAGATCGCGGAAGAGATCGTGGGCTATGACGCGGACGAGCAGATCACCATCGACCGGCTGATGTGCGAACTGGACGGCACCCCCAACAAGGGCCGGCTGGGGGCCAACGCGATCCTGGGCGTCAGCCTGGCGGTCGCAAAGGCGGGCGCGCAGCTTTATGATCAGCACCTTTACCGCTATATCGGCGGCGTCGGCGCGCGGGTGCTGCCGGTGCCGATGATGAACATCATCAACGGCGGCGAACATGCCGACAACCCGATCGACATCCAGGAATTCATGATCATGCCGGTCGGCGCCGCCTCGATCCGCGAGGCCGTGCGCTGGGGCTCCGAAGTGTTTCACGCGCTGAAGAAGGAACTTTCCGCCGCCGGCATGAACACCGGGATCGGCGATGAGGGCGGTTTCGCCCCGAATCTTTCGTCGGCACGCGAAGCGCTCGATTTCATCCTGAAGTCGATCGAGAAGGCAGGCTACAAGCCGGGCGAGGACATCCACCTCGCGCTCGACTGCGCCTCGACCGAATATTTCAAGGATGGCAAGTACGTCATGGCGGGCGAGGGCAAGACCTTTACCTCGGCCGAGCACACCGAATACCTGGCCGCGTTGTGCAAGGACTATCCGATCATCTCGATCGAGGATGGCTGCGCCGAGGACGATTGGGACGGCTGGCGGCACCTGACCCAGACGCTGGGCGACAAGGTGCAACTGGTGGGCGACGATCTGTTCGTGACCAATCCGGTGCGCCTGAAGCGCGGGATCGACGCGGGCTGCGCCAATTCCCTGTTGGTGAAGGTGAACCAGATCGGCACCCTGACCGAGACGCTGGACGCCGTGCGCATGGCCGACCGCGCACGCTATACCAGCGTGATGAGCCACCGCTCCGGCGAGACCGAGGATTCGACCATCGCCGACCTCGCCGTGGCGACGAATTGCGGACAGATCAAGACCGGCAGCCTGTCGCGTTCCGACCGGCTGGCGAAATACAACCAGTTGATCCGCATCGAAGAGGCTCTTGGGCCGACCGCCGAATATGCGGGCCGCTCCGTCCTGCGGGCCTGACGCCGCCGAAAGCGCCCCTTGGTGCGCGGCCCCACGGCCGCGCCGGATAATGCCGCCGGTCGCGATGTCGTCTTTCTGGCAAAATCATCTCTCGGAGGCCCCCGGAGCGGGCGTGGCTCCGGGGGCCATGGCCCGCCGCCTCCCGTCCGCGGCCGTCCGCTTGGGCGCCGCCCCCTCGACTGCCGCCTTGCGTGCGGCCCGGTTCCCGCCCACGATCACCGGATGATCAAGGCCCTCATCTTCGATGTCTTCGGCACCTGCGTGGATTGGCGCGGCTCGGTCGCGCGGGCCGTCGCGGGCGCCCTGCCCGGGGTCGATGCCCCAGCCTTCGCCGACGCCTGGCGCGCGGAATACGACCCCGCCATGGCGCGCATCCGCGAGGGAGGGCGTGGCTATATCGCCCTCGATGATCTGCATCTGGAAAACCTTTTCCGGGTGTGCGACCGCTTTCACGCCACCTGCGCCGATCCCGAAACGCTCAACCGTGCGTGGGAGCGGCTCGATCCCTGGCCCGACGTGGCGCCGGGCCTGCGGGCATTGAAGACACACCGGATCATCGCACCCTGTTCGAATGGCTCGATCGCGCTGATGACGCGGCTTGCGCGCCATGCCGGCCTGCCCTGGGATTGCATCCTCGGCGCCGATATCGCGCGCGATTACAAGCCCAAGCCGGCGGTCTACCTGGCCTCCTGCGCGGCGCTGCGACTGCCGCCCGCCCAGGTGATGATGGTGGCCGCCCATAATGGCGACCTGCACGCGGCCCGCGCCGCCGGGCTCGGCACCGCCTTCGTGCCGCGCCCCACCGAACACGGCCCCGGACAAACCTCCGATCTGACGCAAGAGGCCGACTGGGACCTGATCGCGCCGGATTTCAACGTGCTCGCACGCCTGTTGAATGCATGACACCGGCTATCGGGCCGGTCGCGCCGCGATCATCCGTTCCACCATCTGGTCATAGGCCCGGTGCCAGGCGCCACGGGTCTCGGCATCCCACCCCCCGCCCAGATAGCCCGCCAGCACCTCGAACAGCGCCTCGCGCATCGGTTCGAAATGCGCGGGCCTCACCCCCAAGGCGGCATGGGACCGGCCCAGATCATGCAGCCGCCCGGCCGTCGCCTCGGGCGCCTCCAGGGTGTCGACGACCACCTGCAGGGTGGACATGAACTTCATCCCCTGCCCCTCCAGATCACCGCGAAACAAGCCGCGCAGATCCGGGCGTCGCCGGAACAGCGCCGCATAGAAATCGCGGGACGCGGGCTCGACCCGGTCGCGCACGGAACGGAAGCTGGCGCGGACCAGCGCGGCTTCGCGGGCGGTGAGGCTCATGGCATCCTCCTTTTCCGGTGGCAAAGGCCCAGACTTGCACCGCCCCCGGGCCCCAGCCATGATCTGCCTCAATTCGCCGCAACCCGCAGGAGGCCCCGTGGACGCCGACGACATCATCGCAAGGCTCGGCCTCGCCCCCCACCCCGAGGGCGGCTGGTACCGCCAGACCTGGGCGGCCGAGTCCGCGCCTGGCGCACGTCCGGCAGGCACCGCGATCCTGTTCCTGCTGAAAGCGGATGAGCGCAGCCACTGGCACCGCGTCGACGCCGCCGAGATCTGGCATTTCCACGCCGGCGCCCCGCTGATCCTGCGGATCGCCGCCACCGAGGCCGGCCCGGCCCGCGACCACCTTCTTGGTGCCGACCTGACGGCGGGACAGATCCCCCAGGCCATCGTGCCCGCGCACCACTGGCAGGCCGCCCGCCCCGCCGGTGGGTGGAGCCTGGTCGGCTGTACCGTCAGCCCCGGCTTCCGCTTCGAGGGGTTCGAGCTTGCCCCGCCCGGCTTCGACATCCCCGGCTGACCGCCCCTTCATCTTGGCGAAAATACTCCCGCCGGAGGCGCGCCGCCGCCTCAGCCCTCGGGGCGGCTCAGTTGCCCGCCACCCACCGCCGCTGCGACCCCGGTAGTCGTCGGGCAGGAGGTCGGCAATCCACGCAGCACCCGCACCGCCAGATGGGCGAAGGCCTGCGCCTCGATCATGTCGCCGTCGAACCCCGCCTCCTCGATCGCCACCACCGGGAAAGGCACCCGCTCGGCCAGCATCGCCATCAGCGTCATGTTGTGGCGCCCGCCGCCCGAAACCAGCATCACCTCGGGCACCAGGGGGAAATGTTCGCACCCCGCCGCCACCGCCGCCGCCGCCGCCGCGGTCAGCGTCGCGGCCGCATCCGCATCCGGCAGCGGCGCGACCGCACGCGACAGCGCCGCAAAGGCATCCCGGTCCAACGATTTCGGTGGGATCCGGTGGAAATAGGGATGCTTCAGAAAGGCATCGAGGATCGCCGCATCGGGCGTGCCCTGCGCCGCCAGCACCCCGCCCGCATCCTGCGCCGCGCCGCGTCGGGCCAGCATCAGATCGTTGATCGGCGCATTTGCCGGGCCGGTGTCGAAGGCCAGCAGCGCGCCCTCGGCCTCGGGGCGGGGTTTGCGCGGGTCGGCCCAGGTGACATTGCCCACCCCGCCAAGGTTAAGGAAAGCCACCGGCGAAGACAGCTCCATCCAGCGCGCCAGGGCGAAATGGTAGAACGGCGCCAGCGGCGCGCCCTGCCCGCCCAGTTCCACGTCGGAGCTGCGGAAATCCCACACCACGGGCAGGCCCAGAACGGCGGCCAGAACCACCCCGTCGCCCGCCTGATGCGTGCCGCGCCCGCCCGGATCATGGGCCAATGTCTGGCCGTGAAAACCCACCAGTTCCGCCTGATCCGTATAGCGCGACAGCAACTCGGCATGGGCGGTCTCGACGACCTCGGCCGCCGCCTGCACGCCGTCCTCGCCGGGCCACAGGCCGAGGCCCGCGCGCAGCGCCCCGCGCTCGGCCTCGGAATAGGGCCGGTAGCCGGTGTCGCCGAAGGCGTAGATAACTTCGCCATCGGTTTCCAGCAGCGCCGCATCCACCCCGTCCAGCGACGTGCCCGACATCGCCCCCAACGCCCAGATCGGCCCGCTCAGCGCCATTGCCCCCGCCCCGCTTCTTTGCCTTTTCCTCTGCCCCCCGCGCCGATATAGAGGGCGCCGGGCAGAGGTTGCCCGAAGCATGGACCAAAGCGCGATGACCTACCATCCGAAATCCGATTTCCTGGCCGTGATGATCGAGCGCGGCTTTCTGGCCGATTGCACCGATTACCAGGGCCTCGACGAGGCGCTGATAAAGGGCGGGATGCCGGGCTATATCGGGTTCGACGCGACGGCGGCCTCGCTGCATGTGGGCAGCCTGATCCAGATCATGATGTTGCGCTGGCTGCAAAAGACCGGCAACAAGCCGCTGGTGCTGATGGGCGGCGGCACGACGAAAGTGGGTGATCCCAGCTTTCGCGCCGATGAACGCCCGCTGCTGACGCCGGCGCAGATCGACGCCAACATCGCCGGGATCAAGCAGGTCTTCCAATCCTATGTCAGCTTCGGCGAAGGGCCGACCGACGCCTTGATGCTGAACAACGCCGAATGGCTGGACGGGCTGAAATACCTCGATTTCCTGCGCGATATCGGGCGGCATTTCAGCGTCAATCGGATGCTGTCGTTTGAATCGGTGAAGTCCCGGCTTGACCGCGAGCAATCGCTCAGCTTTCTCGAATTCAACTACATGATCCTGCAGGCCTATGATTTCCTGGAACTGAACCGCCGCTACGGCTGCCTGCTGCAGATGGGCGGATCGGATCAGTGGGGCAATATCGTCAACGGCATCGACCTGACGCGCCGGGTGCTGGATCATGAGATCTACGGGCTGACCTCGCCGCTGCTGACCACCTCGGACGGCAAGAAGATGGGCAAAAGCCAGTCGGGCGCGATCTGGCTGAACGCCGAGATGCTGAGCCCTTATGAATTCTGGCAGTTCTGGCGCAACACCACCGATGCCGATGTGGGCCGCTTCCTGAAGCTCTACACAGAATTGCCGGTGGCGGAATGCGACCGTCTGGGCGCGCTGGCGGGGTCCGAGATCAACGCGGCCAAGGTGCAGCTGGCCAATGAGGTCACCGCCCTGCTGCACGGGCCCGAGGCCGCCGCCGCGGCCGAAGCCACCGCGCGCGAAGTGTTCGAGAAGGGCGGCGTCGGTGGCGACCTGCCCACCCTGGTCCTGACCGCCGATCAGGTAGGTGAGGGCATCGCCAGCACCGCGCTGTTCGTGCAGGCGGGCCTGGCCGGGTCGGGCAAGGAGGCCAAACGGCTTTTCGCCGAGGGCGGCGCGCGGATCAACGACGAGGTCGTCACCGAGGCCCGGCTGATGTCGCGCGAAGAAATCGCCTCGGGCCTGAAGCTGACCGCCGGCAAGAAGCGCCACGCGCTGGTGCAGCTTTCCGACGGCTAGGAACGCCGGGTGGCGCCCGGCCCTGAAGGGGCGCTTTCGCAACGCCTGGCCCGGGCACGGCGCCCCCAGTCCGATGCCGCAGGTGCGCTGATCGGCATCGCCGTGCCGCCCCTGCCGGGGGGGGGGGAGGTCGGGCGCCGCCCTGCGCGGGGCGGCGGGCGACGCGCTGTCAGAGACGGCCCTGCGGCTGAAAATACCTGTTAGCGCTGACAGGTGCGCTGCGTTGCGGCATCGCCGTTGACTCTGCGCGTCGCCGGCGCGACAAATCCACGCGACGAAGACAAAGGGGGATCCCATGAAGAAGGTCTACGGCAGCGCGACCGAGGCGCTTGACGGACTTCTGTTCGACGGCATGCTGATCGCGGCGGGCGGCTTCGGCCTGTGCGGAATACCGGAACTTCTGATCGCGGCGATCCGCGACGCGGGCACCAAGGACCTGACGGTGGCCTCGAACAACGCCGGCGTCGACGGGTTCGGCCTGGGGCTGCTTCTGGAAACCAAGCAGGTGAAGAAGATGATCTCGTCCTATGTGGGCGAGAACGCGGAATTCATGCGCCAGTATCTGTCAGGAGAGCTGGAGCTGGAGTTCAACCCTCAGGGCACGCTGGCCGAGCGGATGCGGGCCGGTGGCGCGGGGATTCCCGGCTTCTACACCAAGACCGGCGTCGGCACGGTGATCGCCGAGGGCAAGGAGGTGAAGACTTTCGACGGCCATGATTACATCCTGGAACGCGGCATCGTCGCGGATCTGTCGATCGTGAAGGCCTGGAAGGCGGACGAGACCGGGAACCTGATGTTCCGCAAGACCGCGCGCAACTTCAACCCGCCGGCGGCAAGCTGCGGCAAGGTTTGCGTGGCCGAGGTCGAAGAGATCGTCCCCGCGGGCAGCCTCGATCCCGACAAGATCCACCTGCCGGGGATCTATGTGCATCGCCTGATCCAGGGCGAGCACGAGAAGCGCATCGAGCAGCGCACCACCCGCAAGCGTGAAAACGCCTAGGGTCATGGTGGAAGCGGATCCTTTCCAGGGCGGTCTGAGCGACCACGTCGCGTTGCAGTTCCTTGCCAGCGCGCCGTTCTCGCTGGTGCTGACCGACCCCTGGAAAGACGACAACCCGATCGTCTATGCCAACCGCGCGTTCCATGACACCACTGGCTATCCAAGAGAGGATGTCATCGGACGCAATTGCCGGTTTCTGCAGGGTCCGGGCACCGATCCAGCGGCGGTGGCCCGGATTCATCGCGCGCTGGAGCGCGAAGAAGAGGTGACGGTCGACATCCTGAACTACCGCAGCGACGGCACGCCTTTCTGGAACCGGTTGATGCTGGCGCCGTTGCGCGATTCCGACGGCAAGGTGCGGTTTTTCAGCGGCGTGCAGAAGATGCTGGCGCCGGAAGACGCGCCGGACCACGCCCATACCACGATCGACGAATTGCATCATCGGGTGAAGAACCACCTATCCATGGTGGTATCCTTGATGCGAATGCACAATCGTGAGGCCGCGACCAATCCGCGTGAGGTGCTGGACAAGGCAGCGCGGCGGATCGAAGGGCTGGCGATGCTCTACGAGCAGCTGACCTATACCGATGGCGAAAACAACCAAGCCGTCGTTCTGGGCGATTATCTGGGCCGGGTGGCGGACAGCGTCGGCCGGCTGGCGCCGCGCGATCAGATCAAGATCAAGCTTCGCGCCGACCGTTTCACCGTACCGGTGGAACGCGCGGTTCCAATGGGGCTCATCGTGTCGGAAGTCGTCACCAACGCCATGCAGCACGCCTTCGGCGAGGCGCCGGGAACCGTGACGATCAATATCGAAGAGGCCGATGACGGCGGCGTGCGCCTGAGCATAGACGACGACGGTCGCGGTTTTGCGGACGGGGTGGACTGGCCGCGCGAAGGATCCGTGGGCGGCAGGCTGGTGCTGCAATTGACCGCCTCGCTGGCGGGCAGCTTGTCGGTAAATTCCGGACCGCAAGGCACGCGCATCATGCTCGACGCGCCGCCCTCGGTCCGGCAGAGAAATTGACGCGGCCCGCGAAAGCGCGGCCGCAAGAGAAGCGCAGGGTGCGCCCTGCCAGAACGCAAAGGAAGATCAGATGGCTTGGGACCGCAACCAGATGGCCGCCCGCGCGGCGCAGGAATTGGAAGACGGCATGTATGTGAACCTCGGCATCGGAATCCCGACGCTGGTGGCGAATTATGTCGGCGACAAGGACATCACCCTTCAGTCGGAAAACGGGATGCTGGGCATGGGGCCGTTCCCCTATGAGGGCGAGGAAGACCCCGATCTGATCAACGCCGGCAAGCAGACGATCACCGAACTGCCGCGCACCGCCTATTTCGACAGCGCCATGTCCTTCGGCATGATCCGCGGCGGCAAGATCGCGGCGGCGATCCTGGGCGCGATGGAAGTGGCCGAGAACGGCGATCTGGCCAACTGGATGATCCCCGGAAAGCTGGTCAAGGGCATGGGCGGCGCGATGGATCTGGTGGCAGGTGTCGGCCGGGTGATCGTGGTGATGGACCACACCAACAAGCACGGCGACTCGAAGGTGTTGAAATCCTGCACCCTGCCGCTGACCGGCAAGGGCGTCGTGGACCGGATCATCACCAATCTCGGCGTGCTCGATGTGGCCGAGGGCGGGCTGCACATCGTCGAATGCGCCGAGGGCGTGACCGAGGATGAGCTGCGCGCCGCGACCGAGGCGACGATCGTTGACTGAGATGCCCGATATCCGCCTGGAACGCGGCGCGACCGAGGGCCGCTATGTGATGCCGCGCGGCGATGAGGAGGCCGAACTCACCTTCTCGATCGTCTCCCCGCAGCTAGTCAGCGCCGACCATACCCGGGTGCCCGAAAGCTTTCGCGGCATGGGCGCCGCGTTTGCCCTGGTGGAACGGCTGGTCGCGGACGCCCGCGCGCAGGGGTTCCGGATCGTGCCGAAATGTTCCTACGTCCAGGCCCAGCGCCGCAAGCATCCGGACTGGGCCGACGTGTTCGCGGACGGCGGCGATGAGGGCTGAGCAGACGTCGCAGCCGCGTCCGCTGCGCTGCCGGAGGAACAGCGCCGGTTGAATCCGCCCCGAAGCGCGGCAATGGATTGACCCATGGCGGGAATTGCGGTGCAGATGCGCCGGCGGACTCGGCAAGGAGGCGGGAATGCCCGTGAAGGATTGGAATCCGGCGCTTTACACCCGGTTCGAAGGGCTGCGGCTGCGGCCGGCGCTTGACCTGATCCAGCGGATCGGCCCCCTGCCCGGGGGTGACGTGATCGACCTGGGCTGCGGCGCGGGTTCGGTCGGCGCGGCACTGGCCAAGGCCTTTCCGGATCACCCCCTTCGCGGTGTCGATGCGTCGCCCGCGATGCTGGAAAAGGCGCGCGCAAGCGGCCATTATGCCGATCTGTCCCACGCCGATATCGCCGACTGGTCACCCAAGGCCCCGCCCGCGCTGATCTTTTCCAACGCCGCCCTGCACTGGCTGCCCGATCACGCAACGCTGCTGCCGCGCCTGGCCCGCGGGCTGGCGCCCGGCGGCACGCTGGCGGTGCAGATGCCGCGCCAGACCGGGGCGCCCTCGCACCGCTTCCTGCGCGATATCGCGATGCATCTCTTCGGCGACCGCTTCGATTTTGCCGACTGGACCCCGCCGGTCGCCCCGGCCGAGGCCTATTGGCGCATCCTCGCCCCCCTGGGACAGGTCCAGGCCTGGGAAACCGAATATATCCAGCACCTTTCCCCCTGCCCCGACGGCCATCCGGTGCGCCGCTTCACCGAAAGCACCGCCATGCGCCCCTTTCTGGAAAAGCTGACCCCGGCCGAGCGCGCCGATTTCATCGCCGCCTATGAAGAGGCCCTTTCCGTCGCCTACCCGCTGCTCGACGACGGCGGCGCGCTGTTTCCCTTCCGCCGCTGCTTCTTCGTCCTCACGCTCTAGCCATGGCCGCCCTCAGACCCACCGCCTTCACCGCCCGCATCACCTGGCTTGGCCGCGTCGCCGACCGCGCCGCGACGCTGGCCTCGCGGCCCCAAGACAGCCTGCCCCTGACCTTCGGCGGCCCCGAGGCAGAGGCCCATTCCGGTACCACGCGCCCATCCTGTTCACGGGTGCTGGATCAGCATCCGCGCGGCACCGAGATCGCCAATGTCCGGCAGTTGACGCTGATTTCGTCCGAGGAGATGGCCCAGATCGCCGCCGACATGGGGATCGCGGCGCTGCGGCCGGAATGGCTGGGCGTCTCGGCCGTGGTCGAGGGGATCGCGGATTTCTCGCAGCTGCCACCGTCATCTCGACTGCAGGGGCCCGACGGGGCGACATTGGTGATCGACATGGAGAACCGGCCCTGCAATCTGCCCGCCCGGGTAATCGAAGACGCCCTGCCCGGCGCGGGCCATACCTTCAAGACGGCGGCATGGGGGCGGCGGGGCGTGACCGCCTGGGTGGAACGCCCGGGCGTTCTGCGCCTGGGGGATGTGCTGCGCCTGCATGTCCCCGATCAGCCGGCCTGGCCGCATTTGGCTGCGGCGCGCGCCTGACCGCGATGCCGCCTTTGGGGGCGCCAAGCCCGGCGCCGGCGAATTTGTTCGGGGATCGGTCGCAATCGCGCCGCTCGCCGGGGGCCTGCTCCGCTATAGCGGGAGGCGGGCGCGCGAAACAAAGGGATAACAGCACGGGGAGAGGACCACATGGCCGTGAAGACCGATATCGAGATCGCCCGCGCCGCGCGCAAGCAGCCGATACAGGAGATCGGGCGCATGCTGGGCATACCAGAGGCGCATCTGCTGCCCTATGGCCATGACAAGGCGAAGGTTGATCAGGCCTTCATCGCCTCGCTCGGCGGGCGCAAGCGGGGCAAGCTGATCCTGGTCACGGCGATCAACCCGACGCCCGCCGGCGAGGGCAAGACCACCACCACGGTGGGTCTGGGCGACGGCCTGAACCGGATCGGCAAGCGCGCGATGATCTGCATCCGCGAGGCGAGCCTGGGCCCCAACTTCGGGATGAAGGGCGGCGCCGCCGGTGGTGGCATGGCCCAGGTCGTGCCGATGGAGGAGATGAACCTTCACTTCACCGGCGATTTCCACGCGATCACCAGCGCCCACAATCTGCTGTCGGCGATGATCGACAACCACATCTACTGGGGCAACGAGCTGGAGATCGACGAACGCCGCATCGTCTGGCGCCGGGTGATGGACATGAACGACCGGGCGCTGCGCGATATCGTGGTGGGCCTCGGCGGTGTCTCGAACGGTTTTCCGCGCCAGACCGGCTTTGACATCACCGTGGCGTCCGAGGTGATGGCGATCCTGTGCCTTGCGAACGACCTGGCGGATCTGCAGCGCCGGCTGGGCGACATCGTGGTGGCCTACCGCCGCGACAAGACACCGATCTACTGCCGAGACATCAAGGCCGACGGCGCGATGACGGTGCTTCTGAAGGACGCGATGCAGCCCAACCTGGTGCAGACGCTGGAAAACAACCCCGCCTTCGTGCATGGCGGTCCCTTCGCCAACATCGCCCACGGCTGCAATTCGGTGATCGCCACCGATACCGCGCTGCGGCTGACCGATTATGTGGTGACCGAGGCCGGCTTTGGCGCCGATCTGGGGGCCGAGAAATTCTTTGACATCAAATGCCGCAAGGCCGGGCTGAAACCCGACGCGGCGGTGATCGTGGCGACCGTGCGGGCAATGAAGATGAACGGCGGCGTGGCCAAGGCGGACCTCGGCGCCGAGAATGTCGCGGCGGTGCGCCAGGGCTGCCCCAACCTTGGCCGCCATATCGGCAATGTGCAGGGCTTCGGCGTGCCGGTGGTGGTGGCGATCAACCATTTCTCGGGCGATACCGAGGCCGAGATCCAGGCGGTGAAGGACTATGTCGCGGATCTGGGCGCCGAAGCGATCCTGTGCAAGCACTGGGCCGAGGGCAGCGCGGGCATCGTGGATCTGGCGCGGAAAGTGGCGGAACTGGCCGATAGCGGCGGCGCCGATTTCGCGCCGCTCTACCCCGATGAGATGGGTCTTTTCGACAAGATCGAAGCGGTGGCGAAGCGCATCTATCACGCCGAGGCGGTGACCGCCGACGATGCGGTGCGCGAGCAGTTGCGCGTGTGGGAAGCGGCCGGTTACGGCCACCTGCCGGTCTGCATGGCCAAGACGCCGTACAGCTTCTCGGCCGATCCGACGCTGCGCGGCGCGCCCACCGGCCACACGGTGCCGGTGCGCGAGGTGCGGCTGTCGGCGGGGGCGGGATTCATCGTCGCGATCTGCGGCGCGATCATGACCATGCCGGGCCTGCCGCGCCATCCCGCAGCCGAAGTGATCGGACTGGATGACGAAGGCTTCGTCGAGGGGTTGTTCTAGGGCCGCGGAAACGGCAAGGGGCCCTTGCGGAAAGCGGCCAGCGGGACGCGCGATGCCGCGCCGCTCCGGCCGGAGACGGAAGATGACAGACCGCGCCGCCAAGGCGCGGAAACAGGGGAGTGACATGAGCGCGGATATCATCGACGGCAAGGCCTTTGCGGCCAAGGTACGCGGCCAGATCGCGGGACAGGTGGCGCGGATGAAGGCCGATCACGGCATCACGCCCGGTCTGGCCGTGATCCTGGTGGGCGAGGATCCCGCAAGCCAGGTCTATGTGCGCAACAAGGGCACCCAGACGCTGGAAGTGGGGATGCATTCCTACGAGCACAAGCTGCCGGCCGAGACCCGGGCCGAGGATCTCTATGCCTTGATCGACCGGCTGAATGCCGATCCGGCCGTGCACGGGATCCTGTGCCAGTTTCCGGTGCCCGCCCATCTGAGCGAAACCGAGATCGTCGCGCGGATCGACCCGTCCAAGGATGTGGACGGGCTGCATGTGGTCAACGCGGGCCTTCTGGCCAGCGGGCAACGGGCGATGGTTTCATGCACGCCGCTAGGCTGCCTGATGCTGCTGCGCGACCGGCTGGGCAGCCTGTCGGGGCTGAACGCGGTGGTGGTGGGGCGCTCGAACCTGGTAGGCAAGCCGATGGCGCAACTTCTGCTGCGCGACAGCTGCACGGTGACGATCGCGCACAGCCGGACCAAGGATATCGCCGCTGTCTGCCGCGGTGCCGATATTCTGGTGGCGGCGGTGGGGCGGCCGCGGATGATCCCCGGCGACTGGATCAAGCCCGGCGCGACGGTGATTGACGTCGGCATCAACCGCGTCGACGCGCCCGAGCGTGGCCCGGGCAAGACCCGGCTGGTAGGCGATGTGGATTTCGACAGCGCGAAAGAGGTGGCCGGCGCGATCACCCCGGTGCCGGGCGGCGTCGGGCCGATGACCATCGCCTGCCTGCTGGCCAACACGCTGACCGCCTGCTGCCGCATCCACGGCCTGCCCGAACCCGACGGGCTGACCGCATGAGGCCCGCGCCGGGGGTTTCACACCCCCGGACCCCCGTGGAGTATTTTCACCAAGATGAAAAAGGTTAGGGGCCGGCTGGCACCGGGATCATGGTGCCCTGGAGCAGGGCGATCAACTTTTCAGCACCATCCGTTTCGGCAAACACTTCGGCGCGCACGACACTGAGGCGGCGGCCGGTCTTCACGGCCTCGCCGCGGGCGATCAGCCGGTCGCCGGCGGCGGGCGCCAGCAGGTTGATCTTGATCTCGGCGGTCATCACCTCATTGCCGGGCGGCAGCAGCGTCAGCGCGGCATAGCCCGCCGCCGTATCCCCCAGTGCGAAGGTCAGCGCCGCATGGCCCACCCCATGATGCTGGCGCGCGCCGGGCAGGATCGGCGCGGCGATCTCGCACCGCCCCGGCGCGACCGAGACGACCCGCGCGCCCAGGGTTTGCATCATGGTCTGACGGGCGAAACTTTCTTGCACCCGCCTGGCGAAATCGTGTGTCTGCATTCCCTGCATTCCTGCCTTGCGACGTGTTTTCCCGCCTTGTCGGCATGCGCGCCGCCGGGTAACACGAAAATCCATTCACTTTCGAGTTGCATAAGACATGCCATGCGCCTGACCCTGGGTGAACTGGTTCGACGCATTTTACCCCCGCGCCTTGTGGCGTCGTGGTTCCTGATCACCGTCGTCGTGACGGCAATCGGACCTTTCGCGACATATCAGCAATTTGGTACGCTGGGGCGGCTCGGCTATTGGGCGCTGGTCCTCGGAGTCGCGATCCTGTTCTGCGCGCTGGCATTCCGTGCCGCCTGGCGCTTGTGCGCGGCCCATCCCTTCTGGCTTCGGCTGCTGCTTGCCAGCGCATTGTTCACCGCGGTATTCCTGCCGGTCCAGTGGTTCATCATGCTGACCTTGCGCGGCCCGGCGGTGGGGCTTGAACACCTGGTGCTGGTGGTTGCCACGGCGCCGTTGGCCGTGGGGATGATGAAATACCTCTGGCTTGACCCCAACATGCCCGGGCCTCCCGAAACCGCACCGCAGCCGCGGATTCTGGATCGGGTGACGCCGGAAAAGCGCGGCACCTTGCTGCACGTTTCGGTTGACGATCACTATGTCGAGCTGCTGACCGACCGCGGAAAAAGCCAGATCCTGATGCGGTTTTCGGATGCGATGTCCGAACTGGACGGCGTCGAGGGAATGCAAGTGCATCGGTCGCACTGGGTGGCGCGGGGTGCGGTGCGAGATAGCCGCCGCCGGAACGGCAAGCTGTTTCTCATGCTGGTCGACGGGTCGGAGGTGCCGGTCAGCCGCGGCTTCCAGAAGGCCGTGACCGAGCGCGGCTACCTCCACGCGAGCCACCGCGCGCCTAATGGATGATCTCGGAAGCCTCGACGAACATGTTCGACCAGGCCCTGTCGATCAGTTCGGGGCTCATCTGATAGGGGATGCCCTCGAACTCGCAGATCGCGATCATCTGGTCGATCAGGAAGATCGGCTGATAATTGGCGTATTCGTTGCCGATCTCGGGGTATTTCACCTTCAGCAGATGCACCAGGGAGGCCTCGTCCAGCGGCATCTTGCGCTTGCGGGCGACCATGGCGAAGATCTTCAGGAAATCCTCCTGCGTGGGGCCGTCAATCTTGATCTTGAAAAAGATCCGGCGCAGCGCGGCGCGGTCGAATATCTCGTTCGGGTGAAAGTTGGTCGAGAAGATCACCAGCGTGTCGAAGGGCACCTCGAACTTCTCGCCCGATTGCAGCGCCAGGATGTCGCGATGTTCCTCAAGCGGAACGATCCAACGGTTGACCAGCTTCTGCGGCGGATCGGCCTGACGCCCAAGGTCGTCGACGATGAACACGCCGCCGGCCGATTTCAACTGCAGTGGCGCCTGATAGGTGCGCGCGGTGGGGTTGTATGTCAGATCCAGCATATCAAGCGAAAGCTCGCCCCCGGTGATCACCGTGGGACGTTCGCAATAGACATACCGGTTGTCGAAGCGGTTCCCAGTGCGCCGCAGCGAGGCCGGATCGTCCAACGCCATCTCGGCCTTGGTGTGGATGACCGGGTCGAAGACCGTGATCACCTGGCCTGAATATTCAAGGGCGCGTGGGATATAGATCTTGTCCCCCAGCGCGTCGCGGATTCCGTTCGAGATCGAGCTTTTGCCGTTGCCCGGCGGGCCGTACATCAGGATCGAGCGCCCCGAGGTGACGGCGGGCCCCAGATTGGCCAGCAGATCTGGTGGCAAGACCAGGTGCCCCATCGCCGAAGTCAGCTGTTCGCGCGAGATCTGGATGTTTCGGATCGACTGGCGTTTGACCTGTTCGTCGTAATCGGACAGCGGGATCGGCATGGCGCCGTAATATTCCGACTGGCTGAGCGCATCCAGCGCCCGGGCCTTGCCGGCCTCGGCCAGCTGATAGCCCATCTCGTTGCCGGAATTGGCGTGCAGCGTGCCGGTTGCCTCGATCAGCTTCAGGGTACGCGCCTCGTCGACCAGTTCCTGCGTCACCGGAACGGGCAGGCAGATCACCCTCGAGATTTCGCTGATGACCTCCAGATTCATCCGAAACATGGTTTTCAGCAGGATATCGCGCATCATGACCATCGACAGCCCGGTATCGGCCATCGAGCGGGGCGGTGGTGGGGCAAGTACGGAACTTGAGGTCTTCGCGTCCATCAGAATCATCCAGCGGGTGTTGTCAGGTCTCGGGCCGCGGGCAGCATCACGGCGCGAGCTTCAGGAAAGATTAAGCATCTAGATCCCATAGCAGGCTGCAAGCGCAAGATAGAAGATCAGCACCCCCGCCAGCGCAAGGCCCATGGGGAAATCGCGGCGCTGCCAGCTTTGCCAATCCGGGGTGGCGCGGCGAAACGCCGGGATCAGGCCCAGCAGCCGATGCGCGGCAAAGGCGGCCAACAAGATCGCCGCGGCCAGCGCCAGTACCAGCCGCAGATCGGCAACCGCGAAGAAAGGCGCCATCGCGGCGGCGAATTTCGCGTCCCCCGCCCCGATCGCCCGGGCCAGGTTCAGCACGAACCCCACCACCAGCACCAGCGGCAGATGCGCCAGTTGCCACAGATAACGGTCAATGGGCATCAGGAACGGGCCGAGCAGCGCGAAGACCAGCGTCAGCGCCAGCACCGCCTGGTTCGGGATCTTCATGAACTTCATGTCGCTCCAGGCGACCCAGACGCCGATCGGCACGACCGGTATCAGGAACCACATCGCGGCATGAGAGGTCAGATGCAGCATCGGCCTAACCGTTGGGGTTGTTTTCCAGCGCGTCCAGCGCGCGCTGGGCATCGGGGAAGTAGCGTGGATTGGTGTCGATCGCGTCTTTCAGCAGGCTCTTGCCGGTGGCCACGTCGCCCTGCTTCACCGCCGTCAGCGCCAGGGTGTACAACAGCTTGGCACGTTCGACCTGAGTCATGGGGATCACCGGCAGGTCGTATTTGCGCTGCGCGCCGCGGGCCAGCACCAGGTTGTTCTTGGCGGTGAACAGGTTCGGATCATAGCTGAGCGCCTTGTAGAACAGCTTCTCGGCGCCGGCGTAATCGCCGCGCGTCAGCTTGGAAAAGCCCCAGTTGTTGTATATCCCCGCAGGCTGCGTGGTCATGCCGGCGGCGGTGGCGTAGAAGCTGTCGGCCTTCTTCCACTGCTTGCGGCTGTCGGCCACCATCGCTTCCAGCCGATAGCGATCGAAGGTCTCGTAGGTCGGGTTGATCGCGTTCAGGACCTGCTCGGCTTTCTTCCACTTGTTGGCGCGGATCAGCGCGTCGGCCTGGGCCACCCGATCCTCGTTGGTGGCGCCGGGCATCGAGACGATATGCGCCCAGACCTCGGCGCCCTGCTCTGGCTCTTGCGCGCGCACCAGCGATTTCGCCAGGCCGCGCAACATCGACATGTCGTTGGGCTTGGCGGCGGCGCCCTTCTGGAAATAGGCCACTGCCTCGCGTGGATCGGCCACGGTCAGCATGATCTCGTTGAGGCTTTGCTCGTCGCTGGCCTTGACGCTTTGCACGGCTTTCTGGACGCGTGCCGTCTGGTCGGTACAGGCCGAAAGGGCGAATGCGCCCATCAGGCACAGGCCCGGTAGGAAGAAGTGGCGCATTTCGCGTCCTTTTACTGCTCTTGCCCCAGTTTTGACCCTGGTGACCCGGCCGGTTTCTCATTGGGCAACAGCTGATATTTACCGTGCCCCTGCCTGACCAGGGAATATTTGTTGTCATTCCGCGGTGGATGATACGCGGATTTTTCCGATTTTGCGATAGCCAGGCGTAGATTTTCGCGAATCTCGTTCGACTTACCCGAATCCAGTGCAAAGGCTTTGCGAAACACCAGCCGCGCTTCGGGATATTTGCCCTGGGCCATCAGCACGACACCCAGATTGTTCAGCGCCGGAATGAAGTTCGGATCCATCTTCAATGCCTGGCGCAGCACCAGCTCGGCCTGGTTCAGCCGGCCCAGCCGAATGTTGGCCGCCCCCATCGCCGACAGCAGTTCGGGCGAAAGCCCGTCTTCCGACGCGGCACGGTAATAGGCGCGCAACGCCAGGTCATACTGTCCCGCCGCCATCAGCCGCCGCCCAACCACCAGACCATCGACGGCCTTGTGCACCCGAGGCGTGCCGGCGGGCGGCTTGACGCCGCGATACAACGGCTGAAGACCGCCCTGATCCATCTGGCAGGCGGTCAACAACAGGGGCAGGCAGGCAAGAAGAAGCGCGCGTCCGGGGTGGTATGGGGGCATGATGTCCTGGGTCGAGGCGTCAATGGGTCCCGAAACCGCCGCTCAGCGCCTTCACGATGCCCAGGATCGAGGGCCCGATCAGGATCAGCATCAACGGCGGAACCGTGAACAGCATTGTGCCCAGCGTCAGCTTGGTCGGCAACTTGTTTGCCTTCTCTTCCGCCCGCATCACCCGTTTGTCACGCATCTCGGCCGAGAACACCCGCAGCGCCTCGGCGATCGAGGTACCGAAGGTCGCCGACTGGATCATCACCGTGACGAAAGAGGACACATCCGGCACGCCGGCGCGCTCGGACATGTCGCGCAGCACCGTCACCCGTTCCTTGCCGGCCTTGATCTCATGCGCGACCATCTCGAATTCCTCGGCCAGGATGGGATAGCCGGCGCGGATTTCCTTGGCGACGCGCACGATCGACTGGTCGAGCGACTGCCCCGCCTCGACGCAGACCAGCATCATGTCAAGCGCATCGGGAAAGCCATCTAGGATTTCCTGCTGCCGGGTCGCGATCCGGCGGGTGATCCAGTACTTGGGCAGCATGTAGCCTGCCGCGCCGGGGATGATGGTGTAGAGAATCTGCGCCTGGGTCGAGACCGGCGCCTGATGCGAGAGGTAGAGCGTATAGAGCAGGCCGATCACCAGAAAACCGATGCCCAGCACGAATTGCGCCGCATGAAAGGCGCGCACCGCATCGGGCGACCGGTAGCCCGCGCGCAGCATCTTCAGGCGCGCGGCGCTCATCTCTTCCGCGTCCTGCGGCTCGAGGAAATTGGCGAACTTGTCGAGCTTGTCGATCTTGCCGCTGTTGCGCAGCGCTTTGACTTCCTCGCCATTCTTGCGGCGCGAGGCCTGGGCCTCGCGGGTCGCGGCACGCAGCTTGTCCAGCGGGTCGGCCGGCTTCACCAGGATGGTCGGCAGCGTCAGCACGACCAACAGCAGCCCCAGCCCGCCGATCGCGAACAGCGGCCCCATCGGGCCCATCTTGTCGACCAGCAACTGGTTGATCGTGTTCAGAATTTCCATCGTGGCGGCCTCATACCTTGATGTTGACCATCATCTTCATGAAGATGACGTTCACGATCAGGAACACGCCGACCACAAGGCAGGCGGGAATGAAATAGGGGGTCTGCATCGCCTCGTCATAGTAATGCGGTTGCAGCACGTTGATCATGACGATCGCGGCGATCGGGAAACCGGACAGGAACATGCCCGACCATTTCGCCTCGGCGGTGATCGCGCGCACCCGGCGAAACAGCTTGAAGCGCGCGCGGATCACCTTCGACAGACCTTCCAGGATCTCGGCCAGGTTGCCGCCCGATTGCTGCTGGATCGTCACCGCCACGGCCAGGAAGCGCAGATCCTGCATATCCATCCGCTCGGCCAGTTCCTTCAGCGAATCCGAGATGTCGCGGCCATAGGCGGCCTCGTCCGAGATCATCCCCATCTCGGTGCCCAGCGGATCGGGCACCTCCTTGGCGACGATGCTGACCGCAGCGCTGAACGGATGGCCGACGCGCAGGCTGCGTACCATCAGTTCGACCGCATCGGGAAGCTGCTCTTCCAGCAGCGAGATGCGCTTCTTGGCCTTGTTCGCGACCCACAGATAGACGCCGCCGAACCCCATCGCGACCGCGACGACCGCGCGGATCGGCGTCGCGGCCGAGGTGCCGATCGTCAGGCCGACATAGGCAAAGCCCGACAACGCCACCATCAGCATGACCAACTGGCGCGGCGTGAAGGCGATATTGGCCTTTTGCGCCTTCTCGGCCAGCAGGGAATATAGCGGGATGCCCTTCACCGCCATATGCTGGCCCATCTCCTTGCGGAGTTGTTCCAGCACCTTTTCGCGGCTTTCGCCCTTCTCCATCAGCGCCAGGCGCCGGTTGACCCGGTTGTTGAGACTGATCGACTTTCCGAAGACCGTCAGATAGACGCCCTCGACCAGCAGAAGGACCGCGAAGAAGATCAGGCCGTAGATGATGGGGGCCGCAGAGATCTGCATTATTTCAGGTCCTTATGCGATGGGTTCGTAGATTTCGGCGGGCAGGTCGTAGCCCCACTGACGGAAACGTTCGGCATAGTAGGAACGCACGCCCGTGGCATTGAAGCGGCCGATGATCTTGCCGTTGGGTTCCAGCCCGAGGCGTTCGTAGCGAAACACCTCCTGCATCGAGATGACATCGCCTTCCATCCCGGTGATCTCGGTGATCGAGACCATCCGGCGGCTGCCGTCCTGCAGTCGGCTGGCCTGGACGATCAGGTTGACGGCGCTGGCGATCTGGCTGCGTACCGCCTTCAGCGGCATCTCGATCCCGGCCATGGCGATCATGTTTTCCAGTCGGCTGATCCCGTCGCGGGCAGAGTTGGCGTGGATCGTGGTCATCGAACCGTCATGGCCGGTGTTCATGGCCTGCAGCATGTCGATCACTTCCTCGCCCCGGGTTTCGCCCACGATGATCCGGTCGGGGCGCATCCGTAGCGCGTTGCGCAGACAATCGCGCTGGCTGACGGCGCCCTTGCCCTCGACGTTGGGGGGGCGGCTTTCCATCCGGCCCACGTGCGTCTGCTGCAGTTGAAGTTCGGCCGTGTCCTCGATCGTCAGGATGCGTTCGGAATTGTCGATGAAGCTGGACAGCGCGTTCAGCGTGGTCGTCTTGCCCGAGCCGGTACCGCCCGAGACGATCACATTCAGCCGGCAGGCGACCGCGGCCTGCAGATAGGCGGCCATCTCCTCGGTGAAGGCGCCGAAGCGGACCAGATCGTCGACACCCAGCTTTTCCTTCTTGAACTTGCGGATCGAAACCAGCGATCCATCCACCGCGATCGGCGGCACCATCGCGTTGAACCGCGACCCATCCGAAAGGCGCGCGTCGACATAGGGGTTCGACTCGTCGACCCGGCGCCCCACGGCAGAGACGATCTTGTCGATGATCCGCAGCAGATGACGTTCGTCCTTGAAGGTGATGTCGGTCAGTTCCAGCCGTCCATCGCGCTCGACGAAGATCTGCTGGGGGCCGTTGACCAGGATGTCATTGACGGAATCGTCCTTCAGCAGCGGCTCCAGCGGGCCAAGGCCCATCACCTCGTCATAGAGTTCCTGGTTGATGGTCGAGCGATCCTCCTTGTTGAGGACGATCGACATCTGTTCCAGCGCCTCGCCGGCGATCGCGGCGATCTCGGCGCGCAGGTTTGCCTCGGGCGCGGTTTCCAGGGCCGACAGGTTCAGGTTCTCAAGCAGCCGCTTGTGCAGCTCTACCTTGATCTCGCCCAGCCGTTCCTTGCGCTTCTTTTCCTTGTCCTGCGCGACCGCCTGGGCGGCGGGCTTGTGCTGCACGGCCTGTTTCACCCGCGGCGCGGTAACCGCGGCGCGAGTGACGGTCGGCTTGGCGGCCGGGGCCTTCAATGGCTCCGCAACGGGCGCCGTCGCGGGGCGCGGCTGGCCATCTTCGGACTTCTTGAAACGGGAAAACATCGCCATGCATCAACCTCTTACGATCTGGGCGCGCGTTACGAGCGCCCGGCTTCGGCGGATTTGTTGTGTTCGTGCAGCGATTTCGCCAGCTTCTGGATTTCCTTGCGCAGCGGATTCTTCGCAGAGCTTTCGGCCAGCGGAAGACCGTGATCGTTGGCCTGCAGGATCTGCTTGCCACCATCGGGAAGGAGAAGCTCGATATCGATATCGAGGCTTTCCGCCAGGCGTTTGACGCGGGATTTCCCGGTCAGGTCGGTGAATTTCGGCGCCCGGTTCAGCGCGAAGCGCAGCTTCTCGAACGGCAGTTCCTCGGCCTTCAGCGCGCGCAGCAGGCGCAGCGCGTTCTGCGCCGAGCGCATGTCCAGCTCCATCATCGCGAAATAGACATGGGCGTGGTGCAGGACGGTCTCTGTCCATTGCACGACCGTCTTGGGCATGTCGATCAACACGAAATCGAAATTCGTCCGCGCCATCTGCAACAGCCGGTCAATATCGTCGGAACCGACGATCTCGAGGGGCAGCATCTCGGAGGGGGCGGTGAAGACGCTGAGCTTGTCGTTGAAGGTCAGCATCGCCTGCAGGAACGCGTCGCTGTCGGTATGCGCGGTGTCCGAGAGCACGTCGAAGATCACGTCGCGGCGCGGCAGGTCGAGATAGGTCGAGACCGAGCCGCTCTGGAAATCGAGATCCATGATGCAGACGCGCGGTGCGTTCTTCTTCTCGACGGTCGCCAGTTCCCAGGCGAGGTTGGTCACGAAGGTGGTCGCGCCGCAGCCACCCGCCAGGCCATGCACCGGCAGCACCACGCCGTCGCGGTCGCCCGTCGCCTTGAAGCTGGGCGCCGAGGCCTGCGCGGCGGCGCCTTCGGCGGCATCGGGACGCGGGTGGACGGTGGCCGAAGACGGCTGGCGCACCCTTTCGATGGCCTCATGCAGGGCGCCTTCGGGCAGCGGATAGGGAACGAAATCATCCGCGCCCAGACGCAGAAGTTGATGCAGGGCGATCGGGCTGACTTCCTCGGCGATGAGGATGACCTTCAGGTCCATCTCCTTCGCCTGTTTGATCAGCGCGCTGATCTGCGTCAGGTTGTGCTCGTCCTGATTGTCCACCGCAAGCGCGACGAATTCAAGCTTGGCGGCCTCGGGTTGGCCAAGGAAAAGACTGGCATCGGCAAAACTCAGGTCGCCCCAGGTCTCTCCGAGTTCGGCTTCCATGTCCTCGATCAGCAGATCGAAATTCTGGACATCCCGCGAGATCGTGCATGCCACGATCGGGGCCGGTTCCGGCTGAAGCGCCGCCACATTCGTCATTGCCTCACGTCCTTCGGTTATCGAACTGCAGAGCCGGCGCGCAAGAGTATTCTACTGCTGGGACACCCCGATCCGCAGCCCGGGCGACTTCTCGCCGCCACAACTGCTTCCTGACCCTGAAACTGGTCGACAATCTTGGCAACATTGGGGCTAAAAAAACGTTATTATTCGGTCTTTTCAGGCCAATGCCGACCCTAGGGGCCGGCATTGTCTTTCGAATGGGGATAGTGGCTGGCGCGCGCGGCGCCTAACCGCCCGTTCCGCCAGAGGTCCCGCCCGTTGCCGCGCTGTTGGTGGTGGTCTGCAGGTTGTCCCCGGGCACGGCGCTGGCGACATATTCCCGGAAGATGACGGCGGCGTATTTGCCGTTCAGCACCAGCGGTGAATTCTGCACGAAGCCAGACACATGGGTGACCGCGCGCCGGTTGGCACGCTCGGGCGCCGGGGTATCGATCAGCGGCCGGGTTTCGCCGTAGGAAATCACCGCCTGCAGCCTGCGGCGCGAAATTCCCTGGCTGACCAGATAGTTCACCACCGCTTCGGCGCGGCGCATCCCCAGCGCCTTGTTGTAGCGCTCGCTGCCGACCTTGTCGGTGTAGCCGAAGACACGGAACCGCACCTCGGGGAACTCGCGAATCCAGCTGGCCTGGCGGCGCAGCACGGCCCTTGCGCCCTCATCCAGGGTGGCGCGGTTGAAGGCGAAGTTCACCGTGTTGGGCACCTGGGCGGCAAAGCGCTTGTCCAGCGCGACCGCATAGGGCCGCTGCCCCGACATCAGCTGGGCATTGTTCGCCGTCGCGTCGCCGAAGGTATCGTGATCGAGCGCGCCGCCGATCGTCTGGCCAGAGCAGCCGGCCAGCACCGCCAGCGCCGCGGCGGTCAAGATCCCGCGAATAGGATGCATCATCGCCTTACTCCATCACATAGCCGTAGGAGCCCGAAAAGTCCTGCCGGGCGACCTCGCCGGCGGGGCCTTTCAGCTTCCGCGTCCGCGCGGTCTTGCCGTAGAGGAAGAAATTCTTCTCGGAGGGCGGGGCAATCCGGTCAGTGGGAAGGGCGAGCGCCTGCCCCATGGTGGGGCTGACCAGATGCGGGGTGACGATGATCACCAATTCGCTTTGCTTGCGCTCGTAAGAAGCCGATCTGAACAGCGCCCCCAGCACCGGAATATCGCCAAGCCAGGGCACCTGCCCGATCAGATCGGTGAAATCGTCCTGCAACAGGCCCGCGATGGCAAAGCTCTGGCCGTCGCGCAGTTCGACCGTGGTCGAGGTGTCGCGGCGCTTGAAGCCGCTGATCGTGATGCCGCCGTTGGTGAAGCTGACGCTGGGGTCGATGCCGCTGACGGCGGCGTTGATCTTGAGGTTAATGATGTTCTGGTCCACCACCGTCGGGGTGAAGTTCAGCTCAACCCCGAAGGGCTTGTACTGGACCGACACGTTTCCGGTCTTGTCCAGTACCGGGATCGGATATTCGCCACCGGCCAGGAACTTGGCCTCCTGCCCCGACAGCGCGGTCAAGTTCGGTTCGGCCAGCGTGCGCACCATGCCCTTGCTTTCCAGCGCCTCCAGCAGCATTGCGAATTGCAGGCTGCCGGCGGAAAAACCGATGGTCACCGCGCCCTGACCGTCCGCCTTGGGCGCGAAGCTCTTGTTGGCGAAGACGCTGTTGAAGTTCGGCGTGTTCGTGACGGGGTTGTTGGACAGCATCGTGCCGGTGCCGCCCGAAACCCCAGGGCCGCTGATCGCAAGGCTCGACGACAGGTTCTTGGCGACCGAGCGCTGCATTTCCGCAAAGCGCACCTTCAGCATCACTTGCTGGGTCCCGCCCACCGTCATCAGGTTCGACACCCGCTTGGGCGCATAACGTTCGGCGAGATCAAGCGCGCGGTCCATCCGCGCGGTCGAAGACACGGTCCCCGACAGCACGATGCCATCATTGGCGGTGCGCACGTCGATCTTCTCGCCCGGCAGGATCTGTTCCAGCCGCTCCTTGAATTCCGCTATATCGGGGGTGACACGCACCTCGACATTGGTGATCAGCTTGCCGTCGGCGCCCAGCAGCGTCAGCGTGGTGCGGCCCGGCGCCTTACCCAGCACATAGATCGACTTGTCCGAAAGGGTCGAGATATCGGCGATACCCGGATTGGCGATCGACAACTCCGAAAACGGCTGATCGCTGCGGACCACGACGGCACGGTTCATCGGAACGCTTAGCGGCCGGCTGGTCGCGCCGCGCATCACATGCAGGGTTTCGGCGGGCGCGATCTGCGCCTGCCCGATAGCGAAGGCAGTCCCGATCAGAGCGGCCTGCCACAATGCTTTCAGTCTCATGTGATGCTGCCTCTCCGACACATGCCCGATACGGGGGCTTTGCGCCCCTCATTTGCCCCACCATGCGGGAAACCGTGATTTTTTGCAAGAATCAAACGTTTGGCGGGCCAAGCGGATGTGGATAACCCGCAACATCCCGCAAGAGATAGGCCCCAACGCGAAGGGGCACCCAAGATCGGGTGCCCCGCGGCGAAGCCAGAACCGAAACCTGCGCAACAAGCCTTTTCAGGCGGATCAGTTGGTGCAGGGGATCTCCACCTCGACAACATTGCTGCCATTGCGCTGCTTCACAGTGCAGACCTTCTTCTTCGCGACCGGCGCCGGCGCCGGGGCATCCTCGATACCCAGAAGGGCACTGCGGTCGACCTCGATCGGACGCGATTTGCTATCATCGCGGGTGCCAACCAGCGACAGCGCCAGACGCCCCGTCGCCTGGGCCTGGGCCAGGACGGCGACCTGTTGCTGCGTGGCCTCGACCGTCACGGTACGGGCGATGATCGCGCCTGGACCAATGTCGCCGCCCGCCTTCTGATCGACCGCGATGATCTTGACCCCGGCCTCGATCAGCCGCGTCAGATCGCCCGAACGGTTGGAGCTTTGCCCAGTCCAGTAGACATCGACCCGGTCATTGGGCCGCAGGAAGCCCGACACCCCCGAGGCCACGTCGACCTTGATCGCGAAGGCACGCATGCCCGGCGTCAGCCGAGAGGTAATCCCCGGATCCTGCCCCGGCAGGGTGATGTTGCTGTGCAGAAGCGGCTCGAACTTGCCGATCAGGCGCGAGACATAGCGCGGGCGTAGGTCGTCGGGGTTGAACAGCGCCTTACCGGGATCCTGGCCCTCAAGTTCGGTGAAGGCCTTCGGCGGCACGAAACGCGCGGGCCACTGGATCGCCACCACTTCGTCCTTGGTCAGCTTGGTGCCATAGTCGAGCTTTTCCTTGGCGACATAGACGGTCACCGTCGGCTCTGGCGGCTTGCGCGCGGCCCGCTCCCGGGCAAGTTCGATCTGGGTCCTGTTGATGTAGCCCTGTGCCATGTAGACGGCGAACCCGGCAAGCCCTAGACCGACGATCAGGACCAATCCGAATACCATGCGCATTGCGTCACCTCTTTTCATGAGGGAAGGGCAGATATGGGCCACCCTTCGAAAATAACATCTGCCCAGGCTATGACGCTCAATTGCGGCGAAAGCGTGGAAATTCTTCGCCTGCAGGGGGGAAATGTCGCCATTTCAGAAACGCAGGCAATGATGCCGGCACCTTCAGGCATGCCACTCCGTCCCCGGTACCGGCCCCGCAAGCGGCGCGCGTGGGGGACCCGGAACTGAAGAAAGCCACGCCCTGGGGGGCGTGGCTTTCGCATCACGAACGCGGCGTGGTTCGGCCTAGGCCGGCCGCGAGGGCTGTGACGAGGATCAGTAGCCGCCAGCTTTGCCCGCGCTGCCGGAAGTGGTGGCGGTGCCGACGTTCTTGTCCAGGTTCGTGGTCAGCGTGGTGGCCGACTTGGTGATGCCCGTGCCCACGGTGTTCATCACGACAATGCCCAGGCCGACGATGGCGGCGGTCAGCACGACCCAGTCAACGGTCACGGCGCCGTCTTCGTCGTTGCGGAAGGTCTTGATCAGGTTGAAGAGTTTCATGGTTGGTCCCTCGATGAGTTGTCACTACAATGCACCGCCTCGGGGTGACGGGCCGTCCTCTGCTTGGCCTTCCCGCTTCGGTATGAAGCTATAAGGCCCCTAAATCGTGACCAGATTTGGGCGTGAGTCGTACTTTTTCGAGAGAGATCATTTTGGTGCGAATATCCGCATATACCATTGTAATCAATCAATAATATCTTCAGGGATCACGAACTTAGGCAGCTGCTTCGGCACCCATTTAGCAACGAATCTAAGGATTTCGTCCGCGGGAATCGGGGACGCGGTAGTCTTTCGCACAAAATTCTGCGATCCTTTCGGGAAGAAGAAATCCGGCGCAACAACAGCCGGAACGACGGCGCCACTGGACGAAATCGGGCAGAATGGGGCGAGGCCGTATGAGGGCATGCAAAGCAACGGCCGCGATCGTGGCGCTGGGGCTGGGGCTGGGCCCCGGCATGCCTTCGTGGGCGGGGCCGCTGTCGATTGCGGCGCCCGGGCCGTCCAAGGCGAACGCCCGCCCGCCTGGTGGGTTCACCTTTCACATGGTCAAGCCGCCAAGCGCGGGAACGACACGCTTCATCAAGGTGCAGATCGACCCAGAGGTACAGAAGCGCTGGATCGAGGATGCCCCCGCGGTGACGGACCACCACACGCCCGACCCCGCGGACAAGCCCGTGACCGCCCCCGCGCCGGGAGAGGTGGCGGACGACGCCCCCTGGGCGGCGCCTGCCCCGGAAGCCAGATCACGCAAACCTGCCTACGCCTGGTACTGGAAGGCGATCTCGCCCGCGCGTAACGACCGCCCGGGCCGGTTCCAGGCCGCGCTGGCCGAGCTGTCGCTGGGGCCGGGAGGCACCAGGGTGCGCGCGCCACGCCTGACCCATCTGCGCGCGCTGAGCCAGACCTGGGGCACGGATATCCTGAAGGCGACGGTCGGAACCCAGGTGTCGCCTGCGCTGGTGCTGGCGGTGATGAGCGTTGAATCGGCTGGCAAGGCCGACGCGCTCAGCCCCAAGGGCGCCCGCGGGCTGATGCAGCTGATCCCCGCGACCGCCGGGCGCTTTGGCGTCGATGCCAGCGATCCGGCGCAGAACATTCAGGGGGCGGTGGCCTATCTTGACTGGCTGATGGGCACCTTCAAGGGTGATCCGCTGATGGTTCTTGCGGCCTACAACGCCGGCGAGAACGCGGTGAAAGCCGCAGGCGGCGTGCCCGATTTCGCCGAAACCAGGGATTACGTGCCCAAGGTCCTGGCTGCCTGGCAGGTCGCGCAGCATCTGTGCGTCACGCCGCCACAGACCATCCGCGACGGATGCGTCTTCAAGGAACCTGCGACAGCATCCAACGCCACCGCGGTCGCACGCAGCGACGGCTAGGTGGCGGACGCGGCGGCAAGGCCTGTGCGTCGCCTCGCGGATCCATCTTACCCGGGGCGTTCCGCCACAGGTCGCGCCGCCGCCACAGCCTCGGGATGACGGCCTGCCCCTGGGCTGCCCGCCGCCCGCGGGTACGCGACTGCCCTGGCCAGCCGCAAGATCGGCACCTTCCAGCCCGCCACGCGCCCCCCTGCCCCAAAGCAAAAGGGCCGGATCAATCCGGCCCCTTCACATGCGATCCCACACGCCTCAGGTGGTCTTCGGCTCCAGCGGCGTCGCGGGTTTCTTCGGTTTGGTCTTCGGAATGGACGCCACCGAAACCGAGGCCCCGCCACCGTCGTCATCCTCATCCGCGCCCGGATGCGGCGGTTCGCCCCGCATCACGCGCTTGATCTCTTCGCCGGTCAGCGTCTCGTATTCCAGAAGACCCTCGGCCAGGCGCTCCCATTCGTCCTTCTTCTCGGTCAGGATCGCCATGGCGCGGTCATAGCCTTCGCGGATCAGGCGCTTCACCTCTTCCTCGATCAGCTCCTTGGTATGGGCCGAGACAGAGAACCCGCCGGCATTGCCCTGATAGCCCTCATGCGCCTCGGCATAATCGATATCGCCGACCTTTTCCGACATGCCCCAACGCAGCACCATCGCGCGGGCCAGCGCCGAGGCCTGCTGAATATCGCCCGCGGGCCCGTTCGACACCTCGTCCGAGCCGTATTTCAGGATCTCGGCGGCCTTGCCGGCCATGGTCATGGCCAGCTTCTGCTCGCATTCGGACTTGTGCCAGTTCAGACGGTCGATCTCGGGCAAGCTGACGACCATGCCCAGCGCGCCGCCGCGCGGGATGATCGTGGCCTTGTAGACCGGGTCGCATTTCGGCAGCGTCAGGCCGACCACAGCGTGACCGGCCTCGTGATAGGCGGTCTTTTCCTTCTGGTCGGCGGTCAGCACCATAGACCGCCGCTCGGCCCCCATCATGACCTTGTCCTTGGCGCTCTCGAAATCCTCCATGGTCACGAAACGCCGGCCGACACGGGCGGCCATCAGCGCCGCCTCGTTCACCAGGTTGGCGAGATCGGCGCCGGAAAAGCCCGGCGTGCCGCGCGCGATGATGCGCATGTCCGCGTCGGGGCCCAGCGGCACCTTGCGGGCATGGACGGTCAGGATCTTCTCGCGGCCCTTGATGTCGGGGTTGGGCACCGTAACCTGGCGGTCGAAACGGCCCGGACGCAAGAGCGCGGGATCCAGCACGTCGCGGCGGTTGGTGGCGGCAAGGATGATGACGCCCTCGTTGGCCTCGAAACCGTCCATCTCGACCAGCAGCTGGTTCAGCGTCTGCTCGCGCTCGTCGTTGCCGCCGCCGTAGCCGGCACCGCGGTGGCGGCCGACCGCGTCGATTTCATCGATGAAGACAATGCAGGGGGCGTTCTTCTTGGCCTGTTCGAACATGTCGCGCACGCGGCTGGCGCCGACGCCCACGAACATCTCGACGAAGTCGGACCCCGAGATGGTGAAGAACGGCACCCCGGCCTCACCCGCGATGGCGCGGGCCAGCAGCGTCTTGCCGGTGCCCGGCGGGCCGACCAGCAGCGCGCCCTTGGGGATCTTGCCGCCGAGGCGGGAAAACTTCTGCGGGTTGCGCAGGAATTCGACGATCTCCTCGAGTTCCTCCTTGGCCTCGTCGATGCCGGCCACGTCGTCGAAGGTCACGCGACCCTGCTTTTCCGTCAGCAGCTTGGCGCGCGACTTGCCAAAGCCCATGGCGCCGCCTTTGCCGCCACCCTGCATCCGGTTCATGAAGAAGATCCAGATGCCGATCAGGATGATGAACGGCAGATAGAGCGACAGCATCGAAAGGAAGCCCGACTGCTGCTGCGGCGACACCTCGACGGCGACGTTCTTGGCCAGCAGCTTGTCGGCCACATCGGCGCCCTGCGGCCGGATCGTGTAATAGCTGTGGTTGTCCTTGCCGGTGATATAAACTTTCTCGCCGTCGATGCGGGCCGACGCCACGCTGCCGCTATCGACCCGGTGGATGAAGTCGGAATAGCTGATCTGGCGCGAGGCCGCAGACTGTTGTCCGTTGCTGAACAGATTGAAAAGCGCAAGGATCAAGACGAACAGGACGACCCAGAATGCGATATTTCGCGCGTTGTTGCCCACGGAGGACCTCCTCTAGGGCAGGAGGGCACATGTCATGTGCCGGCTCCCGCCGGAAACTTTCCCCATAAGATAGAGATTAGCCACCGGGGTTCAATGCGATAAAAGCGCCGAAAGGAAGTCTTGCCTGCCCTTTTCGGGCCAAAGCCGCCATCCCTGGGGCGATGTCGCATCTACACAGGCCAGTGGCGCGGCCACCAGCTCGGGCCCGCGCCAGAGTGCGGGCGCGGCGATCAGGCTGTCGCGCGGAAGGCCCGCGTCGCGCCAGCCGGGAAGACGCGCCAGGCCCTCGGGCCCAAGGGCGCGCAGGGTCAGCCCGTTGGAATCCGGCCCGGAAAGGCGCCAGCGCCCGTCCCAAAGCACGTCGGGCCGGGTTTCGAGCGTGGCGACGGCGCGGTATTCGCGCGTGATGCGCAGGCTGCGCGCCCGGGGCCGGATCAGACAGCCTGCCAGCGTGCGCCGCCGTCCGCCAAGCGCCGCACCCAGCGCGGCCTGCAACGACGCCAGGCGCGGGCGGTATTCCGCCGACCCCACGAAGCCCAGCGCATGGGCCATCAGACGCAGGCGGGTTTCCTCGGGGGCGGCCTCGAAAAGCGGGCGGTCGATCACCACGTCGCCGGCCTCGATGCTCACGCAATCTTGTGCCAGGGCATGGGCTGCATGCGCCAGCGCCGCGCGGGCCGTCGCCATGCGGCCGGCGGTGGCGGCCAGGCCCGCCGCGTCGATGCCCAGGGGCGCCAGCGCGGCCAGCGCGCGGCGCGCCTTCACCCGGTCGAAGGCGGGATCGTCATTGCTGGGATCTTCGGCCCAACCAACGCCCCGCGCGCGCAGCAGGTCGCGCAGCGTGCCCCGGCGCACCCCAAGCAGCGGTCGCAGCCAGACCATCCCCCCCGCTTCGCGCCGCGCCGCCATCGCCGACAGCCCATCGACGCCCGAGCCCCGCGCCAGCCGCATCAGCAGCGTTTCGGCCTGATCGTCCAGCGTATGCCCCAGCGCCACCGCGGCCAGCCCCTGCCCCCGCGCCCAATCGCCCAGCAGGCGATAGCGCGCCCGCCGCGCCGCGTCCGGCAGGTTGCCGCGCCCCTCCCAGCCGCGCCAGCGCAGCACCGCGTGGGGCAGGCCCAACCCGGCACAGACATCGGCGACCATGGCAGCCTCGGCCGCGGCCGCCGCGCGCAGGCCGTGATCGACGGTGGCTGCGCTTAGCGCCACGCCGTTCGCGGCGGCCCAATCGTGCAGCAGATGTAGAAGGGCAAGGGAATCCCCCCCGCCCGACACCGCCACCCCAAGCCGCGCAGGCGGGGTGGCGCTGGCCTCGGCCAAGGCCGCCGCCAGCGCCTCGGCGGCGGATCCGTCGGGCTGCCTACTTGCAGCCAAGGCTTTGACGCGCGGCCTTGGCATCCTGCACGGCCGAAGAGGCCGGATAGCGCACCTTCACCTGGCCCAGCGTCACGCAGGCATCCTGCGTCTGGCCCAGCTTGCCCAGCGAAATCCCCAGCTGGGTCAGCGCATCGGGTGCGCGCGGCCCGTCGGGAGACCCCGAGAAGCTGTTGAGATAGGCCCGCGCCGCATTCGCCGTCTGGCCCATGGCCGCCAGCGCCTGGCCACGGTAGAAATGCGCCTGCCCGGTCAGGGGGCCGGCGGTGTAGGTCTGGGCGAACTTGCGAAACAGATTGGCCGCATCCTGGTATTTCTTGGCCTGAAGCGCCGCCTCGGCGCGATCGAAATCGGATTGTTCGCCCACCGCCAGATCCGGCGCGGCCGATACCGTCCCCATCTCGTTCGGGGCGGTCCCGTTGGCGGCGCCGGCCGCGGCCAGGCCTTGGTCCTGGCCTTGATCGCCGCCACCGCTACCCGCCTGCGTCGGAATCGCGACGCCCAACAGCGGGGTCTTCTTCAGCTTGCCGATGTCACAGCCCTTTTCCAACTCGCACAGCCGGAAGTTCAGATCGCCGATGCGCCGCGTGCCGTCCTGAACCACGGAACTGACCCGGTGCTGCAATTCCTCGGTCTGGTTGGTCAGTTGCTGAAGCTGCGCGGTGATCGCGTCCAGCCGCTCCTGCACGCTGCCACTCAGCTGCGGCGCGGTCGAGCCGCCGCCCGCGCCTGGCGCCAGTTCTTGCTTGAGGCCGTGGACCTGGGCGTAGAGGCCGTCCAGTTCCTTGCGGATATCGGCCAGGGTCTGGGTCCGTTCGGGCCCCGACATGGTAGCCGAGGCGCCGACGTTCTGCGCGAACACCGGCGCCGCCGCGCCCAGCCCGAAGGTCAGCGCGGCCGCCAAGAGAACTTGCGGGGGCATCAGCCGGATACCGGTCATCGCGGCGCGCCCCTAGCTGTTGCCGGGCTGGGTCAGCACCGTCACGGCACGGCGGTTGGCCGCGTAGCATTGCGGCGCCGAGCACAGGGCGATCGGGCGCTCTTTGCCGTAGCTGATGGTGCGCATCCGGGTGGCCGGAATACCGTGTGCGGCCAGGAATTCCTTCACCGCGCTGGCCCGGCGGGCACCCAGCGCAAGGTTGTATTCGCGGGTACCGCGCTCATCGGCATGGCCTTCGACGATGACGCCGTAATCGGAATTGCGCGCCAGCCAGGTCGCCTGCGCCGCCAGGATCTGCTGCGCCTGCGGGTCCAGCGTCGACTGGTCCTCGGCGAAATGCACGGTGTCACCGACGGTCTGGTTGAAATAGGCGATCGACTTGGGATCGTTCGGATCGCCCAGGGGCGAGCTGCTGATCCCGTTGGCGGCGTTCGCCCCGGTCCCGCCGGCGCCGTTGGCGTAGCGGTCGGGGTTGTTACAGGCCGCGACGCCGAGCACGGCGATCAGCATCAGGGCCTTCGTCAGATGGCGCGTCATTTGGGGTGTCCCTCTGTCTGTTCGTGCCTCAATGGCACTGTGATACCAAATCCGCCGGTCCTTGGGAACGCGCCCCGGCAGGCGCGGTGACCTACGTCACGGCAAGAGCGGCCCCCAGGACGGATCCGATGCATCGTTCGGCGTCGGCACCTTGCGCAGGTTGCGCCCCGAAACATCCACCGTGTAAAGCGACGGCGCGCCGTTCACACCGGAGGTTTCGCGCGTGAACATCAGCACCCGCCCATTGGGCGCCCAAGTCGGGCCTTCGTCAAGGAACGAGGCCGTCAGCAGCCGCTCGTCCGAGCCATCGGTGCGCATCACCCCGATGTGAAAGCGCCCCTCGTATTGCTTGGTGAAGGCGATCAGGTCACCGCGCGGCGACCAGACCGGCGTGGAATAGCGCCCGGCGCCGAAACTGATCCGCGTCACGGGGCCGCCGGTGGCGGGCATGATATAGATCTGCTGCGTGCCGGAACGGTCGCTCTCGAACACGATCCGCTTGCCGTCGGGGGAATAGGAGGGCCCGGTGTCGATCGAGGGCGTGTTGGTCAGCTGGGTGCGCTGCCCGGTGGCCAGGTCCAGCGAGTAGAGATCGGTATTGCCACCACGTTCGAGCGAGAACACCACCGTGTTGCCGTCCGGCGAAAAGCGCGGTGCGAAGGTCATCGTGCCCTGCTGGTCGTCCAGGATCCGGGTCTGCCGCGTCGCCAGATCCATCACATAGATCCGCGGCTCGCCGCTCTTGTAGGAGGTGTAGAGGATCCGCTTGCCATCGGGCGAGAAGCGCGGCGCCAGCACCAGCGTGCCGCCCGAGGTCAGGTATTGGACGTTGGCGCCGTCATAATCCATGATCGCCAGCCGCTTCTTGCGCGCGTTCTTGGGCCCGGTCTCGGAAACGAAGACCACGCGGCTGTCGAAATAGCCGCCCTCGCCGGTGATCCGGCTGTAGACGGCATCGGCCACCTTGTGCGCCATCCGCCGCCAGGTATCGACCGATCCCGCGAATTGCAGCCCCTGCCCCAGCGGCTGACCCGAGAACACGTCGAACAGGCGGAACTTCACCACGATCTGGTTGCCCTGGATGCTGACCGCCCCGGTGATCAGCGCCTGGGCGTTGATCGCCTTCCAGTCGCCGTATTGCACCGGCGCGTCGAAGCTGGTGATGCGGCTGATATAGGCACTTTGCGGGATTTCGCGAAACAGGCCGGTGCCGGTCAGGTCGGCGCTGATCACCTGGTCGATCCGCTGCACATACTGCTGGGCGCTGGCATCCTCGGCCACGAAGGCCGGCAGCGCGAAGGGGATCGGCTCAATTACACCCTGGTTGATCTCGATCTTCAGCGGTCCGCGCGACTGCGCCCAGGCGGGAACCAGGGCAAGCCCCAGAAGGGCGATGGCGATGGCGAGCGGTCGGAACAGGCGCATGTTGACCTCATCTTCTTCGGGGGACGGGGCAAGGCCGGCGCATCAGCGGGACCTCATCTGAGCGGGATTGAAGGTGACCTCGACATTCTTCCACTGGGCGTATTTCGCCGCCGGCAGCTTATACCCATCGGCGCCGCAGACCAGCACCGCGCGGCGCGCGGCGTCATAGGCGGCGCGCTGCGCGTCCGGGCTGCCCTTGGTGGCCGAGATCTGATGGACGGAGCCCGACACCACGGTGCCGTCGGGATTGAGCGAGAAGCCCAGCGTGACGGTGACATCCGCCGCGGCCGACCCCACATCGACATACCAGCACTTCTGAACCGCAAGGGTCAGCCCCTCCTTCTCCGCCGAGGTCAACGGCGGGCCCTCGGCTGCGGTTCCATTGCCCAGCTTGCCCTGGGTCTTGCCCTGGCCCTGGCTGTCGGCCACGGCGCTGGCCAGCGCGGCGGCAACCGCGTCGTTGACGGCGCTTTCCTGGGCCTTGGCGGGCTTTTCGGACTTCGGTTTCTCTGGCTTGGGCGTCTCGGGCTTAGGTTTCTCGGGCTTAGGTTTCTCGGGCTTCTGTTCGGGCGCGGGCTTGGCCGGCGGCACCGGCGCGGCCGAGGCCATGCGTTGCGGGCGATGCATCGGGCGCGGGCTGGCGGCGGGTGCCAGGCTTAGCGGGGCCGCGTTCTCCTTGGCGGTGTTCTCTTCGGTCGCGATGCGGGTAGCGGCCTCCTTCGGCGCGGCGGCCTCCTTGGGCTTTTCCGGCACCGGCGTCTTCTCGGCCAGCTTGGGCGTCACCGCCTCTTGCTTCTTGGGGGCGGCCTTGGCCTCGGATTTCGGCGCGGGCGTGGGGGCCACGCGGTCGATCTTGCGCGTCTGGGGCTTCTCGCTCAGCTTCGGCGCCGGCGGCGACGGCGGCGGCGCGGGCGCCACGTCGGGCTGGGGCCGGGCATCCTGCGCCTCGGGCTTGGGCTGCGGCTTCGGCGCCAGTTCGGGCGGCGTGGCGGCCGGCGGCGTGGGTTCGGGTTTCGGCGCCGGCTGCGGCCTCGGCGCGGGCGAGGTTTCGGGCGCGGCGGGCTTGGGCGGCGCGATCTTGGTTTGCGGCGCCTTCGGCGGTGCCGAGGCGGCGGCGTCGAGCGCCTGGAACTGCTTGGGGCTGATCAGCGACACGTTGGCGACGCTGACCGCGGGGTTCTGATGCGACTGCCAGAACCAGCCGCCGAACAGCACCCAGAGGATCAGGCCAACATGCCCGATACCGGAGATGATGTAGCCCCTGTTTTCCATGCCAGCCGGCCTAGTTGCCGTTTCCGCCGCCAGAATTCGGTCCGCCGCCGAAGCTGGGGCCGTTGGAATCCGTCACCAGGCCGATGTCGTGGAAGCCCGCGGCATTGAGCGCCCCCATCACCTGGGCGACCTTGTCATAGGTGACCTTACCGTCCGCGCGCAGATACAGCTTGTCGTCCTTGCGCTCGGCCGCGATCGCCTTGAGCTTGGGGATCAGCTGATCATCCGGCACGATGGTCTTCTGGATCGCGACCTTGCCGTCCGCGGTCAGCGTCACCGTCAGCGGCGCCTGTTTCTCGGTCGGCAATGTGGTGGCCGCGGTCTTGGGCAGTTTCACCGGCACGCCCACGGTCAGAAGCGGTGCGGCGACCATGAAGATCACCAGAAGCACCAGCATCACGTCGACCATCGGCGTGACATTGATTTCAGACATCGCGTGCGACCGCCCGGTGCGCCGCCTGCGCCCGCGCCGCCCCGTTCCGCCCCCGTGATTTGCGACTCCTGCGGCCATCTTATGCCGCCCCGTCCAGCTGACGCGAGAGGATCGTCGCGAATTCGTCCGCGAAGGCCTCGTAGCCGCCGATGATACGGTCGCTGTCGGCGGAAAGCTTGTTGTAGAAGATCACCGCCGGGATCGCCGCCACCAGGCCCAGCGCGGTGGCGACCAGCGCCTCCGCGATCCCGGGCGCCACCACCGCCAGGTTGGTGTTCTGGCTCATCGCGATCTGCTCGAAGGCATGTTTGATCCCCCAGACCGTGCCGAAAAGCCCCACGAAGGGCGCGGTCGAGCCGACCGTCGCCAGGAACGACAGCCCGCGGTTCAGCACCTCGGCCTCCTTGGCGATCGCCACGTCCATCGACCGGTCGATCCGCGCCTGGGCACCGGCGATCAGCTTGCCGTCCTTGCGGTGGCTGCGGCGCCATTCCAGCATCCCGACCGAGAAGATCCGCTCTGACGCGCCCTCGGGCTCGGCGCCGATCTGCTCGTAAAGCTCATCCAACGGCTCGCCCGACCAGAAGGCCTCGTCGAAGCCCGAGGAATGCGCCCGGGCGCGACGAAAGTTCAGATGCTTCTGGATGATGATCGCCCAGGACCAGAACGAGGCGACGATTAGCAGGATCATCACCAGCTTGACGGTGATGGTGGCCCGCATGAACAGCGCCAGCATCGAGAAATCGACCGCGTGTGCCGCAGCTAGGGTTTGGGTATCCATGTGCCTGCTCGTATCCTTTACCGACCGTTCTTGCCGACGGCCCGATTACACGGCGATTCTACCCGGTTTCGAGGCGATTTGCCAACACATGGCCGTCAACGGCGGGAAGTTTCCACAGCAGCGCTCAGAACCCGGCGAATATCCGCCGGAATGCGCACGGGCGCACCCTTTTCCGTGAGGCAGACCAGCGTGACCGCCGCCGTGAACAGCCGATCGGTGCCGCGCAGCACCTCCTGGCACAGCGCGATGCGCGCGCCGCTCAGCGCCTGAAGGCTGGTGTCGACCTCCAGCAGGTCATCGAAGCGCGCGGGCGACAGGTAATCGGCCTCGACCCGGCGCACGGCGAAGACGATCCCGTGATCGGCCTTGAGCGCGACCTGATCGACACCCAGCGCGCGCACCCATTCGCTGCGCGCGCGCTCGATGAACTTCAGATAATTCGCGTAATAGACGATGCCGGCAAGATCGGTGTCCTCGTAATAGACCCGAAGGCCGAAGCGGTGGCTCAAGACGCCGCCTCCTCCAGCGCCGCCTCGTGAAGGCCCGCACCCTCGTCGAGGCCGAACATCACGTTGAGGTTCTGCACCGCCGCGCCCGAGGCCCCCTTGCCCAGGTTGTCGAGCACCGCGACCGCCGCGGCGCCGCCGGTCGCGGGATTGCCATGCACCGACAGCTCCAGCCGGTTGGTGCCGTTCAGGCGCTGCGGCATCACGCGCGGCGCGTGCGCCGAGGCCGGAACGACCTGGACGAAACGCTCGCCAGCATAGGCATCGCTCAGCGCCGCTTCGGCGCGGGCGATGCCGTCGGCGCCCATGTGCAGATGCAGCGCTAGCGCCATGCCCTGCGCGTAATCGCCCACCGAGGGCACGAAGACCGGAGCGGCCCGCAGCCCGCCATGCAGGGTGATCTCGGGCAGGTGCTTGTGGCCCTGCCCCGCGCCATAGAGGAAGGATCCCTGCACCGCGCCGCTCTCGTATTCCGCGATCATCGCCTTGCCGCCGCCGGTATAGCCCGACACGCCCGAGATCGCGGGCGCGGTTGCCGGGTCGATCAGTCCCGCCGCCACCAGCGGCCGGATCAGCGCGATGGCGCAGGTCGCCCAACAGCCGGGGTTCGAGACATAGCGCGCCGCGGCAATCTTCGCGCGCTGGTCCTTCGTCATCTCGGGGAAGCCATAGGCCCAATCGGGATGCACCCGGTGCGCGGTCGAGGCGTCGATGATCCGGGTCTTCAGATCCTTCGCCTGGGCCACGATTTCGCGCGCGGCGTCGTCGGGCAGGCACAGGATCGCGGCGTCGGCCTCGGCATAGGCCTCCAGCCGCGCGGCCGGGTCCTTGCGCCGCTCCGGGTCGACACTGACCAGCGCGATGTCATCGCGCGTGGCCAGACGCTCGCGGATCTGAAGCCCCGTCGTCCCTGCCTCGCCGTCGATGAACACCTTGACCGGCATCGTCCCGTTCCTTTCGTTGCCGTGGAATCGCGCCGGACCTTACCCTGATCCGAGCCGCGCCGCCAGCCGCAGCGCATGACTGGGATCCTGTGCCACCGCCGGCATCGCCGGATCATAGGCCGCGCGGATCAGCCCGGCGATCTCGGGGCGCAGGATCACCGTGGCCTGCGCGCCCGTGCCCGCCCGCGCCAGGGGCGAGCGGTTGGCGAAGGCCTGTTCCGACCACAGCAGGATCACCTGCGCGGCCTGGGCCAGCGCCAGTTCCTCGGCCGGCAGGACGGAAAGCGCGGCATCCATGCGCAGGAAGACGAAGGCCGCGCGGATCGCCCCATCCGCGTCGAAGCGGAAGGCGCGGTACTGGTTCGCGCCCTGAGCCTGCAGCCGCGCGAGCAGCGGGGGGAGGTCCGGGATCAGCCGGTCGAGATTGGGCACGCCGCCGAGTTCCGCCCAATCGCGGAAGAAGAAGATCATCAGATTGGCGCCCAATTCCGGGTCGGTCTCGGCCATCTGGTGGCCGGCCAGCGCCACCACCGCCTCGATCGCGCCCTTGACGGAGGAAAGCGTGGCGTCCTCGACCCCGAAGACCACCGGCACGATCGGACGGCCCCAGCGGGCGCAGAGGTACCTGCCGTCGGCGCGGGTGAAGAGCGGGGCGATATCTTCGGGGGTCATCGGGGCCTCTGGGGCGTGCGTGGGCATGGGATTGCAGGCGCCGCATGCGTATTTCGGGAACGATGAAAGGGCAAGATCAGCCCTCGAACAGTTCGCCCTGACCGGGAAGTTTGGGGGCCTCGAGGCCGAGATGGCGCCAGGAGCGCTGGGTCAGCATCCGGCCGCGCGGGGTGCGGGCGAGGAGGCCCTGCTGCAGTAGATAGGGTTCGATGACTTCCTCGATCGCGTCGCGGCTTTCGGACAGCGCAGCCGAGAGGGTTTCCACCCCCACCGGCCCGCCGCCGTAATGTTCGGCCATCAGGCCCAGATAGCGCCGGTCCGCCCCGTCGAGGCCCAGATGATCGACGCCGAGGCGCGTCAGGGCGCTGTCGGCGATCTCGCGGGTGAGCGTGCCGTCGCCTTCGACCAGCGCGAAATCGACCACGCGGCGCAGCAGGCGCCCGGCGATGCGCGGGGTGCCGCGGGCGCGGCACGCGATCTCGGCGCAGCCTTCGGGGGCGGAGGGCACGCCCAAGAGGCGCGCGCCGCGGGTGACGATCTCGTGGAGTTCGGCCTCGGTATAGAACTGCAGCCGCGTGGGAATGCCGAAGCGGTCGCGCAGCGGTGTCGTCAAGAGGCCCAGCCGCGTGGTGGCGCCGACCAGGGTGAAAGGCTGCAGGTCGATCCGCACGGTGCGCGCGGCCGGCCCTTCCCCGATCACCAGATCGAGGGCGAAATCCTCCATCGCGGGGTAGAGCACTTCCTCGACCGCGGGGTTCAGGCGGTGGATCTCGTCTATGAACAGGACGTCGCGGGGTTCGAGATTGGTCAGGATCGCGGCCAGATCGCCGGCCTTGGCCAGGACCGGGCCGGAAGTCATGCGAAACCCCACCCCCAGTTCGCGCGCGATGATCTGGGCCAGCGTCGTCTTGCCCAGGCCCGGGGGGCCGTGAAACAGCGTGTGGTCCATCGCCTCGCCGCGCATCCGGGCGCTTTCGATGAAGACCCGCAGATTGGCGCGCGCCTCGGCCTGGCCGATGAATTCCTCAAGCTGCTGCGGCCGCAGCGCCCGGTCGGCATCCTCGGGCAAACGGTCCGGGCGAAGGGTCGGGTCAGAGGTCATGGGCGGCCTGGATTGGAATGCCCGACCATCGCCGGTTTGCCGCGCCGGTTCAAGCCCTGTCCCCCCTTTGTTCCGCGCAATGCGGGTAAAAGGCGCGGCTTGGCCGGCGAGGTGGAAGACGCTTTGCCGGCGCGGCAAACTGGCGGGGACGCTGCCGCCTCGGAGGGCTTGTGCCAAGATGAGGAGATGAGCGAACGCCAGCTGCGCTCCCCTCTTTGAAACATTCTTGCGGCGGCACAATCCGGGCCAGTGGCGCGCGGAAGACGCCTGGCCGTTCAGTCGAACGGGTTGGAGCCACCGCCTCCGCCGCCGCCCGCGCTGCCGTTGCCACCACGCAAGGCCTTCACGCAGCGGATCAGCGCCGACATCGAGGCGCGAGAGCCGGCCAGCGTGTAGGAGCGCACATGTTTGCCGCGGCTGTTGTAGAGACGCAAAGTGCTGCCTCGTGCGACCTCCAGCAGGAATTTCGTGCCCTTGCTGGAGCTGGGCAGGTTGAACAGCACCGAGTGCTTGTAAAGTTCGGCATTCGTCATCCGCCACGAGGGATAGCCGTCGATCCGGACCCTCAGGTCGCCCCGGTGGCGCGCACCGAAGGCCCAGTCGCGCGAATAGAACTGCAACCGTACCCGGCTGGTCGGGCTGGCCCAGATCGAAAAGATGTTCCCCGAGCGCGTAACCTGCGCGACACAGCGCAAGCGCTTGTCGCCGTAATTCACCACCCGCACCTGCCAGCTTTGATGCTTGTAGATCGTGCGCGAGGTGACCTCGGCCGCAGCGGGGCGGGGCGCGCCCCCAAGCGAAACGGCCAGCGCAAGCGCGGCGGCAAGGATGGCGGTGGACTTCATCGATCCCTCCCGAGGTAGCATGGGCAACACCCCCGAGTGTGGGCCAAGGGCGCGAGGCGATCAAGTCTTCGTGATGTCAGATGCCGTCTTCGGCCACGCAGGGCCGAAGATTCACGCCATTTCCGGGGCTCATGTCACTCGGCGTCCCATTCCCAGGGGCGCGTCAACTCGCCCAGCGTGTGGGCGACCCTCTGGGGATCAACCTCGCCGGTCTTGCGCAGGCGGGCCACAAGCCCGCGTTTCTTGTCCTCGACCACCTCGGCGACCTCGGCGGCAAGGCCGGCCTCGGCCAGGGCGGCATCATAGACCCGCTTGATCGCGCGTTTGCGCAGTTCAGGCTTGAAGACCTTGCCGACCGCCGTCTTGGGCAGTTCGGGCAGGATCTCGATATGGCGCGGGATCGCGGCGCGTTCATGGATATTGGCGCGGGCGTAGTCCAGCAATTCCTCGACCGTGACGTCGGCGCCCGCCACCAGTTCCACATAGGCGCAGGGCAATTCGCCCGAATGGGCATCGGGTTGGCCGATCGCACCGGCGAAGGCCACCGCCTCATGACCCGCGAGCGCCTCTTCGATCTCGGCCGGGTCGATGTTGTGGCCGCCGCGGATGATCAGATCCTTGGCGCGGCCGGTGATGAACAGATAGCCGTCCGGGTCGATCCGCCCCAGATCGCCGGTGCGCAGGTGGGTTCCCCCGGCATAGAGGTTCGTGTTCTTGCTGTCGTCGGTATAGGTCTGGCCGGTCACCACGCCGGGATTGGCGACGCAGATCTCGCCCACCTCGTCGGGGCCGCATTCGCGGGTGATGTTGCCGGCCTCGTCGCACATCAGGATGCGCACGTCCGTATGGGGAAACGGCAGCCCGACCGAGCCGATCTTCTTTTCGCCGTCGGGCGGGTTGATCGACACAAGGCAGGTGGCCTCGGTCAGACCGTAGCCTTCGCAGATGGTCACGCCGGTCGCGGCCTCGAAGCGCTTGTACAATTCCACCGGCAGCGGGGCAGAGCCCGAGAAGGCGAAACGCAGGGTCGAGACATCGGCGTCGATCTTGCGCTGCATCAGCGCCGAGATCGCCGTCGGCACCGCGATCACATAGGTGATCTTCCAACGCTCGACCAGCTTCCAGAAATTGTCGACCACGCCCTCGCCGCGATAGCCGGCGGGGGTGGGGAAGATCACATGCGCGCCGGAGGCGATCGCCGACATCAGGACGGGATAGGCCGCGAAGACATGAAACAGCGGCAGCGGACAGATCACCCGGTCGGTCTTGCGAAACAGCAGCCGTTCGCCGAGCCAGCCGTTATAGATCATCCCCGACACCTTGTGCTGCGCGACCTTGGGCATTCCGGTGGTGCCGCCGGTGTGGAAATAAGCGGCGAAACGGTCTTCGAGCGGGTCTTCGAAGGTCAGCCGGTCGGCGGGGTGGCGGTTGCATTCGCGGTTGAAGTCAAGCACGCGGGCCTTGTGGGTGACCTGGATCTTTGGCCGGACCAGCGGCACCAGCAGGCGCTTGACGCCGGTGAGATAGCGGTTGAGATCGACCTCCAGCACGGTTTCGACCTTCGGCGCCAGGACCACCGCCTGCGCCACTTTCTGGCCGACATCGGTCTTGGGGAAGCCCTTGAGCGTGACCACCACCTTGGCGCCGGTCTCACGCAGGATGGCGCCGATCTGTTCGGCATCGAGCAGCGGGTTGATCGGGTTGACGATCCCCGCGACGGCGCCGCCCAGCAGCGTCACCACGGTTTCATTGGCGTTGGGCATCACAAAGGCGACCACCGTGTCGGGCCCGATACCAAGGCTGCGAAACAGGTTCGCAGCCTGGGTAACGCGGGCGCGCAGTTCCGCCCAGCTAAGGGTCTCGGCGGGGTCGGCGGGGCCCGACAGGATCTGGAAGGACACCGCGGGCTGGTCGGGATGCCGGTCCGCGGTTTCCGAAAGGAAACGATACATCGTGCGCGACAGATCGCGGCCCTCCCAGGCTGCCTCGGCCTCGATCGCGTTGCGATCCGCCAGTGTCGCGTACTTTCCCATGTCTACCTCCCATCGGCGCCCCTTAAACGGGGCCTTCGTTGTCCTCCAAGAGTGGGAAGAATTTCGCCTCAGCGCAAGGGTTACGCAGCGCGACCGGGGTGCGGGATGCGATATCCACCGTATCGGATGCCGTTTCGCCCCGCCCCTCGGGCGCCTGCCCGCCCCGCCGCGCCTGTCGGCGGGATTGCCGCGCGGGGATTGACTTGCCCACCGCGCCGCCGATGCTGGGGTGGCGCGGCCGGTTGCCGGGACCGGCGCAAGCGGGAGGGACCAATTGATCGAAACTGCGCAGAAGACCGGGATACGCCTGATCCAGCCCTTTGCAATAAATGGTGCATGTTGAGGCCAAACTTCTTGTGGGTACAAGGTCATGTCGAACAACGGCTCCCGAAGATTTCTTCGGGAGCTTTTTGTGAGGAATGTCGGCTGAGCGGGGCTTATTTGCCGTTCGCCAAGACTACTTGAGCGTCGACCTGATTGGACAGAAGTGGACGGCTACGTCCATTGCCGCTTTCAGTCGTGGGGTGCTACGCAATAGATAAGGGCATGTCTCAGTCGGCTCTTTTTCGCGGCTATCCCATTACCATCGCCGAAACACTTGGAGAAACTCCGCAGCATGATTGCCTACTTCACCGTCGGAGCAGATGATCTTGCAAAGGCCGAATGCTTCTATTCGGCATTCCTCCCAGCGCTTGGCTACAGGCTTGAACGGTATCATGGGGACTTGAGCTACATCTTGCCCGTAGAAGCCGGTCAGTCCACCGTTCAGCCAGATTTCTACGTCAAATCGCCCTTTAATGGGCAATCTGCATCGGCTGGGAATGGCGTCATGGTCGCGTTTCAGGCGCGGTCGCAGAAACAGGTCCGTGACCTTCATAGGGCTGCATTGGCCGCAGGCGGCTCTGACGAGGGTCAGCCTGGCTTCCGGGCTTCGTATGGCCCGCAATTTTATGTCGGCTACCTTCGGGACCCGCATGGTAACAAGATCGCGCTATTTTCCAATGACCCAAACGAACCCGGGCGCGACGAGTAACCCCGGGGACCTGATATTCTTGCGAAACACTGCATCGGCCGCACCGGGTTCGAAGCCGCCGTTACGCTCCGCGTTTTCGTGGTTCTCACCTACACCATTTATTGCAAAGGGCTGGACGCCTGATCCCCCCGTTTCTTTATATCGCGGCCGTGGTGCTGGGCCTCGTGGCCGAATGGCTGTGGCCGGTCGCCCTGTTGCCCATGTGGGTCAGGCTCAGCCTCGGGCCAGCGCTGATTGTCATCGCCGTGGTGCTGGTACGCCCGGCGATGAAGGCGTTTCGCGCGCGCGGGGTGGCCTTTGACGTGCGGCAGGCGCCGGGCACATTGGTCACCACGGGCCCCTACCGCATTTCGCGCAACCCCGGCTATCTGGCGCTGATCCTGATCAGCCTTGGCATCGCGGTGATCACCGACGACATCTGGATCGTCGGCTTTGCCGCGCTGGCCACGCTGGTCACCCGCCAGCGTGTCGTGCTGCCCGAAGAGCGCATTCTCGCCGCCCAGTTCGGCGACGCGTACGAGGCCTACAAGGCCCGCGTGCGGCGCTGGATCTGACGCGGCGCGCCGATCACTCGGCCGCCAGCCCTTCGGTGAACTGCAGCCGCGCCAGGCGCGCGTAAAGGCCGCCCTCGGCCACCAGCGCGTCATGGGTGCCGGTCGCGACGATGCGGCCCTCGTCGAACACCACGATCCGGTCGGCCTTCTTCACGGTGGCCAGCCGATGCGCGACGATCAGCGTGGTACGATCCTTCGACAGCTTTTCCACCGCCTGCTGCACCAGGCGTTCGCTTTCGGCATCAAGCGCCGAGGTGGCCTCGTCCAGAAGCAGCACCGGCGCGTCGCGCAGGATCGCGCGGGCGATCGCGATGCGCTGCTTCTGGCCGCCCGACAGCATCACCCCGCGCTCGCCGACATAGGCGTCGTAGCCTTCGGGAAGCGCGGCGATGAAGTCATGCGCGGCGGCGGCGCGGGCGGCGGCCTCGACCTCGGCATCCGAGGCATCGGGGCGGCCGAAGCGGATGTTTTCGCGCGCGGTGGCGGCGAAGATCACCGGATCTTGCGGCACCAGCGCGATCGCGCGGCGGAAATCGGCGCGGTTCATGGCACGCAGATCCACCCCGTCGATGCGGATCGTGCCCGCGGCCGGGTCGTAGAAGCGCAGCAGCAGCTGGATCACCGTGGTCTTGCCCGCGCCCGAGGGGCCCACCAGGGCTACCGTCTCGCCTGGGCGCACGGCCAGGTCGATCCCCTCCAGTGCCGAGCGTTCGGGCCGGGTGGGATAGTGGAAGGTGACGCCCTCGAAGGCGATCGCGCCGGCGGCGGGGCGCGGCAGCGGCTGCGGCGTGGCCGGATCGGCGACCGCATCGGTGGCGTTCAGAAGCTCCACCAGCCGTTCGGTGGCGCCGGCGGCGCGCAGCAGTTCCCCCCAGATCTCGGACAGCGCGGCAACCGCGCCCGACACCAGCACCGCGTAGATCACGAACTGGATCAGAGCACCCACGCTCATCCCGCCCGAGCGCACGTCGCGCGCGCCGATCCACAGGACGCCGACGATGCCCGCGAAAACCAGGAAGATCACGATCACCGTCAGGGCCGCGCGCACCCCGATGCGGCGCTTGGCGGACAGGTAGCTTTCCTCGGTCACGCGGGCGAATTCGGCGCGGCTTTGCGCTTCGTGGGTGAAGGCCTGCACCGTCTGCGCGGCCTGCAGCGCCTCGGACGCGTTGCCCGAAGACTTGGCGATCCAGTCCTGGTTCTCACGGCTCAGGCCCCGCAGACGGCGGCCCAGCAGGATGATCGGCACGATCACTACCGGCACGATCAACAGCACCAGCCCGGTCAGCTTGGCGCTGGTGTACAGCATCAGGGCAAGACCGCCGATCAGCAGCAGCACGTTGCGCAGCGCGACCGAGACGGACGAGCCGATCACCGACAGGATCAGCGTGGTGTCGGTGGTCAGGCGGCTGATCACCTCGCCGGTCATGATCTTCTCGTAGAAGGCCGGCGAAAGGCCCACCACCTTGTCGAACAGCGCGCGGCGAATGTCGGCCACCACGCGCTCTCCCAGCCGGGTGACGAGGTAATAGCGCGCGCCGGTTCCCAGCGCGAGCGCGGTGGCGATGCCCAGCGCCGCCAGGAAGTATTTGTCGAGCAGCGCCGACGAGGACGTGCTGAAGCCGTCGATCACCCGGCGCACGGCGATCGGCAGTATCAGCGAGATGCCCGAGGTAAAGACCAGCGCGGCCAGCACCATCGCGACCATGCCGCGATAGGGCTTCAGGAACGGCCCCAATCCCTTGAGCCCGCCCACCCGCTTCGCTTTCCCGCGGTCTTCCAGCTTCGCGTCCGGTCGTCTGGCCATGGATCATTCCTTTTCGGTTCGACCTTGGCCTTAGACCCGTCGCCGCCGTCGGGCAAGCGCCCCGGGTGCGTCCTTTCGGCCGAAAAACCCCACAAAACCATCACAGGGGCGAGAGGCTGCGCATTCGGGCCGGGGGGCGCGCGGCCCGGGTGCCTTCGCGCCCCCCGCAGCGCGCCGGCATGCCCTCGCGGCCTCTGGACCCCTGCGGGGCGCGCGCGTATAAGCCCCTTGATGACCTGCGCATTCGCGATCCTCATTCGAATTACCGGCCCGGCGTGCTGATCCTTCAGTCGCCGGGACAAGGCGCCTGAGCTTTTCGCGCCGCCCTCCTCAGAACCGATCCTACCCCTGCCCGGAGAGCCTTTCCGATGTGCGCCGACACGCCCGACTACCGTTCGACCGTCTTCCTTCCCGAAACCGAATTCCCGATGCGCGCGGGCCTGCCTGCGCGTGAGCCGGAATGGCTGGCCCGGTGGGAAAGGATCGGCATCTACGACCGCCTGCGCGAGACCGCCGCCGACCGCAAGCCGTTCATCCTGCATGATGGCCCGCCCTATGCGAACGGGCATCTGCACATCGGCCATGCGCTGAACAAGACGATCAAGGACATGATCGTGCGCTCGCACCAGATGATGGGGCGCGACGCGCGCTATGTGCCGGGCTGGGATTGCCACGGCCTGCCGATCGAATGGAAGATCGAAGAGCAATACCGCGCCAAGGGCCTGAACAAGGACGAGGTCGACGTGGTCGCCTTCCGCCAGGAATGCCGCAAGTTCGCCGAGGGCTGGATCGACATCCAGCGCGAGGAATTCAAGCGCCTGGGCATCACCGGCAAGTGGGACGATCCCTATGTGACGATGGATTACCACGCCGAGGCGGTGATCGCGGCCGAATTCCAGAAATTCCTGATGAACGGCACGCTCTACCAGGGCTCGAAGCCGGTGATGTGGAGCCCGGTCGAGAAGACCGCGCTGGCCGAGGCCGAGGTCGAATACCACGACAAGGAAAGCTTCACGATCTGGGTGAAGTTCAAGGTGGCCGAGCCCGCCGACAGCGCGCTTGCCGGCGCCCATGTGGTGATCTGGACCACCACGCCCTGGACCATGCCGTCGAACAAGGCGGTGGTCTACGGCAAGGACATCTCCTACGGCCTTTACGAGGTCACCGACACGCCCGAACAATGCTGGGCCGCGAAGGGCGACCGCTACCTGCTGGCCGACAACCTGGCCGCCGACGTGATGAGCCGCGCGCGGCTGGAGGAAGGCATGTACCGTCGCATCCGCGACGTGCCCGTGTCGGAACTGGAGGGGATCAAGCTGTCCCATCCGCTGGCCGGCGCCGAAGGCGCGAACGGTGAATGGGACGACCTGCGCGATTTCCGCGCGGCCGACTTCGTCACCGATACCGAAGGCACCGGCTTTGTTCATTGCGCGCCCTCGCACGGGATGGAGGAATACGAGCTTTACCGCGATCTCGGGATGCTGACCCAGGTCATCACCTACAACGTGATGGACGACGGCAGTTTCCGCACCGATCTGCCGTTCTTCGGCGGCAAGATGATCCTCAAGCCGAACGGCAAGGAGGGCGACGCCAACAAGGCGGTGATCGACAAGCTGGCCGAGGTCGGCGGCCTTCTGGCGCGTGGCAAGATCAAGCACTCCTATCCGCATTCCTGGCGTTCCAAGGCACCGGTGATCTACCGCAACACCCCGCAATGGTTCGCCGCGATCGACGTGAAGCTTGACGACGGCATGGGCCAGTACGGCGACACGATCCGCAGCCGCGCCCTGACCTCGATCGACGAGCTGGTGACCTTCACCCCGCAATCGGGCCGCAACCGCCTATTTTCGATGATCGAGGCGCGCCCGGACTGGGTGCTTTCGCGCCAACGCGCCTGGGGCGTGCCGCTGACCTGTTTCGTGAAGAAGGGGGCGAAGCCCACCGACGAGGGCTTTCTGTTGCGCGACGATGAGGTCAATGCCCGCATCATCGCCGCCTTCGAGAAGAACGGCGCGGACGTGTGGTACACCGAGGGCTTCAAGGAAGAGATGCTGAAGGGTCGTGCCGACCCCGAGGCTTATGTCCAGGTCTTCGACGTGCTCGACGTGTGGTTCGACAGCGGCTCGACCCATGCCTTCGTGCTGCGCGACCGCGCCGACGGGACGCCCGACAGCATCGCCGATGTCTACATGGAAGGCACCGACCAGCACCGCGGCTGGTTCCATTCCTCGATGCTGCAGGGCTGCGCGACGCTGGGGCGGGCGCCCTATCGCCAGGTGGTGACCCACGGGTTCACCCTGGACGAGAAGGGCCTCAAGATGTCGAAGTCACTGGGCAACACCATTGTCCCCGAGGAGGTGGTGAAGCAATACGGCGCCGATATCCTGCGGCTTTGGGTGGCGCAGACCGATTTCACCGTCGATCAGCGCATCGGCCCCGAGATCCTGAAGGGCGTGGCCGACAGCTACCGCCGCCTGCGCAACACGCTGCGCTTCATGCTGGGCAACCTCAGCGGCTGGTCCGAGGCCGAGGCGGTGGCGCCCCACGAGATGCCAGAGCTGGAGCGCTGGGTGCTGCACCGGCTGGCCGAGCTGGACGGCCAGGTGCGGGCGGGCTATGCGGCCTATGATTTCCAGGGCGTGTTCCAGAAACTGTTCCAGTTCTGCACCGTCGACCTTTCGGCCTTCTATTTCGACATCCGCAAGGACGCGCTTTACTGCGACGGCGCCGACAGCCCGCGCCGCCGCGCCGCGCGCACGGTGCTGGATATGCTGTTCCACCGCCTGACCACCTGGCTTGCCCCGATTCTGGTGTTCACGATGGAGGACGTGTGGCTTTCGCGCTTCCCGTCCGAGGACGATTCGGTGCATCTGCAGGACATGCCGGCAACGCCCGAGGGCTGGCTCGATGCGGATCTGGCGGCGAAATGGGCGCGGATCCGCAGTGTGCGGCGCGCAGTAACCGCGGCGCTGGAGGTGCAGCGCACGGCGAAGGTGATCGGCGCCAGCCTCGAGGCCGCGCCGGTGGTCCATGTGGCGGATGCCGAGGTGGCAAGGCTGCTGCACGGGGTCGATTTCGCGGATCTGTGCATCACCTCGGCGATCGCGGTGACGACGGATCCCGCCCCGCAGGAGGCCTTCCGCCTGCCCGAAGTGCCGGGCGTGGGCGTGGTCTTCGAGACCGCCGAGGGCGAGAAATGCGAACGCTGCTGGCGGATCTTGCCGGATGTGGGAGCGCACAAGCATCCGGGCACCTGTGGGCGCTGCAACGCGGTACTGGGCTAACGTCGAGCGCCGCGGGCGTATTTGGGGAACAATGAAAAGGGCGGCCCTGGCCGGGGCCGGCCGCTTGCAGTAAATGGTGCAGCATGAGGCTGAACGCCTTGTAGGCACAACACGGTGTCGAACAACGGCGCCCGAAGATTTCGGCAGTGGGTCAGTTTGAAATCAGAAAGTTCGCGCTCTCGCGAGGCGGCGTTTACGCGTAGCGTGGTCAGGCACTATCTTGAGTGTATGACCGACACGCCCAGGCGAACGGCTCGCAGGGCACGTAGCGGCTGAGCAGTCCCTCAACGGTGGCATCGGTCATCTCGATCTTCTCCCGCACCGGAAGATGCTGCAGACGTCTGGCGACTGCAGCGCCGTTTGACGGACGCTGTACCTGTCGTCGAAAAGGTGCCCGCAGGGCACGTACCCTTAGCAAAAGCGGCGGAGAAAATTCGGGTTCAGCTTTCGAACATCATGGAGATTCTCTTTGAAGGACGATTACGCCGGAGCTGCCGAGTTCCGACCGCGAAGGGCTTCAGTGCGACCATGGTCGATCCGGTAGAGATCAAGCGCCTGCTTCTGACGCCGCGCCCGGGCATGCCGGCCTCTCTTGCCTTCATGATCTCGGGGATAAAACCGAAGCCGGCAGGAGGTTGCTTGAACCCGACGATGGTGGCCAGTTTCTAACCTCCGTGGGGAGGGGAAGGGGGTCCGCCCCAAGGATTAGCCCGAATTCGATGGCCGACTTCCGTCGGCGGTATGTCACGAAGAAACGGCTTCCACTTGAGACAGGTTTGAAACTTCACGCAGTCGAGAGGGTGCCGGCGGACAATGGCATAGTCCCGATATTCGAGCCGATCAGAATCGTGTTCACTCTTTATCGGCGTTCGGATCTGCCGAAGATCTGGCGCATCTAGCCTTCCCTGAAATTTCCAGAGCTGCCGCCTTAGGGCGGCATTTTCTCGGAAAAATCGATGGTCAACAATCATGTGCAAATGGTCATTCAGGTCGCTGATCTCACAAATAGACCAAATTAAATCAACGACTTATTGGGCCAAATGGACATTACTTGGTGGTCCCATCAACTGCTCGGCACCGGTGGACTTGAGCAATCAGGCGGCGGCGCGATTGCCGCCACGTCGTCCGCGGTTGGGCGGGCGGCGGCCCTTTTGCCCTGCGGACCGGGGCTTGGACGCCGGTTCCTGCGCGGCGGCGGGAGCATCGCCCACCGTCGGGATGCGCCGGCCCATCACCTTCTCGATCGCGCGCAACTCGGCCAGTTCGGCCGGGGCGCAGAACGCCACCGCCGTGCCCTCGCGCCCGGCGCGGGCGGTGCGGCCGATACGATGGACGTAATTGTCGGGCACGTTCGGCAGATCGAAATTGTAGACGTGGCGCACCGCTGGAATATCGAGGCCGCGCGCCGCCACGTCGGTCGCCACCAGGATCCGCAACTTCTCGTCCCGGAAGGCCTGCAGGGCGCGGGTCCGCTGGCCCTGGCTCTTGTTGCCGTGGATCGCGGCCACCGCGAAGCCCTGCTTTTCCAGGCCCCGCGCCAGGCGGTCGGCACCGTGCTTGGTGCGGGTGAACACCAGCGCCAGCTCGTCGCGGTGGCCGTCCAGCATCTCGGCCAGCAGTGGCGCCTTGGCGGCCTGATCGACATGGTGGACGCGCTGGTCGATCTTGTCGACGGGCTTACCGGGAGGCGAAACCTCGATGCGCACCGGATCGGTCAGATAGGCGCCGGCGATCTCGGCCATCTGCTTGGGCATGGTGGCCGAGAACAACAGCGTCTGGCGTTCCTTGGGCAGCAGCTTGGCGATCTGGCGCAGCGCATGGATGAACCCCAGATCAAGCATCTGGTCGGCCTCGTCGAGCACCAGATAGCGCGTCCGGTCGAGCCGCACCGCGCGCCGTTCGATCAGGTCGAGCAGACGGCCCGGCGTTGCCACCAGAAGATCGACGCCACGCGACAGCCGGTTGACCTGCGCGTTGATCGAGCCGCCGCCGACCACGACCGCCACCCGCAGATGGGTGCCGGCCAGGTAGGTGGCCAGGTTTTCCTGGATCTGGTTCGCCAGTTCGCGCGTCGGCGCCAGGATCAACCCATTCACCGATTTCGGATCGGGCGCCTTGCCCGCGCCCAGCAGGGCATTGGCGATCGGCAGGCCGAAGGCCGCGGTCTTGCCGGTGCCGGTCTGCGCGAGGCCCATCACGTCGCGGCCGTCCAGCGCGGCGGGAATCGCGCGGGTCTGGATCGGGGTCGGTTCGGTGATGCCGGCCTTCTTGAGGTTCTCAACGAGGTTGGGGCGCAGCCCCATCAGTTCGAAAGTCATGTATATGTCCTGTCGGGCGGCGCCCCGCAGGGCGGCCGCCGGAAATGCATGCGCCGCCGCCCGGGATGGGCGCGGTCGCGATTGGGGGCGCGACACGCTGACCTTGGGCCGTATTGCCCGGTGGCCGGCGTCGCGGCGGCCCCTTGCGTGTGGGGGAACCTGTAGCGGACAGAACCCGTGTGTCGGGCACAATGCGCCCGCGCCTGCTCACGCGGCAGGGATCCTGTCGCGGCACACATGGGCCAGGGCGCGGCGAAAGTCAATAGGTTAGGCACGCCGCCCCTCCGACGCGCACGCCGCGTTGACCTGTGCGGCGCGCCCGCCTACACCCCCCGGACCAGAAGCGAAGCGCGGAGGCCTCATGCCCGATCTCATCGCCTATACGGACGGAGCTTGTTCCGGCAATCCCGGCCCCGGCGGCTGGGGCGTTCTGATGCAAGCCGTGACCGACGGCGCCGTGGTGAAGGAACGCGAGCTTTGCGGCGGCGAACCGGACACGACCAACAATCGGATGGAATTGTTGGCCGCGATCAACGCGCTAGAGGCGCTTAGCCGGGCCTCGGACGTCACCATCATCACCGACAGCGCCTATGTGAAGAACGGTATCACCGAATGGCTGGCGGGCTGGAAGCGCCGGGGCTGGAAGATCGCCTCGGGCAAGCCGGTCAAGAATGCCGATCTGTGGCAGCGGCTGGATGCGGCGCGCAGCCGTCACAGGGTGCGCTGGGAATGGGTCAAGGGCCATGCGGGTCACCCCGAGAACGAGCGCGCCGACGCCCTGGCGCGGCAGGGGATGGCCCCCTACCGCAAGGCCCCGAAGGGCTAGGGCCGGGACTAGAGGCTCAGCCCGTCCTCCGCGCCCGCCGAGGCGGTGATGCGGCTGAGATAGCCGTCAGTCTCTTCCTTCGACAGGCCGGTGTTCAGCGCAAGCCACAGGATCAGCAGGCTGAAGACCGCGCCGACCACCAACGAGGTGTAGAAGCTCATCGCGTCGATGCCGCCCATCGCCTTGGGGCCGAAGTAGTCCAGCAGCCAGAGCCCGCCGAAATAGGGGATCAACCACCAGCCCGTGGCCCAGCCGAAAGGCGCCTTCTGTGCGCCGCCGGTAGCATAGTAGATCGCCACATAGACCGCGAACAGCACCGCGATCGCGCCGAACAGGAAATTGCCGGTCTCAAGCCCCGTCCACTGGATGATCCAGGTCGAGACGATGAACGACAGCGGCGCCAGGATCCAGGCCCCGGCCAGCTTGAAAGGCCGCGTGGCCTCGGGCGAGGTACGGCGCAGGTGCAGCAGCACCACGGCGCCGATGCCATAGGTCAGCACGGTGATCGAGGTGATATAGCCCACCAGCTTCTGCCAGGCCGGGAAGGGGAAGAAGAACACCACCCCCACGACATAGGTCAGGATCAGCGCCGCCACCGGTACGCCGTTCTTGTTGACCCGCGCGAAGATCGACGGGAAGGACATCATCTCGCCCGCCGCCATGGTGATGCGCGAGGTCGCGGTCGAGTAGATGAACCCGGTCGCCCCCGGCGAGATGATCGCGTCGACGTATAGGACCGCGCCCCACCAGGCCGCGCCCACGGTGATCGAGATCGCGGCCAGCGGCCCGGTGATCCCCGAGAAGTGCAGATTGCCCCAACCCTTGGCGATATCGGCCGGGTTCAGCGCCGTGATGAAGGCGAATTGCAGCGCGATGTAGATCACTGACGAAAGGATGACCGAGCCGATCACCGCCAGCGGGATATTGCGCGACGGGTTGGCGGTTTCGCCCGCCATGTCGATCGCCTGCCGGAAACCCAGCAGCGAGAACACCACGCCCGCCGTCGCTACCGCCGAAAAGATCCCGGTGATGCCGCCGTCGCCCTTGGTGATCGTCATGTTGCCCGGATGATAGGACAGGCTGATCAGGATCACCACGGTCAAGACCGGGATCGCGATCTTCCACCAGGTGGCGACGGTGTTCACCATCAGCACATAGCGCACGATCATCATGTTCAGCCCGACGAAGATCGCCAGGATCACCATAGCCGAGACAAAGCCCATCGCAGTCAGCACACCCGACTGGGGATCGACGAGGCCGGGGATATAATTGTTGGCATAGGTCAGCACCGCCTCCACCTCGACCGGTCCGACCGAGACATAGGCGAAGAACAAAAGCCAGCCCCAGACGCGGCCCACCATGACGCCGCTGCTGACATAGGACATATGCACCAGCGCCCCGGATTTCGGCATCATCGTGGTGATTTCCGAGAACACGAGCGCCAGCAGCATTACCGCGACGGCGCCGACGACCCAGGACCAGATCGCGCCGGGACCGGCCGTCTTGGCCGCGTGCAGGCCGGCGAACAGCCAGCCCGAGCCGATCATCGCGCTGACGCTGGCGAACATGAGCCCGATCGGGCCCGCTTCCTTTCGCAGATGGGATTCGGAAAGTGATGCGTTGGCCATGGCCTGATCCTCCCTCTTGAGTGTTGCGAGATTCTTGGGGCTCCCCCTCTGTCCTCAACTCGATCCGCTGGCCAGCCCCGGAAAGGGCAATGGAAGTAAATTCGTCACACATTCGCGCGAACTCGCCTTGCGCCCGCAGGACGGTCCCGGCGCCACTGGAAACCGAACGCTCATTCGGTTAGCCTGGTATCGTAGGCCCGCGAAGCCCCGCCTGAAGGCTAGCACGGAGACCCCAAGACATGAGCCGCCCCCGTTCCGTCCCCGACGCGAAAGTGATGTCCGTGGTGCGCAAGCTGCTGGCGTCAGGCGGCGAAAGAGCGGCCTCTTTCGCGGCGGTCTCGCAGGCAGCGGGGCTGGCGGGGTCAAGCCTGGTGCAGCGCTACGGCAGCCGACAGGGCATGGTGCGGGCGGCGCTCGTCGACGGCTGGTCCGATCTGATGGCACGGACCGAGGCCGCCGCCGGCGCCGCGCCGCGCGGGGCAAAGGGCGGCACCGGCTTTCTCAAGCAGCTTGAACGCGGCGGCGGCGATCTGATCGCGTTGCTGGCCCCGCGCCAGCGCGACCCGGCGCTGCGCGACCTGGCCGAAGGCTGGCGCGCCCGGGTCGAGGCCGAACTGGCGCTGCGGATCGGCACCGGGGAGGGGCAGAAACCGGCCCGCGCCCGCGATGCCGCGACCCTGGCCTTCGCCGCCTGGCTGGGGCGACTGCTGTGGCAGCAGGCCGGCCCCGGCGGCGCGACCGGGCTGAAGCTGAAGACCATCGTACGCGGGCGAGGGTGAAGACCATCGTACGCGGGCGAGGGTGAAGCATATCGCGCGTGGCACCGGACAGGCCATCCACGCGGCAAACGGACCGGTTGCCGCCCGCGCCGCGGCGGGGGCGCTGCCCCCTGCCCCCCCGGAGTATTTTTGCCAAGATGAAGTGCAAGGCGAGGCCCCAGGTCTTCATCTTGGCAAAAATACTCGACGGCGCACGCCCCTCGCCATGACGCCGCGCGTTGCCAGGTGCGATTGCAACCTTCCCCGCGCAGCGCTACCCCTTGGCGATATCGCTCAGGAGGCCCCAGATGACCGCATCCGTTCCCGTCGATCCCGTGAAGCTCTCGGCCGAGTTGATCCGCTGCCCCTCGGTCACGCCCGAGGAGGGCGGCGCACTGGTGCTGCTGGAAGGTCTGCTGAAGGACGCGGGGTTCGAGACCACGCGGGTCGATCGTGGCGGGGTGTCGAACCTGTTCGCACGCTGGGGTCGCAAGGCGGCCAACCGGACCTTCGGCTTCAACGGCCATACCGATGTGGTGCCGGTGGGCGACCCGGCGGATTGGGCCCATGACCCGTTCGGCGGCGAGATCATCGACGGCGTGCTTTGGGGCCGCGGCGCGACCGACATGAAGACCGGTGTCGCCGCCTTCGTCGCCGCGGCGGTTGATTTCGTGACCCAAACCCCGCCCGACGGCGCCGTGGTGCTGACGATTACCGGCGACGAGGAAGGCCCCGGCCGCGACGGCACCCGCGCGCTGCTGGATCACATGGCCGAGGCGGGCGAACGCATGTCCGTCTGCCTGGTGGGCGAACCGACCTGCCCCGAGGAGATGGGCGACATGATGAAGATCGGCCGGCGCGGCTCGATGACGGCGCAGTTCACCCTGCGCGGCAAGCAGGGCCATTCCGCCTATCCCCACCGGGCCAACAACCCGCTGACGGCGATGGTGCGACTGATGGACCGGCTGGCCTGCCACCGCCTGGACGAAGGCACCGAGCATTTCGATGCCTCGACGCTGGCGATCACCACGATCGACACCGGCAACCCGGCCTCGAACGTGATCCCGGCCTCGGCGCGGGCCACGGTCAACATCCGCTTCAATGACGCGCATTCCTCGGCCTCGCTGACCAAATGGCTGCGCGGCCAGGCCGAGCGGATCGAATCCGAGACCGGGGTGCGGGTGGAAATGGCGGTAAACGTTTCGGGCGAAAGCTTCATCACCCCGCCGGGCGATCTGTCGGCGCTGGTGTCAAGAGCCGTCGAAGCCGAGACCGGACGGCGGCCCGTGCTGTCGACCACCGGCGGCACCTCGGATGCACGCTTCGTCAAGGACCATTGCCCGGTGGTCGAATTCGGACTGGTCGGCAAGACCATGCATCAGGTCGATGAACGCATCGAGGTGGCGCTGATCGAGAAGCTGAAGGCGATCTACGGCCGGATCCTGACGGAGTATTTCGCATGAGCATCGAAATCGTCGAGACGCGCGACATCGCCGCTTGCCACAGCCTGCGCCGCACCGTCTTCATGGCGGAACAGGGGATCTCCGAGGCCGACGAATTCGACGATCTCGACGGGTCGGCCGTGCATCTTCTGGCGCTCGACGCGGGCCGGGCGGTGGGCACCGCGCGGCTGCTGACCGAGGGCGCGACGGCCAAGATCGGCCGGGTCTGCGTGCTGAAGGACTATCGCGGCACCGGCCTGGGCGCGGCGCTGATCCGCGCCGGGATCGAGCATCTGCGCGCGATGGGCGGGATCGGCACGGTCAAGCTGGGCGCCCAGGTCCACGCGCTGGGATTCTACGAAAAGCTGGGCTTCACCGCCTACGGCCCGGTCTATGACGATGCCGGCATTCCGCATCGCGACATGGCGCGCGCGCTCTGACCCGGGGCGCGGCGCCGAATCCCGATGACGTGCCGCGCGCCGCGTGCTAGTTGGCGCGCATGAGCCAGATCCCCACCAAAGACCAGATCCTCGCCTGGATCGCCGAAAACCCGGCGCTGAGCGCCAAGCGCGACATCGCCAAGGCCTTCGGCATCAAGGGGGCGGCGCGCATCGACCTCAAGCGCGTGCTGAAGGAGCTGGAGGCCGAGGGCCATCTGCAAAAGCGCGGCAAGACCTTCCGCGAGGCAGGCGCCCTGCCCCCGGTCACGGTGCTGGAACTGCTGGACCCCGACCGCGACGGCGACCTGTTCGCCAAGCCGCTGGAGGGCCGCTTCGAGGACGCGCCGCGCATCCTTTTCCTGCCGCGCCCGGGAGAGGCCGCCGTCGGCCCGGGCGACCGCATCCTGGGCCGGTTGACCAAGGTCGAGGGGCAGGACCACGCCTATGAGGCGCGGCTGATCCGGCGCATCGGCACCGGGCCGCGCAAGCTGCTGGGGATCTTTCGTGCGGGATCCGAAGGCGGCCGGATCGTGCCGATCGACAAGGGATCGGACAAGGAATGGATGGTGGCACCCGATCTGACCGGCAATGCCAAGGATGGTGAACTGGTCGAGGCCGAACAGGCCGGGCCGAAGAACCGCCTGGGCCTGCCCCGCGCGCGCGTGGTGCAGCGGCTGGGCGACCCTTCCGCACCCCGGGCGGTGTCGCTGATCGCGATCCACCAGCACGGCATCCCCGACGAATTCCCGGCCGAGGTGCTGGCCGAGGCCGAGCGCCTGAAGCCCGCCCCCCTGGCCAAGCGCGAGGATCTGCGCGCCCTGCCCTTCGTCACGATCGACCCTTCGGACGCGCGCGACCATGACGACGCCTGTTACGCCCATCCCGACGACGACCCGGCCAACCCCGGCGGCCATGTGCTGTGGGTCGCGATCGCCGACGTGGCGCATTACGTCACGCCGGGCTCCGCGACCGACCGCGAGGCCCGCGCGCGCGGCAATTCCACCTATTTCCCCGACCGCGTGGTGCCGATGCTGCCCGAACGCCTGTCGGCCGATCTGTGCAGCCTGCACGAAGGCGTCGCGCGCCCGGTGATCGCGGTGCGCATGGTCGTGGATGCCGAGGGCGGCAAGCGCAGCCACCGCTTTACCCGGGCGATGATCACCTCGCGCGCCTCGCTGTCCTACGAGGAGGTGCAGGCCGCGCAGGACGGCGCCCCCAACGACCGCTGTGCGGCGCTGCTGGACGAGGTAATCGCGCCCCTCTACGCGGGTTACGCCGCGCTCAAGACCGCCCGCGCCGCGCGCCAACCGCTGGATCTGGACCTGCCCGAACGCAAGATCGTGCTTTCGGACGACGGCGAGGTGGTCTCGATCGCGCTGAAGGAGCGCTTCGACGCGCACCGGCTGATCGAGGAATTCATGGTGCTGGCGAACGTCGCCGCGGCAGAGGAATTGATCCGCCTGCGCCGGCCGCTGCTGTTTCGCGTGCACGAGGAACCCAGCCTCGAAAAGCTCGACGCGCTGCGCGAGGTCGCCCAGGCCTCGGGCTTCACCCTTGCCAAGGGGCAGGTGCTGCACACGCGGCACCTGAACCGGCTGCTGGCGCAGGCCGAGGGCACCGATTTCGACGAGCTTCTGAACATCACCACCCTGCGCTCGATGCAGCAGGCCTATTACGCGCCCGAGAACTTCGGCCATTTCGGCCTGGCGTTGCGCAACTACGCGCATTTCACCTCGCCCATCCGGCGCTATTCGGACCTGATCGTGCACCGCGCGCTGATCCTCGGCCATGGCTGGGGCAAGGACGGGCTGAGCCCCCAGGACATCGAGGCGTTGGAAGAGACCGCGCAGCATATCTCGGAAACCGAGCGGCGTTCGATGGCGGCCGAGCGCGACACCACCGACCGCTACCTTGCCGCCTATCTGTCGGAACGTGTAGGCAACGAATTCCCCGGCCGGATCTCGGGCGTCACGCGCTTTGGCCTTTTCGTGAAGCTCGACGAGACCGGCGCCGACGGGCTGATCCCGATCCGCACGCTGGGGCGCGAGTTCTTCCATTTCGACGCCGCCAGCCAGACGCTGATGGGCTCCGAAACCGGTCTCACGCTGGGTGTGGGCCAGCGCGTGACGGTACGGCTGGCCGAGGCCGTGCCGGTGACCGGCGGCTTGATGCTGGAGCTGCTATCGGTAGATGACAAGGCGCTGCCCGGCGGACGCGCACCCCGCGGCAAGCCGCTGGGCCGCAAGGGCGGCGCGGCCAAGGCGAAAGCCCGCGCCAAGGCCACGAAGGAAAAGCGCAACGTCAGCCGCAAGCGCAAATAGCCGCGGCCCTGTACCTAAGTATTTCGGCCAGGGTGAAGTGCAAGACGCGCGCTTCCCTTTCACTTTGGCGAAAATACTCCGGGGGCGCAGGGGGCAGAGCCCCCGCCGCCGCGCCCTGCAATTTTGCGCCGCCTATCCCCGATAGCGGCGCCAGACCCGCAGATTGTGCACCACCACCCAAAGGTACACCGCACCGAGCAGCCACAATTCGGTTTCGGCCCCCAGCGTCCAAAGCCACCAGGCAAAGCCCACGCCGATCAGTTTCACCAGCACCAGCCCCGGCACCCGGCCCAAGAGCCGCATCAGCAGCGCGACGATCGGATTGGCCTCGCGCGCGCCCGCCGACAGCGCCAGCAGCGTGGTGACCAGATCGCCCAGTTGCAGCAGGGCGACCAGAATCGCGGCCAGATCGACGAATTGGGGCATCTCAGTAGACGTCCGCGACCTCATACATGACCGGCTCGAACCGCGAACAAAGCGCCGCGAAGCGGCGGTTGCGGGCGCGCATCTCGGGGCTGCGCAGCATCGCCTGGAAATCCTCGCGCCGGGTCCATTGCGAATAGTTGGCAATCCGGGTCTGGGCGTCGTTCACATGCAGCCCCGCACCCAGAAATCCAGGCTGGCGCGAGATGAAATTCTCGTAGGCGTCGCGCAATTCGTCCAGCAGGTCGGCGCAGGTCCCCGGCGTGGTCTCGAAGGTGGTCAGCACCGTCTGGCCGTGAAATGCCCGCGATATCTGTGGCATGAGGTTCTCCTTGCGGCCATGTCGCAAACAAGGCTAGCAGATTTGCGGCGGGTTCGCGCGGGCAAAAGCGCCCCCCGGGCCGAAGGGCAAAGGCATATCCGTTCGCCTTTCCGGGTCGTTGATCTATGTTTGCCGCACAGACCACAACAAGGGGCGCGGATGGTGCGCGACACAGGACTGGACGGCGCCGAGCGCACACCCTGGGCGATGATCCTGGCGGCCTTCGCCTCCAGCTTCATCGGGATCGGTCTGGCGCGCTTCGCCTATACGCCGCTGATCCCGGCGCTGGTCAGCCACGGATGGTTCACCGATGCGGCGGCCTTCTATCTGGGCGCGGCCAATCTGGCGGGTTACCTGGCGGGGGCGCTGGTGGCGCCGGCGCTGGTGCGGCGCATCGGCGGACGGCAGATGCTGCGGCTTATGATGGCACTTGCCTGTCTGAGCTTCTTTGCCTGCGCCGTGCCGCTGTCGTTTGCGTGGTTCTTCGTCTGGCGTGCTCTTTCGGGCCTGACCGGCGGGGTGCTGATGGTCTCGGCCGCGCCGGCGGTGCTGCCGCATGTGCCGGCACGGCTGCGCGGCCAGGCCAGCGGCGCGATCTTCACCGGCGTGGGGTTGGGGGCGCTGCTGTCGGGAACGCTGATTCCGGTGCTGTTGCGCCTGGGGCTGCCCGCCACCTGGATCGCGCTGGGCCTGGCCAGCACGGTGCTGTGCGTCCTGACCTGGTGGTCCTGGCCGGATTATCGCCCCGCCCCGGACACCGCGGCCCCGCCCGCGCGCGGCCAGGCCCGGGCCTTGCGAAAGCTCTACGCCTGCTACGGGCTGGATGCGGCGGCGTTGGTGCCGCATATGGTCTTCCTCGTGGCCTTCGTCGACAGTGCCGCGGGCCATGGTTTCGCGGGCGGCGCGGTGGCCTGGTCGATGTTCGGCCTGGGCGCGATGGCGGGGCCGTTCACCCTGGGCGCACTGGCCGACCGCCTGGGGTTTGGCCGGATCTTGCGGCTTGGCTTTGCCGTTCAGTTCCTGGCGATCGGCGTGCTGGCGCTGACCCATTCCTATCCGGTGATCCTGATCTCGGCCTTCATCGGCGGCGCCTTTACCCCGGGCATCGCGCCGCTGGCCCTGGGCCGGGTACGCGAGATCCTGCACGACGCGCCCCACCGCCAGCACGGCGCCTGGAGCCGGGCGACCGCCTCTTTCGCGGTGATGCAGGCGGTGGGGGCCTACGGCTTGTCGTGGCTCTATTCCCAGACCCGATCCTATCCGCTGCTATTCGCCCTGGGGGCTGCCTGCGTGCTGCTGGCGCTGGCCGTCGACCTGCTGCGGCGGCCCGAGGCGCATACCGCCCCCGACGCCTCCGAACCGGACCCGGGTCAGGCGTGACACTTCTGATCGGTAGCTGGCCGGAACGCCGCCCGGCGCGGATTCCGACGGTCTCCAACGCCAGTGCCTCGGTGTCGGGCACGCGGCCCGTCACCGGCAGCAGCGCCACGGTGGCAAGGATTTCCGCGCCCTACGGGCCGTCCACATCCAGCGCGAAGCAGGTGTCAGTCTTCATACACCGATCATAGCGCAGCCGATCGCGCGCCAAGATGCCTTCCTCACCAAGCTGGCCTGTCAGCGCGGCTGTGATTTCGGGCTCGGCGTCGGGCAACAGCCCGTGGCGCGTGGGAATGGGACCGTACCCCGCCGCGGGCAAAGGCCTGAGCCGGGGCCACCCCGATATCCCCGCCGCCCATGACGATCAGCGAAGCTGGAAGCGCATCCAGTTCCAGGATCGAGTTGCTGTCATGATAGGAACCGTTCCCAGGCCGGGATAGTTTGGCAGCACGCCGGTGTATTTGGCTGCCTTGAGGCCGTGGACCAGCGCCTGTTTCTGGAAAACCACCGCAGGCCAGTCGGTGATCCGGCCGAAGGCCTCGATGCCAAGGAAACGACGCGCGGTAGCGGCGACATACGCCGGCACCATCGCGCGGATCATCGCCTTCGAGGGCACGCGGCCAACGTTGTCTCGGGTGCCGCCGATGGTGCCGTGGCCGATCAATGCGACGTGGACAACGGGCAGGCACAGGCATCACCCTGGGGCGATGTCCCCGACCGCCCGGACATCGACGCGCTATTCGAGACGAGCCCCCCCCCGCCGGCTGAGCAATCCTTGCGGCCTTCGGAGGGAAGTGGGGGACGGCGTCCTCCAAGATGGGGCAGATTCGGGCAGGTGGCTAACCGGTCGCGTCCGGGAAGGGAGACGTCGGTTGCAGCGACCCTGCCCCGACCGGGCCTCGCAAAGTTTGCCGATCTGGGCCTGACCAGTCGCGCGTTTCCCAAGGTTTGCCAAGACGCGTATGCCCCAACTGTCGGGGCAAGTGGTGCGGGCGGGGGGGATCGAACCCCCACTTCCTTACGGAAAACGGATTTTCTTACCAGCTACGGCTTTCGCCGCGCCCCGAATGACGGGGTTTGTGGTCTGGACTATCCCTTCACCCTAGCACATGCCTTAGGTGCTGCCCGTCTAGTCTCTACACCTTCCCGACCATGGGTCGGGCTTGGCTCGGGATTGCCATTTTACAGGTTTCCCCGACTTTGAGCAGTTCTACTTCTTCGGTTTCCCGAAGAGCACTCAATTTCTTGTCTAAGTCCGTTGCGTCTACCGGTTTCGCCACGCCCGCACGATGTCTCCTTCTATAACGACAGGGTTACGGACGGCCAAGAGAAACCGGCTTCTCACAAGGTCATTCTTCGGCCCTCCTCGGCGTCTTTGCGACCCCGGCCTTCCCCCGCCGATCGCACCCAAGTCCGGCCGGAGTTCGTACCGGACCGGACCGGATGATATTTACCGATCGGCTCACCACCGGTCCGGCGGTGCTTCGCGACCTGGCAGATCTCGCCCGCCTTCATCCACCGCAAGCGGGGTTCGCGTGCCGGCGGCGGTTCCCGGGCGGCCCTGGCGGCCCTGTCTTCGCAGCCCTGTCTTCGGCCGTGTGCGTCCGGGCCGGCATCCAGCACCGCGCGCCGTATCCCGCGAACACCAGAGCGGCCGGCCCGGGGTCATCGCGATCGATGCGCCGGGCTGCGTCCCGCCTGAACGACGCAACCGCACAGGCGGCGGGCGCAGACCTTGGGCAAGCCCCGGTCGGTCGCGCCGGGGCCGGCTGTCCCGGCCATGCCGCGAATGTGACGAGCATTTCGGTCGCGGCGGGACGAACCTTGGGGAAGGAAACAGCCCCAGGCAGCTTTTTGCAAGGCAGTGGACAAGCGCGGCGCATGGCAGGGCGCGGCACCGCGATGCACCGGCCCGCCCGCGACCGACGATCTTGCTTGGCGCGCGCCATTGCGCTGCTATCCTGACCACCTGGGCCCAGGGGAAGGTATGCCATGCTCCGCCGCTTCGTCGCCGCCATGCTGATGCTGTCGTTCGCGCTCGTCCCCGTTGCCGCAGGGGCCCAGGAAGGGCTGCGGCTGTCGGGCGCGCTTCTGTACACCGCGAAGGTCGCGCTTGCGAAGGACGCGCTGATGGTGGTTCAGCTGCAAACCCTGGACGGCCGGCCATTCACCACGATCCGGCGCCCGACACAGGGGGCGCAGGTCCCTCTGCCGTTCTCGATTCAGGGGCCGGCCAACGCGCCCTTCGGCCTGCGGGCGGCGCTGTTCGTCGATGGCAGGGCGCTCTGGGCCAGCCCGCTGGTGGTGATCCAGCCGGGACATGGCCAGAAGATCCTGCCCCCGGTGATCCTGAACCGCGTCGAAGCGGCCAGTTTCGCGCGGCATTTCTCCTGCGGCAAGACCGGGGTCGAGATCGCCATCGCGGAAGGCGCGGCACGGATGCGGGTGGCCGGGCACAGCTATGACCTGACCGCCGATACCGCCGACCCCGATCCGCGCTATGTCGCGGCGAAGGCCGCGCAGGACGCCCGGGACACATGGTTCCAGCCCCGGGGCAATGCGGCCAGGGTCAGCCTGGGCGGCAAGGTACTGCCGGTCTGCAAGCCCGAGATCGCGCCGATGCTGTTCGCGCTGCACGCCCGGGGGGGCGATCCGGACTGGCGGCTTGACCTTGCCGCCGGGCGCCTGCGCTTCGTCCCGCCACGGGGCGACCCGATCAGCGCGGCCATTCCGGCGCCCGGGGTCGGGCTGGACGTGTTGCGCTTCGATCTACCCGGCAAGGGGCTGGCCGTCGTGCTGACCAAGGGGCTTTGCCACGAAGGGACCAGCCCGCTTCCGTTTCCGATCCGTGCGAAGGTGACATGGGGGACGCACAGCTACCAAGGCTGCGCCGGCACGCCGGCCCAGCTGCTGGAAGGCGCCCCCTGGAAGGTGCTGACCGCGGCCGGGACCGATATCAGCCGTAGCGGAACCGAGATGCGGTTTCTCGCCAATCAGATATCGGGCAAGGCGCCCTGCAACCGGTTCAGTGCGCGGCTGCTGTTCGGCGCGGGGATGCGTGTCGGTCCGCTGGCCGCGACCCGCAACACCTGCGCGGCGCTGACGATGAACAAGGAACAGGCCTTCTTCAACGCCCTGGGGGCCACCGACCGCTTTGACATCAAGGACGGCAAGCTGCGCCTGCTGGCGCGCGGCCAGACGGTGATGGAAGCCAGCCGCTAAAGCCGCGACGCCTGCCGCAATTCCTGCAGCAGGCGGGCCTGTTCCTGTGCCCTGGGCCTGGAGAAGCGGGCCAGCAGCAGATAGGCCACCGGCGTGACATAAAGCGTCGCCAGCGTCGCCAGCCCCAACCCGCCGACGATGATCCAGCCCAGCGCCTGGCGCGCCTCGGCGCCCGCGCCCTCGGACAGGATCAGCGGCACCCCGCCCAGAACGGTCGAGACCATGGTCATCATCACCGGACGCAGGCGGATGGTGGCGGCGTGATAGATCGCATCAGCGACAGCCTCGCCCCTGTCGCGCAGCTGGTTCGCGAATTCGACGATCAGTATGCCGTTCTTGGCCATGATCCCCACCAGCAGCACCAGCCCGATCTGGGAATAGACGTTCAGGCTGCCGCCGGTCAGCAGCAGCGCGAAGACCGCGCAGGCCAGCCCCAGCGGCACCGTCGCCATCACGATCACCGCCGAAAGGAAGCTTTCGAACTGCGCGGCAAGCACCAGCAAGACCACCGCGACGGCGGCGGCAAATACCGCCACCAGGCCGGAATTCGTCTCGTCCAGCGTGGCCGTCTCGGCCAGGGGCAGCAGATGATTGCCGGCGGGCAGCGTGCCGGCGGCGATATCTTGCGCCGCGGCCCAGGCCTTGCCCAGCCCGAAGCCCGGCGTCAGCCCGGCCGAGATGCTCACCGCCCGCATCTGGCTTTCGCGGTCCAGTTCCGGGGCGACGGCGCGTTCGTGCAGCGTGACGAAGGACGACAGCGGCACCATTGTGCCATCGCCGGCCTTGACGAAGATATGTTCCAGATCGCCCGGGTCGTTCACCGGCTCGGCCGTGGAAACCATGTCGACGCCATACGCGCGGTCGTTCAGATAGACACTGGTCACGCGCGCGCCCTGCAGCACCGATTGCAGCGCGTCGCCCAGCCCGTTGATATCCACCCCCAGATCCGAGGCGCGACGGCGGTCGATCTGGATGACAAGCTGGGGCTGGGTGGTCTCATAGCCCAGCTGCACCCGGCCAAAGCGCGGGTCGGCTTCCAGCCGCGACACCATGGTCCGGGCAAGCCCGGCAAGGCGATCGTAATCGGTGCCGGTGATGGCAAAGCGCAGGCCCGATCCGCCGCCGCGAATGCGCAAGGAATTCGGCTGGATGGTGAACATCCGCAACCCGACGATGCCCTGCGTCAGCGCATGAACCCGGCGGGCGATGTCGTTCTGGCTGACATCGCGCGCGGCCCAGTCAGTCAGCGTCATCACCAGAAAGCCGCTGCTGCCCTGCCCGCGGCGACCGGCGATCGAGAAGACATTGGTCACAAGACCTTCCTCGCGCAACACCTCCACCCTGTCCTCGATCTCGCGCATCTTCGAGGCGGTGTATTCCAGCGCCACCCCCTGCGGCGCCGATATCGCCATCAGCAGCACCGCCCGGTCCTCGCGCGGGGTCAGTTCGCGCTGGATGCCACCCGAAACCAGCACCGCCGTCACCGCGAAAAGCGCCACCGCCAGCAACACCACGAACGGCCCCGCCAGCGCCCAGCGCAGCGTCGCCGCATAGGCCCGCGCCAGCGCCGTCCCCAGCCGCGCCACCGGCCCCGGCCCGCGACCGCCGCCGCCACCGTCGCCATCCCCGCCGCGCAACAGGCGGCTGGCCAGCACCGGCGTCAGCGTCAGCGCCACGACCGAGGACAGCAGCACCGCCATCGCCAGGGTGAACCCGAATTCGCGAAACAGCCCTCCGGTCTGGCCCGGCAGGAACGAGATCGGCACGAACACCGCCGCCAGCGTCGTGGTGGTGGCGAGGACTGCGAAAAGCACCTGGTTCGTGCCCAGTACGGCGGCGGCGCGGGGGCCCATGCCCTCGGCCCGGCGGCGCACGATGTTTTCCAGCACCACGATCGCGTCGTCCACCACCATGCCGGTCGCCAGCACCAGCGCCAGAAGCGTCAGGATGTTGATCGAGAACCCCACCAGATAGACCGCCGCCACGGTGCCGATCAGCGCCACCGGCAAGGTCAGCGCCGGGATCAGCGTGGCGCGCCAGTCGCGCAGGAACACATAGATGACCGCCACCACGATCAGGCAGGCCAGCACCAGCGAGCGCACGACTTCGCGGATCGCGCCGTTGATGAAGCGCGCGTCGTCCGAGGTGACGAAGATCTTCACATCCGGCGGCATCAGCCGCTGCTGCGCCGCCACCGCGCGGTGCACCCCGGCCGAGATTTCCAGCGTGTTCGACTGCGCCTGCCGGATGATCCCCAGCCCGATCCCGGTCTGGCCATTGGCGCGCAACACGGCGCTGCCCGGCGCCGGCCCCAGCGTCACCGTGGCCACGTCGCCCAGCAGCACGCCCTTGCGCAGCACCAGATCCTCGAAGGCGCGGGTCGTGGCGACCGAGGCGACGGAACGCACCGTCAGCGTCTGGCTGGCCGAACTGAGCGCCCCCGCCGGCACATCGAGATTGGCATTCGCCAGCGCGCGGCGGACATCGGCCAGCGTCAGCCCCCGACTGGCGAGCTGGCGCAGATCCAGATCGACGCGGAAGATCTCGTCCCGGTCGCCATATGTCTGCACATCGGCCACGCCCGGCACCGCGACCAGCCGGTCGGCGATCACGTCGTTGACCAGCCGGGTCAGTTCGGGCGCGGTGCGCCGGGCCGAGGTGACGCCGATCCGCATCACCGCGCCCGCATCGGCATCGGCCTTGACGATGCGCGGTGGATCCGACGCCTCCGGCAGACGGTTCTGGACCCGGGATATGGCGTCGCGCATGTCGCTGGCGGCGGCGTCCAGATTGGTCGCGCCGTCGAATTCCACCGTCACCTGGCTGCGCCCGAAGTGCGAGCTGGAAGATATCGACTTGACCCCAGCGACCCGGCCGGCTGCGCCCTCGATCGTGGCGGTGATCTCGCGGTCCACGGTCTGTGGCGCGGCGCCGGGCAGATCGGTGCTTACGGTTATCACGGGGCGGTCCACATCGGGCAGTTCACGCACCTCGACCCCCATCAGCGCGCCAAGCCCGGCGATCACGATCAGCGCATTGATCACGAAGGCCAGGATCGGACGGCGCACGAACAGCGCCGTCCCCGCGGCGATGGCGGGCTCTGGGGGCGCTTCGGCGCCCATGTCAGGAGGCGGCCCCGCGGCGCTCACTGCCCGACCCGCGGCGTGCCGCCCGCCGCCGTTGCGGCCTGCGGCTCCCGGGCCCGGGTCGCATCCCTGTCTGGCGCGCGGTCGGGCGCCTCCGGGGCGACCTCCGCGCCGGGGCGCAGCATCTGCACGCCCTCGGTAACCACTGGCTCGCCCGGCGCAAGATCGCCCTGCACCAGGACCTCCTGGGCGTTGCGCTGCAGGATGCGCAGACCGATGCGCTGCGCCCGCCCCTGCCTTACGATCCAAACATAGGGCCCCGCATCCGCCCATTGCACCGCCAGCGGCGGCACCGAGGGCACCGGATCCCCCGGCAGCGCGATGCGGATCGCAAAGGCCATGCCGGGGCGCAGCCGGTCTTCGGGATTGGCCAGTTCGGCCTCGACCAGGATCGTGCGGCTGGCGGGATCGACCCGGTTGTCGATCGCGCGGATCCGCCCGCTCAGGTCGGTCCCGCTGCGTGCCAGCGGGGCCGCACGCAGCCCCAGCCCCGGACGCAGCTGGCCCACGAAGCGTTCGGGCAGGCGAAAATCGACCAGCAGAGATGACCGGTCGTCGATCTCGGCGATGGCGGTCGCAGGGGTGACCTGCGCGCCAGGCTGGACCGACATCAGCCCCACCCAGCCCGCGATTGGCGCCAGGATCCGACGCTGGGACAGGTCGAACTTGGCCTGGCGGTGGGCCAGTTCGGCGGTGCGCAGCGCCAGCCTGGCCTCCTGGATGCGGCTGGACGCCGTGGCGCCCGAGACCCCAAGCTTTAGCTGCCGCGCGAGGGTCTGTTGCGCGTCCGCCAGCATCAGGCGCGTCTTTTCCAGCGCGATCTTCTGGGCCTCGTCCTCCAATTCGGCCAGGATCTCGCCCTTCGCGACATGGGCGCCCGACCCGACATTGACCATGGTGATCTGGCCCGAAACCTGCGGCCGCACCGCAACCGAGCGCAGCGCGCGCCCGTCCCCAATCGCCCGCGCGGCATCGTTCAGCCGCGCAAGGCCCACGGGCTGCGTCCGTATCGCCACCGGCCCGCGCCCGCCGCCATGCGGACGGGCCCCCTGCCGCGCACCCGCCTTCCGGCCAGCCCCCGCCCCCCCGTGTCCGTCCTGCGCCGAGGGTCCCGACGCCTGCCACAACCCAAGCCTGGCCAGCAATGGCCGCGACTGGGGCACATAGGCGATCCACAGCGCCGCCGTGGCGGCCAGAACCACCATTACCACCAGCCCCTGTTTCAGAATCGCCATTGCCGCTGTCCGATCGCGCTCACGCCACTTCACAGATTCGTGGGGCATATGCGGCAAAAAGCAAGCCTTCCGGCCCGGGGTAATACGCCGCATGGCATGTTCGAGCACCCGTTCCGGCCCGACCGAAGGCCACAAGCCCAGCCCGGCGCGCGCCCGCCGCGCGATCGCCGGGCAAGCCCAGGCAAGCCCGGGTCCTCTCGAACCGGGGTCGCGCGACCTTTCGACGCTTGATCCGCTCGCCGCGCGGGCGTAGGCGCGCGGTCATGCGCAGGCCACCCAGTTCTTCCGATGCCGATCGCGCCGCCGCCGCCCCCGCGGCCCGGCACCGCGGCCCCCTGTCCAAGATCGAGGCCCCGGCACGGCGCGCCCAGGCCCGCGCCGGGATGCTGGCACTGCTGGGCGGGCTGCTTTGGCCGATGCAGGCGGCGCTGGTGGCCTGGGCGGTCTCGGGCTGGCTGCATCAGGCGCCGCTGTCGCGCACGCTTTGGGCCGGGGGCGGCTTCGCGCTGCTGGGGATCCTGCGCGCGGTTCTTGACGATCTGGGCGGCGCGCTGCTGTTTCGCGCCGCCGACAAGGTGCTGGCCGAACAGCGCGCCCGGCTTGTGGCGCGCGAAAGCCTGCGCCCGCCGGGCGGGGCCGGTCCGTCCTCGGCCGAGCTGGGGGCGATCGTGGCGCAGAAACTGCCGCTGCTGGTGCCGCATCTGACCCGCTATCGTCCGGCGCGGCTGCGCGTGATGGTGCTGCCGCTGATCTACATCGCGCTGACCGCCTGGTTCAGCTGGGCGGCCGCGCTTGTGCTGATCGTGGCGGGCCCCCTGATCCCCGTCTTCATGGCGCTGATCGGCATGGCCGCCAAGGACGCCAGCGCCAGGCAGATGGCCGAGATCGGCGACATGAATGCGCTGCTGATGGATCGGCTGTCCGCCCTGATCGACATCCGCCTGCTCGACGCGACCGGGCGCAGCGCCGCCGATTTCGCCGCCCGGGCGGAAGGCCTGCGGGCGCGCACCATGGCGGTGCTGCGCATCGCCTTCCTGTCCTCGACGGTGCTGGAACTGTTCTCGGCCCTCGGCGTCGCCATGGTCGCGGTCTATGTCGGCTTCACCCTGCTGCATCAGCTGCATTTCGGCGCCTATGGCGGGCTGAGCGCAGGCGAAGGCATCTTCCTGCTGATGCTGGCGCCCGAATTCTTCCAGCCGCTGCGCGACCTGGCCGCCGCCTGGCACGACAAGGCCGCAGCCGAAGCCGTGGCCGAGGAACTGGCCGGCCTGCCCGATACGGAACCGCCGGTGCTGGGCCAGGGCGCCCCGGCCGCGCCACTGCCGGGTTCCCTTCATCTGCGGCTGAACGGCGCGGCGGTGGAACGCGGCGCGCGGCTGGTCGCGCTTCCGGCGATCGCGCTGGCGGCGGGCGAGGCCGTGGCGCTGACCGGGCCGTCGGGGGTAGGAAAATCGACCACGCTGGCAGCGATCGCGGGGCTTGCGCGCATCGCTCCGGGCGGTTGCCTGGAGGTCGCGGGCCAGCCGCTGACGGACGCCAATGCCGACGCCTGGCGCGCCCGGCTGGCCTGGGTGGGTCAGACGCCGCATTTCCTGGATCGACCGCTAGGCGAGAACCTGGACCTGCGCGGCACCGGCGCCGACCCGGGCCCCGCCCTGGCCGCCGCCCGTGCGACCTCGATCGTGGCCGCCCTGCCCGACGGGTTGCGGGCCATGCTGGGCGAGGCCGGCGGTGGAATTTCGGGGGGCGAGGCGCGGCGGCTGATGCTGGCGCGGGCCCTGATGGCGGCGCCGGATCTGTTGCTGGCGGACGAACCCACCGCCGATCTTGATCCCGAGACCGCCGAGGCGGTGATCGCGGGGCTGCGGGCGCTGCAGGCGCAGGGGACCGCATTGATCGTGGCCACCCATGACCCGCGGCTGATAGCGGCGATGGACCGCGCCGTCGCGCTGGAGATGCCGATATGACCCGGTTGATCCACATCTTCCGGCTGATCTGGTCCGCCGCCCCCCGCGCCATGGCCCGCGGGGCGCTGTTGTCCGTCGCGGTGCTGGTCTTCGGCGCCGCCCTTCTGGGGCTTTCGGGCTGGTTCATCACCGCCACGGGCGCCGCGGGTCTGGCGGCGGCGGGCTTCACCTTCAACGTCTTCGGCCCCTCGGCCGGGGTGCGCGCCTTCGCGCTGGGCCGCACCGCGGCGCGTTATGGCGAACGCCTGCTGACCCATGACGCCACCCTGCGCGCCCTGGCCCGGATGCGGATCGACCTGATGCGCCGCGAAAGCCGCGCGCCGCTGGACCGGCTGCTGCGGCTGCGCGGCGCCTCCGCGCTGAACCGGATGACGGCGGATGTGGATGCGCTGGACGGGGTGGCGCTGCGGCTGGTGCTGCCGCTGGCGGCCGGGCTGATCACCCATATCCTGGCCTTCGCCGCGCTTGCCTGGCTGGTGGACGAAACCATCGCGCTGTGGGTGGCGCTGGGCTATCTGCTGGGCGGCGCGCTGGTGCTGGCGGGTGCTGCGCGGGCGGGTTTCGGCCCCTCGATCCGGGCCGAGCGCGGCGCCCAGGCACTGCGCCGCGCGGTGATCGACATGGGCCGGGCACGCACCGATCTGCTCGTCTTCGGGCGCATGGCCGCGCAGCGCGACGCGGTGCTGGCGGCGGATGCGGAAACCCGCGCGGCGCTGGACGCGCTCGACCGGGCCGAGCGGCGGGCGGGGCTGGCGCTTTCGGCATTGGCCGCGCTGATCGCGGGCGGCGCGCTGATGATCGGCGGCGCGCTGGTGGCGCGGGCACAGATCGCGCCGGCGGCCGCGGCGCTGGGGTTCTTCACCGCCCTGGCGCTGGCCGAGACGCTCTTCGGTCTGCGCCGCGGCATGGCCGAACTGGGCCGGATGCGCGACGCCGCCGGAAGGGTTCTGGACGGTGCCGAGGCGCCGCCGCCCGCCGGGGCGGCGGATGCCCCCGCCGCGGCAGGCCCCGCGGTGCTGGCGGCCCGCGATCTTTCCTACCGGCGGGAGGGCGCGGCGCGGGCAGTGCTGAACGGGCTGTCGCTGGAACTCGCCCCGGGTGAGACGCTGGCCGTCGCCGGCCCCTCGGGCGTCGGAAAATCGACGCTGCTGTTTCTTTGCGCGGGACTGCTGCAGCCGAGCGACGGCGACATCACCCTGGCGGGGCGGGCATTGGCGGACTGGGACGAACCCGCACTGCGGGCGCGACTGACACTGGTGCCGCAGCGCGCCGCGCTGGTGGCCGGCACGATCCGCGACAACTTGGCGCTGGCGACCGCCACGCTGGATGACTCCGCCGCCTGGGCCGTGCTCGGGGCCGTCGCGCTGGACGCCGTCGTCGCGGCGCGCGGCGGGCTGGAATCGCGGCTGGGCGAGGGCGGCGCCGGCCTTTCGGGCGGAGAGGCGCGGCGGCTGGTTCTGGCGCGGGCGTTGCTGCGGCGCCCCGAAGTTCTGCTGCTCGACGAACCCACCGAGGGCCTGGATCCCGAGACCGCCGCAGCCGTCCTGCGCGGCCTGCGCGCCACCCTGCCCCGGGCCGCGATCCTGACCGCTTCGCATCGCGCCGCGGAACTGGCCTGGGCCGACCGCGTGATCACGCTGGGCTGAGGGCGCGTTCGCGGCATCTGGGGACATCTTTGTCCCGACCCGGAACTTCGCCCGGACACATGACCATCACGCGAGGGTGATCGCCCCTCTTGATCTGTGTCAATCTGGCCGCCGTATGATCGGCCTAGACCACCCCGGGTAAGTCGAGTCGCCGGGACAACTTTCCGCCCGGCCAAGCGGAGTTTAGTGACATGGACATGACGATCGTGGACCTCTCGCGAATCCAATTCGCGATGACGGTTCTCTACCACTTCCTCTTCGTGCCGCTCACCCTGGGGCTTTCGGTCCTCGTCGCCACAATGGAGACCGTCTATGTCATGACAGGCCGTCCGATCTGGCGCCAGATGACCAAGTTCTGGGGCACGCTGTTCGGGATCAACTTCGTCCTCGGGGTGGCGACGGGCCTGACGATGGAATTCCAGTTCGGCATGAACTGGAGCTACTACAGCCAATATGTCGGCGACATCTTCGGCGCGCCTCTGGCGATCGAGGGCCTGATGGCCTTCTTCCTGGAAGCCACCTTCGTGGGGCTGTTCTTCTTCGGCTGGGACAAGCTTTCGAAGGTGCAGCACCTGGCCGTCGCCTGGCTGGTGGCGCTGGGGTCGAACTTCTCGGCGCTGTGGATCCTGATCGCCAACGGCTGGATGCAGAACCCGGTGGGCGCGCATTTCAATCCGCTGACGATGCGGATGGAGATGACCAGCTTCTACCAGGTGCTGTTCAACCCCGTCGCCCAGGCCAAGTTCGTCCATACCGTCAGCGCGGGCTATGTCACCGCCTCGGTCTTCGTGCTGGGGGTGTCGGCGTGGTACCTGCTGAAGGGGCGGCACTGGGAACTGGCGCGCCGGTCGATCGCCGTGGCTTCGGCCTTCGGGCTGGCGGCGTCGCTGTCGGTGGTGATGCTGGGCGACGAGTCGGGCTATGAGGTCTCGGCCAACCAGAAGATGAAGATGGCCGCGATCGAGGCGATGTGGAAGACCGAGCCCGCGCCGGCAAACTTCACCCTCTTCGGCCTGCCCGAGCAGAAGGCCGAGAAGACCAAATGGGCGGTGCGTATCCCGTGGTTGATGGGGCTGATCGGCACCCGGTCGCTGACCAAGCAGATCCCCGGCATCGAGAACCTGGTGAAGAAGAACGAGACCCGGATCCGCAGCGGCATGATCGCCTATGCGGCCTTGCGAACGATCCGCGCCGACAAGACGAACATTCCAGCCGACGTGAAGGCCAGTTTCGATGCCCATTCCAAGGATCTGGGCTATGCCCTTTTGCTGAAGCGCTATACCGCCGATCCCGACAAGGCCACGCCCGCAATGATCACCAAGGCGGCGAATGACACGGTACCGGCGGTCTTCCCGATCTTCTGGGCCTTCCGGATCATGGTGGCGCTGGGTTTCGCCTTCATCGCGACCATGGCCTATTTCTTCTACATGGCCAGCTTCAGGGGCATGCGTTTCCCGCGCCCGGCGCTCAGGCTGGCGGTGTGGATGATCCCGGCGCCCTGGATCGCGGCCGAACTGGGCTGGATCGTCGCCGAAGTCGGCCGTCAGCCCTGGACGGTGGACGGCATCCTGCCCACCGCGTTGTCGGTCAGCCACCTGTCGGTCGCCGATCTGCTGATCACGCTGACAGGCTTCGCGCTGTTCTATTCGGTGCTGTTCGTCATCGAGATGAGCCTGATGTTCAAATATGTCCGCAAGGGCCCGCAAGAGGACGTGGCTGAGACCGACGCCTGGATGGAACGTCACGCAAGACGCCTGGGCGACGGCGTCATGACCCCGGCCGAATAAGCCGAGTAAGGAGTAACCAAAATGATCCTGCACGATCTGATTTCCCTCGACGTCCTGCGCGTCATCTGGTGGGTCCTGCTCGGTGTGCTGCTGATCGGCTTCGCGCTGACGGACGGGTTCGACATGGGGGTGGGCGCGCTGCTTCCCTTCGTGGGGCGCAACGATGTGGAACGCCGCATCGCCATCAACACGATCGGCCCGGTCTGGGAAGGCAACCAGGTGTGGTTCATCCTGGGCGGCGGCGCGATCTTCGCCGCCTGGCCGCCGCTATACGCGGTCAGCTTCTCGGGTTTCTACCTGGCGATGTTCGCGATCCTGGCCGCGCTGATCCTGCGCCCGGTGGCGTTCAAGTACCGCTCGAAGCGCGATGGGGCGAACTGGCGCACGGCCTGGGATTGGGCGCTGTTCATCGGCAGCGCGGTGCCGGCGCTGATCTTCGGCGTGGCGGTGGGCAACGTGCTGCAAGGCGTGCCCTTCCACTTCACCCCCGATATGCTGTCGGTCTACACCGGCAGCTTCTTCGGCCTGCTGAACCCCTTCGCGCTGCTGACCGGCCTGGTGTCGCTGACCATGCTGCTGACCCATGGCGCGGCCTGGCTGTCGCTGAAGGCCGAGGGCGAGGTCGTCGCCCGCGCCCGCGCCATCGGCGCGATCACCGGGGTGGTGGCGATCCTGGGCTACGCGCTGGCGGGCGTGTGGCTGGCCTTCGGCATCGCCGGCTATCACTTCACCGCGCCGGTGCCGGCCAACATGCCGTCGAACCCGCTGCTTAGCCAGGTCGCGCACGGCGGGTCCTGGTTGGCCGCCTATGCGACACGTCCATGGATCGTCATCGCGCCGATCCTCGGGTTCGCCGGCCTGGTGCTGGCGGTGCGCGGGCTGCGCCGCGGGACCGAGGTAAGCACGCTGCTGTGGTCCAAGATGGGCATCTTCGGGGTGATCTCTTCGGTCGGGCTGACGATGTTTCCCTTCCTGCTGCCCTCGGCAACCGATCCGGATTCATCGCTGGCGGTCTGGGATGCGTCCTCGTCGCGAATGACGCTGTTCGTGATGCTGGTCGCGGCGGTGATCTTCATGCCGATCATCCTGGCCTACACCGCCTGGGTCTACAAAGTGCTTTGGGGCAAGGTGAGCGAGAACGACATCACCGGCTCTGGCCACAGCTACTGAGAAAGGAAGCCGATATGTGGTATTTCGCCTGGATCCTGGGATTGCCGCTGGCGGCGGGCTTCGCCGTCTTGAACGCGATGTGGCTGGAACTGGTCGAGGACCGGCGCATGGCCGACGAGGACGAGGCGCCGACGCGCTGAACCCCGCCCGATGCTGACGAAAGGCGCCCGCCCCGCACCCCGGAGCGGGCGTCTTCGTTTCAAGGAGTTGCGCGGCCCGGGCAGCGCGAGCGCCCGCTTGTGACGCGGAGCACCGAGTTGGTGGAACGCTGCCATTTTGGGCGGCAAGTGACTGCCTACGCCGCCGTCGTGATCCAGAGCATCTAGGGTGAGGACTCATAGCCAATAGATGACAGTTGCGGCAAGGGCGATGGCTGAGAGGAAGACCTTCGGACATCTATCGTATCGTGTTGCGACAC
>NZ_FNOB01000021.1 GCF_900106675.1 Allgaiera indica
ATCAGGAGATCGGCAGCGTCACGGCAGATGGCGCGTATGACCCCCGGAAATGCCATGACGCCATCGCCGGCCGCGGCGCTCATGCCGTCATTCCGCCCCGCGGGAACGCCAAGCCCCGGAAGCTGATCACTGCCGGTGCCAGGGCACGCAATGAGGCCCTGCGCGCCGCGAGATACCCTGACCGGGCACTCTGACGACGATGGAGCAGAGATCACCGCCGAAGCCGCGTCGAGATAAGAGCCGGATCAGAAAACGATCCCCGGGGATCGTTTTTGCGGCGATTGGATGCACTGCGTGAAACTGCTGGGCCAGCGGCTCATGGCCCGGGACTTCGATCGGCAGGTCGCCGAGATCCAGGCCCGCATTGCCATCCTGAACGGCTACCCCGCCCTCGGCAGACCCGTCACCGAGACCGTGGGATAAATCCCTCCGGGAAAAGGAGAGCCTCGCCCGTCATCCGATTCGCGCAGCAGAGCCTTTCGCGGGCACCCTTTCGGGGGGGGGCGAGCAGCAGATGGTGGCGCTCGGAAGGGCGCTGATGGCGCGGCCCAGGCTATTGTGCATGGACGAGCCTTCGATGGGCCTGTCGCCGGCCTATGTGGAACAGGTCTTCGACATCATCTAGACCATCGCCGCGCAGGGCACGACGATCTTCATGGTCGAGCAGAACGCCAGTATGGCGCTGTCGATCGCGACACGGGCCTACGTGCTGCAGACCGGTCAGGTGGTGCTGTCGGGGTCGGCCGCCGAGATGCGCGAGAACGACATGATCAGGCACGCCTATCTGGGCGAGTTGAAGACCTGAGGCCGCGGCCGGGCGGCGCCGGGCGGCCTTGCGCCGCGCGGCACCGAGCCCGCTAGACAACCGCCCGGCCGGCGATCCAGGTGCCCTTCAGCGCCAGATCCGCGTCCAGATGCACGAAATCGGCGCGCGTTCCGGGCGTCAGCCTGCCGCGCTGGCCCGACAGACCGACGCAGGCGGCGGGCAGGCTGGTCGCCATCGCCAATGCCGGGGCCAGGTCCAGCCCGCCCGCGCGATGAATGTTGGCCACCGCCTGCGGTAAGGTGATGTCGGCCCCCGCCAGCGTGCCGTTCGCCAGCGTCAGCCGGCCCGCGCCCTCGCCCGTCTCACGCCGGATCTCACGCCCGCCCAAGGTGAAGCTTTCCAGGTCGGTCCCGGCCACGGCCATCGCGTCGCTGACCAGAAACAGCCTGCCCGGCCCGCGCTTGGCCGCCAACGCGATGCGCAGCGCCTCGGGGGCGACATGCACCAGATCTGCGATCAGCCCGGCCCAGACCTCGCCCTCGTCCAGCGCCGCCCCGACCAGGCCCGGCGCGCGATGCGACAGCCCGCTCATGGCGTTGAACAGATGGGTGACGCCGCGCGCCCCGGCGGCGAAGGCCGCGCGCGCCTCTTCCAGCGTGCAGTCGCTATGGCCCAGGGCTACGGTGACCCCCGCCCGCGCCAGCCGCGCGATCTGGTCGGGCGTCGCGGCCGAGGGCGCCACCGTCACCATCAGCGCCGGCATCCGCGCGGCGGCCGCGCAGATCATCTGCAAATCGTCCTCGTCCATCGGGCGGATCAGATCGGCGGCATGGGCGCCGTTGCGGCGCGGGTCGATATGGGGGCCTTCCAGATGCAGGCCAAGGAAACCCGGAACCCCGGCGCGCGCGGCGGCGACGCCGGCCTCCAGCACGGCGCGGGTGACAGCGCGCGGCGCGGTGATCAACGTGGGCAGCAGGCCGGTGCTGCCCAGCCGCGCATGGGCGGCGCAGATCGTCCTGATTTCCTCCGCCGGGTTCCGCGCGCCCAGCATCACCCCGCCGCCGCCGTTGACCTGCAGATCGATCATCCCCGGCGCCAGTACGCCCCCGTCCAGCGCCACGCCACGTCCCGGCGGGGCGGCGACCTCGGGCAGGATCGCCGCGACATGGCCGGCCTCGACAACCAGCGCCATGCCGTCGTGAAGGCGCTCGCCGTCGAATATCCGCGCGCCGCTGTAGATCGTAAGCACCGTCATCCCCGCCCCTTTGCGCATTTGCGGTGCCGCGCCGTCGCCGGGCGGCCGCCAGCGTCAATGGCCGCGAAGGCCTTGCTCCGCCATCGTTTCCGCGAAATCCCGGTCACGCCGCGCCTCCGACGGTTTCGACCGACGGGCCCAATGCGTCCACGATATCATGGACATCGCAGCAATAGACGGAATCGACGATCTCGACCACCCGCGCCGAAGCAAGGAAGCAGGTCCGCTCGACCCTCAGCCCGGCGGCGCCCCGCGGCAATTGCAAAGGCCGCGCCCCGCCGACATCGACGGCCAAGATCCGCTGCACCGCCCGCACCGGGCGCAGCCCCCGGGGGCCGAGATGGTCAGAAAGCGAATTGCGCAAAGCCGTGGGCGCGTAGATCTCTGACCCGGCGGGGCCGGTCTGCGCCTCCTGGTCCATCACCTGTCCTTCGTGCCATCGCTCCGACCGGGCGCGCCACGGTTGGCGCCGGCTTGGATCACACGGACGATACCAAGTTGGCCCCTGAAGAAAAGCCCCGGCGGGCCAGAGCGCCTGCACGACCGGACAGGCCTAGCTTGCCGCGCGGCGTTCGGTGGCGAAATAGGCCAGCGCGGCCAGCGGCACGATCACTCCGATCAGCACCACGCGGGGCCAGCCGCCGCTGGCATAGGCCCAGCCGCCGACGCCCGAGGCCAGCGCGCCGCCCATGAAGAAGGTGGCCATGTAGATGCCGTTGATCCGGGCGCGCAGATCGGGGTGCAGCACGAACAGCATCCGCTGGCTGATGACCATGTTGGCGGTGGTGCAGAAGTCGATCATCACCGCCGCCGCGACCAGGATCCCCAGCCCCAGCGCCGTACCATGCGGCGCCGCCAGCGTCGCCAGCACCGCAAGCCCTGCCCCCAGCATTGCCGCCACCGTGCCGGGCTGGCCTAGCCCCCGGTCGGCCAGCCAGCCCGCGATCGGCGCCGAGACCGCACCCGAAACCCCCGCCAGCGCGAACAGCGCCACGCCATTCTGGCTAAGCCCATAGGCGGGCCCAAGCAGCAGAAGCGGCACGCAGGTCCAAAACAGCGTGAAAACCCCGAACATTGCCGCCTGATACAGCGCCCGGCGGCGCAGCACCGGTTCGTCGCGCACCAGACGCCCCATCGAGACCAGCAGTTCCGCATAGCTGGGCCGGCTGGCGGGGCGGCGCGGCGGCAGGCTGCGGGCCAGGACGCCGGCAAGCGCCACCATCGCCAGCGACGAGATCAGGAAGATCGCGTGCCACGACAGGCTTTCGGTGACGAAGCTGGCCACCGGCCGCGCCAGCATGATGCCGAACATCAGCCCGCTCATGACATTGCCGACCACCCGGCCCCGCACCGCTTCGGGCGCCATGTGGGACGCATAGGGCACCAGCACCTGCACCGCCACCGATCCCAGCCCGATCGCCAGCCCGGCGGCAAGGAAGATCGCGGCGCTCGGCGCCATCGCCTGCACCAGCAGGCCAGCCGCCGCCAGCCCGATCAGCCCCAGCACCAGGGCGCGGTTCTCCACCTTGTCGGCCAGCGGCACCAGCAGCAGCAGCCCCAGGCCGAAACCCACCTGCGTCAGCGTCACGATCAGCCCCGCCGCCGCGGGCGGCATATGCAGCGCCGTGCGGATCGGGTCGACCAGCGGTTGCGCATAGTAAAGGTTGGCCGCGATCATGCCGCAAGCCGTGGCCAGAAGCAGGGTCAGGGCCGCAGAGATCGCCGGCCTACCCGCCGCCGGCGTGGTGGTATCAGTCGCCATGTCCAAATCCGTGAAAGCTTGGGAAGGCCCGGCAGGACGCCGGGACCCGCCTTACCTAGGGCGCCGCCAGGCGCTGACCAGCCCCCCAGCGGCGAGGATCGCGCCGCCTAACGCTAGCCCTGGCCCCAGAAGGCGGCCGCGACCAGATCCGCCGCCGCGCTGCTGAGCGCGATGGGAATGTCGTGCATGATTGCCAGCCGTGTCAGCGCCTGCAGATCGACATCGCTGCCATGCGGCGACATCGGATCGGCGAAGAAGATCACCGCGTCCAGCTCTGCGGTCGCGACCAGGGCGCCCAGCTGCTGATCGCCACCGCGCGCGCCGCGCTGCAGGCGCTGGATGTTGAGGTCGGGAAACGCGCCCGACAGCAGCCGCCCGGTGCCTCCGGTGCAGACCAGCCGGTGCCCGGCCAGCGCCGCGCGGTGGCGCGCCACCCAGGCCTGCAGATGCGCCTTGCGTCCGTCATGGGCGACCAGGGCGATCTTGCGCGGCGCGGTCGAGGCCGCCTGGGCCCGCGCGCAGCCCCCCAGGATCGCATGGATCTGGCGCACGAAATCGCCGCCGGGCTCGAAGGCACCGGCAAAGGCCGCGGTGCCCACCGTGAACCCCGCCGCACCCGCCCCCGCGACGGTGGCGATCCGTTCGGCGCTGTCGATACTGCCGGCCACGATCACCGGCTTGGTCACCGCCGCCGCCACCCGCCGCATCAGATCCGGCACATCGCCCTGAAAGCGGTAGGCCAGCAGATCCAGCCCGTGGACATGTTCCAGATCCGCCAGCCCGCGGGCCGAGGCGACGATCTCTTCCGCCGGGCCCTCCAGCACGCTGGGATGGCCGGTGATCCGCCCCGGAAAGGGATAATAGCGCAGGGGATGGTCGCGGGTGACCTCGGTCACCGCCGCGGCCCTGGTGCCGCCCAGCAGGCAATCCACGTCCAGATCCACCGCCGCGCGGGCCGAGGCAAGCTCGCTGTCCTCGTCGAGGCTGACGACCTCCAGATAGGATCGTCCGCCCGCCGCGCAGATGGTCTGCGCCAGCCCGCGCAGATCGTCGAACGGCAGGCCGACGTCCTTGAAGCCGATATGGCGTACGCCGCCCTCCAGCGCCTGTTCCAGCCGCGCCCGCGCCTCGGGGATGGTGCGGTCGTTCTCGGTCAGCATCAGGATGAAGTTGAAGGCCATGGCGGCACCTTTTGGTTTGCGCCGCCATGCTACCCCGCGCGACCGCCCGATCCAACCCGGCCCTTCACGCCCGCCCCCGTGCTTTCCGGACCCCGCACCTACAAGACCCCGCGTCTAAAGGAAGGCGTCGGGTTCGGACGCCTTCTTGCGGGCGACGTAATCGTTCAGCGCGTCGTTGACCGCGGGGTCGAGCGCCGGCGCCTGATAATCGCCCAGCATCTTCGCCACCCGGCGCCCCGCCAGCGTCTGGGTGTCGCGCGCGCCTTCTTCGTCCCAGGTCTCGAAGGGCTTGTAATCCAGCATCTCGCTGCGCCAGAAGGCGGTCTTGAAATTCGCCTGGGTATGGGCGCAGCCAAGGTAGTGGCCGCCGGGCCCGACCTCTCGGATCGCATCCATCGCCTGGCCGTTGGTGTCAATCTGAATACCCTGCGCCAGATGGTGCAGCGTGCCCAGCTGATCGGCATCCATCACGAATTTCTCGTAGGACGACACCAGCCCGCCTTCCAGCCAGCCGCAGGCGTGCAGCATGAAGTTCACCCCCGCCAGAAGCGCCATGTTCAGGCTGTTGGCGCTTTCATACCCGGCCTGCGCATCGGGCAGTTTCGAGCCGCAGAAGGCCCCGCCCGAGCGGTAGGGCAGGCCCAGCCGCCGCGCCAGCTGGCCGGCGCCATAGGTGATATGCGCGGCCTCCGGCGTGCCGAAGGTGGGGGCGCCGGAATTCATGTCGATCGAGGTCACGAAGGCGCCGAAGATCACCGGCGCGCCGGGGCGCACCAGCTGGCTGTAGGCGACACCGGCCAGCACCTCGGCCAGCACCTGGGTCAGCGTGCCCGCGACGGTGACCGGCGCCATCGCCCCCCCGACGATGAACGGAGAGATGATCGCCGCCTGATTGGCGGCAGCGTAGACTTCCAGCGCGCCCATCATCGTGCTGTCGAAGGTCAGAGGAGAGTTGATGTTGATCAGCGAGGTCATCACCGTGTTCGCGTCGACGAAATCGGCGCCGAACAGCACCTTCGCCATCTCGACCGAATCCGCCGCGCGCACCGGTTCGGTGACCGATCCCATGAACGGCTTGTCCGACAGCGTCATATGCGCCAGCAGCATGTCCAGATGGCGCTTGTTCACCGGAATGTCGGTGGGTTCGCACACCGTGCCGCCGGAATGGTGCAGCCATTTCGACATATAGCCCAGCTTCACGAAATTGCGGAAATCCTCGATCGTGGCATAGCGGCGGCCGCGCTCGGCGTCGCGCACGAAGGGCGGGCCGTAGACCGGCGCCAGCACCAGGTTGCGGCCGCCGATCTCGACCGATCTGGCGGGGTTGCGGGCGTGCTGGGTGAATTGCGACGGCGCCGTGGCGCACAGCTTGCGCGCCAAACCGCGCGGGATATGCACGCGCTCGCCGCGCACCTCGGCGCCGGCCTCGCGCCAGCGCGCAAGCGCCGCCGGGTTCTCGACGAAATTGACGCCGATCTCTTCCAGCACCGTCTCGGCGTTCGCCTCGATGATCTCCAGAGCCTCGTCGTTCAGAAGCTCGAAATCGGGAATGTTGCGCGTGATGTAGCGCGCGGTTTCGAAATGCACCGCCGTGCGCTCGGCCCGGCGCGCCGCACCGCCACCGCCCCGCGCCCTGCGTCCCCTGACAGCCTCTTCGCTCATGCCTAGCCTCCGCTTCGATGGCCTCCTTTTACCGCTTTGCGCGCGCCGTCATCACCGGATTGCGGCGCCTGAGGCGAAAAACCGACATCCTTGCAGCATGGCCCCCGCAGCGGGCCGCCCTGCCCTCTTGCACCCGCCCGCGCGCGCCCCTATGGGAAGTCATGACCCAGCACGACCGCCTTCTCATCATCGACTTCGGATCCCAGGTGACGCAGCTGATCGCGCGCCGCCTGCGAGAGCTGAACGTCTATTGCGAAATCCACCCCTATCAGAACGTCACCGACGCCTTCCTGAAGGACTTTGCCCCGCGCGCGATCATCTTCTCGGGCGGGCCCGACAGCGTGACGCGCGAAGGCAGCCCGCGCCCGCCGAAGGCAGCCTATCAGATGGGCGTGCCGATCCTGGGCATCTGCTACGGCCAGCAGGTAATGATGCAGGATCTTGGCGGGTTGGTGGAAGCCGGCCAAAGCCACACCGCCGAATTCGGCCGCGCCTATGTGACGCCTGCCGAGCGCCGCGTTGATCTGCTCAACGGCTGGTTTATGGACGGCACCGGGCGCGAACAGGTCTGGATGAGCCACGGCGATCACGTCAGCAAGCTGGCCCCGGGGTTCGAGGTCTGCGGCACCTCGCCCGGCGCGCCCTTCGCGATCACTGCGGATCTGGCGCGCAATTTCTACGCCGTGCAGTTCCACCCCGAGGTCCACCATACCCCGAACGGCAAGACGCTCTACGAGAATTTCGTGCGCATGGCGGGCTTTACGGGCGACTGGACGATGGCGGGCTACCGCGATGAGGCAATCCGCCAGATCCGCGAACAGGTCGGCGACGCGCATGTGATCTGCGGCCTGTCGGGCGGGGTCGACAGTTCGGTCACCGCCATTCTGCTGCATGAGGCGATCGGCGATCAGCTGACCTGCGTCTTCGTCGATCATGGCCTGCTGCGGATGAACGAGGCCGACGAAGTGGTCACGATGTTTCGCGACCATTACAACATCAAGCTGATCCATGCCGATGAAAGCGCGCTGTTCCTCGGCGCGCTGGAAGGGGTTTCCGACCCCGAGGTCAAGCGCAAGACGATCGGCCGGCTGTTCATCGACGTGTTCCAGAAATACGCCGCCCAGATCGAGGGCGCCGAATATCTGGCGCAGGGCACGCTATACCCGGATGTGATTGAATCGGTGTCGTTTTCCGGCGGCCCTTCGGTCACGATCAAGTCCCACCACAATGTCGGCGGCCTGCCCGAGAAGATGGGGCTGAAACTGGTCGAGCCGCTGCGCGAACTGTTCAAGGATGAGGTCCGCGCGCTGGGCCGCGAGCTTGGCCTGCCCGACAGTTTCATCGGCCGCCACCCCTTTCCCGGCCCCGGCCTGGCGATCCGATGCCCCGGAGAAATCACCCGCGAAAAGCTGGAGATCCTGCGCCGCGCCGATGCGGTCTATATCGACCAGATCCGCAAGCACGGGCTTTACGACGAGATCTGGCAGGCCTTCGTGGCCATCCTGCCGGTGCGCACCGTCGGGGTGATGGGCGACGGGCGCACCTATGATTTCGCCTGCGCCCTGCGCGCCGTGACATCCGTCGACGGCATGACCGCCGACTACTACCCGTTCAGCCACGAATTCCTGGGCGAGACCGCGACGCGGATCATCAACGAGGTCAAGGGGATCAACCGGGTCACCTATGATATCACCTCGAAGCCGCCGGGAACGATCGAATGGGAATGACGCCCTGTGATGGGCGACCGGTCCTGCCGGGATAACAGCCCTGACGGGGGCCGGCCGGCGCAGCGGCGCGCGCGCGGCCCTTCCGAAGTGTTTCACCGCAAACACCGACCGCCTTTGACGGATCGCTCCGCCCGGCGGACGGCCAGCGAAACCTGCTTTGTCGGCGCCCCGCGCTTGCGCGGATGCCGGGGCCTTACCCCCCCGAGGTGCTCGCCGTCCCGACCCCCAGCACGGTGACCCAGCGCCGCAGCTCGACCGGGCCCTGCGCGGCCAGGCGCTGGCGCAGCCCTTCCAGATCGGGTGTTTCCGTCTCTTCGACGCGCAGGAAGATCGCGCCCTCTGCCGTGCAGCGCATCAGCCCCAGCCGCAGCCCCGCCGCCTGCAGCGCCGTGCTGATCGCGGCCAGGCCCGTCCAGGGATCGGCGGCCTGCAATTCCAGCTCGTATCCAAGGCGGACCGCGGGAAAGGCGCGCCGGGTGGCGGCGATCTGTTCGGCGGGAACACCGGTTGCCAGGCCCACGGTCTGCGGCTGCGTTGCGGGCAGGGCCACGGTCTGCGGTTGCGCTGTCATCACGTCTCCTTCGCGCCGGGCGCGGATCTTGGGAAGGAAAACGCGGGGGTTTCCTTCGCTTTAGCTGCACTTGTTTCGCGCCCGCAAGCTGATGCTCAAATCGGCGCGTATCTCTGTTGTGTCCTACGCCCCTCGCCGACGATCCGCAAGGGGCCGGATGCCAAGCAAGCGACGCAGGGGCCCTCACCAGAGGCGACCGCTCGCCCCCAAAACGATCCGGGGTCGGACAGCGCAAATCCCCGCCCGGCATGTCGCCGACGGCCTTCGGCACGGTCGGACCGGCGGTGGATGTGGGCGGGGCGGGCCCGGCGGGGCGCGCCGGGCGGCAAGGGCGTTGCGAGGGTGCGGCCTCCGGGCCGGAAGTCAATGGCCGGGGCCGCAGGCGCGCGGCCCGGGCGTCTTGCCGCTATTCCTCTTCGTCCTCGATCAGCGCGATCTCGCCCTGGGCTTCGAGCGCGCGGATCGCGCCGACCAGGGCGTTCATCGCCTCCTCGCCCTCCTTTTCCTTCACCCGGCCGCGCGCGGTGGCTTCTTCGCGCAGGCCGTTCGCCATGCGCTGCGAGATATTGCCCAGGATGAAATCCGCCACCGGCGCCAGTTCGTCGGTCGTGGCGGCGGCCAGCGCGGTGACCAGTTCGGCCTGCTCGATGCCGCGCAACATTTTCGGGACATCGCGCGGCTCGACCCGCTTGGGGATCTGCACGAAGGTGAAGATCGCGCGGCGCACTTCTTCCGCGAAATCCTTGTCCTCGGCTTCAAGCCCTTCGAGCACCTCGTCACGGGTCGCCGCGGCCGAGACATTGAGGATCGCGCCAACCCGTTCGACCGGCCCGGCCGAGAACGCCTTGACTGGCTGCTGATCCAGCTGGCAGGCCAGCGCCTGGCCGATGCGCAGCACGGTCTCGGGGTCGACATTCGCGGTCAGCGACATCGCATAGGCGATGCGCCGCGCCTTGTCCCCCGGCAGGCGGCCCAGCAGATCGGCGGCCCTGGGTACCGGCAATTTCGAAAGCACCACCGCGCCGACCTCGACCGATTCCTCCGAGATTACCGGCAGCAGTAGCTCGGGCGGCAAGGGCGTGATCCGTTCCCACGGGTCACTCGACAGCGCCATCCCCGCCCGGCGCCGCAGCCGAAGCGCCGCGCCGTCGCTGATATGGCCGTCAAGCATCGACAGCGCCCCCTCCAGCCCGCCGGGAAAGGACAGCCCGATCCCCTCGACCGCGCCGAGGAATTCCTCGACCACCGCCAGCAGCGTGCCACGATCGACACTGCGCATCGTGCCGATCTGTTCGGTCAGAGCGGCCTGCAGATCGACCGACAGGCCCGACAGCGGCAGACTGACCCCTTCGGACAGCAGAAGCCGCACGATCACCGCCGCCTTCTGCCGGTTCGAAAGCTGCGCCGGCCCGCCAGGGGGCAATGGCAGACCGCCACCGACCGCCGGGGCATCAAGGTTAAGTTGGGCAAGCGCCTGAGACACCACATCCTCCGATTCCGTTGGCACAGAGGATGGCATGCACCGGTTAAGGCCGGCTTACCTAGCTGCCGGTCTTGGGCAGGCAGGAATGGGTGGCGGCGTCATAGCTTTGGCCCGCCCCGCAGGCGGCGGCCTCATGGCGTTCGCAGGCCATGGCGGGGGCGGCCAGCGCCCCGAATGCGGTGAGGGCCGCAAGGACAAGCGCGGTAAGCTTCATCTTCGGTCTCCCGTCTGTGATGGATCCCGAAAGAGAACACGAAAACGTGAGTCGCCGCAACTTGCCCTGGCCCCTGCCCCGCCCGGATCGGCGGAGCGGCGCCGACCCGACCCGACCCGGCCCGAAAGGCGGCCCTAGCCTTCGCCGAACACCCGCCTGAAGATCGTATCCACATGCTTGGTGTGATAGCCGAGGTCGAATTTCTCCTCGATCTCGGCCGGGCCGAGCGCCGCGGTCACCTCCGCGTCGGCAAGCAGTTCTTCCTTGAAGTCGCGGCCCTGTTCCCAGACCTTCATCGCGTTGCGCTGCACCAGCCGATAGGCGTCCTCGCGGCTGACGCCCGCCTGGGTCAGCGCCAGCAGCACCCGCTGGCTCATCACCAGGCCTTTGAACTTGTTCATGTTGGCCAGCATGTTGTCGGGATAGATCACCATCTTCTCGATCACGCCCGCCAGCCGGTTCAGCGCGAAATCCAGCGTCACCGTGGCGTCCGGCCCGATCCCGCGCTCGACCGAGGAATGCGAGATGTCGCGCTCATGCCAAAGCGCCACGTTTTCCAGCGCCGGCACCACCGCCGAGCGCACCAGGCGGGCAAGGCCCGTCAGGTTCTCGGTCAGCACCGGGTTGCGCTTGTGCGGCATCGCCGACGACCCCTTCTGCCCGGGCGCGAAGAATTCCTCGCCCTCCAGCACCTCGGTGCGCTGCATGTGGCGGATCTCGGTCGCGATGTTCTCGATCGAGCTGGCGATGACGCCCAGCGTGGCAAAGAACATCGCATGCCGGTCGCGGGGGATCACCTGGGTGCTGATCGGCTCGGGCCGCAGGCCCATCCGGGCGCAGACATGTTCCTCGACCGCCGGGTCGATATTGGCGAAGGTGCCGACCGCGCCCGAAATCGCGCCGGTGGCGACCTCCCACCTTGCCTTTTCCAGCCGGTTCTTGTTGCGATCCATCTCGGCGTAGAAACGCGCGAAGGTCAGGCCCATGGTGGTAGGTTCGGCATGGATGCCGTGGCTGCGCCCGATGCGCACGGTATCCTTGTGCTCATAGGCGCGCGTCTTCAGCGCCGCCAGCACCTTGTCCAGATCCGCCAGCAGGATGTCGGCGGCGCGCACCAGCTGCACGTTCAGCGTGGTGTCCAGCACGTCCGACGAGGTCATCCCCTGATGCACGAAGCGCGCCTCGGCGGGGCCGATATGTTCGGCCAGATGGGTCAGGAAGGCGATCACGTCATGCTTGGTCACCGCCTCGATCTCGTCGATGCGGGCCACGTCGAATTCCACGTCACGCGCTTTCCACACTGCTTCCGCGCTTTCCTTCGGGATCACCCCCAACCGCGCCTGGGCGTCGCAGGCATGGGCCTCGATCTCGTACCAGATGCGGAACTTGGTCTCGGGCGACCAGATGGCGACCATCTCGGGGCGGGAATAGCGGGGGATCATCGGCAAGCCTTTCGTTTGCGGGCGCGCGGCGATATCTAGACTGCGGGTCGCAAAGGGGCAACAGGGGTTCGGCATGCGCGGGTTGGCGGCGTTCGAGGGCACGTGGCGCATCATTCGGCGGATCGACGACCGCCTGGACCGGCAGAGCGGCCGGTTCGAGGGGATCGCGCGGCTGACGCCCTGTGCGGGCGGCCTGCGCTACCGCGAAGAGGGCGTGCTGCGGCTGGGCGCAGCCCCTGCGATGAACGCCACCCGCAGCTATCTGTGGCGCGCCGAAGGGGCCGCGATCGCGGTCCATTTCGAGGACGATCGGCTGTTTCACCGCTTCGATCCGACCCTCGCCCACCCCGCCGCCGATCACGCCTGCGATCCCGACAGCTACAACGTGCTTTACGATTTCAGCCTCTGGCCGGAATGGCGCGCGGTCTGGAACGTCACCGGCCCGCGCAAGGCCTACCGGATGGAAAGCACCTACCGCCGGGGCTGAGGCCCCCGCCCTGGGCGCGCGGCGGCGCCCTCCCCGCCGCCCCGATCCGTCCCTTCGCGACACGATCTGTCGTTTCCCGACATGAATCGCCCCCCGGCGCCCGACACTCTGACCGCGGACCAGATAGGAGACCCTCATGAAATCCCATGCCCGAGTCGTGGTGATCGGCGGCGGCGTCGTCGGTTGTTCGGTGCTTTACCACCTGACCAAGCTGGGCTGGTCCGATGTCATGCTGATCGAGCGTTCGGAACTGACCTCGGGGTCGACATGGCATGCGGCGGGGGGCTTTCACACGCTGAACGGCGATACCAACATGGCGGCGCTGCAGGGCTACACGATCCGGCTTTACCGCGAACTCGAAGAGATCACCGGCATGTCCTGCGGGCTGCATCATGTCGGCGGCATCACCCTGGCCGACACGCGCGAACGGTTCGACATGCTCAAGGCCGAACGCGCCAAGCACCGCTACATGGGCCTCGACACCCGCATCCTTGGCCCTTCCGAGGTGAAGGAATTCGCCGAGATCGTGAACACCGACGGCATCATCGGCGCGCTCTACGACCCGCTCGACGGTCATCTCGACCCGTCGGGCACCACCCATGCCTATGCCCGCGCCGCACGGATGGGCGGGGCCGAGATCGTGCAGCGCAACCGCGTGCTGGAGACCAACCCCCGCCCCGACGGAAGCTGGGAGGTGGTCACCGAACAGGGCACGGTGATCGCGGAGCACGTGGTCAACGCCGGCGGCCTCTGGGCGCGCGAGGTGGGGGCGATGGCGGGCGTCTATCTGCCGCTTCTGCCGATGGCGCACCAATATGTCGTGACTGACGACATCCCCGAGATCTACGAACGCGGCGCCGAATTTCCCCATGTGATGGATCCGGGCGGCGAAAGCTACCTGCGCCAGGAGGGCCGCGGCCTTTGCATCGGCTTTTACGAAAAGCCCTGCGAGGGCTGGGCTATTTCCGGCACGCCGTGGGAATTCGGGCATGAGCTGTTGCCCGACAACCTCGACAAGATCGCGGATTCGATCGAATTCGCCTACCGCCGCTTTCCGGTACTGGAACGCGCGGGCGTCAAGCGGGTGATCCACGGCCCCTTCACCTTCGCGCCCGACGGCAACCCGCTGCTGGGTCCGGTGCCGGGCCTGCGCAACTACTGGTCCGCCTGCGCGGTGATGGCCGGCTTTTCCCAGGGCGGCGGCATGGGCCTGATGCTGGCGCAATGGATGATAGAGGGCGAGACCGAGCGCGATCCGCGCGGCTTCGACGTGGCGCGTTTCGGCGGGTGGACGACGCCCGGTTATACCGTGCCCAAGGTGATCGAGAACTATCAGACGCGCTTCTCGGTGGCCTACCCGAACGAGGAAAAGCCCGCCGCGCGTCCCTTCCGCACCACGCCGATGTACGACATCTTCGATGGCATGAGCGCGGTCTGGGGCCAGCAATACGGGCTGGAGGTCGTGAACTACTTCGCCCTGCCGGGCGAGCCGACGTTCGAGACCCCCACCTTCCGCCGCTCCAACGCCTGGGAGGCCACCGCGCAGGAGGTCCGCGCGGTGCGCGAAGGCGTCGGCATCAACGAATTGCAGAACTTCGGCAAGTATCGCGTCACCGGCCCGAACGCCCGCGCCTGGCTTGACCGGATCATGGCCGGACTGATCCCGCGGCCGGGGCGTCTGGCGTTGAACCCGATGCTGTCGCACAGCGGCAAGATCTATGGCGATTTCACCGTCTCCTGCCTGTCCGAGCAGGAATTCCAACTGACCGCCAGCTATGGCGCGCAGGGCTGGCACATGCGCTGGTTCAACGCCCATCTCGAAGACGGCGTGCAGGTGGAAAATATCTCCGACGCGCGCACCGGCTTCACCATCGCGGGCCCCCGTGCGCGCGATCTGCTGGCCCGCGTCGTCCACAACGCCGATGTCGGGCCAGAGGCCTTCCGCTTCATGGATATCCGCCGCCTGACCATCGGCATGGCCGATTGCCTGGTGCAGCGTGTCAGCTACACCGGCGACCTGGGGTTCGAGATCTTCTGCGATCACATGTCCGTCCGTCACCTGTGGTCGGTGCTATGGCAGGCGGGGCAGGACTTCGGCCTCCGCCCCTTCGGAATGCGCGCGATGATGTCGCTCCGGCTCGATCGCTTCTTCGGCTCCTGGGGGCGCGAGTTCAGCCCCGACTACACGCCGCTTGAGACCGGCCTTGACCGTTTCATCCGCTGGAACAAGGCGGCCGACTGGATCGGCAAGGCCCCGGCGCTGAAGGAAAAATCCGAAGGCCCCAGACGCCGCCTCGCCAACTTCATCGTCGAGGCAGACGATTCCGACGTGGTGGCATGGGAGCCGATCTGGCTCGACGGCACGGTGGCGGGCTACTGCACCTCCGGCGGCTACTCGCACCATACCGGCCAATCGGTCGCCATCGGCTTCCTGCCCGCCGACCGCATCCGCGACGGCTTGCAGATCGAAATCGAAATCCTCGGTGAAAGACGCCCCGCCCGCCTGACCACGCAACCACTGTGGGACCCGGACGCCACCCGGCTGCGCGGCTGACCCCTTTCATTGTTCCCCAAATACGCCGGGGGGTCCGGGGGGCTGGCCCCCCGACCCGCCCAAACATCGCTTGCGCACCCGGCGAACCCCGCCCATGATCGCACCATGAGCGACCTCACCCTCCTGATCCCAGCCGCGGGCGATGCCCGCCGGATGCGCGGCACCGACAAGCTGACGCAAGAGGCCGGCGGCCTGCCGCTGCTTCACCGCCAGGCCAGCGCCGCGCTGGCGACCGGGCAGCAGGTGGTCGTCACGCTGCCGCCCTCGGGCCATCCGCATCATGCCGGACGCCTGGCCGCGCTGGCAGGCCTTCCGGTGGTGATCGAGGAAGTCCCCGACGCGGCGTCAGGCCTGGCGGCCTCGTTGCGCCGGGGCCTGCTGCCGATCGGGGAGGAAACGCTGGGCCTGATGATCCTGTTGCCCGATCTGCCCGACCTGGTCGAGACCGATCTGGAAGCGCTGATCGCGTCCTTCCTGGAACAGCCCGACCACATCCTGCGCGCCACCACGCAAGACGGCCGGCCCGGCCATCCGGTGATCCTGCCGCGCCGGCTGTTCGGGCAATTGGCGCGGCTGAAGGGCGATACCGGCGCGCGCGCGATCGTCGCGGCCGAAGCCCAGGCCGGGCGGGTGCGCCACCTGGCCCTGGCCGGGGACCGCGCGCTGACGGATCTCGACACCCCCGAGGCCTGGGCGGCCTGGCGCGCGCGTCAGTAGGCCGAGCCCCCGGGGAACCGCGGCGCGTTCCCTGTCCCGGCCCGAGGCTACCGCGCCCCTTGGCCCGCCCGGCGCGCGCGGATCCGCCCCCCCCCCGAAACGCCGAAACGGCGAACCGCCCCCACGGTTCGCCATAACGGCTCTAGCCTCACGATTGTCCCACCATTCATGGGCGAGCCGGGACGCCGGGCTGATCAGGCCCGGCATCCGCTGCGTCCGTCACGGCCCCAGCAGCGCCGCCTCATGGCGCTTCAGCGTCTTGCGCGCGGCACCGTAGCCTTCAACCCCCTGGGCGGTTTTCAGTTCGGGGAACAGCTCGAAAATCTCCGAGCGCTGCGAATTGTCCATCCCCTTCAGGGTGACGTCGCCGGGTTGGAAGCTTTCGGTCCAGGCGCCGTTCGACAGCACCACTTCGTGACGGTCGAACATGAAGTGGATATAGGTCGTGCTCAGGCTTTCGACCGCATGGATGCCGCGGTTGTTGACCACATGCTTGGCGGCCACCAGAACCTCGTGCTCGTCGAAGTAAAGCGCGGTGCGCTCGTTGGCCACCAGCAGGCGGTGATTGGGCGAGACCATCATGTCGCGCTCGGGCAGGCTGTCGCCCAACGAGCCGGCGCGCACCAGGATCGGCTGCAGATGCTTGTTGGCGCGCAATTCCTTGCCATCCAGCTTGCGGCGGCCGACCCAGCGGATTTCCTGAATGCCGTTGTCGCGGGTAATCACCTTGTCGCCGTGAACCAGCGATTCCACCGGAACCTCTCCGCGTGGGGTGGCGATCAGCGTGCCCGGGGTGAAGCAGGGGACGCAGTTCTCGATATTCTTGAAGGTCAGATGGCCGGTGACCTCACTCTTGTGGCTGCCGGGCTTGTAGAAGGTGACGGTGCCGTTCTCGGGGTTGTTCGGATCGTAATCGACCGATAGCGGGCCGGAGCCACTTAGATCCAGCGTGTCGTAATCGTTGCCGCCCTCGCCGCCGTCGATGAACATGTCGCCGTGATCCTCCGACGACGGCGCGGCGCCGACATCGAAAGTGTCGCGATCGTCGCCGCCGTAGGCATGCACCGGGGCGCCGCTGTCCAGCTTGAACGTATCGTTGCCGCCGTCGCCCGAGACCGTCGCCGAACCGTCGCCGGCGTCGATCAGCGTATCGTTGCCGCTGCCGCCATGGACGGTGTCATTGTCGTCGAAGGCGATGGTGTCGTTGCCCGCCCCGCCCGAGACGCTGTCGCCCGTCGGTTCGGTGTCGCAGGCGCCTTCGGGATCGACCGCGTTGATCGAGTCGTCGCCGCTGCCGCCGTCCAGCGTATCCGCCCCGGGACCGCCGTCCAGCGTGTCGTTGCCGTCGCCGCCGACCAGCGTGTCGTTGCCGGTGCCACCGTCCAGCGAATCGTCGCCGGTGCCGCCCTCGAGCGAGTCATTGCCCGCCCCGCCATGGAGCGTGTCGTTCTGCGCCTCGCCCAGCAGCGTGTCGTTGCCGTCCTGCCCGTAGAGCACGTCATTGCCGTTTTCGCCGTGGACGATGTCGTTGCCCTGACCGGCATAGACGGTGTCGTCGCCGTAGCCGGCATTGACGAAATCGTCCTGCGACGTGGTGGCGCTGGGCAGGATGGCGTCGTTGTGATCGATCCGGTCGCCATCCGGGTCGCCGGTGTAATTATAGTCGATCACATCGTTGCCCGAGGTGCCGGAAACGATACCGTCGGGCGTGGGCGCCGGGTTGTTGGAGTCAGGCGGGCAATCTTCGCCCGAATGGTCGTCCGACTTGCTTTCGCCGTGGCCGTCGTCGTGGCTTTCGCCGTAGGTGCCGTCGTGGCTTTCGCCGTGGCCGTCGTGGCTTTCACCGTAGCTGTCGTCGTGGCTTTCGCCGTGGCTGTCGTGGCTTTCGCCGTGGCCGTCGTGGCTTTCGCCGTGGCCGTCGTGGCTTTCGCCGTAGGTGCCGTCGTGGCTTTTGCCGTGGCCGTCGTCGTGGCTTTTGCCGTGGCCGTCGTCGTGGCTTTTGCCGTAGCTGTCTTCGCGGTGGCCGTCGTTGTCGTCTTCGTACCGATCCGTCATAGTCCCAAGCTCCCAATACGCCCGGTCCGGCCTCTTGCGAGATGGACCACCTCAACCCTTCCGTCGCCGGCCCTACCCGTGGGTCCCTATGCGACAGTGCCGTCCCCGCGACGGCGGAAGCCGAGCCTGATCGTGTTGGCGAATATCGAAATCCGGGGCGCAACCCAAAGAACACGCCAGATCGGCATGTTAGCCCTCATGGACGGTCATTTGAGATTGGACCCGTCCTGGCAGCTCACGCATACTCGATTTCGATACCCTTTCGGTACCACACCACTTACAGGCCGCCCCCACGGCCAAGATGTCCCCAGTCGGACAAGAATGTATTTACCGTTTGCTGAGGGCCGAACAAAGGGAAAAATGGCGCAACCGTGGCGCAACAAGGGCGCCGCGGCGGCCAATTTGGGCAAGGAAACCAGCCTACGAGGACCACTTCAGGCTGCCGATTGTTGCCTGCTCGACATCAACACGCGAGTGAACGAAGGGCGTATGTGGCCGCTGATTTCGCAAAATAATCCTGCATTTTCACAAGAATGTGTGCGCTCAACGACTGCCGGCCGGTGTGCCTGCCCGCGGCAAGGCGACAAGCGTTTGTTTCCCAGCCTCTCCCAATGCGTGACGACAATATGGCGCGATATCGTGCGACAAATTTGCGCAAATAAGGCGAAACTGCGGCACCACACAATTCAGCTAGACGCGCCAATATTTTGAAAACTCTACTATTGTTGAAACCTTTCGCCACGGCCGCTCCGAATCATCCAAGCGCCGGGGCACGAGGGGCCGGCCAGATTCCGCCAAATGAACCGGCTTCTGGGTGTTACAATGCGCCTCGGCGCAGCGCTTATCCTGGGGGGGCTTGGTGCCCGAGGTCGGATTCGAACCGACATGCCTTGCGGCGGCGGATTTTGAATCCGCTGCGTCTACCATTCCGCCACTCGGGCCCCTTGGGCGGAAATAGCCTTGCCTCGGCGTCGCGTCAATCTCAGAACATCAGCCGCACCAGCCACAGGGTGAGGCCCGGAAAGCCCACCAGCAGGGCCACGCGCACCAGATCCGACAGCACGAAGGGCGCGACGCCGCGATAGGTGCGGCTGATCGGGATGCCGCGCGCGACATTGTTGATGATGAACAGGTTCATCCCCACCGGCGGCGTGATCAGCCCGACCTCGACGACGATCAGCGCCAGCACCCCGAACCAGATCGCGGTTTCCTCGGGCGTCAGGCCGAAATCCAGCCCCGCGGCGATCAAAAAGAAGATCGGGATGGTCAGCAGGATCATCGACACGCTGTCCATCACGCAGCCGAAGATCAGATAGCACAGCTGGATCGCCAGCAATATCATGTAGGGGCTCAGGCCTGCATGGGTGACCCAATCGGTCAGCGCCTCGGGGGCGCGGGTCAGCGCGAGGATCGCATAGATCACCAGCACCACCGACGGCGGGATCAGGATTCCCAGCGTACCGCCAGCGGCCAGAACGCCGGTCGACAGCGCATCGAAATAGCCGCGCTTGCGCATCTCGGGCAGCGCCACCTGCCCCATGGTCGAAGCCGTCGCCAGCGCTGCGCCGCCTTTGCTGTCTTCGCGACCGGCGTCGATCACTCGTGATCACGCACAACATTACTTTTCGTGACGACAGGCTGACCAGCGTTTTCTTGAGGGGCGGCAAATCGCGTGGGCGCTACGGACAACGCCTCCCTCGCCGCCAGCCTGAGACCCGAAAAACCTCTACTGGCTTCATCTTGGTCCAAATACTCAAACGCGGCGCCAGCCACGCGCGCGATCTTGACCTTTGGGCGCCGCCGTGGTCGAACCCTTGCGGACCCGAAAGAGGCCCGGATGCTGCGCAAGACCTATGACTGGACGATCTCGCTGGCGCAATCCCGGCACGCCTATTGGGCGCTGTTTGTCGTCGCCTTCATCGAAAGCTCGGTCTTTCCGATCCCGCCCGACGTGCTGATCATCCCGATGATCATCGCCCGGCCGCACCATGCCTGGCGGGTGGCGACGGTGGCGCTGGTGGGATCCGTACTGGGGGGGATGCTGGGCTATGCGATCGGGGCCGTGCTGTTCCAGCAGCTGGGCGAGCCGATCTTGCAATTCTACGGCAAGATGCATGCCGCCGAGGAATTTGCCGCGCGCTTCAATCATTACGGCGCCTGGGCCGTGCTGATCGCCGGCATCACGCCCTTCCCCTACAAGGTGATCACCATCGTCTCGGGCTGGACGCATCTGAACCTGTGGGTCTTCATGATCGCCTCGGTGCTGGCGCGCGGGGCGCGGTTCTTCGTCATCGCCGCCCTGCTGCGCGTCTTCGGCGCGCCAGTCCGCGATTTCATCGAGCGCCGATTGGGGCTAGTGTTCACCCTTGCCGTCCTCCTGCTGATCGGGGGTTTCGCAACCGTGAGGTATCTATGACACGCGATCGCCTATACCTTCTTGCCGGCCTCGGATCCGCCGCGTTGCTGGCCGGTGCCTTCGGGTTCCAGATCTTCGGCGGGCTTCCGCCGTGCGAATTGTGCATGACCCAGCGCTATGCCCATGGCGGCGCCATCCTGATCGCCATCGCCGGGTTGATCCTGCCCTATCGCGGCATCGGCTGGCTGGGCGCCCTGGCGATGCTGGCGGGCGCCGCCACCGGCATCTATCAATGGGGCACGCAGATGAAATGGTGGACCGGCTTCACCGAATGCACGGCAACCCAAAGCTTTGGCGGCATGTCGTCGAAAGACGCGCTGGCCAAGCTGATGTCGGCCCCGATCGAGCGCTGCAACGAGATCCACTTTCAGTTCCTGGGCCTGACCATGCCGGCCTGGAACGCGGTGCTGTCGATCCTGCTGATCGCGGTGTGGGTCGCCGCCGCGCTGAAGAAACCCCGCCCGGCGCTGGAATTTCGCAGCTGACCCCACGGGCATCGACCGGTCCCGGGCACAGGAACAGACGCAGGAACTGGCGCCGGCCCCGGCTGGCGGCTGCGGCCTAATGGATCGGGAATTCCCCCACCACGTTGCGCCATTCGCCCGGCCGGATCATCTTGCGATGGGTGAAGCGCACCGAATGCAGCGGCCCCTCGATCTTCTCCTGCCAGAACTCGATGAACTTGAACAGTCGCGGATAATCCGGCGCGACATCATATTCCTGCCAGACGAAGCTATTGAGAACATTGCGATAATCCGGCATCCGGTAATACAGCTCGGCGGTCGTCAGCCCGTAGCCCTTCAGCATCAGTTCGGTCTCATGCGTAGACATCCTTACCTCCTGCTCTGCGCCCCCGAATTCAATCCTGCCAGAGAGGAATTAATTTGCAATGAAAACAGTGTGTTGGCAGCCTCCCGCCGTGGCTGCCAATTGCCGCGACCTTCGCCATTGCACCCCATACCTAGGCTAAGCTATAGTGCCGCCAACCAGATATAGCAGGCCCGGAACGAAAGAGCGGCTTACGTGAGCGACACGCCAGAACCCCCTGAAAGCGAAGACGAAAACGCCCCCGAGCGCCCGGCCTACCATGGCCCGAGCGTGTCGATCGCCGATGAGATGCGCACCGCCTATCTCGACTATGCGATGAGCGTGATCGTCTCCCGCGCGATCCCCGATCTGCGCGACGGGCTGAAGCCGGTGCACCGCCGCATCCTGTTCGCGATGCACGAGGTCGGCAACACTTTCGACAAGCCCTACCGCAAATCCTCGCGTCCCGTGGCCGATGCGATGGGCAAGTATCACCCGCATGGCGACGCCGCGATCTACGACGCGCTGGTGCGGATGACACAGCCCTTCTCGATGTCGCTGCCGCTTCTGGACGGCCAGGGCAACTTCGGCTCGATGGACGGCGACAAGGCCGCGGCCTTCCGCTACACCGAGGTCCGGATGGCCAAGGCGGCCAACTACCTGCTGGCCGACATCGACAAGGAAACCGTCGATTTCCAGGACAATTACGACGGCAAGGACCGCGAGCCCACGGTGCTGCCGGCGCGGTTTCCCAACATGCTGGTCAACGGCGCGGGCGGCATCGCCGTCGGCATGGCCACCAACATCCCGCCCCACAACCTGGGCGAGGTGATCGACGCGACGCTGGCCCTGATCGAAGAGCCGGACCTGTCCACCGAGGCGCTGATGGAGCATATCCCGGCGCCGGACTTTCCCACCGGCGGGCTGATCCTGGGGCGTTCGGGCGCGCGCAAGGCCTATCTGGAAGGGCGCGGCAGCGTGATCATCCGCGCCAAGACAAGGGTTGAGGAAATCCGCCGCGACCGTTACGCGATCGTGCTGGACGAGATCCCCTATCAGGTGAACAAGGCATCGATGATCGAGAAGATCGCCGAGCTTGTACGCGAGAAGAAGCTGGAGGGGATCAGCGGCATCGCGGATGAGAGCGACCGGGTCGGCGTGCGCGTGGTGATCGAATTGAAGCGTGACGCGACGCCCGAAGTGGTGCTGAACCAGCTATTCCGCTTCACGCCGATGCAGATCAGCTTCGGCTGCAACATGCTGGCGCTGAACGGCGGCCGGCCGGAACAGCTGACGCTGCGCGATTTCCTGTCGCATTTCATCACCTTCCGCGAGGAAGTCGTGGCGCGCCGCACGGCGTATGAGCTGCGCCGCGCACGCGAGCGCAGCCATGTGCTGTGCGGCCTGGCGGTCGCCGTGTCGAATGTCGACGAGGTGGTCGCGACGATCCGCGGCTCTGCCGATCCGGCCGAGGCGCGCGACAAGCTGATGACCCGGCGCTGGCCCGCCGCCGACATCGCCGCCTATATCCGGCTGATCGACGACCCGGGCCACACGATGAACGACGACGGCACCTACAACCTCTCCGAGACCCAGGCCCGCGCGATCCTCGATCTGCGCCTGCAACGCCTGACCGCGATGGGCGTGAAGGAAATCACCGACGAGCTGGAAGAACTGGCCGCGAAGATCAAGGATTACCTCGACATCCTGCGCTCGCGCGACCGGATCATGGCGATCATCTCGGATGAGCTGCGCGAGGTGAAGGCGCTGTTCGCCGTGCCGCGGCGTTCCGAGATCGCCGATTGGGCCGGCGACATGGACGACGAGGACCTGATCGAGCGCGAGGACATGGTCGTGACGGTCACCGAGGGCGGCTATATCAAGCGCACGCCGCTGGCCGATTTCCGCGCGCAGAAGCGTGGCGGCAAGGGGCTGGCCGGCGGCTCTTTGAAAGAGGACGACACCGTCACCACGCTGTTCGTCGCCAACACCCACACGCAGCTTCTGTTCTTCACCACCGACGGCATGGTCTACAAGCTGAAGACCTGGCGTCTGCCCCTGGGGGGGCGCAATGCCAAGGGCAAGGCGATCGTCAACATCCTGCCGATCGCGCAGGGCGTGTCCATCGCCGCGATCATGCCCGTCGACCGCCCCGACGCGGAATGGGACGATCTGCAGATCGTCTTCGCCACCTCGGCCGGCACGGTGCGCCGCAACCGGCTGTCGGACTTCACCAACGTCATGCGCAACGGCAAGATCGCGATGAAGTTCGAGGACGAATACGAGGGCGTGCGCCTGATCAACGCGCGCATCTGCTCCGAGGACGACGACGTGATGCTGGTCACCGCCAAGGGCCGTGCGATCCGCTTCCCGGTGCCCGAGGTGCGGGTGTTCAACTCGCGCGCATCGGTGGGGGTGCGCGGCATCCGCCTCTTGGGCGATGACGAGGTCGTGTCGATGTCCGTCATCCGCCATTTCGAGGCCGCGTCCGAGGAACGCGCGGCCTATCTCAAGCAGCGCCGGCTGATGGCCGGCGTGACCGAGGACGAGGCCGAGCCCGACGAGGACGAAGAAGCCGTCGCCGAGGGCCAGCTTTCCCCCGAACGCTATGCCGAGATGTCGGCCTGCGAGGACCTGATCCTGACGATCACCGCGAAGGGCGCGGGCAAGATCTCCTCCTCGCACGATTATCCGGTGCGCGGCCGCGGCGGCCAGGGCGTGATGGCGATGGACAAGGCGCTGCGCGGCGGCCGCCTCGTCGCCTCCTTCCCGGTCGAAATGGCAGATCAGGTGATGCTGGCCACCTCCACCGGCCAGTCGATCCGCTGCCCGGTCGAGGGCATCTCGTTCCGCTCGCGCTCGGCCGGCGGGGTGCGGGTGTTCAACACCGCCAAGGGCGAAGAGGTCGTCTCGGTCGCCCGGATCGCCGATCAGGGCGAGGATGGGGACGGCGACGAGGCCTAGGCCAAATTCGGCGGCCGGGGGGGTCGCCCCCGTCCCCATCCTCGCTCGGGCCGGGGGCGCAACGATCGCCACCCCGCAGGGTATTTGCACCAAACAGAAGGAACGGGGGATCCTTTCCACCTTCATCTTGGCGGAAATACTCCGGGGGTGCAGGGGGCAGAGCCCCCGCCGCGGCGCTGAAAACCGCCCTTTCCTTTCCGGCCCAAAACCCCTAGATCGCGGCCATGACAGAACCACTTCATATCGTCGGCGGCGGCATGGCCGGCTCCGAAGCCGCCTGGCAGGCGGCACAGGCGGGCCTGCCCGTTGTGATCCACGAGATGCGCCCCCATGTCGGCACCTTCGCCCACAAGACCGGCAACCTGGCCGAGATGGTCTGCTCGAATTCCTTCCGTTCGGACGACGACGAACAGAATGCGGTGGGCCTTCTGCATTGGGAAATGCGCGCGGCCGGCGGGCTGATCATGGAGATGGCCGATACCCACCAACTGCCCGCCGGCGGCGCGCTGGCCGTCGATCGCGAGGCCTTCGCCGAGGCGGTGACGGCGCGGCTTCGCGCGCATCCCATGATCACCGTGTCGGAAGAAGAGGTTACCGAGCTTCCCTCCTCCGGAAACTGGATCATCGCCACCGGTCCCCTGACCTCGGGCACGCTGGCCGAGGCGATCCGGGCCGAAACCGGGGCCGAGAGCCTGGCGTTCTTCGACGCGATCGCGCCGATCGTCTATGCCGAGACCGTGGACATGTCAGTCGCCTGGATGCAGTCGCGCTATGACAAGGGCGCGACGGTCGAGGAACAGACCGCCTATATGAACTGCCCGATGACCAAGGCCCAGTACGACGCCTTCATCGACGCGCTGCTGGCCGCCGACAAGACCGAGTTCCACGACGGCGAGACGGCGAAATATTTCGATGGCTGCCTGCCGATCGAGGTGATGGCCGAACGCGGCCGCGAAACCCTGCGCCACGGGCCGATGAAGCCGGTGGGGCTGACCAACGCCCACGATCCCGCGAACAAGCCCTATGCGGTGGTGCAACTGCGCCGCGACAATGCGCTGGGGACGCTCTATAATATCGTGGGCTTCCAGACAAAGATGAAGTACGGCGCGCAAGTGGATGTTTTCCGGATGATTCCGGGGCTGGAGAACGCCAGTTTTGCACGTCTGGGCGGGATCCATCGCAACACTTTCCTGAACTCGCCGACGCTGCTCGACGACCATCTGCGGCTGCGCTCGCGGCCCCATATCCGCTTCGCCGGCCAGGTCACCGGGGTCGAGGGCTATGTGGAAAGCGCCGCGATGGGGCTTCTGGCCGCGCGGCTTGCGGTGGCCGAGGCGCAGGGCCGCGACCTGGCCCCACCGCCGCCCGAAACCGCGATGGGCGCGTTGGTCACCCACATCACCGGCGGCGCCGATGCCAAGACCTTCCAGCCGATGAACGTGAATTTCGGGCTGTTCCCCCCGATCGACGCCAAGGGCGGGCGCAAGGGCCGCAAGGATCGCTACAAGGCCTATACCGACCGCGCCAAAGAGGCTTTTTCGCAATGGCTTGCGATCCAGGGCTAAGATGGGCCTCGTAACCCGCTTCGCGCCGTCGCCGACCGGCCCGCTGCATCTGGGACACGCCTATTCCGCCCTGCTTGCCCATGACATGGCCCGCGCCGCCGGCGGCACCTTTCTGCTGCGCATCGAGGATACCGACACCGCCCGCGCCCGGCCCGAATGGGAGGCGCGGATTTTCGACGATCTGCGGTGGCTGGGCCTGACCTGGCCGCAACCGGTCCTGCGACAATCCGAACATCTGGCACGTTACGACCGGACGCTGGACGAGCTGGCGGCGCGCGGGCTGATCTATCCCTGCAGCTGTACCCGCGCCGACATCCGCGCGGCCCTTTCGGCGCCGCAGGAGGGTGTCGCGGCGCCGCCGCCCTATCCCGGCACCTGCCGCCACCGCCCGATCTCGGACCGCAAGCCGGGCGACGCGTTGCGGCTGAACCTCGGGCGGGCCATCGCGGCCCTGCCCGGCGGGCTGGGCGGCTTCACCGACACCGGGCCGGTACATCCCGGAGGTCACGCGCTTTCGGAAGAACTGCTCGCCGCGACGCAGGGTGATGCGGTGCTGGGCCGCAAAGAGATCGGCACCGTTTCCTATGTGCTGGCATCGGTGCTTGACGACGCGATGCAGGAGGTTACCCATGTCATCCGCGGCGCCGATCTTTTCGAGATCACCTTTCTTCAGGTTCTGCTTCAGAAACTGCTTCACCTTCCGACCCCAACCTACCACCACCACAGGCTTATCCGCGACGAAGCCGGCAAGCGGCTGGCCAAGCGCGACGACGCCCGCGCGATCGCAAGATACCGCGCAGACGGTGCCGACCCGGCCGATATCCGCCGGATGGTGGGGCTGCCTCCGGCCCGGGATCCGGCCCCCTAGCCGATCAGCACGTCATTGCCGCCGGTCTCGTCGTAATGACGCTTGAGCCGCATCAGCGCGATGCGCAGCACGATCTTGCCCGAACGCGCCGACCAGCCCAGGCGCTTTTCGGCGCCCTCCAGCCCTTCCAGATAGCAGCAGCAGCGCAGCACCATGTCGCCCAGCCCGGGCCCCAGGTCGCGCAGCGCCGCGGCCACCCGGTCGCGGGCCGCGCGCGGGCCCTCGGCCGGGCCGCGCGTCTGGGCAAATCCGCCGCGGTCCCCGCCGGTCAGGAAACGGTCCCAGTTCTGCGCCACCCGCGGACCCATCTGGGCGATTTCGAAATCTTCCCTTAACCGTTCGGCCGCACGCACCAGATCGGCCGAAAGAAACGGCTTGCCGTCGCGGTCGCGGCGCCGCGCAAGGGCGGCGACCGGGCTTTCGGCCAGGTTGTAACGGATGCGCTGGCGGCGGCCATTATCCACCGTGTCGCGCTCTTCCCAATCGCGGTGCTGGTCGCCAAAGGGGGTGGCGGCCTCGGCAAAACCCGGCCCGCGCGCTGCGCCCTCGACGGCCCCGCCGGCCCCACCGTCCGCCGCCAGCATCCGCTTCAGCGCGGCCTTGCCCGCGGGCGTGATCTCATAGGTCGCGACGCGCCCCTGCTTGCGGCAGGCGATCCAGTCGCGCAGCGCGAAGGCCTGCGCGATATTGCGCGCCACCACCGCCGTGCGCGCGGTGCGGCCTTCGGGCAGATCGCGCAGCACGGCGGCCTTGTCCATGTCCGGCGCCACTGCCAGCACGCTGCCCGGCTCGGCCAGGCGGCGCAGGATCCGGCGGGCCTCGCGCTGCAGGGTGGCGTCGTCTTCGATCGAGGCGTCGGAACGGATGGGGGCGGTCATTTTCGCTTCCTTTTGCTGGAGGTGGTGGGCACGCTCGCTGCAGGCGCGGCCTATTCTGGCCAGAGCCTCGTCCACCAGAGGATCATCGCGACGGTTCTCGTAGCGCCGAACCCGGCGCAGTACCGTCGATGCGTGAATCCCCCGCTGCCGCGCCAGCTCGCGCAGCGACAGTCCGATTTCGGTATGCCCCAGATAAAGGCGGGCGGCGTCGGGCAGCCAGGCAGGGAAAGTGAAATTCGCCGTCAGGTTGCCACGCATGTCGCCCTGGGACCTCCGTTGTCGTTAACCTTTGTCGCGAAGGCGGACTCAACCTTTGGTAATATTTATTACCAGCCCGTTAATATCCGCCTGGTATGGGATAATTGTATTCAATACCTAAACCTTTCTGAAAGCTGCGCACGCTGGTCTTCCGAAAACGCAACGCCTGGTTGTGTCATGTGAAACTTGGGCGTTCACCCCAAGGCATCCCAACACCGGAGACCGACATGCATGCGTTGCACCACCAGATGGGCGAACTTCGCCGCCCCCGCCTTCTGATCCGCGCCGCCCGTCTGGGCATGGCCGACTATCGGCGCGACCGCGACCTGAAGCGGTTGCTGGGCGCGGTGCCGGGCCCTGAATCGTCGCTTGCCCAACTGATCGCGGAAGAGACGCGGATGGATGCGAAGCGGCGCGAAGGCGCTGCCGAATACGATCTGCGCCGCCATCTGGAAATCATCATCGCGATGATCGCAGAGGCGCAGATGATCCCCCGCGTTCAAGACCCCGCCCCTGCCCCGATGCCCCGAACCGCGCCCGAAACCGCAGCCCGAACCGCAGCCCGGACCACGCCAGAGGCCAGGCCCGCGGCGGCGCCTTTGGCCGCGCGCTAGCGCCCCGCGCGGGCGGCGATTGCACCGGGCCAGGCGCTTGCCTATACCCGGTGCATCGCAAGGAGGCCGCCCATGCCCGACACCGACCCCCAGGACCCGCCCGCAACCGATCCCCGAGCCGACGACCCGGTTGCCGCGCTGCTTGATCTGCTCGAGATCGAGCGGCTGGAGATCAACCTGTTTCGCGGCCGCGGCTCGGGCGGGGAAACCTCGAAACGGATCTTCGGCGGCCAGGTGATCGCCCAGGCGCTGTCGGCCGCCTATCACACGGTCGAGGGCCGCGCCTGCCATTCGCTGCACGCCTATTTCATCCGCCCCGGCGACCCCGAGATCCCGGTGATCTACGAAGTCGACCGCGCTCGCGACGGCGGCTCCTTCACCACCCGGCGGGTGATCGCCATCCAGCACGGGCGGCAGATCTTCAACCTTGCGGCCTCGTTCCAGATCGACGAGGACGGCCCCGCGCTGCAACACCCGATGCCCCAGGGCCTGCCCGATCCCGACAGCCTGCCATCGCGCGCCGAGGTCCGCGCCGATCTGGCCCGGCGGATGGAGGGCCGCATCGCGGCGCAGCGGCGGTCGGATTTCCTGCGCGATTCCCCGATCGAGATCCGAGAGGTCGCGCCCTATGACCTGCTCGATCCGGTCCCCGCGCCCGACAGCCACGCCGTCTGGGTGCGGCTGTTGCGCCCCGCCGGCGCGCCGCCTTGGCTGCAGCATTGCCTGCTGGCCTATGCCTCGGATCTGCATCTGCTGGGCTCGGCGCTGCGACCGCTGGGCGAAAGCTGGCTGAGCGGCCGGGTGATGACCGCAAGCCTTGACCATGCGCTGTGGTTCCACCGGCCGGTGAATTTCGACGAATGGCATCTTTACCAGATGGATGCGCCCAATATCGGCGGCGCGCGGGGATTTTGCCGTGGCGCGCTCTATGCCCAAGACGGCACCCTCGTCGCCAGCGTCGCGCAGGAAGGCCTGGTGCGCCCGATCACGCGCGACTGACCGGGCGCGAAAAATAGGCCTCTGTTCCACGCAGCGGAATTACGTTACGTTCTGCGACACGAAGCACCCGCCCCGCGGCTTGACTTCGCCCCGGCGGGGCCGAAGATCTGCCGCACGGCGATCGTGACACCGAGTGGGAGGACCGGATGGATCTGCAATTTACCGATAAAGAACTTGCCTTCCGCGACGAGGTGCGCGCCTTTCTGGCGGCCGAACTGCCGGCGGAACTGGCCGCCAAGGTGCGCCGCGGTGCGACGCTGGAAAAGGCCGATCACGACCGCTGGCACGCGATCCTGAACGCGCGGGGCTGGCTTGCCGCGACCTGGCCGGTCGATTTCGGCGGCCCCGGCTGGACCCCGGTGCAGCGCCACATCTTCGAAGAGGAATCGGCCCGCGCCCACGCCCCCCGGATCGTGCCCTTTGGCCTGGCGATGCTGGGCCCGGTGCTGATCCGCTTCGGCTCGAAGGCGCAGCAGGAGGAATACCTGCCGCGCATCCTGGACGGGTCCGACTGGTGGTGCCAGGGCTATTCCGAGCCCGGCGCCGGATCGGACCTGGCCAGCCTGCGCACCCGCGCGGTGCGCGAGGGCGACCATTACGTCATCAACGGCCAGAAGACCTGGACCACGCTGGGCCAGCACGCGAACCGCATCTTCTGCCTGGTGCGCACCGACCCGCAGGTCAAGCCGCAGGCCGGGATCTCCTTCATCCTGGTCGATCTGGACACGCCCGGCATCGAAATGCGGCCGATCAAGCTGATCGAGGGCGGGCACGAGGTTAACGAGGTCTTCTTCACTGACGTTAAGGTTCCCGTGGAAAACCTTGTCGGAGAAGAAAATTCCGGCTGGACGATCGCCAAGTTCCTGCTCACGCACGAACGCACCAACATCGCCGGCACCGGTTTCTCGACCCAGGCGCTGGAAGAGGTCAAGGCACTGGCCCGCGCGCGCCGGGTGAACGGCCGCCGCCTGATCGACGACCCGCTTTACGCCGCGCGGCTGGCGCAGGTGGAGATCGACCTGGAGGCGATGAAGATCACCAACCTGCGGATGCTGGCACGGGCGCAGAAGACCGGCCAGCCCGGCGTCGAAAGCTCGATCCTGAAGATCAAGGGCACGGTGATCCGGCAGGAGCTGAACGATCTGGCCCGCCGCGCCCTCGGCCCCGCCGCGGCGCCCTTTCCGGCCGAGGCGCTGGCCGGCAACGCCGCCGTCGCCCCCGAGGAACACCGCGCCGATGCCGCGCGCTATTTCAACAATCGCAAGCTGTCGATCTTCGGCGGATCGAACGAGATTCAGCGCAACATCCTCACCAAAGCCATGCTGGAGCTGTAAAGATGGATTTCGACCAGAGCGAAGATCGCCGGATGCTGGCCGAGACCCTCTCGCGCTACCTTGCCGATCGCTACGACGTGGCCACCCGCATTAAGCTGGCCTATGACGCGCCCTACCATTCGCCCGAACGCTGGGCCGAGATGGCGGAACTGGGCATCCTGCATGCGCTGGTGTCCGAGGATCATGGCGGCATGGGCGGCCATGGCTTTGACATCGCCACGGTGTTCGAGGAACTGGGCCGCACGCTTTGCCCCGAACCCGTGCTGCCGGCGCTGATGGGCCTGCGCCTGCTGGCCGCCGCGGGCGCGGATCTGGAGCCGGCGCTGACGGGGGCCGAGATGCTGGCCGTCGCGATCGGAGAGCCCGAGGCGCCCTGGGATCTGGACGCGCTGGAAACCCGCGCCGAGACAGCCGGCGACGGCTGGGTGCTGACGGGGCGCAAGTCGGTCGTCTATGGCGGCCATGTCGCCAGCCGGCTGCTGGTCGCGGCGCGGGCGGATGGCGGCCTTGGCCTTTTCGAGGTCCGGGCGGGCGACGCCGAGATCACCGCCTATGGCATGATCGACGGCGGCGGCGCGGCCGAGATCTTTTTGGACGCGACCCCGGCGCGGCTGTTGATCGCTGACGCACGGGATGCGTTCGACTCCGCGCTGAACGCCGGCCGCGTGGCGCTGTGCGCCGAGGCCGTGGGGGCGATGGACGCGACGAAGGATCTGCTGCTGGACTACCTGCGTACCCGCAAGCAGTTCGGCCGGACGATCGGGTCGTTCCAGGTGTTGCAGCACCGCACCGTCGATCTGGTGACCGAGATCGAGCAGGCGCGTTCGATCACCATCCTCGCCGCCGACGCGCTGGATGGGCCCGAGGCCGGGCGCCGTGCGTCGATGGCGAAGAACCTGATCGGCCGCGCGGCGCGGCTGGTGGCGGAAGAGGCGATCCAGATGCACGGCGGCATCGCCATGACCTGGGAGGCCGCGGTGTCGCATTACGGCAAGCGGCTGGTGATGATCGACGCGCAGCTGGGGGATACGGATTTCCACCTGACCCGGGTGATGGAAGGGTTGCAGGCCTGAGCGGCGGGGGGGGGGCACACCCCCGCACCCGCACCTTTCCGCGGGGGGTTTCACACCCCCGCACCTGCACCTTTCCGCGGGGGTTTCACACCCCCGCGCCCGCACCTTTCCGCGGGGGTTTCACACCCCCGCACCCCCGTGGAGTATTTTCACCAAGATGAAGGGCTTAGGAGGTTTTCCTATAGCGAAAGGCACCAGAGCCCTTAGCGCAGATCATGCCGCCTTGGTCGCGCACTTCCGCTTCGGCGAAAAAGGTCGAGCGGCCGCCGCCGATGCGGGTGCCTTCCGCGATCAGCAGTTCGCCCTCGGGGCGTGCGAGAAAGCTGGTGGTCAGCGTCAGCGTCATCGCCAGACGGCGCGCTGCCGGATCGCCGGTATAGCAGCCGGCATACCCCATCACCGTGTCCAGCATCGTCGCATAGATACCGCCGTGCGGAATGCCGTAGCGGTTCATCAGGAAGGGTTCCAGCGCGATCTCGAAGCGCGCCCAATCCGCGCGCCAGCCAGTGATGCGAAAGCCCAGATGGCGTTGCAGTGGATAGGGATCCTCGATCAGGGCGGGGTCGATATCGGGCAATGTCATATCGCGCTAAGGCCTCCGTCGATGGCGATCGCCTGCCCGGTCATGAAGCTGTTGGCGGGGTCGCAGATCCACAGCATCGCCTGCACCACCTCTTCGGGGCGGGCGACGCGGCCCATCGGCACGCGGGCGGCGATGCGGGTAGAGGCCTCGTCGCGGCTGGCGCCGTGGCGGGTGGCGACGGCATCGGCCATCTCGTCGAACAGCGGGGTCGCGGCGAAGGAGGGGCAGATCGCGTTCACCCTTATGCCCTTCTTCGCCACCTCGTCCGCGGCGGCGCGCGTAAGCCCGACCACCGCATGTTTCGAGGCCGCATAGGCCGAAAGATGACCCGCGCCGACGATCCCCGCGGCCGAGGCCACGTTGAGGATCGCGCCGCCCGCGCCCGCCAGCATCAGCGTGATCTGTTGCTGCATGCCAAGGAAGACGCCGCGTGCGTTGACCGCCATCATGCGGTCGAATTCCTCGGGCGGCAGCTTGTGCAGCGGCGCCATGTGATGCCCGACGCCGGCATTGTTCACCGCCACGTCGAGCCGCCCGAACCGCGCCGCGATGGCCCGTGCATGGGCGGCCTGGGCCGCGGCGTCCGAGACGTCGAGTTCGGCATGCAGCACCTCGGCATCGAGCGCCCCGGCCAGCGCCGCAAGCTTCTCGCCGTCGCGGTCGGAAAGGGCCAGCCGCGCACCCTCGGCCGCGAAGCGCCGCGCCGCGAGCGCACCAAAGCCGCTGGCCGCGCCGGTGATCTGGACCACCTTTCCCTGGAAACGTGCCTCAGACATCGCTTGCAGCCCTCAGCCCTGCTTGCGCGAATTGCGGCACATAAGCCCCCATCTTCAATCCCCTTTCCGGGTTCGACGCATTGCCGTCCAGCGCCCGCTTCTTCACCCCCTGGATGATCGCCCCCATGCGAAAGAAGCAAAAGGCCAGATAGAAGCCGAAGCGCGGAATACCGGGCAGGTTCATGCGCTCGCAATAGGCGGCGATGAATTCCTCGTCCGACGGCAGCCCCAGTGCCTTGCGGTCGACGCCGGCCAGGCCGCGCCCTTCCGCGCCCGGCGGGTTCTGCCATTGCATGATCACCGCCGCGAGGTCCGCGAACGGGTGGCCCGTGGTCGACAATTCCCAATCCAGTACCGCCACGCATCCCGGCCCGGTTCTGGAAAACAGCATGTTGTCAATGCGGTAGTCGCCATGCACCAGGGTGCGCAACCCGTCATCGCCGGGCGCATTGGCGTCGAGCCAGGTGATCAATTCATCCATCGCCGCGATCGTCTCGGTCTCGGACGCGCGGTACTGCTTGGTCCAGCGGTCGATCTGGCGGCGGTAGTAATTGCCCTCGGGGCCGTAATCGGCAAGCCCCGTGGCCTGAAGATCGACCGAGTGGATCGCCGCCAGCACACGGTTCATCTCGTCGATCACCGCGCCGCGGGTCGTGGCATCGAGGCCCGGCATCGTCGGGTCGTCGAAGTTGCGCCCGTCGATACATTCCATCACATAGAAGGCCGAGCCGATGACATCGTCATCCTCGCACAGCGCATACATCTTCGCGACCGGCACGCCGGTGGCCGCCAGCGCCTGTTGCACGCGGAATTCGCGATCGACCGCATGGGCAGATTTCAACAGCTTTCCGGGTGGCTTGCGGCGCAGAACGTAAGTACCGCTTGAGGATTGCAACCGAAAGGTCGGGTTCGACTGGCCTGTCTGGAATTTCCGTACGGTCAGATCGCCGGAAAAACCGGGAACATGTGCGCGCATCCAGGCGGAAACAGAATTTATATCAAGAGATTGGGCGTTATTGTTCATCTTCTTTCTCAGCTATAGGTCAGAAGATGCGCGGTCTGCGCGGTGATGTGCGGGGTCTCGTTGAACCCGGCCAGATAGTCGCGGCTATGGCCGCCGATGAAGCGGGCCACGGCGCAATTTCGGATCTGCAACTGCAGATGGATCATCTGCGCCTCGGGCGCCTCCAGAACCTCGGCCACCATTCGCCCGATCGCGCCGCCGGACGACACCGCAAGCGTCGTGCCCTCGGCCGCCAGCATCGCGCGCCGGGCGTCGCGGACGCGGGCCGCGAATGCCTGCCAGGGTTCGGGCGGATCCTCGATCTCGTCTCGCTGCCAGGCCAGCACCGTGTCGCGCAACTCGCGGAAATGCGTGGCGCGGTCGTCGTGCAGGCCCACCGGTCGCGCGCGGTCGCGGTAGCGCGCGTTCAGAAGGCCGGTGAAGTCAAATTCGTTCAGGCCCGGATGGATGCGGGCCTGCGCCGGATCCAGGCCAAGGCCCCGTGCCACCCCTTCCAGCGTCTCGCGGTGGCGCCGCTGCGCCCCGATCCACAGGTGATCGGGGCGCAGGCCCTGTGCCGCCAGGGCCTCGCCCAAGGCCAGCGACTGGTCGTGACCGAGGTCCGAAAGCACATCGTAATCCGCCGCCCCGAAAGAGGCCTGCGCATGACGAAGAAGGACAAGTTCACGCATTATCGTAAATTCTTACGGTTGCTGGTTCATGTAACGCTTCAACTCGGTCCGGGCCACTTGGCGGCGGTGAACGGCGTCGGGCCCATCGGCCAGCCTCAGGGTACGCACATGGGTCCACATGTTGGCCAGCGGCGTGTCCTGGCTGATGCCCATGGCGCCATGGATCTGCATCGCCTCGTCGATCACCTTCAGCGCGACCTGCGGCGCGATCACCTTGATCTGGCTGATCCAGGGCTGGGCTTCTCGCACGCCCACCGTATCCATCATATGGGCGGCCTTCAGGCACAGAAGCCGCGCCATCTCGATCTCCATCCGCGCGTTGGCGATGATGTCGTAATTGGCGCCGAGTTCCGCCAGCTTCTTGCCGAAGGCCTCGCGCGTCAGCGCGCGGCGGCACATCAGCTCCAGCGCCTTTTCGGCCTGGCCGATGGCACGCATGCAATGGTGGATGCGCCCCGGCCCCAGCCGCCCCTGCGCGACCTCAAATCCGCGGCCCTCGCCCAGGATCAGATCCTCGGCGGGCACGCGCACGTCGGTCATGCGGATGTGCATGTGGCCATGCGGGGCGTCGTCTTCGCCGAAGACCTGCATCGGGCGCAGCACCTCGATGCCGGGGGTGTCGGCGGCGATGGCGAACATCGAATGGCGGGCGTGTTTGGCGGCGTCGGGGTCGGTGCAGGCCATGGTGATATAGACCTTGCAGCGCGGATCGCCGGCGCCCGAGGCCCACCACTTCTCGCCGTTCAGCACCCAGGCGTCACCGTCGCGCGTGGCCTTCAGCGCCATGTTCGTCGCATCGGACGAGGCCACGCCCGGCTCTGTCATCAGATAGGCGGATCGAATTTCGCCTTCCAGCAAAGGCTTTAGCCAGCGTTCCTTATGTGCGGCCGAGCCGTAGCGCTCGAACACTTCCATATTGCCGGTGTCGGGGGCGGCGCAATTGAAGACCTCGGCCGCGATCTTCTCCTTGCCCATCTCCTCGGCCAGATAGGCATATTCGACGGTGGTCAGGCCATAGCCTTTTTCGCTACCCGTCAGCCAGAAGTTCCACAGCCCCCGCTCCTTTGCCTTGGCCTTCAAAGTATCAAGGATTTCAAGCTGTCGCGCGGTATGCTTAAAGCGGTCGCCAGTGGGATGCTTGCCCACCTCGGCGTCGAATTCCGCGCTGAGCGGCGCGATCTCGTCGCGTACCATGGCGCGCACCTTCTCGACCAGCGGCTTGACGCGGTCGCTCATGCCCAGTTCCATCTCATTCTCCCTTTCGTGCGGCAGCCAGCGCCACCATGCGTTCCAGCGCGTCCTGGTATTCCCCTGCGATCCGGTCGATCAGCGCGGCGGCGGGGCGCACATCTTGTACCGCCCCAATGCCCTGGCCCGCGCCCCAGATCTCTTTCCATGCCTTCGGCTTCGACCGCCCCGCGCCGAAGTTCATCGAACTTGGATCGGCACTTGCCAGCGCGTCGGGATCAAGCCCCGCGCGCGCGATCGAGGGCTTGAGATAATTCCCCGAAACGCCCGTAAACAGGGAAGATGTCACGATATCCTCGGCCCCCGAGTCGACGATCATCTGCTTGTAGTCATCCGGCGCGTTGGCCTCTTGCGTCGCGATGAAGGGCGATCCGATATAGCCCAGATCGGCCCCCGCCGCCTGCGCCGCCAACAGCGCCCCGCCGGTCGAGATCGCCCCCGACAGCAGCAAGGGCCCGTCGAACCAGCTGCGGATTTCATGGATCAACGCAAAGGGCGATTGCGGCCCGGCATGGCCGCCCGCCCCCGCCGCCACCGCGATCAGCCCGTCCGCGCCCTTGTCGATGGCCTTGCGGGCATAGGTGTTGTTGATCACGTCATGCAGCGCGATGCCGCCGCAGGAATGGGCGGCCTCGTTCACCTCGGGCCGGGCGCCGAGCGAGGTGATCCAGATCGGCACCTTCCAGCGCGCGCAGATCTCCAGATCGCGTTCCAGCCTTGTGTTCGAACGATGCACGATCTGGTTCACCGCGAAAGGTGCGGCGGGGCGGTCTGGATGGGCCTGGTTCCAGGCGTCCAGCTCCTCGGTGATGCGCTTCAGCCAGGCGTCAAGCATGATCGGATCGCCATCGGCCTCTCGTGCGTTGAGTGCGGGGAAGGATCCGACGATCCCGGCCTTGCATTGCGCGATCACCAGATCGGGCCCCGAGATCAGGAACATCGGCGAGGCGACCGCGGGCAGCCGCAGGCCCGTCAATGCCTTGGGAAGGGGTCGTGTCATGCCTGTCTCCACTTGCGCAGCTCAGGAGCCATCCCGCCCCAGCGCCGCAAGCGCCTGGCGGGCGAATTTCTCGGTCTGCAGGAAGGCGCCCTGCAATTCCTGTGCGCCTGTGGCATCGGCGATGCGGTCGGCCTGGGCGGCGACGGCTTCGGGTGTCAGATCGTCGCCGGTCAGGCAGATGCCGGGCGTCTCGGCCACCATGACGCGGGCAAAACAGCCGCCGCCCGCGGCCAGGACAAAGCGGCTGGGGGCCTCGTCCGAGACCAGCCACAACAGCCCCGGGGCGATCGACTCTGGCGTCAGAACCTCTGATGCGGCCTCTTCGAACAGACCTTCGGTCATCGCCGTCAGCGCAGTGGGGGACAGGGCGTTCACCCGGATATCGTATTTCTCGCCCTCGATATGCAGCACGTTCATCAGGCCGATCATGCCGGCCTTGGCACTGCCGTAATTCGCCTGGCCGAAATTGCCGTAAAGCCCCGAGGACGAGGTGGTGAACACAACCCGCCCGTAACGCTGTTCGCGCATGATCGGCCAGACCGCGTGGGAACAGATCGCCGAGCCCAGAAGATGCACCGCGATCACCCGGCGCAAATCCTCATGGCTCATCTTGGCGAAGCTGCGGTCGCGCAGGATGCCGGCATTGTTGACCAATATGTCGATCCGCCCCCACCGTGCCATGGTGCGCGACACCATATCGGTCACATCGAATTCCGAAGCCACGTCGCCCGCATGGGCAATTGCCTCGCCGCCCATTGCGCGGATCTCCTCGGCCACCTCGGCGGCGCCCTTGGGGTCGTTCACCACGACACGGGCGCCGCGCGCCGCAAGCCCCAGCGCATGTGCCCGCCCCAACCCGGCCCCCGCGCCGGTGACGATGGCGACGCGATCGTCGAATCTGATCATGCGGCCTCCAGATAACGCCGGCCAAGCCAGACGGCCACAAGCGCCGGCTTTTCCCGTCCCTCGACCTCGACGGTCACGCCATAGGTCAGCTGCACCTCGTCCGGCGCGCGTTCCTCCAGCGCGTCCAGCACGAAACGTCCCCGGATCCGCGCCCCCACCGGCACCGGCGAAACGAAGCGGACCCGCTCGAACCCATAATTCACGCCCATGCGCAGATTGGCCAGCCTGGGTTGGGCGTCATAGGCCATGGCCGACAGCATCGAAAGCGTCAGGAAGCCATGCGCGATGGTGGTGCCGAACGGGGTGGCGGCCGCGCGCTCGGGGTCGACATGGATATACTGGTGGTCCTCGGTCAGGTCGGCGAAGGCGTCGATCCTGGCCTGGTCGATGACGAACCAGCGCGACACGCCGACCTCCTGCCCCAGACGGGCACGCAGATCGTCGAAGCTGTGTTCCCCGGCCGGGTTCATTCCTGGGCCTCCGCAAAGAGGTTCGGCCCGGTGGTGACGTTCACGCCCCCCGAAACCGGCAGCACCGCACCGGTGACATAGCCACCGCCGCGCCCGGCCAGGAACAGCACGCAGCCGGCGATGTCCTCGGGGCGGCCGACGCGGGCGATCGGCACGGTGGCGGCGACCTTGCGGCGCATCTCGGGATCTGCGGTGGCAAAGGCGGTCATCTTCGACGGGAACGGCCCCGGCGCCAGCGCGTTCACGGTGATCTGCCGCGGCGCCAGTTCCTTCGCCAACACCCGCGTCAGGTGATGCACCGCGGCTTTCGAGGCCGCATAGGCATAGACGTTCTCGCCCATCGGCACCTCGCCCATGACCGAGCCAAGGTTGATCACCCGCGCCGGGTCGTTCTCGGTCGCGGCGGCCTCCAGCAGCGGCAGCAGGCGTTGGGTCAGATGAAACACCGCGGTGACATTCAGGCGCTGCACCTTGTCCCAGGCGTCATAGGGGAATTCGCCCAGCGGCGCGCCCCAGGAGCGGCCGGAATTGTTCAGCAGAATGTGTACCGCATCGCAGCGTTTGCCGACCTCGGCGGCCAGCGCATCGACGCCGGCCTCGGTAGAAAGATCGGCGGCGAAGCCCTCGGCCCGGCCCGGCGCGTCCAGCGCGTTCAACTCGGCCGCGACGGCCTCGCAGGCGTCGCCCTTGCGGCTGGCGATCAGCACCCGGGCACCAGCGCGCACCAGCGCCTCGGCCGCCATCCGGCCGATGCCCGACGCGCCGCCGGTGACCAGCGCCACCTTGCCCGACAGCCCGAACAATTCCTCCGGCGTCATTCTCCCCCCCCTATCTCATTGGTTCCTCGGCGACAGCAAAGCCCGGGCGGCAACCGAAGGCAAGGGCGACTTCGCCTAAAACCCGCGCCGCGCCGCAACATCACCCCGAATCGTGCACGCCCATCGAGGCGGAAAAACCTTCGCTGCCTGCCCTAACCCCTAACTGAGGTTTAGAAAATCCTGGATCCTCTGAGCCACCTCGCGAGGTTTCTGATGCACGATCCAGTGATCAGCATCGGGGAAGTCGACCACCCGCAGATCGTCGCAGAACTCCGACAGTCCGGCGCGGGCCTCGTCGGCGAAGGCGGTATCGCGCTGTCCCCAAAGCAGCAGATGCGGCATGATCACCCGCAATGCCGCCGGATCCATATGCGGAAGCGCCTCATCGGGCAGCTCCGCCCCGACCGGCGGCACCAGCAGCGGGGTCGCCCGGTACCAGTTTACCATCGCCCTCAGGCCCGCGACGCCGCCCCAGGCCTCGGTATAGGCAGCGCGGCGCTCGGGCGTCAGCCAATCGAGGCTCATCCCTGCCCCGAACAGCGTGAAGAGCTTGGCGTAATCATCCGCGGCCAAAAGATTTTCCGACCCTTCTCGCCGCAGCCATGTGATGTATTGGCTGGCCTCGGTCTGCGCCCCACCGCGCGCCAGCGCACGTTGAAACATCGCCGGATGTACGCCGTTCAGGATCACCAGCCGGTCGACAAGCTCGGGCAGCCGGATCGCCAGCGCGTAGGCCACCGAGGCGCCCCAATCATGGCCGATCACCGCGGCCGCGCGGCCCTGCGGCGCGAAGCGCGCGATCAGCCCCGCCGCATCGCCCACCAGCGCCGAGACGCGGTAGTTTCCCACACCTTCAGGCCGCCAGGATCTGCCATAGCCGCGCTGATCGGGGGCGACGCAGAAATACCGCGACGCGAAATCTGGCAAGATCCCATCCCAAGCGCCTGAATATTCAGGAAAACCGTGAAGGAAGAGCAAGAGGGGGCGCCCCTCTTGCCCGGCCAGCCGAACATGGAATGACTGACCGCCCAGCCGCACCTCGGCCGAGCGGAACTCAGACCGCATCGGCCAGCTTGTAATCCGCGAACTGCTTGCGCAAGGTCAGTTTCGACACCTTCCCCGTGGCGGTCAGCGGCAGGGACTCGACGATCTCCATCGCGTCGGGAAGTTGCCATTTCGCGAAATGTTCGGCCAACATCGCATTGATTTCGCTTAGTTTCGGCGTCTTTCCCTCTTCCGGCACCACGACCAGCAGGGGGCGTTCGTCCCATTTCGGATGCGGCACCGCGATCACCGCGCAATTGGCAACGTCGGGATGCCCCATTGCGATGTTTTCCAGATCCAGCGAGGAAATCCACTCTCCCCCCGACTTGATCAGATCCTTGGCCCGGTCGGTGATCGTCAGAAAGCCATGCGCGTCGATCGTCGCGATATCGCCGGTGGCAAACCAGCCCTCATCGTCGAAAGCCTCGGCGTTGGCTTCTGGGTTGTTATAGTAGCCAGAGGTGACGGTGTTGCCGCGCACATAAAGAATGCCCGCGTGTTCGCCATCATGCGGCTGGCGCCGGCCGTCCTCGTCGACGATCTTCAGATCGACCCCGAAGACCTGGCGGCCCTGCTTGGCCTTCAGGCGCATACGGTCCTCGCGCGGCAGATCATTCAGGTGCACCGGCAGATTGCCCTGGGTTCCGACCGGGCTCATTTCCGTCATTCCCCAGGCATGACAGACATTTACGCCGCGATCTTCGAAGGTTTCGATCATCGGGCGCGGCGCCGCCGAACCGCCGATCACCACATCCTTGAAGCCTTCGGGCAGGCGCCCGCGCTTCTTGACCTCGGCCAGCAGGCCCATCCAGACCGTGGGTACCCCCCAGGCCGAGAACACCGCTTCGTCATCCATCAGATCGAACAGGCTGGCGCCGTCCAGCCCCGGCCCCGGCATCACCAGCGACGCCCCCGTCAGCGGCGCCGCGTAGGGCAGGCCCCAGGCGTTGACGTGGAACAGCGGCACCACCGGCAGGATCTTCGATCCCGGCTTCAGCGCCGCCGACAAAGAGATCGCGATCAGCATCGCGTGGATCACCGTCGAGCGATGGGTATAGAGCGTGCCCTTCGGGTTGCCCGTCGTGCCCGAGGTATAGCACAAGGCCGCGGCCGTATCCTCGGGGAATTCGGGCCAGTCGATCGTGGTTGGCTGATCTGCAAGGATCTCTTCGTAACACAAGGCATTCAGGGAATTTTCCGGCATATGCGCGCGATCGGTCATGATCACATAGCGCAGGTCGCCGGGCAGATGGTCCTTCAGCTTCTCGACCAGGGGCACGAAGGTGAGATCAAGACACAGGATCCGGTCGGCGGCATGGGCGACGATATAGATCATCTGCTCGGCCGAGAGGCGGGGATTGATCGTGTGACAGACCGCGCCGATGCCCGATATGGCGTAGTACAGTTCGAAATGCCGGTATCCGTTCCAGGCCAGTGTGGCCACGCGGTCGCCGGGCTCGATCCCCAGCGCGCGCAGGCCGTTGGCCAATTGGCGGGTGCGCGCCGCGGTCTCGGCATAGCTTTGGCGATGGCGGTCGCCCTCGACCCGCGCCGAGACGATCTCTCCCGACGGATGGACGAGCGCGGCATATTCCAGGATGTCCGCTATACGCAGCGGACGCATCATCATCTGGCCTTTCATCAGATCCCTCCTCCCTGTCTGCCCATGTGATCTAGGGCATTTTTCATTGCGTGCCAAAGTTGCCTGGCGCTAAATCTCGCGCATCACAAGCATGACGCTGCGGAGGAAAGATGGACCTGTTCGACCTGAGCGGCAAGACCGCACTGATAACCGGCTCAACCAAGGGGATCGGCCTGGCCTGTGCGCGGGCGATGGCGGCGGCGGGCGCGCGGGTGGTCATCTCGTCTCGCAAGGCCGATGCCTGCGACGCGGTGGCGGCCGAGATCGCGGCCACCGGCGCGCGCGCGGTGCCGATCGCGGCGAACATCTCGGATGACGCGGCGGTCGACGCCCTGATCGACCGCACCGAGGCCGAACTCGGCCCCGTGGACATCCTGGTCTGCAATGCCGCGGTGAACCCCTATTTCGGCCCTTTCCTGGACACGCCCGACGACGCCTTCGACAAGACGGTGCGGGTGAACATCCGCTCGAACATGCGGCTGGCCAGGCGCGTGGTGCCGGGGATGCGCGCGGCCGGCGGCGGGGCGATCGTGGTGGTCTCGTCGATCGCGGCCTTCAAGGGCTCGGACGAGTTGGGGATGTACGCGATCACCAAGGCGGCCGATGCGCAGCTGGTGCGCAACCTGGCGGTGGCCTACGGGCGCGACAACATCCGCGCCAACGGCATTGCCCCGGCAATCGTGAAGACGGATTTCGCGCGTGCGCTGTGGGAAGACCCCAAGAACGCCGAGCGGGCGGCGAAAAGCTATGCCCTGGGCCGGTTGGGGGAACCTGACGATATCGCCGGCGCCGCGGTGTTCCTGGCCTCGCGCGCGGGGGCCTGGATGACCGGCCAGACGCTGATCATCGACGGCGGCTGGTCGGTGAAGGGCTAGGGCCACGGCCGGCCGCGCGGCAGGTGCCGGTGGCCAGCACCACCCGGTCGGTCGCGCCGCGTTCGGTCAGCGACCGCCCCGGCGTATCCACCCGACCGGCGGACGTGGTTTCGCCGCTCCAGCGTATCGGCGCGAAGACCTGCCCGGGCGCGGCCCGATCGCTCACCATGACACGCAACAGCGCCCGCCCCGTCGGGCTGGTGACCTCGGCGATGGTCGCCGGCTCCAGCCCCAGGCGCGCGGCGTCGGCGGGGTGGATTTCCAGATAGGGCTCGGCCATGTGCTGGCTGAGGCGCGGCGATTTCGCGGTCCGTGTCATGGTGTGCCAATGGTCGCGCACCCGGCCGGTGTTGAGCCGCAGCGGATAGGCCGCGCAGGGCTGCGCCGCCGGCGGCTCGGCAGCATCCGCGCGCGCCGGTCCGGAGTGAAGAAACCGCCCCGGGCAAAGAAGCGCGCGCTGGCCCGCGCGCCCTGCCCGTCCGCGCGCACGGGCCAGGTGAAGGGCGCCATGGCATCGTATTGCGCCGCCGTCCGCCCGGCCCGCGCCAAGATGTCGAAATCGCCCCCCCAGCGCGCCCGCGGCCCCGACATGGCCGCATATTCGCGAAGGATCGCCGCCGGGCCGTCGCAATCGAACGCCGCCCCCCAGCCCAGGCGCCGCGCCAGCCGGGCCAACGCCCACCAATCCGGCCGGGCCTCGCCCGGGGCCGCCCGGAACCGCCGCTGGCGCGAGATGCGGCGTTCGGAATTGGTCACTGTGCAGTCCTTTTCGCCCCAACCGGCGGCGGGCAGCAGCACATCGGCCAACCGCGCGGTATCTGTATCGGCATCGGCCGTCACATCCGAGACGACGGCGAAATCGCAGGCCGCCCGATCCGTCCTGTGGCAAGATGACAATTGAGAATCGCGTTCACCTTGTCGGTCCCCGAGGGCAATCGGTTCACCCCCTGGCTATAGACCGTCACCACCCGTTCGCAGCCGATCCACATGTCGAAGAATTCCCGCAACGCGGCGCGCCTCAGCCCGGTGACCGACAGATCCGTGCGCGCGGCGGCCGCCTGGCCGAAACGCGCCGCGATCAGGTCAAGCGCCGCGACCCAACTGGCCGCACACCGCCGATGCGCGGCCACAAAAGCCGCCCCTCGGGGCCGGTGGTCTCGGCCAGGGCGGCGCCCTTGGGACACAGCCGGCCACGGTTCGCCGGATGATCGGGATCACCCGCCACGCAGACGCCGCCGCGCCCGTCGGGCCGCGCCAGGATCCCGCAGCCCACCCCGCAATAGGGGCATGTGGTGCGCAGCGCGTCCCCCATCACGCCGCCCCGCGCCGCAAAAGCCGCGCCGCGTCCAGCCAGATCCGCCCGCCGCCCGCCCTCTATCCGCGCGGCGAAGGTGGCGACAGCGCCTTCATCGGCGCCCTGGGCCAGCCCGGTTTCCAGATCGAAGACCCAATTGTGCAGCGGGCAGGTCACGCGCAGGCCATGCGCCAGCCCTTCGGACAATTGCCCGCCCTTGTGCGGGCAGCGATCGTCCAGCGCGAAGACCCGGTCATCCTGGGTGCGGAACACCGCGACGCAGCCCTGCGCCGTCTTCAGCACACGCGCGCCGCGACGCGGGATGTCGTCAAGCCCGCCGATGTCGATCCAGCTCATTCCGCGGCCTCCCGGGCCAGATCGGCCAGCGGCGCCCAGGCGCGGCGGGTGGCGGCATCGGTGCGCGCGGCCCAGGGATCCTTCTGATAGCCCGTCCGCAAAAGGTCGAACCCGGCCACCAGATCGGCGCGCCGGATGTCGTTCGAAAGCACCTCCTTCACCCAGTCTAGCCCCACATTGACCACCCATTTGTAGCGCCGGTCCAGATACTTGGCATGTTCGCGGTAAAGCTGGACGAAGGCCACGATCCATTCCACTGCCGCCTCCTCGGTCGCGATATCGGCGAGGCATTCGGTCGGCTTCACATCCATGCCCGCCGCCCCGGCGACGCCGATCTGATAGCCGCTGTCGACACAGACCACGCCGACATCCTTGCAGGTGGCCTCGGCACAGTTGCGCGGGCAGCCCGACACCCCCAGCTTCACCTTGTGCGGGGTCCAGGCCCCCCGCAGCCGCTTTTCCAGCTTGATCTCCAGGCCGGTCGAATCCTGCGTCCCGAACCGGCACCAATCCGATCCCACGCAGGTCTTCACCGTGCGCAGCCCCTTGGAATAGGCGTGTCCCGACACCATGCCGGCGGCATTCAGATCGGCCCGGATCTCGGGCAGGTCCTGCTTGGCGCTGCCCAGAAGGTCGATGCGCTGGCCGCCGGTGACCTTGACCGCGGCGCCGAATTTCTCGGCCGCGTCGGCAATGGCGCGCAGTTCGGCGGGGTTGGTCATGCCGCCCCGCATGCGCGGCATCACGCTATAGGTGCCGTCCTTCTGGAGATTGGCGTGGTTGCGTTCATTCACCCGCCGCGATTGCGGGTCGTCTCGGTAGTCCAGCGGCCAGTCGGCCAGCAGGTAGAAGTTCAGCGCCGGGCGGCAGACATGGCAGCCGCAGGAGGATTTCCAACCCAGTTCCTGCATCACCGCGGGCATGGATTTCAGCGCCCGCGCCTTGATCAGACGGCGCAGGTCCTCGTGCGTCAGATCGGTGCAGCCGCAGACCGGACGCGCGGCAGGCGCGGCGAAGGCGTCGCCCAGCGTGACCGCCAGAAGCTGCTCGACCAGGCCAGAGCAGGTGCCGCAGGACCCGCCGGCCTTGGTGCAGGCGCGCACCGCCTCCAGCGTTCCGGCCCCGCCCTGGATCGCGGCGACGATGCGGCGCTTGTTGACGCCGTTGCAGCCGCAGATCTCTGCCTCATCCGGCAAGGCTGCAACGGCCGCCATAGGGTCCGCCGGGGCGCCCCCCTGAAAGGCCGGGCCGAAGATCAGCGTCTCGCGCATGTCCGACAGGTCGGTGCCTGCGCGCATCAGCCCGAAGAACCAGTTGCCATCGGCGGTGTCGCCATTCATCACCGCGCCGACAAGACGGTCGTCTTGCAACACCAGCCGCTTGTAGATGCCACGCGCGGGGTCGCGAAAGACGATCTCTTCGCGGCCCTCTCCCTCCGCGAAATCGCCGGCGCTGAACAGATCGCAGCCGGTGACCTTCAGCTTGGTCGCGGTCTGGCGCGGCCGGAAGGCGGCGGGTTCGGCCAGCAGCACCTGCGCCGCCACCTACGCCTGATCGTAAAGCGGCGCGACCAGGCCGAATAGCTGGCCCTGATGTTCGGTGCATTCGCCCACCGCCAGGATATCGGGATCCGAGGTCACCATCCGATCCGACACGACGATGCCGCGCTCGACCTCCGGATGCGCATCGACCGCCAGGCGCGTCTCGGGGCGGATGCCCACCGCCATCACCAACAGATCGGCGGGATAGACGGTGCCGTCCTCCAGCAGTACCGCCTCGGCGCGCGCCTCGCCCAGGATCGCCTTGCTGGCGCCGCGGCCGCCTGCATTCGTTCCACATCGTCGAGGTTGCGGAAGCTGACCACGCCGGACAGATCGCGCCCGGCGACCGGAATGATGAACGGGGCCAAGCCGGTGGCAATGACAAGCTTGTCATAGGGTGTCGCCTGCCCACCCGCGATCACCCGCTTCGCCGCGCGATCGATCCGCGTCACCGGCGCGCCGAAGCGGCAGGTGATGTCATGCGCCTCATACCAGGCATCGTCATGGGTGACGATCCGGTCGTAGCTTTTGTCGCCGGCCAGCACGGGGCCAAACATGATGCGGTTGTAATTGCCCCGCGGCTTGGCGTTGAACAGGGTGATGTCGAAGGCGTCCGGCGCGGCCTCGGTCAGATGTTCCAGCACCCGACCCGAGGCCATGCCCGCCCCGATGACGACAAGTTTCTGGGCCATCATGCGGCCTCCTCTTTGCGCGCGCCCTTCCGCGCGTGGCGGTCGTGGTCGGCCAGGAAGCCGATCAACTCTTCGCGGTAGGCGTAGTAATCGGGATGCTGCAGCAGCGCCTTGCGCGAACGCGGGCGCGGGCGCGGCAGGTCGACCTTCATGCTGTTTCCGATCGTGGCGCGCGGGCCGTTGGTCATCATCACCACCCGGTCGGCCAGCAGGATCGCCTCGTCCACGTCATGGGTGACACAGACGGTGGTGACGCGAGTGCGCGACCAGACCACCATCAGCACATCCTGCAATTCCCAGCGCGTCAGGCTGTCGAGCATCCCGAAGGGTTCATCCAGCAACAAAAGCTTCGGCGACAGCGCGAAGGCGCGCGCGATCCCCATCCTTTGCTGCATACCCATCGACATCTGCGCGGCGGGACGGTCCATCGCGTCAGACAGGCCGACGCGTTCCAGGTAGTATTCCACCACGTCCTGGCGCTCGGCCCGGGTGGCGTCGGGATAGACCCGCTCTACCCCCACGGCGCGTTCGGGATCGGCGCCGGACACTTCGAAGCCGTCCAGCTTGATGCCGCCCTTCCGCCCTTCGACACCGCGTTCAGCCCCGCCGTCATGGTCAGCACGGTGGATTTGCCGCGGCCGGACGGCAAGGCCCACATTGCCCTGCACCGTAAGCCACGGCATCAGCGAATAGGACTGGAACACCATCCCGCGCTCGGGGCCCGGCAAGCCGACGCTGATCAACCTGCTGGCGGGCCTTGCCCGGGCCGACCGGGGCGCCGCGCCGTCCTGGATCAGGCTTTTCGCGGCCTTCAGGTAGATCTTCGGCTTGTAGACCGACTTGGCGACATCGACATACCAGCTGTCGGGATGGGCGTGGGCGATCTGGCCCCAGCGGCGCATCTGGGTCAGGTACCAGATCGCGTCGGAATAGAACGGATAGGTCGCCCATGCCGGAAGAAGACGTTGAAATCCAGCATCTTGCGGGTGTCGCCCTTCTCGTACTCAAACGTGCCCATCATCGAATTGGCGATCACATGGGCATCAGTACCGACATATTGCGGCTCGGCCAGGATCTTCACCGCTTCGGCACGGTTCCTGCCGTGATCCGCGTCCAGCCACATGCCCGCGCGGATCAGCGCCTTGGTCAGGGCAATCGTGGTGTTGGGGTATTTCCTGGCGAAGGCGGCGGTGACGCCGAACACCTGTTCGGGGTTGTTCTTCCAGATCTCGTAGGATGTCACCACCGGCATGCCGATGCCCTTGGCCACCGCCGCCTCGTTCCACGGCTCGCCCACGCAATAGCCGTAGATCGTGCCGGATTCGCACGTCGCCGGCATCTGCGGCGGCGGGGTGACCGACAGCAGCGCCTGGGCGTCGATCGTGCCGCTGGAATCGGTGGGACTGTAGAAGGCCGGGTCGATCCCCGCCGCCGCCAGCCAGTAGCGCGGCTGGTAATTGTACGACGAGACCGGGAACACCATGCCCATGTTGAACGGCTTGCCCTGATCGCGATATTTCTGAACCACCGGCTTCAGCACGGCGGCCGAGATCGGATGCAGCGGCCTGCCGTCCGGCCCCTTGGCAAGATCGGGCAGCATCTGCTTCCAGAAGCCGTTCGACACGGTGATCGCATTGCCGCTCAGATCCATCGAACAGGGCGAGACGATATGCGCCTTGGTGCCATAGCCCAGCGTCGCCGCCTGCGGCTGCCCGGCCAGCATCTGCGCCCCGCCCAATTTGCCCGAGATCACCCGGTCCAGCAGCGCCTTCCAGTTCGCCTGAGCCTCGAGCGTGACGTTCAACCCCTCGTCCTCGAAGAAATGCCTTTCCTTGGCGATCGCCAGCGGCGCCATGTCGGTGAGCTTGATGAAGCCCAGCTTCAGCTGGGGCTTCTCGACGTTCAGCATGTCGGCTAATAAGGCCGGGCCGGCCAGCAGCGCGGCAGCAACGAAAGAGGGCACAACCGCCCCGGAAAGGGGCGGTTTCATCTGGGATGCGTCCTGTCCAAGGCCCGACGGCATGGGCCGGAAATGACAAAAAAGCCGCGCAACCTGCCCTGCCGGATCTGGCAGAGGGGTCGAACGGCTTTGTTCGGCTACCCGCGGCTTTGTGGGTGGATGTCGGGAACGGGACGCCATTGCCCCGGACATGCCCCTGTGACAACCAAGGCGGGTATGGCTGTCAACGCGTCAGGCGGGTTGGCAGGCCGGAGGGCGCCGCATTGCGGCAGCGGGGCCCGGGAATGCCCGTTTTGGCATCATTCCGGACTGTCCGGGTCGAAAACATAGCCATCGAAAAAACGATCGGGGCGCAGAATCCGCGTCCCTGCGAGCGCCAGGGATAGCCCTCCGGCGCATCTCTCCGCGCGGAGAGATCACCAGCCGCCCCGACAGCGACCGCTCGATCACCTCGGCGGGCAGGTCCAGATATCCGGGGCGCGACAGGATCGCGGAGACGGTGACATGGTTCTCGGGCCGCGCGACCCAGCGCCCGGCCCGCCAGGCGGCGCGCATCAGACGCCGGGCCAGATCGGGTTCCGCCTCGGTCCAGTCGTGGCGCGCGGCCAGCACCTTTTCGGGGGCGAAGGCGCGGATCGCGGTGCCAGGCAGCAGCAATTTCCCCACCCCCTGCTCAACCGCGATGGAACCCCAGGGCGCGCCGATGCAGAAGGCGTCGATCTCGTCCGCGGCCAGGCCGCGCGCCTTCATCAGCGGCGGCCCTTTGGCGCGGTCGATCACCTTGTGTCCCTCGAGCGCACGCTTGGTGGTTTCCAACTCCACCCGCAGGCGCTGGAACATGTGGAACCGCGCGATCGCCGCGTCGAGGATCGGCTTGATGCGGTCGGCGCGCAGCCCGTCCACCCCATAGGCCGACACCCCGGCCTCTACCGCCGCCTTGGTCAGCCCATCGTCGGATCGGTCCACGAACATCGCCACCGGTCGTTCCAGCGGGCCGGACGCCAGTTCCAATTCCTCGAGCATGTCGCGCGAGGGGCTGGTGATGTCGACCAACACCACATCCGGATCATGGCGAGAGATATGGCGCGCCAGGCCGGTGACCTCGGCGAGCACCGAGATGTCGAATTCGCCCACCTCGCGCCGGCGGTCGACGATCAGCAGCGCCCGCGTGCGATCGGCCTCGACGACGACGATGGAAAGACGGTTCGGCATGATCCCCGGCGATCTGGACTCGGGCAGACGACAAACCGATCCGGGCCGCCCCATGGACGGCGTCGCCACGGCGCCGGCCCGGTCAGAGGCTTTCGCCCCGATCGCGCCGAAAGCTTGGGCGCCGCGCCCGTTTCTTCAGCAAGGAAAAGCTGCCGTCCCACGGCCGGCCGGCGGCGCGGGGTGCAAGCCCCGAAGTACAAGACCCGCCGGCATATCGGCCGGCGGGCCCAAGACGATCACGCGCCGCGATCGGCGGCGTTCGCGCAGGGGTCAGTGGTTCTGGCTGCCCAGGCCGCCACCGATACCGGCCGACAGCCCGCCCGACACCGACCCCGCAAGGCCGACCGGCTCACTTGCCGAGGTGGCGCTTTGGTTCGGGTGGCTGCTTTGGTTCAGGCCAAGGGGCACCCGCAGCGCATGATAGGGCACGACCGTCATCGAGGCGTCGGCCACATAGCTGTCCGGCGCGGCCTTCACCGCCACCACCGGCGGCGTCGCATCGTCGGAATCGGTCTTGTAAAGCACCTTTTCGCCAACCCCCGGCCTGGCGACCGCGTGGCCGCGCAGGCTGTAGCTTTCGCCGTTGATCGCGACGGTGGCGCGGTCGCGGTTGATCGCGGTCACCGTGCCGGTCTGGAAAGCATCTGCCATCGCCATCGGCGCGGCGGCGCTCAAGGCAATCGCGGCGATGGCTGCGATCTTCGTGAGACGGGTCTTCATTGTCGTTTCCTTTCGCAACTTGACCGGCCACCGGCGGGTGGGCCGCACCGCGGGTCCCGCGCAACCCCGCCGCGCGGCACCGGCCAAGGCATGACCGACACCGGCGTGGCGATTGCGCGAAGACACCCCGCGGACCAGGCCGACAGGGCGGCTGACGCGCCGATCAAACTTTGGCCAGGTCGAAGGCCTGACCGGATGCCCTGAAAGAGGCCGGGGCCCCTCCGGGGCCCGCCGTCTCGGCATCCGCGAGACCAACGCCGCGCCATCCGCCGGGTTCCGCAAAAAAACCTATATTTCACAGCCGTTTGAAGTAGCTGAACCGAGGCTGAACGCGCGCGCCCGAACCCCGCCGCGCGGCAGGTCTGGCCGGCGACGGCGCCCACCCCCAAGCGACCCCCTTCAGGGCCCCGGCCAGGCCCGGATCAGGTCCGGATCAGGCCACAGTCAGGTCCGCCGCTTTCGACAGCGTGCGGATCTCGGACGAGGCGGCAATTGTACGGGAGGTGATGAAGCGCTCGTGGTTCTGGGCGATGCGCGGCAGCGCGTAAAGGTAGTTCACCATCACGCCGCCCGATTGCGCCCGGCCGTTTCCGGACAGATCGGCGCGGGCATGGACCTGATGCACCTGTGCGCCATTGCCCAGATGGAACCGCGCCACCGGATCCAGCGGCAACCCGTCCTCGCGCTTTGCCTCCAGCAGATAGCGCGCCGCCAGCCGGCGCAGCGCGATATCGTCCTCGGGGTCGACCGCAAGGCCCTGGTCGCCGATCCAGCGCATCAGCCCCGGGATCGGCGACAGCGTGACGAAGGTCGTCAATCCCGGCAATTCGCGCGCCAGATCGGCCGCCACCTGCTTGATCAGCGAATTGCCGAACGAGATCCCCGCCAGCCCCGACTGGCAGTTCGAGATCGAATAGAACACCGCCGTGTCGGCCTCATGCGCGGCCAGCGGGGCGCGGTCCTCGGCCAGCAGCGCCTGGACCGAGCCGGGGACCTTCCGCGTCAGCGCCACCTCGACAAAGATCAGCGGCTCGTCCGGCATGGCGGGGTGGAAGAAGGCGAAACAGCGCCGGTCGCCCGGCTCCAGCCGGCGGCGCAGGTCTTCCCAGCTGTCGATCGCATGAACTGCCTCATACTGGATGATCTTCTCCAGGATATGGGCGGGGCTTTCCCAGTTGATCGGGCGCAGCACCAGAAAGCCGCGGTTGAACCACGAGGCGAAGAGATGCTGGAAATCCAGGTCCAGCGCGCGAAGTTCGGGATCCTTGCGGCCCAGACGCAGCAGATCCGCGCGCATCTTGACCAGCGCGCCGGTGCCGCCCGGCGCGCGGTTCAGCCGGCGGATTAGTTCTTGCCGCGGCGGTTCGGACGCGGCCATCAGCGCGCCATAGCTGTCGCGATTCTGCCCGGCTTCATAGGCGTCGAGCGCGGCCCGAAGCGCGGCGGTGTCGACGCCCAGATCGGTCGCCAGATGACGGTAGAAGTCCAGCTTCTGATCATCGCCCAGCGTCGCGTGAAGATCCAGGATCTGGCGCGCGGTGCTCTGACCGGTCACCTCGCCGGTGCGGTCCAGAAGATCGGCGCACATCTCGCGCAGCGTGCGCCCGTCACCCGGCACCGCGGACCAGGGCATCAGCCGCCGCTCGAAGACGGTGGAAAGCAGATCAGCCAGCAGGCTCATGTCGCGTGTCGCTCCGTGTTCGGGGCCCCGAGGCGGGCCCGCGTCGCTTTACCTAGGGCGGCGGCGCGCGCCGCACAGCGCCCGCCCCGCCTGCCGACGATGGCAGGCATCACGAACAGGTCAAGCCCCGCCGTGGGGGCGTCGCATATTGCCGCGCGTGCCCTTCGCCCCGTGCACCGATCCCGCATTGCCCCGTCAGGCCGGCCCGGAGGAAGCGCCGCACGAGGGCGATCCGGGCCGCATGCTTGCCGCAAACGCGCCCTATTTCCGCCCGAATTGGTGTTGCGGCGATCACAATTAGTGCTAAAGTGATCACATATTAGTGATAGAGTGCTTGTTCTGAATTCACGTTTTTCCAGCTGCGCGCACGGAGATTTCTCCACGCGGCACATGACTTCGGATATTGTTTGGAGGATTCCATGCTTAGAAAATGCAAATTTTTGGCTGTCGTCGCCTTCGCGGTCGGCTTTGCCGGTGCGGCGAACGCGACGATCGCGACGGTTTATGACGGCATCGCGGCCGGCCGGGCCTCTTTCGACAGCACGGTGACGGGCGCCGGCGGGATCGTCAGCTCCGACACCTGGACCGGCCTTGGCGGCGGCACCTCGATCAACCGCGGGGCCTATACGATCACCAACAACGACGGCGGCAGCCTCGGGGCGACGACCTACGGCACGATGTCGGGTCAGGTGATCGGCATCAACCCCACCGGCGGCGGCAGCAACCCGCGCACCAACCCGATGGATTATTTCAACAGCGGAATGACGCTGACCTTCGCCAGCGCGGTCAATGCGGTCGGCTTCGAAGTGGGGGATTGGGCGACCTGCTGCTTCAGTCCGGTGACCGAATTGTTCATCTCCTTCGACGGCGGCACACCGATCAAGGTGGCAAGCGCGAGCACTTCTTCGCAGGGGCGTTTCCCGTCGCAAAGCAACCCGGGGTCGAACGTCTATGAGATCTTCGTCGCCGCTTTCGACGATACCGGCTCTTTCACCAAGGTGTCGTTCTGGGGCAACGGGAACGGCGAATATCTCGTGGCTGGCGGGCAGGTGCGATATGCGCTGCTGAAGCAGGGGTCGCTGTCGCCGACGGCGCCGGTGCCGCTGCCGGCCGCGGGATGGGCGTTGATCGCCGGGATCGGCGGGCTTTTCGCGCTGCGTCGCCGCAAGGCCTGACTGCTTCAGGCGCCAGGCCCGGCCACGCGGACGTGGCCGGGCCGCCGAACAGATCACATGCGATCGAAGGGGACCGCCCGCAAGGCCGGTCCCCTTGTCTTATGGCCGGGGCCGTTTCGACCGGCTCCGGTCGGCCAGGCCGCGCCGGGTGCATCAGCAGGGGCGGCGGGGGCTTGCGGCCCCGGTCGTTTCGCGCCACGATCCCCGCCGCCGGGCGGCCCGAAACCCGCCCTCAGACGAAATCATCGACCGATGCGTTGGATCCGCCCCGCACCCGCGCGTGGACGGCCCTCAAGGGAGCAAACCATGCCAGTCAAGAACCGTTTCGCCGAACTGCTGCCCGAGATCACCGCCTGGCGGCGCGACCTGCACGAAAACCCGGAACTCTTGTTCGACACCCATCGCACCTCGGCGCTGGTGGCGGATCGGCTGCGCGAATTCGGCTGCGACGAGGTGGTCGAGGGCATCGGCCGCACCGGCGTCGTCGGCGTGATCAAGGGCAAGACCGACAAGGCCGGCCGCGTCGTGGGCCTGCGCGCCGACATGGACGCGCTGCCGATCAAAGAGGCGACCGGCCTGCCCTATGCCTCGAAGGTGCCGGGCAAGATGCATGCCTGCGGCCATGACGGGCATACGGCGATGCTGCTGGGGGCCGCGAAATACCTGGCCGAGACGCGCAATTTCGACGGCACCGCGGTGGTGATCTTCCAGCCCGCCGAAGAAGGCGGCGGCGGCGGAGACGAGATGGTGCGCGACGGCATGATGGACCGTTTCGGCATCCAGGAAGTCTATGGGATGCACAACATGCCGGGCATTCCGGTCGGCAAATTCGCGATCCGCCCGGGCCCGATGATGGCGGCCGCCGACCAGTTCGAGGCGGTGATCACCGGCAAGGGCGGCCATGCAGCAAAGCCGCACGACTGCATCGACACCACGCTGGTGGCCTCGCATATCGTGGTGGCGCTGCAATCGATCGCCAGCCGCAACGTAGATCCGCTGAAACAGGTGGTGGTTTCTGTCTGCAGCTTCCGCACCGAAAGCGAGGCCTTCAACGTCATACCCCAGACCGTGACCCTGCGCGCCACCGTCCGCACGCTAGACCCCAAGGTTCAGGATTTCGTCGAGGAGCGCATCAAGCAGATCGTCACCGGCACCGCCCAGACCTTCGGCGCCACCGCGCAGATCGAATACCGGCGCGGCTATCCGGTGACCATGAACGCCGAGGAGAACACCGAGTTCGCGCTGCAGGCGGCGCAATCGGTGGCCGGCAATGTCGATACCTCGATCAATCCGATGATGGGGGCCGAGGATTTCAGCTTCATGCTGAACGCGCGGCCCGGCGCCTATATCTTCCTGGGCAACGGCGATACCGCGATGGTGCACCATCCGGCCTATAATTTCGACGACAACGCGATCCCCTTCGGGTCAAGCTGGTACGCCGAAATGGTCGAAAGCCGGATGCCCGCGGCCTGAGGCCGGCGGGCGCATCGGCCCCGAACCCCGCCCTCTTTCGCCCGGTGCGCGCCGAAGGCGCAGGGCGCGCGCCTGCCCGTCGCCACGGGCCGGCGCCTTGCAACCTTCGATCACGCGTGCGCCAGGGGGATGCTGAACAATAGATGGCGACGCTTCGCCGCCGGGCGGCGCCCCCCACGGGCAGGCGCGCGCCCTGTTTGCGCCGCCGTTGGCCTTGCCCGGTTTCTGCGCCGCCATGGCGGGGCTGCGCCGTTCGGCCCTTTCAGCCGCCGGTATGGCTCATGTGGCGGGTGACCTGGCCCGCGACCTGCTGGCGCGAATAGTCGAAATCGTGGCCCTTGGGCTTCTTCGCGATGGCGGCGCGGATCGCGTCCTCCAGCGCCGCATCGTCGTCGCTGGCGCGCAACGGCGCGCGCAGATCGGCGCGGTCTTCCTGGCCCAGACACATGTAAAGCTCGCCCGTGCAAGTCAGGCGCACGCGGTTGCAGCTTTCGCAGAAATTGTGGCTGAGCGGCGTGATGAAGCCGATCTTCTGGCCGGTCTCTTCCAGGCGCACATATCGGGCCGGACCGCCGCTGCGCTCGGCCAGATCGGTCAGGCTGTAGCGTTCGGCCAGGCGGGCGCGCAGATCCTTCAGCGACCAGTACTGGTCGATCCGGTCCTCCTCGCCCATGTCGCCCATCGGCATGACCTCGATGAAGGTCAGATCATGGCCCTGATCGGCGCACCATTCGACGATCGGGAACAGCTCGTCCTCGTTCACGCCCTTCAGCGCGACCACGTTGATCTTGACCCGCAGCCCCGCGTCCCGCGCCGCCGCGATTCCCTCTTGCACCTGCGCCAGGCGGCCCCAGCGGGTGATGCGGGCGAATTTCGCGTCGTCCAGCGTGTCGAGCGAGACATTGACGCGCCGCACGCCGCAGGCCGCCAGATCGGCGGCGAAACGCTTTAGCTGCGATCCGTTGGTCGTCAGCGTCAACTCCTTCAGCGCGCCGGTTTCGAGATGCCGCGCCATCGCCTCGAAGAAGGTCATGATGCCGCGCCGGACCAGCGGCTCTCCGCCGGTGATGCGCAGCTTCTCGACGCCGAGGCCGACGAAGGCGCTGCACAGGCGGTCCAACTCCTCCAGCGTCAGCAATTCCTTCTTGGGCAGGAATTGCATGTGTTCGGTCATGCAATAGGTGCAGCGGAAATCGCAACGGTCCGTCACCGAGACACGCAGGTAAGAGATCGCACGGGCGAATGGGTCTATAAGCGGGGCTGTCATGCCCCGGAACCTAGTGCGGGGCGGTCGGGCGGACAAGATCGAATGAACCGGCAAGGCACCGCCGAGGGCGATTGTCCCCGCCCGGGCGCGCAAGTAGGCTTGGGCGGGCAACCGGATGGAGGCAACATGCGTATCTATATCGTCTTGACCTGCGCGGCGGCGCTGGCGGGCTGCACCGCCCTGCCCCGGCACGAGGCCGCGCCGGCGCGGATCGTGCGCGGTCCGCTGGGGCCCGCCGCCGCGGCCGCCCCGGCGGCGCTGGACCACAGCACTCAGGCACAGCGGCAGGCGGCACTGGCGGCCGGGCCGTCGGGCGCGATGCACCGGCTGGGCGAAAGCGTCGCAAGCCTGGGCGATCCGGCCCGGCCGGGCTTCTGGCTGCGCACGCCGCTGGTGAAGGCCCCGCGGAAGGGCCGCGTGGCGCTGGGCGGCAAATCTCTGAAGGTGGACTTGCTGCCCGGCAACGGACCCGGCACCAGCGGCAGCCAGTTGTCGCTGGCCGCGTATCGCGCGCTGGGGCTGAATTTGACCGCCCTGCCCAAGATCACCGTTTACGCACGCTAGGCCGCGCCCAGGATCCAACCTGTACCGGGTCCGAACCGGCGCGGGGGGCCACCCCGCCGCCATCATCGCCCGGGCCGATGGCGCTCCGACGGCGACTCCCGCGGAGTATTTTCGCCAAGATGAAGGGCCATGCCGGCTTGCCGTGCTGCCGGCGGGCGGCCTCGCCGGCCGGCGGGAATGCCCCGCCGCGCCGGCGCTTGGTCAGAACGCGTCGTGGTCGGCGCCCTGCTGGTAAGACTTGACGAGATTGCCGAAGCGGGTGAAGCGGCCCTCGAAGCTAAGCTCGACCGAACCGATCGGCCCGTGGCGTTGCTTGCCGATGATCACTTCGGCCTTGCCATGCACCTTCTCCATGATCTCCTGCCATTTCGCCATGGCTTCCAGGTCGTGATCGCCGGGCTTTTCGCGTTCCTTGTAATATTCCTCGCGGAACACGAACATCACCACATCGGCGTCCTGCTCGATCGAGCCGGATTCGCGCAGGTCCGACAGCTGCGGCCGCTTGTCGTCGCGGCTTTCGACCTGACGCGACAACTGCGACAGCGCGATCACCGGGATGTTCAGCTCCTTGGCGATCGCCTTCAGGCCCTGGGTGATCTCGCTGACCTCGTTGACGCGGCTGTCCTTGGCGGACGCCGCCTTCAGAAGCTGCAGATAGTCGACCATCACCACATCCAGCCCATGGGTGCGTTTCAGCCGCCGGCAGCGGGCGGCGACCTGGCTGATCGGCAAGGCCGGCGTGTCGTCGATATAGAGCGGGCAGTTCTCGAGCGATTTCGCGGCCTCCACGAAGCGGCGGAACTCGCCCTCGGTCATGTCGCCGCGGCGGATCTGTTCCGAGGGCACCTCGGAGGCCTCCGACAGGATCCGCGCCGCCAGCTGTTCGGCCGACATCTCGAGCGAGAAGAACCCCACGACGCCGCCAGAGACCGCCCCTTCGGCCCCGTCCGGGCGCTGCCCGCGCTTGTAGGCCTTGGCGATGTTGAAGGCGATGTTGGTGGCCAGCGAGGTCTTGCCCATCGACGGCCGCCCGGCCAGGATCAGCAGGTCGGACGGATGCAGGCCGCCCAGCTTGCGGTCCAGATCCACCAGGCCGGTCGAGATCCCCGCCAGCCCGCCGTCGCGCTGATAGGCGGCGTTGGCGACGTTCACCGCATCGGTCACCGCCTTGAGGAAGGATTGGAAACCGCGTTCGGCCACGCCCTGTTCGCCCAGCTTGTAAAGCCGCTGCTCGGCCTCGACGATCTGCTCCTTGGGCTCGTTCGCGACATCGACCTTGGCGGCCTTTTGGGAAATCTCGCGCCCCAGTTCGATCAGTTCGCGCCGCACCGCCAGGTCGTAGATCATCTGCCCGTAGTCGCGCGCCGCATGGGCCGAGATCGCCGCCCCCGCAAGCCGCGCAAGGTAAGCCGGGCCGCCGACTTCCTTGAGGCCCTCGTCATCCTCCAGAAAGGCCTTCAACGTGACCGGAGAGGCCAGCGCGTTCTTCTGGATCCGCGCCGCCGACAGCTCAAAGATGCGCCGGTGCAGCGGGTCGTAGAAATGCTCGGCCTTCACCACCGAGGCAATCCGGTCGAAGACGTCGTTATTGGTCAGGATCGCGCCGAGAAGTTGCTGCTCGGCCTCGATGTTGTGCGGTGCAACCTGCTGGTCCGCCGCCTCCGCAGGAGCACGGCTTACACTCATCTCGTTCATTCTTGTCCTCTCGCCCGGCCAAGCCGGCCCGGACTTCATCTTGTTGCTCGCCCCGCCCAATGCGGTCGGATACGCGATTAACCGAGTCGTGGAAAGAAGGCACAACTCTTGGGAAAACCCTGTGGGCAGTTTCGCGCCGCCCGCCTGATATGGTTGGGACGAAATGAAAGCCTACCACATCTGGCAGGGACGCGCATCCTTCAGGTGACGGAAAGGTGATTCCTGCGCGGATTTGTCCACCGCTGATCCACATCACGCTCCACAGAAATTTTCGTGTAGGCGGCCCGGCGCCTGCGCACGATCAGCCCTTGCGGGCATCCTGCCAGGCGCGGGGCCGGGTCAGGAAGGCCTCTACCTCGCGCAGGGTCGCGGTGTCGAAGGCCTCTTGCGCGCGCGCCTCTTGCAGCACGTCCCACCAACTGCACAGATGATGCAGCTGCACGCCATGATCGCCCAGCGTCTTCACCGTCTCGGGGAAGATCCCGTAGTAGAAGATCACCGCCGTATGGCCGCAACTGGCGCCGGTGTCGCGGATCGCGTCGACGAAGCTCAGCTTCGATCCGCCGTCGGTGGTCAGATCCTCGACCAAGAGCACGCGCTGGCCCTCGGTCATGACGCCCTCGATGCGGGCGTTGCGGCCGTAACCTTTCGGCTTCTTGCGCACATAGGTCATCGGCAGGCCAAGACGTTCGGCCATCATGGCGGCGAAGGGAATGCCCGCGGTCTCTCCTCCGGCGATGTTGTCGAAGGCCTCGAACCCGGCCTCGCGCAGCACCGTGCAGGCCAGGAAATCCATCAGCGTGGACCGGATGCGCGGATACGAGATCAGCTTGCGGCAGTCGATATAGGTCGGCGACGGCAGGCCCGAGGCCAGGGTGAAGGGCTTATCCGCGTTGAAATGGACGGCCTTGATCTCCAGCAGCATGCGGGCGGTCAGGCGGGCGATTTCCTCCTTGGGCGGATAGGCGGCGGGCAGCATGGGCGGACTCCTTCAGGCGGGACGGGAAAGGACGACAAGGTCGGCGCCGCCGGCGGCAAGATCCAGCGTGAAGCCGGCGGCGAAAAGCGCGGTCAGATGGGCGGTCAGCGCGGGCGCGGAAAGCCCCGGCGCGGGTTCCAGGATCAGCCGGATGACCGAGGCGGGGATCTCGGGCGCCGCCTCGGTCAGCCGGGTGATGAGGATGGAGGCCCCCTGCCCTTCGGTCAGCGCCCCAGTCAGCGCCCCGGCCAGCCCATTGGCCGCGAGGTTGCGTATGGCAAGCGCTGCAAGCGGGGCGTCGGGATCCGAGGCACTCACCGTGGCGCCGGGGGCGGCGGCGGCAAGCATCAGCGCCAGCGCGCCCGGCCCGGCGGCGGCGTCGTGGATCGCGGCCCCGTCTGCCAGCCCAGCCAGGGCGGCGGCGCGGGCGCCCGCGCGGTGCTGGCCGCGCAGGATCTCCAGCAGCGGCCCCGGCCCCAGCAGATCGAGTGGCAGTTCCAGCGTCAGCATCCCCAGCGTCACCGGCGCGCCGCTCAGCGCCGCGCGCAGGCCACGCACCCAGGGCGGCTGAATCGGGTCGGCCTCCAGCCCGCGGTCCAGCTCCGCCAGCGCCGCGGCGGCATCGCCGGTTTCCAGCAACAGCCGCGCATTGTGGCTGGCGAAGGCGCCCGATTGCGGAAAGGCACGGGCGGCCGCGGCCATCACCGGCAGCGCCGCGCCGGGGCCGGCAAGACGTTCCAGCGCATCGGCCTGGGTAAGATATTCACCGGGCCGCTTGCGCGCGCCCTCGCGCCAGCCTTTCAGCAGATCCAATGCCTGATCGTCCAGGCCCCGCGCCGCAAGACCCTCGGCCAGCGACAAGGGCAGCGGCAGCGCCGCCTGCACCGCATGGGCGGAATGGTAAAGCACCAGCGCCTCGTCCAGACGGCCGGCTTCGACCAGCCAGTCGAGCGCCGGCCCCATGCAGCCCGCCGGAAGGTTGGTCAGCGCATATCCCGGCAGGTCGATCAGCGCCTCGGCCAACTCGGCCGTGCGGCCTTCGACGATCAGCGGCACCACATGGTCATGCAGCGCCATGGTCAGGCGACCCGCCAGTGCAGCGCATAGCCCGGATCGAACAGCGTCACCGGCCCCGCACCGGTCAGGATCTTCGCGGGATAGGTGACGGGATCGCCTTTCACCAGGGTGATCCGCGCCTCGTTCGGGGGCAGGCCGTAGAAAGCCCGGCCATTGAGCGAGGTGAAGGTTTCAAGCCGGTCCAGCGCTTCGTCCTGCTCGAACACCTCGGCCAGGATCGACAGCGTGTTGGTCGCGGTGAAGCAGCCGGCGCAGCCGCAGGCATGTTCCTTCAGCGCGTCGATATGGGGGGCGCTGTCAGTGCCCAGGAAGAATCGCCCCGGCCCCGAGGTGGCAGCGGCGCGCAGCGCCAGGCGATGTTCCTCGCGCTTGGCGACGGGCAGGCAGTAGTAGTGCGGCTTGATCCCGCCCACCAAGATATGGTTGCGGTTGATCACCAGGTGATGGGTGGTGATCGTGGCGCCCAGATCCTCGCCGCCCGCGCGGACATAATCGACCCCATCCCGCGTGGTGATATGCTCCATCACCACCCGCAGGCCCGGGGTCGCGCGGCGGATCGGATCCAGCATCTTGTCGATGAACACTGCCTCGCGGTCGAAGATGTCGACCTCTGGTGTCGTCACCTCGCCGTGGACGCACAGCGGCAGGCCGACTTCGGCCATCGCCTCAAGCACCGCGCGCACGCGGTCGAAATCGCGCACGCCCGAGGCGGAATTGGTGGTGGCCCCCGCGGGGTAAAGCTTCACCGCCTGCACCAGCCCCGAGGCGGCCGCGGCGATCACGTCGTTGGGATCGGTATCCTCGGTCAGGTAAAGCGTCATCAGCGGGGTGAAATCCATGCCCTCGGGCAGCGCCGCAAGAATGCGTTCGCGATAGGCGGCGGCCTGGGCGGCGGTCACCACCGGCGGCACCAGGTTGGGCATGACGATGGCACGGGCGAAATGGCGCGCGGTTTCGGGCAGCACGCCTTCCAGCATGGCGCCGTCGCGCAGATGCAGGTGCCAGTCGTCGGGGCGGCGGATGGTGAGGCTCTGGGTCATGGCTTCGCCATAGAGGATCGCCGGGCCAAGATCCAGTGGGCGCGCGCGCCGCGCGGGCTGATCAGGCCGGATAGGCGACGCGCTGAAGGATCGTGCGCAGCGCAAAGTTCGAACGCAGGTTGCGGATCCCCTTCACCTGCATCAGCTTTTCCTCCAGGAACCGGTCGAAGGCCGTCAGATCCGCCGCCGCCACCCGCAACAGCACGTCGCGCGAGCCGGTCATCAGATGGCATTCCATCACCTCCTCGAATCCCCGGATCGCGCGTTCGAACGCCACGATCGCGGCGCGGTCCTGGCGGTCCAGTTCGACCGAGACGAAGATCGACACCGGCAGGCCCAGCTTGGCCGGATCCACCCGCGCGCCGTAGCCGGTGATGACCCCTTCCCGTTCCAGCCGGTCGACGCGCCGCGCGCAGGGCGTCGGCGACAGGCCGACCCGTTCGGCCAGCTCGGTCGTGGTGATCCGCCCCGACGTCTGCAACACGGCGATGATTCTGCGATCTATCACGTCCATGGTGGAATCCTCTACTTCCTGCTTGATAATCGACCAAATCCGCCAAGTATTCCACCCATTACATGGCTTTTTGGCGAAAATCCGCGCGGCGGCAATGGCATCTTGGGAACAGGAAATCGGCCCAGGGAGGCGAGCATGAAGATCACCGAAGTCACGATCACCAGCCATGAGAAGGTGCTGCGCGTGGAAGAACCGGCGCTGGGGCTGACCGGCTTCATCGCGGTACATTCGACGGCGCTGGGGCCGGCGGCGGGGGGGCTGCGGATGCGGCCCTACGCGGATGAGGCCGCGGCGCTGACCGACGCGTTGCGCCTGTCGCGCGGGATGACCTACAAGAACGCCGCCGCGGGCCTGCCGCTGGGTGGCGGCAAGGCGGTGATCCTGGGCGATCCCGCCACCAAGACCCCGCAGATGCTGGAAGCCTTCGGCCGCGCGATCGACACCCTCGAAGGCCGCTACTGGACTGCCGAGGACATGGGGATGAGCCCCGCCGACATGGCCCATGTGGCGGCGGGCACGGCCTATGTCGCCGGCCTGCCCGACGGCGAATTCGCCAGCGGCGACCCCTCTCCCATCACCGCGCGGGGGATCTTCAACGCCATCAGGGTGACCGCGCGCCATCGCCTGGGCACCGATGACCTGTCGGGCCGGCGGGTGGCGCTGCAGGGTCTGGGCCATGTCGGCGCCTATCTGGCGCAAATGCTGCACGAGGCCGGCGCCCGGCTGGTGGTTACCGACATGGATCCCGCGCGGGTCGCGCAGGCGGTGGCCGATTTCGGCGCCGAGGCGGTGCCCCCCGAGGCGATCCTGGCCGTCGAGGCCGACATCCTGGCCCCCTGCGCCGTGGGCGCGGTGCTGAACGAAAGCACGATCCCCGCGCTGCGGGTCGCGGCGGTCGCGGGCGGCGCCAACAACCAGCTTGCCACCCCCGAGGACGCGGCCCGGCTGCAGGCGCGCGGCATCCTCTACGCCCCGGATTTCGTCGCCAATGCCGGCGGCATCATCAATGTCGCGACCGAGATCCTGCGCATCGCGGATCGTGAAACCTTCGTGGCCGAGAAGCTTGCCGCCGCCGAAGCCACGCTGGAGCGCATCCTCGCCAGCGCCGCCCGCTCGGGCCGCAGCCCCGCCGATCTGGCCGAGGAAATCGTTGACGGGCTGCTGGCGCGCCGCGCCGCCTGACGGCGCCCCACCCCCCACACGGCGGGCTGGAAAGGACGCGCTTCGCGTTTCCGGCCCTGCCGTGCGGTCTTCCCTTTCCGGCCCGCGCCTCCTATAGCGGATCAGCGGGATGACCCCGTGGCCAAACCCTCAGCCCGGACAAGGCATGAAGACCCTGACAACCACCGAAGAGCTGGCGCAGTTCTGCGACGCCGCCAAACAAGCGCCCTATGTCACGCTTGATACCGAATTCCTGCGCGAACGCAGCTACTGGTCGAAGCTCTGCCTGATCCAGATGGCCCTGCCCGAAGACCACGGCGGCGAGGCCGTGCTGGTCGATCCGCTGGTCGATGGGCTGTCGCTAGAGCCGCTTTACGATCTGTTCCGCCACCAGCCGACCGTGAAGGTGTTTCATGCCGCGCGCCAGGATCTGGAAATCTTCTTCGTCGAAGGCGGCGTGTTTCCCGATCCGCTGTTCGACACCCAGATCGCGGCAATGGTCTGCGGCTTCGGCGAACAGGTCGGCTATGAGACCCTGGTGCGCAAGATCGCGCGCCAATCGCTCGACAAGACCTCGCGCTTCACCGATTGGTCGCGCCGCCCGCTGAGTGAGGCGCAAAAGACCTATGCGCTGGCCGACGTGACCCATCTGCGGGTGATCTACGAACATCTCGCCGCCGAGATCGCCAAGTCCGGCCGCGGCAAATGGGTGGCCGAGGAACTGGCCGTCCTGACCGATCCCGCCACCTATGTCACCCGGCCGGAAGAGGCCTGGAAACGGATCAAGACCCGCACCCATTCGCCGAAATTCCTGGGCCTGGTGAAAGAACTCGCCCGGTTTCGCGAGGATTACGCGCAGTCGCGCAACATCCCGCGCGCCCGGGTGATGAAGGATGACGCGCTGCTTGAACTGGCCTCGACCAAGCCGGCCACGATCGAGGATCTGGGCCGCTCGCGCCTGCTGTTGCGCGAAGCCCGGCGCGGCGACATCGCGGACGGGATCCTGGCGGCGGTGAAGGCGGGGCTGGCGCTGCCGCCCGAAGAGCTTCCGAAAATCGACAAGCCCTCGACGCAGCTTCAGGTCAACCCGGCGCTTGCCGATCTGCTTCGCGTGCTGCTCAAGGCGAAGGCCGACTCGGCCGGCGTCGCGCCCAAGCTGATCGCCACCGCGTCCGATCTCGACCAGATCGCCGCCGGCCAACGTGACCTTCCGGCGCTGCACGGCTGGCGCGCCGAGGTCTTCGGCGACGACGCGCTGCGGCTATGCGACGGCAAGATCGCCCTGGGCGCCAAGGGCAACCATGTCCGCGTGGTAAAGCTTTAGGGCGCGAACGGCATTGGTGATGCGACCGCCCCCCCGACCGCATCGACATGCCAGGGTGGGGCTGCGAGGCCCCACCAGCCAGAGCGGTCATGCCGACTTGGGGCTGCGCCCCGAGGCGCGACCCGGCGCTTGCCAAGCGAGCAATTCACCTTCTTGAAGCCTGACGAGAGAGGGCAAGGCCTTCCGTCTCTCGCTCGATCTCAGGGAGTTCCTCAAGCATCTTGCCAAGGTCCTCTCGCGTCGCACTTCTCACCGACACAGCCACGAATTCATCCGTTCCGCACCGCGTACAGGCGAAAGGCGTTACGTGGATGTAGTGCCCGGGTCCGACGATCTGGACCAGGTCCGGGGCGAGAAAGTTCACCATCCTGCGGCAGCGGTGGCAGCGCAGTGTGACAATCTGGCTGGGCTTCGCCGCGTCCGCCAAGGTCCGGCACTCGTCCTCCTGCACCAAACCTACACGAGAACATTAGAAGAACAAGCGCACCGTTGCCGCGGACGAGGCGTCGCCCTAATCTCAGCGCATGTGCAATCTGTACAGCAATACGACTGCCCGGCAGTCGATCATCGACATCGCCCACGCTATGACCAGGGCGCCGGAGGTCGGCAACCTCGCGCCGGCTGAAATCTATCCGGATTACACGGTACCGATCGTCCGCAACGGACCAGAGAGTCGTTAGCGTGCGATGGTGCGTCGGGGGCTGCCCAAGCCCGCCTTCGCCCTCAAGGGAAAGAAGACGGACAGCGGCGTGACCTACCTGCACAACACCAGCTCACGAAAGGGCGCGAAGACGTTCGCCCTTTCCACCCGTGGTCACGACGGGCGAAAGCTGAACCTCAAACTGGGCGACTATCCAGCCATCGGGCTGAAAATGGCCCATGAAGTCGCACAGACGCACTTGCAGGCGATTGCACAGGCGAAAGAACCGCGCCGTCCGTCGAAGGGAAATTGACACGAGTGCGAAGATCTGGACGAAAAAGGTCAAAACGAACAAGAAACCGGGTTCGGGCGGCTATGGCCGGCGTAGAACGGTCACGGTGAGCTACCCCCCGAAATTCGGACACTGACATAAGCTACGATTTGCAGTCTGCTGATCTTCGACGAGAAGGAGATCAGAGATGTCGAAACGCAA
>NZ_FNOB01000039.1 GCF_900106675.1 Allgaiera indica
CTTGGTGTTCATGCCGCCCTTTGTCCGGCCAATCAGGCGTCCACGCCCCCCTTTTTCACGCCCATGCTGGTCGCTGTTCGGTGTGCCTTCAGGTAAGTGGCGTCGATCATCACAGTCTTCTTTTCGCCATGCTCGGCGGCCAGACCGGCCATCATCCGGGCGAAGATGCCCTTGTCACTCCACCGTTTCCAACGGTTGTACAGCGTCTTGTGCGGCCCATAGGCAGCAGGGGCATCGCGCCACCGTAAACCATTGCGATTGATAAAAATAATTCCACTCAACACGCGCCGATCATCAACGCGGGGTTTGCCGTGTGACTTGGGGAAGAAGGGCTCAAGACGCGCCATCTGCGCATCCGTCAGCCAGAAGAGATCAGACATGTTCACCGCTCGTTTTTCGAACTGTGAATCACGCGGCCAACCGGAAATCAATGGGTCCTGACCCTAAGCTTGTTCCAGGCGTCCATGCCCACGGTGATGTCCATGATGTCCACCGGCTGGTAAAGCGACATCATGCCCGGCGGTCCCATCGAGATGTATTTCGTCACCTGGCTGAAGCCGAGCGCGTAGTTGACCGCGGGGCCCACATAATCGGCCACGTCGATGGTGCCCTTCTCCAGCGCCGGGAAGATCTCGGACCCCGGCAGAACCGTGGTCTCTGCCCCGATCTCTCCGAATACGTCGGCCACCATGCCGCCCGGCAGGCGCATCTTGCGGCCGCGGAAATCGTCGATCGACCGGATCGGCACCTTGGAATGGATGATGTTCGGCCCGTGATGGACGGGGCCCACGAAATACATGCCTTGCGCGGCGTAAAGCTCGCGCGCCATCTCCAGCCCGCCCAGGCCGTAATAGAAGACGTCGAATTCATGCGGGTTGCGCAGGCCCAGCGGGTAGGAGCTGAGGAAAACCCCGGCCGGAATGATCCCCTGGGCGTAGATGGTGAAGGGGTTCACCGCGTCCAGCACGCCGTTCTTCACTGCGTCGTAAAGCTGGAAGTCGCCGACCACGTCATTGGCGCCGAAGGGTTGAAAGGCCAGTTCGCCGCCGGTCTTCTCGACGATGCTGGCGGACCAGTCCTTGAAGGTCTGCAGGCCCACGCCGCCGGGCCACGAGGATTGGATCTTCCAGGTTGTGCCCTTGGCCTGCGCCGAGGCGATATGCGGTGCGGCAAGTCCCGCGACGCTGGCGGCGGCCAGGGTGCGCAGGGCGTTTCTGCGATTTGTCAGCTTGTTCATGGTTCCTCCCTGTTCTCTCTGGCCTTCGTTGATCGAAGACCGGTCCGAGCAGGGCGAAACCGGCGATCCCGTCGGACGGGATGGCGGCGCGGGTCGAACTCCTCCTCGGTAGCAGGAGTTTTGCACGGCACACGTGATTTCACAAGTGATCACGTACGCGAGAGAATCCGGAAAGAAGACCGCGCCCCGACCATGGACGCATCGGGCATGTCCTGGGGTCGGGGTGCGGTCAATGCGCGTTACTGCACCGCCGTGCGAGGCGTTTCGCCGGGGTGGCGGCCAGCGCGTTGCGGGAAGATCAGGATGCAGACAACCATGAAGATCGCGATCACCGCCGACGCGATGGGTCGGCTCAGGTCCAGCCCGCCATGGCTGATCGGCTTGTCCAGGAAGTCCCCCACCGTGGCGCCCAGCGGGCGGGTCAGGATGAACGCGGCCCAGAACAGCAGCACCGTAGAGATGCGCGTGCGGTAATAGGCGATCGCGACCAGCGCGATCATGGCCGAAAAGACCAGCGCGCCGCCCTCATAGCCAAGCCCCGTCGAATCCGCCATCCAGTCGCCCAGCGCGGTACCGAGGGTCTGCGACAGGGTGATCGCGGCCCAGTAGAAGGCTTCGGTCTTCGGGGCCTTGACCGTCTCGACCGAGATCGAGCCTTGCGTCCGGTACCAAAGCCCCAGCACGGCAAGCAGCGAGGTCAGCAATATGGTGGTGCCGCCCAGATAGCCGACCCCCAGCGAACGATCCGCGAAATCCGCCATCGTCGTTCCCGCCGTCGTCGAGGCGACGATGGTCGCCCAATACAGCGCGGGGTGGAACTTCTTGGCCAGGATCTGGGCCGCGATCAGCCCGACCAACAGCGACAGAAACAGCCCCGTCGCGGCCAGATAGCCCCAGTTCAGCGTCATGCTGAGGGTATCGCCGCCGGTCTCGCCCAGGGTGGTGGCGGCGATCTTGATGATCCAGAAGCCCAGCGTCACTGCCGGCACCTTGGTCAGAACGTCCTTCTCGGTCGAAGTCATGTCGGCTCTTGGTCCTTGTCATAGTCTTCGGAATTTGATGAGCGTGACATTGGCGCCCCCAGTTCATCGACGCCTTTCGCCGATCTTACTTCGCGGTAAGGAATGGCCCCTTGCCGCGGTCCTGGCGGATATCGCCTGCGTTTGGCCAGGATAAAGCGTGATTGCCCTTTGTAAACTCGGCCAGGAAAATACCGCTATAATCAATTGTCAAAACAGTGATTTTCTGTCAACTTTCGCCAAGATAGCAGGAGAAGCCAGATGCCGCGGCAGGCGCTTGCGGGCAGCCGGATACGCGAACGGCGCACCGCGGCGGGGCTGCGGCAGGTCGATCTTGCGCGCCGGGTGGGGATCTCGGCCTCCTATCTCAACCTGATCGAGCACAACCGCCGCAATGTCGGCGCGGCGCTGCTGCGCAAGATCGCCGAGGCGCTGAAGGTCGACCCGGCGGCTTTGACCGAAGGCGCGGGCGCGACGCTTCTGGCCGGTCTGCGCGAGGCCGCGACCTCGACCGTGGCGGCGGGAACACCGGCCCACGACGCGCCCGAGCTTGACCGGATCGAGGAATTCGTCGGCCGGTTTCCGGGCTGGGCCGGCCTTCTGGCGCGGCTGCAGGGCCGGGTCGGGCATCTTGAGCGCAGCGTCGAGATGCTTGGCGACAGGCTGGCCCACGACCCGACCCTTTCGGCCGCGCTGCACGATATCCTTTCGGCGGTCACCGCGTTGCGTTCGACTGCCGCGATTCTGGCCGAGGACGGCGAGATCGAACCGGAATGGCGCGCGCGTTTCCACGCCAACCTGGAAGACGAAAGCGTCCGCCTGGCGGAAGGGGCAGGGGCGCTGGTCTCTTATCTCGATACACCGCGCCGCCGGGAACTGGGCGCGGTCCCGCCGCAGGAGGCCTTCGAGGGCTGGCTTGAGGCACGCGGCTATCATCTGGTCGATTGCGAAGGCGCCGCGTGCCCGGATCCCGAGGCGCTGGCGCCCGAGCTTCCCGCCGCCGCGCGGCGCCTGGCTGCCACCTATGCGCGGCGCTATAGCGAGGATGCGGCGGCGCTGCCCATGCCGGAACTGCTGGCCGCGCTGGCCGAGGTCGGGCCTGATCCCGGTATCCTGGCGCAGCGTTTCGGTCTGCCGCTGCCCCTGGTGTTTCGCCGTCTTGCCGCGTTGCCACCCGGCCGGGGCGACGGGGCAGAGCCGGACCCGGGGACGCCGGGGCGGATCGGGCTGGTGGCCTGCGACGGCTCTGGCGCGTTGATCTTCCGCAAGCCGGCCGAAGGTTTCGTGCTGCCGCGCTTCGGATCGGGCTGCCCGCTCTGGCCATTGTATCAGGCGCTGGCGCGACCGGTCACGCCGATCCGCGTGCCCCTGGAAACCGTCGGCCGCGGCCAGCGCCGGTTTCATGGCTACGCCTATTGTCAGCCCTCGTATCCGGGCGGCTTCGGATCGCCCCCCGTGGTCGAGGCCTGGATGCTGATCTTGCCCGACGATGGCCCCCCCACGACGCCGGCACAGGCGGTGGGGTCCTCGTGCCGGATCTGCGCGCGCTCCGCCTGCCCGGCGCGGCGCGAGCCTTCGATCCTCGGCGACGAAGGCTGATCCGGCGCGCTGCGAAGGGGCACGCCTGCGGCGAGTGTTCTTTTGACAGCCCGCCCCCTATTCGCGATAGTTCCACTCAGAGGAGAGAGGGGGGAGCGTCGGATGGGCAAGCATGTCCTTCTGATCGAGGATGAGCCGAATATCATCGAGGCGATCCGCTTCATCCTGACGCGGGATGGCTGGCGGGTCAGCGCCCATTCCGACGGCGCCGACGCGATGGCGGCGATCCGGGGGGCACGGCCCGATGTGGTGGTGCTGGACGTGATGCTGCCGGGGCGGTCGGGCTTCGAGGTGCTGCAGGAATTGCGCGCCGATCCGGGGATGGCGGCGCTGCCTGTCCTGATGCTGACCGCCAAGGGCCAGGATCGCGACCGCGAACAGGCCGCGCGCCTGGGGGCCACGCGCTTCATGACCAAACCGTTCGCCAATACCGAAATCCTCGACGCCGTCCGGTCGCTGGCGCTGGGGGCGGCGTGAAACCGCCCTCGGGGCAGCCCCTGTTCCTGGCGCGCCAAAGCTACCGGCGCCGGCGGCTGATGGATGCTGCACGGATGTTGCCCTTTCTGGGCGCCTTTCTGTTCCTTGTCCCGGTGCTGTGGGGCGGCGAAGGCGGCCGCGCCCGGGCGACGGCCGGCGACGGGATCTATCTGATCCTGGCCTGGGCCGCGCTGATCGTCGCGGCCTTCGTGGTGTCGCGCGCGCTGACGCGCTCGGCCGAGGCGCCGCCGGATCCCGCGGCCACACCCGCGCGCCCCGACCGCCCCGCTGGCGCGCCCGAAGATGCGGCGCCTGCCGCCCGGCCGGGGCCCGGGGCGGACCCATGATCCCCTTCAACATCCTTGTGCTCAGCTGCCTAGGCTATGTGTTCTTCCTGTTCTTCGTGGCCTTCGCGGTCGAACGCCGCGCCGCCGCTGGCGGGATCGGCTGGCTGCGCAGCCCCTGGATCTACACCCTGTCGCTGTCGATCTATTGCACCGCCTGGACCTTTTACGGCGCGGTCGGATCGGCGGCGCGGTCGGGTCTGGAATTCGTAACGATCTATCTGGGGCCGACGCTGGTGTTCATCGGCTGGTGGTCGCTGCTGCGCAAGCTGGTGCGGATCGGCAAGACCCAGCGCATCACCTCGATCGCCGATCTGATCTCTTCGCGCTATGGCAAGTCGAACGCGCTGGGGGTGATCGTGACGCTGATGGCGGTGGTTGCGGCCACCCCCTATATCGCGCTGCAATTGCAATCGGTGACGCTTAGCTTCGGCGCCTTCGCCTCGGCGGCGGGTGAGGGCGCGATGGTCCCCGATCCCCGCGTCACGGCGCTGTGGGTGGCGGTGGGGCTTGCGCTTTTCACGGTGCTTTTCGGCACCCGCAACCTAGACGCGAACGAGCAGCACCAGGGCGTGGTCACCGCGATCGCGGTCGAGGCGGTGGTGAAGCTTGTGGCGCTTCTGGCGGTGGGGGTCTTCGTGGTCTGGGGCGTGGCGGATGGCCCGGCCGATATCCTGGCACGGATCGAGGCCTCGCCGCTGGCCGAGTGGCAGATGCATCCGGCGCGCTGGGCCGGCATCACCTTCCTGTCGGCGGCGGCGGTGATCACCCTGCCAAGGATGTTCCAGGTTCTGGTGGTCGAGAACGCGGACGAGCGCCACCTGGCCACCGCCGCCTGGGCCTTTCCGGCCTATCTGTTCCTGATGTGCCTTTTCGTGCTGCCGATCGCGGTGGTCGGGCTGGAAACCCTGCCGGCGGGGTCGAACCCCGACCTGCTGGTGCTGACGCTACCCTTGCACATGGATCGCGGCTGGCTGGCGATGCTGGCGTTCCTGGGCGGCTTTTCGTCGGCCACGGCGATGGTGATCGTGGCGGCGATCGCGCTGGCGACGATGGTGTCGAACCATGTGGTGATGCCGCTGTGGCTGGCCGCCCGCTACGGCCGGGCGACGCAATCGGGCGATGTACGCGCGATCGTCCTGCGCGCGCGGCGGCTGACGATCGGCGGGGTGCTGGCGCTGGGCTATGCCTATTACCGCTTTTCCGGCGGCGGCGCGGCGCTGGCCTCGATCGGGCTGATCAGCTTTGCCGGGGCGGCGCAGGTGCTGCCGGCGATGCTGGGCGGGCTTTACTGGCGCGGAGCCACCCGGGCCGGTGCCGCGGCGGGGCTGATCCTGGGCTTTGCCGTCTGGCTGTACACGCTGTTCCTGCCCAGCTTCGGCGGCAATGCGCTGATCTCCGCGCAGGTGATGGCCCATGGCCCGTTCGGCATTGGGTGGCTGCGGCCGCATGCGCTGTTCGGGATCGCCGGAATGGATCCCTTGCTGCATGCGCTATTCTGGTCGCTGGCGGCCAACACGCTGGCGCTCTGCGTCGGTTCGCTGCTGACCTTTCCGAACCCGGTGGAACGCCTGCAGGGCGCGCAGTTCGTCAATGCCTTCGATCAGGCCGGCGGCACCCGTGGCTGGGCGCGCGGCACCGCCGAGGCCGAGGATCTGCTTGTCATGGCGCAGCGCATCCTGGGCGCGGAAGAGGCGCAGGCCTTCTTCCTGGCGGCCGCCCGCGGCCAGGGCAAGGCGGGATACCTGCCAGACACCACCCCCGATTTCCTGGAAAGCCTGGAACGCCGTCTGGCCGGATCGGTGGGCGGTGCGACCGCGCATGCGATGGTGGCACAGATCGTCGGCGGCGCGGCGGTGTCGGTCGAGGACCTGATGGCGGTGGCCAACGAGACGGCCCAGATCATGGAATATTCCAGCCAGATCGAGGTGAAATCCGAGGAATTGGCCCGCACCGCCCGCGCGCTGCGCGAGGCCAATGCCAAACTTACCAGGCTGTCGGTGCAAAAGGACGCCTTCCTCAGCCAGATCAGCCATGAGCTGCGTACCCCAATGACCTCGATCCGCGCCTTTTCCGAGATCTTGATGGAGGGCGGTCTGGACGCCTCCGAACGGGCCCGTTTCGCCGGCGTCATCCATGCCGAGGCGCTGCGGCTGACGCGGCTGCTTGACGGCCTTCTGGATCTGAGCGTGCTTGAGAACGGCAAGGTGCGCCTGACCTCCGAGCGTGTGGTGCTGCAGGTGCTGATCGACCGGGCGCTGGCGGCGGCGGGCCATGCCGGCGACACCCGCCGCGATTGGGTGATCGAACGCGACCGCGCCGCCGAGATGGTCGAACTGACCACCGATCCCGACCGGCTGTCGCAGGTGTTCATCAACCTGGTGTCGAATGCGCGCAAATATTGCGATGCGGCCCGCCCGAGGCTGCGCATCTCGGTGCGCCGGCGCGAGGGCCGGATCGAGGTGGAATTCGCCGACAACGGCGCGGGTATTCCGGCAGACGCCCAGACGATCATCTTCGAGAAATTCGCCCGGCTGGGCGACAGCTCGCACGCCGGCGGCGCCGGGCTGGGCCTGGCGATCTGCCGCGAGATCATGGCCCGGATGGGCGGTGCGATCACCTATGTTCCGGGCCAGGGCGGCGCGGCATTCCGCGTCAGCCTGCCCTCGGCAGCGGCCAAAGCCGCCTGACCGCCTGAACATCTGAACGCCGGTCGCGCCGCGGCCCGGCCTTTGCCGTGCGGCCCCTGTTTCGCCGGTCGGATTCCGTGTTGCGGTAACCATTCCTCAACCTAGACCTGACACAACTGGTTGGGTTGGCAGGATAATCGCTATGTCTGAATCGGAACAGGAGGGCGCGGCCGGGCAGGCAGGCTCGGCCCTGCGGCGCAAGGCCGTGGCCGGGCGGCCCACCGCCCAGGGGGCCGCCCTGAGGCCCGAGCGGGCGGTGCGCATGGCGTTGGCGCGGGCCGGACAGGGGGTGCCGGGGCTGGATCTGCGGGTCACCGACCTGACCGACAGCCGCCATGCCCTGGCCGAGCTTCTGGATATGGTCCCCGACCACGCCTTTCTCGCGATACTCGAGGGGCCAGCCGAAGGCCTAGGCCTTGTCGCGGTGGCGCCGCCGGTGCTGTCGGGCATTGTCGAGGTGCAAACCACGGGCCGCCTGGCGAAGGACGAGCGCCCGCCACGCAAGCCCACGCGCACCGACGCCGCGATGACCGTCGGGCTGATCGACAAGGCGCTGACCGAATTGCGTGACGAATTGGCCGGCACGCCCGATATCGTCTGGGCCGGCGGGTTCCATTTTGCGTCTTTCCTTGATGATCCGCGCCCTCTGGGCCTGTTGCTGGAAGATATCCCCTACCGCGTGTTCACGGTCACGGTCGCCCTGGCCGACGGCGCGCGCAGCGGCGCGATCGTGCTGGCGCTTCCGGCCGAGGGACGCGGGGCGCCGCCGGTGCAGGCCGCCGTGGACCGGCCCGATGTGCACGAGCACCAGGAATGGACCCGCGCGCTGGAAGATGCCGTGATGGCGGCCGAAGCCGAGATTTCAGCGGTTCTTCACAGATTGCGGGTGCCGCTGTCGGCCGTGATGCAACTGTCGCAGGGAGACATGATCCCGATACCGGCCGCGCAATTGGAGCGGATCGAACTGGAAGCGATCGATGGGCGCCGCCTTGGCGCGGGCCGGCTGGGCCAGAACCGAGGTATGCGCGCGGTGCGCCTGACCCTGATGCCGCAGTCGCGAAGCTCCGATGCGGGGGCGGACATGCCCGTCGCCGCGAAGGGCGCGGCCCTGCCGGCGACGCCGGAGGCCGATCTGGGCTTCCCCTCGCTGGATCCGGGGGGGGGCGATCCGCTGCCGGATCCGGTGCCTTCGCTTCCACTTCCCGGCGAGGATGGGGATCCGCTGCCGATGGCGACGCCCATGGCCGACGGTCTTGGGGGCGATCCGGCCGGCGGCGATCTGGGCGGTGACTTGGGCGGGCTGCAGATCGCCGCGCCGGGCGACGGCCTGGACCTGCCACTTCCCGATCCGATGGGGATTCCGTTGCCCGATCCGCTTGATCCGGGGGAGGATCCGCTTGGCGATCTGCCGCCGATGGCGAAGGCCGCGGGCGCCTCCTAGCGCGGCCGCCGCTCAGCCCCCGTCTTGCGCACGCGCGGCGAGGGTCTCGATGTGATCGCGCCATTTTTCCAGATCGTAGCCCCAGCGCGCCGCCGCCGCGATCATCTCGTCGGTCGGCATCTTGCCCGCCTGGCTAAGGGCCCACAGGATCGAACTGCGATTGCCCGAGGCGCAATAGGCGAAAACCTTGCCCGACGCATCCTGCAGCGCGCGGCCCTGGGTCTCGATGATCTCCATCGTCAACTGGCCGTGGCTCAGCGGGTTGGCGACGAAAACCAGCCCCTCGGCCTCGGCCAGGGCGCGCATGGTTTCGGCGCGGTGGGTATGCGGCACCTCGGTATCCGGACGATTGCATACCAGGGTGTGGAAGCCGGCCTCGCGGATCCGCGGGACATCCTCGGGATGGATCTGCGGCGAGACGGCATAATTTTCGGTGATGTGGCGAGGGTCCATTGGGGGTCCTTGTCGTCTGGGGCAGGGTATCGACGGGTTGGACATATCTAGGCGCAGAGCATTCCGGCGGCAACATGAGCCAGTTTTCGCCACCCTCGCAGGGTTGATCTGGATCAGGGTTGCCCAGTCACGCCGCTGTTACCATCTATCGTAATCATGGGAGCGCCGATGAATGCCTGCAAGCCCCGAAATAGTTGCCCGCAGAGTCCAGCTCGAAGCCCGTCTTGCGGATCTGACGAGGCGTATGGCGCAGATAGACAATGCGCTCGACCTCCCGCGTTCGAAGGATTGGGAAGAGCTTGCAACAGAACGGGAAGAGGACGAAGTCCTCGAAAACATGGGGCATTCGGCCCAGACAGAGCTGCGCCAGATCCGCGCGGCGCTGCGCCGGATGGAGGACGGAAGCTATGGCACTTGCGTGAAGTGCGGCGGCGAGATCGGACAAGAGCGGCTGGATGTCCTGCCCTACACCCCGTTTTGCCGCGACTGCGCGCCCTGATGGTCGGGAAGGGGGACACCTGGGAGGAAGGACCATGCCCGAAGCTGAAAGAGACCCTCATGTGAACGACAAGGCCCAGCGCGATCCCGCCTTGCGGATCGTCTTGGCCGAGTTGGAGTTGATATCGCGCCTGCTGCCGGTGCGTGGCCAGACCGCCGACGCCGCGGCAGAGGCTGATGCGGGCGACACCGATGAGGACCTGTTCGACAACATGCCGGTCTGATCGATGCCGGTCTGATCGCATGTGGCGGCGCCTTGGGGCTCGCCGCGGCTTGGCCTGCTAAGCGGACATCCGCCATCTGCGCCGGCCGCGTCGCGCCTGACGGTCCAAGCCCCAGCCCGTCCGGGGATTGCCAAGCTTCCCGGCCTACTTCTTAATGGCGTCAATTGTTTGCCGTAAAGAACGGGTGGGGGCGATGGCCGAGGCGGTACGCTGGAAGATCAGTGATGGCGTGATGGTCGTGACCGTCGAAAACCCGCCGGTCAATGCGCTGGACCATGCCGCGCGTCAAGGTCTTCTGGCCGCCGTCGACGCCGCCCAGGCTCCCGAAGTCAAGGCGATCGTGATTACTGGCGCCGGGTCGTCGGTATTCGCGGTCGGCGAAGAGATCGCCGCGGCTTCCGCGTCGGATCGGGTGCCGCTTTTGGCCGATGTGCTGGACCGGATCGAGACCTGCGGCAAGCTGGTGGTCGCGGCGCTGAACGGTCAGGCGCTGGGCGGCGGGCTGGAACTGGCGCTTGCCTGCCATACGCGGATCGCGCTGGCCACGGCCAGGGTCGGCTTTCCCGAGGTCAAGCTGGGCCTTCTGCCCGGCGCCGGCGGCACCCAGCGCACATCGCGTCTATGCGGCGCGGCGGAGGCGCTGAAGCTGATGCTTGACGGTGCGCCCATCGACGCGGCCACCGCGATGGCGATGGGGTTGCTTGACGGCGTGGTGGAAGAGGACCTTCTGGACCGCGCCGTGATCCTGGCCAGGATGCTGATCAACGAGGGTAAGCCGCCAAGCCTGACGCGCGACCGGCGCGAAGGCTTTCGCGACCCCCAGACCTACGCCGCCGCGATCGCCGCCGCCCGTGCGGTTGAGCGTGACAGCCGCCTTCCCGCGCCCGAGCGGATCATCGCCTGCGTCGAAGCCGCGATCTTGCTGCCGTTCGAGGCCGGCATGGCCTTCGAGCGCGCGGCGGCCGAGGATCTGGAGACGTCGAAACCCGCGGCCGGATTGCGCCACGCCGCCCGGGCCGAGGCCCGCGCCGCCCGCATCCCCGAGGCCGGCGCCACCCCGCGCCCGGTCGGCCATGCCGGGGTGATCGGCGGCGGCGTGATGGGGTCGGGTATCGCCACGGCCCTGCTGGGGGCTGGGCTGCGGGTGACGCTGGTGGAAGTCGACGAAGAGGCGCTGGCGCGTGGACTGTCCCGGATTGACGATCTGCATGAACGCGCCGTCGCCCGGGGCCAGCTAAGCGACACGGCGCGCGAGGGCGAATGGGCGCGCCTGGCCGGGGCGACCGCAATCGAATCGTTGCGTTCCGCCGATATCGCGATCGAGGCGGTGCCCGAGGACGAGGCGCTCGAGGCCGGGATCTTCCGCGATCTCGACCGGGTGATGCGGCCCGGTGCGATCCTGGCGACGAACACCTCCTGTCTTGATATCGACGATCTGGCGCGGGTTACCTCGCGCCCGGCCGATGTGGTTGGGCTGCGCTTCTTCTCACCGGTGCAGGCGATGCCGCTGATCGAGGTCGTGGCGGGCGCCCAGACCGCGCCCGAGGTGGTGACGACGGGGTTCGAGCTGGCGCGTCAGCTGCGCAAGTTCGCCGTCCGCGTCCGGGGCGGCGACGGGTTCATCGGCGACCGGATCTTTTCCGCCTGTGGCGCGGCGGCGGATTTCATGCTGGAAGACGGCGCGACGCCCGCAGCGGTCGACCGGGTGATGCGCGATTTCGGCTTCCCGCTGGGCCCCTATCAGGTGGCCGACATGGCGGGGCTCGACATCGCGTGGGCGCGACGTCAGCGGCTGGCGGACAGCCGTGACCCGTCGGCGCGCTATGTCGCGATCGGCGACCGGCTGTGCGAGGCCGGGCGTTTCGGCCGCAAGACCGGCGCGGGCTATTACCGCTATGGCGAGGGCAGCCGCATGGGCGCCGAAGACCCCGCGGTGACCCGGATCATCGAGGCCGAGCGCGCCGCCAAGGGCATCGTCGCGCGCAACTTCGATTATGACGAGATCCGCGACCGCTGCCTTTACGCGATGGTCAATGAGGGGGCGAAGATCCTGTCGGAGGGCGTCGCGCTGCGTCCGTCTGATATCGATCTGGTGATGCTGATGGGCTACGGCTATCCGCGCCTGCGCGGCGGGCCGATGAAGACGGCCGACATGATCGGCCTGCTGGCGATCCGCAATCGGCTGCGCGACTGGGCCGGGGATGAGCCCTTCTGGACCCCGTCTGCGCTGTTGGACGAGATGATCAAGGAAGGCCGCAGTTTCGACGACATGAACGCGGATTAGGTAGCCTTTGCGCGGCGGGCCGCCGCGGACCGGCTGGCATGGGCAGGCTTCAGCCTTTCAGGATGATGCCGAGCACGACAAGCAGCAGCCCGAACATCGACAGCCCCAGCGTGGCCATGTTCCACAGCACGATCTTTTGGAGGCGGGTGCGCATCTCGGCGTCGTCCAGCCCCGCGCGCCGGGCGCGCATCGCGGCGACAATACATCCGATGACGCCCGCCAGCCCCCCAAGGGACATCGCCGCGCCGACCCCGATCACCCAATCCATGCAGGTCCTTCCCTTGCGGTTCGCGCTTGGCCTAGCCCGAAGGCGCCGATCTGGCAAGGTCGGGCTTGATCGGCAGAGGGCCTGTGGGTAGGGAAGGGGCCTTGTCATTCCGCTCACAGCCTGGGAGCCAGCCATGAACGCCGCCGCCGACATGCAATACAATGTCACCGCCGAGGAACTGCGCCAGTTCATCGAGCGCATAGAGCACCTCGAGCAGGAGAAGAAAGATATCGCGGAGCAAATTAAGGAGGTGTTCGCGGAGAGCAAGGCGCGCGGGTATGACAGCAAGGCGATGCGTGCCATCTTGAGGATTCGGAAACGCGAGCCGGACGACGTTGCTGAAGAAGAGGCGGTCATCGAGATATACAAGCAGGCCTTGAACATGATCTGAGGCTTGCCAGGGTCAGGCCCCCTTGACCGGACCGCAGTCGTTCGGCCTGCGTGTTTCACGCGCCCGAACGGATCGGGGCATGTGGAGAAATCTATTCCGACTGACCGATGCGCAGCCTGCCTGGGCGAACCGGCTCTTGCCGATAGAGGCCGCAATGCGGACTGGCATCCGTGATGCCCTGAAAGACAAGCGGAGCCGGCGCTATAGCCCGGATGGAAAGCCCCGCGGAAGGCCCGCCAAATGCGATAGGCGCCGCAACCGCATCGTGATCATCTCGGGCGCAAGGATTAGCGGCGAGTGGCGACTCGTTGCGACGGGCGCCTCAAGGCCTTCCTGTCCGCCGTCGCTCTTGCCGCAATCGTCGCGCCCCGGCTATGCGTCCAGAGCCCAATCACCGCACAGGAAAAGCGAGAGCGCGCCACGCCGCCCTCCCTCCCCGGCGTCATCTGCGCGGGCGCAATGATCGTGCACATGACGGGATAGCTTCGCATGAACTGGCGAAACCATTTGTTTATCAAGAGGTTCGATGGAGAAATTTGGTGGAGCCAAGGGGAAACCCCGGAAAATCCACAACTACCTGATATATAACGCTATTGCAGTGTGATGTTTCGCTATGTGTCACACTGTAGTGTCACACCTGCTTTAATAGCAAGAGTGAGGTGTGCCCGGTGGGTCTGCACCCTCTGACTTGTCTCGTGAGTTGAGTGGCCCGGAATGGATTAGTGGCACCGTCACCTATTATAACTAACTGAAAAACAATAGGTATTTCTGGAAGTATCTTCTTCAGGGCTATCAGCAAGACAGTTAACTCATTGATATTACTAGGTTATGCTCCAGAAGTTGCGCCAGCGTTATGCTAACTAGTTGTAATCACTTGTATAATGCGGATCATTATAACCTAGATCATCCCAAGATATATAACTAAGCTATTGATCTTATATAGTAATCTGGACTGAAACAGATACCGGGCCTGTGTCTATGGAATGAAGGGCTAAGCTAAGGCTAACCGGGGCAATCCGCACAGAGGCTGCCCTGCCTGTCTATGGAATGGAGTGTCAAGGCTTCCCCGGATCGAAACTGAACCGCGCCGGGTTTGCCGGAGGCTCCAACTCCTGAGTAGGATGGAGCATCATGAGCAAGACGACGAACAAGTTTTCCCCCGAAGTGCG
>NZ_FNOB01000004.1 GCF_900106675.1 Allgaiera indica
AACCGCACCGAGATCATGTTCGGCAGGCTCAAGGACTGGAGGCGCGTTGCCACCCGTTACGACCGCTGTCCCAAGGTATTCCTCTCTGCCATCGCCCTCGCGGCTATCATCATCTATTGGTTATGAATCCTGACCCTAGCGTATGAAGAGGGCCAGGGAATTCGAGGAAGAGGTGTTTGAGTACTTCGTTCACAACCCTGGTGCGCTTGAACTGGGATCGGATGTGGAAGTCGTCAGAAATCGCGTCTCCAGGTTCATTCCCGTTGACTTCCTCATCATGCGCAACGGCCAAGCGCGAAGCCGCGCAGCGCACGTTCCGCGGCATTGTTAGTCGGGCGGAGACGGCCTACCTCAAGGAAGCGGGTGCAGTCAGGCCAGCTCGGCCCTAAACATGTATAGCCACTTGCCTGAGCCAGTTCTGGTTGTCCACACGCATCAGGACTGCTGGAGCTCAGGGATCCGGGCGCATGTCAGAGAAGAACTATGCCAGGGGTTTTGCCTTGGCGATGTTACCGTCCGCGTCGAGGCCGACTGCCTTGCCGCTGGCGCGAAGTTTTCCAAAGAAGACAGCTTCCTTCGGGCCGGGCTCACCAAGCGCGGTTCGGAACTGCTCGGACCAGATTGTCTTTTCTTCGTCATTGAGAGTTGTCGTCGGTGCCTCACCCCTGAGAACCCGTTCTATGCGGGCACCATCGAATTTCACGGATTTTCGCATGAACTGCTCCCGTCATCGCCGAATAGTCCGCTCTCCTAGTCTATAGGCACAAGATCAACGTGAGTAGGACGTCGTTCGTTTGCCTCGTCGCGGCTCAGCCGCTTCTCAGGGTGGAGGCGGCCCCTGTAGCAGTCGATGTGGTACAGGACAGGGGGCACGTTTTCAGCGGCAAGACGCTCAACGACGTTCCTCAGTTGCTGAAGTTGGGCGACCAGCTCCGCCCGTGTCATTTCTGATGTCGGTCTCCATGTCACATCGTACTATACCACCTTGCCAGCAAATGGATATGCGATGTTGAAGTCCGCCGCCGCCTGGGCGACTTCGCGGCCTCTGTCTTCCGCCCGCCGGTCAACCGTTCCGTACCATTCTTGTCGATGACCGGATGAGAACTACCAATCTTGCAAGATGCACCGTAACCATCCGGCGTGGGCCAGCGGAGGTGTTTCCATGAGTACAATTCAAGTCAACCAGATAGAAATCAGCCCAGAGCATCTTAGCAGGCTGCCAAGCCGTCTTCGCAACCAAGTAGTGGGCTGCATGCATGCCCACAACGAGCTTGGCGTAATCAACAGGATCCTGCGCTTTACCTTGAATAAGGTTGGCGCAGGTGAGCTTCATGACGACGCTCACAATGTCCAGATGTGGACTATTCTGCAGATTCTGACCGGAAAACTCTTCGAAACATGGAACATGATCGACAAGAGATTTCTCAAATGCGTTCCGGAGGACTCAGCGATTACGGCTCTTTCCGAGGCGCATCGGAAAGACCTTGAGGCGTTGCGCGACTATTTCGGAGGTTCAGACAATGCCACGAACGCTCTCGAGATTATCCGAAACAAAACGGCCTTTCACTACGACAAACTGAACTTGGGCGAAGCGATCGGCAGCGTTGCCAGTGAAGAAAGCAGGATCTACATCTCCGAACATCCTGCGAACTCATGCTACTACGTCGGTTCTGCACTCGTCTTTCGATCGGCATTTTCGATGATCGCGGACAAGCTGTCGGATGCCATTGGGTTGTCGCCGAGCGAGAAGATGGCGCGGGGCTTCACACTGGCGATTGAAGACATCAATCGGATCAATCTCCTGGTGCACAATGTCCTCTATGGCTTCATAAGCGGCCTCTTGGAAGCTGTTGTCGGAGGCCCCCTCGCGGAAGAAGAACAAGTAGGAATCCAGGTTACTGATGTACCGCATCCGAGCTCCGTCTTGATCCCAATGTTCATCTCTGTGCGCCAGCCCAAGGACGCTGAATAGGCGCAGATTTATGCGCTTCGTGCGCGCAAAGTTTTGCGCGCAACCCTCGTTTAAGGCTTTGAAATATAAGGGCTTAAAGCGCAATGTTACGCGCCCACCTACACCGTCAGATATCCAAGTTCTCCACACTCAGCGCGTTCTTCTGGATGAACTCGCGCCGCGGCTCGACCACGTCACCCATCAGCTTGGTAAAGATGTCCTCAGCCTCGGCCAGATCGTCCACCTTCACCTGCAGAAGCGTGCGCGCCTCTGGGTCCAGTGTGGTTTCCCACAGCTGACCGGGGTTCATCTCTCCCAGCCCCTTGTAGCGCTGCATGGACAATCCCTTCTCGCCTTCCGCCAGGATCGCCTTCAACAGGTCGATCGGCCCGTGCACCACCACATCGCGATCCTTGCGCGCCAGATGACCCGGCTTGGCATAGACATCGCGCGACCTGCCCGACACCTCAGCCAGCCGCCGCGCCTCGCCCGAACGCAGGACCGCGCCGTCCAGGGTGCGGATCTCCTCGACGCCGCGCAGGATGCGCGCCAGGCGGATGCCGTGGTCCTGGGTAATGCGGCCCTGCCAGCCCTTTTCATATTCCGCCGCGACCATGTCGAGCCGCGCCGCCACCTCGTCGGCCACCGTCTGAAGATCGCGCTGCGCCGTGCCAGGATCGAAGGCCCCCGCCAGCGCCGCCTGCTCCAGAATGCCGCGCGGGTAATGCGTGGGGAAGGCATCCAGCACCCGGCGGAACTGTCGCGCGCCCTCGATCACGCGCGCCAGGTCCTGGCCGGCGATCTCTTCTCCCGAATTCAGGCGCAGCACCGCGCCCTCGATCCCCATCTGGATGAGATACTCGTCCAGCGCTGCCTGATCCTTCAGGTAAACCTCTGATTTCCCGCGCGAAACCTTGTATAGCGGCGGCTGCGCGATATAGAGATAGCCACCTTCGATGATCTCCGGCATCTGGCGGAAGAAGAAGGTCAGCAGAAGCGTGCGGATATGGGCGCCGTCCACGTCGGCGTCGGTCATGATGACGATCTTGTGGTAGCGCAGCTTCTTGATGTCGAACTCGTCGCGCCCGATGCCGGTGCCCAGCGCGGTGATCAGGGTGCCGATTTCCTGGCTGCCCAGCATCCGGTCAAAGCGCGCACGCTCGACGTTCAGGATCTTGCCCCGCAGCGGCAGCACCGCCTGATTGGCGCGCGAACGCCCCTGCTTGGCCGAGCCGCCGGCCGAGTCACCCTCGACCAGGAAGACCTCGGATTTGGCGGGATCGCGTTCCTGGCAATCGGCCAGCTTGCCGGGCAGGCTGGCCACGTCCATCGCCGTCTTGCGCCGCGTCAGTTCGCGCGCCTTGCGGGCGGCCTCGCGGGCCAGCGCGGCCTCGATGATCTTGCCGACGATCTGGCGCGCCTCGGTCGGGTGCTCTTCGAACCATTCGCCCAGCTTCTCGTTGACCAGGCTTTCCACTGCGGGGCGGACCTCGGACGAGACCAGCTTGTCCTTGGTCTGGCTGGAGAATTTAGGATCAGGTACCTTCACGGACAGCACGCAGGTCAGCCCCTCGCGGGCGTCGTCGCCGGTGAAATCCACCTTTTCGCGCCGGGCAATGCCCGAAGTCTGGGCATAGGCGTTCATCGTCCGCGTCAACGCGCCGCGAAAGCCCGCAAGATGCGTGCCGCCGTCGCGCTGGGGGATGTTGTTGGTGAAGGGCAGCACCGTCTCGTGGTAGCTGTCGTTCCACCACATCGCGACCTCGACGGTGATGCCGTTGCGTTCGCCGGTCATGAAGATCGGCTCGGGCAGCAGCGCTGTTTTCGAGCGGTCCAGATAGCGCACGAATTCGCGCACGCCGCCCTCATAGAACAGCTCCGACCGCAGCGGTTCGGCGGGGCGCTCGTCCTCCAGGATGATGCGGACGCCGGAATTCAGGAAAGCCAGTTCGCGCAGCCGGTTTTCCAGCGTGCGAAAGCTGTAGTCGAGGTTCGAGAAGGTCGAGGTGGCGGCGAGAAAGCGCACCTCTGTCCCCTTCTGCCCGTTGGCGTCGCCGACCACGCGCAGATGTTCCGCCGTATCGCCATGCTCGAAGCGGGCGAAATGTTCCTTGCCGCCGCGCCAGATCCGCAGCTCCAGCCAGTCCGACAACGCGTTCACAACCGAGACGCCGACGCCATGCAGACCACCCGACACCTTGTAGGAATTCTGGTCGAACTTCCCGCCGGCGTGCAGCTGGGTCATGATCACCTCGGCGGCGCTGACGCCTTCCTCGGCATGGATATCGGTGGGAATGCCGCGCCCGTTGTCGCGCACCGAAACCGAATTATCGGCATGGATCTTCACCGTCACCGCGTCGGCAAAGCCGCCTAGGGCCTCGTCGATCCCGTTGTCGACCACCTCATAGACCATATGGTGCAGGCCCGAGCCGTCGTCGGTATCCCCGATATACATGCCGGGCCGTTTGCGGACGGCCTCCAACCCCTTGAGAACCTTGATGGAATCTGCGCCGTATTCGGCGGGTTGCTGCTGCTCTTCGGCCATGCGGACCTTCCTTGGAAATCTGCCCGGTTTATAGGGCTTCCGCGCGGGATTGTCACGCGAAGCACACAATATTTAGGGGGTCATGTCACGGCGATCAGCAATGCGACCACCACAAGCAGCCCACCCGCGATCCGGTTCAGCCGCGCCATGCCGCCGGGCCCGGCCAAGCGGTGCCGGGCGCGGGCGACGAGGGCCGCAAAGACCAGGTTGCCGATCAGCGGAACGGCGACCGACAGGGCGACGATCGCGGCGATGTCGGCCGGCGTCAGGGCGCTGAGATCGAAGAAGCCGGGCAGCACGCCCATATAGAACAGGATCGCCTTGGGATTGCCCAGAATCGCGGTGACGCCCGCCGCGAATCCGCCCCAGCGGCCCGGGCGGGTCAGGCGGGCGTCGGTCTCGATCGGCCGGCCGGCCTTGCGGATCAGCTGCACCCCCAGCACGATGAAGATCGCCACCGCGATCCAGCGCAGGACCAGCATCACTTCGGCATAGGCGCCGGTGACCCAACTTAGGCCGAAGACCGCGATCAGCGGCCAGAACATGTCGCCCAGCGACACGCCCAAAGCCAACGGCCAGGCGGCCCCGTACCCGCCCGAGATCGTCCGCGCCGTCAGGGCCAGCCAGACCGGGCCCGGGGTCAGAAACAGCACCAGAAGGGCTGCGGCATAAAGCAAAAGCTCGGTCGGCGTGATGGTCATGGGTGTCCCCCGCGGCGGCCAGACAGAGGACCGCAAAGCCGGGCCAAGTGCAAGCCGGATCGAACGCCCGGTGGCGCCCGCTCAGCCCTCGCCGTCCGGCAGGGTCAACGACCCGTCCGTACCCAGCGGCCAGAACGGGTTCATCGCGACTTCCCAGACATGGCCGTCGGGATCGGCCCAATAGCCGGAATAGCCGCCCCAGAACACCTTTTCGGGCGGCTTCAGCCCGGTCGCCCCGGCCGCCAGCGCCGCCTGATAGGCCGCGTCCACCTCGGCTTCGCTGTCGAAATTCTGCGCCAGCGTCATCGCGCCGGCGCCCAGGTGTGCGCCCTCGCGCCCCTGGTCCTTGGCCAGATCCCGCACCCCGAAAAGGCCCAGCACCTGACCGTTCATCTGATAGAAGGCCACCCCCTCCTGCGTCCGAGCAGCCGTCCAGCCCAGCGCGCCGTAGAAATGCCGCGCCCGCGCCAGATCGGCGACGCCGAGGGTGATCAACGTCACGCGTTGTACCGGATAGCTCATGTCTCCTCCTGTCGCAGGGCCGAGGTGCCCCCGGCCTCCGTCACCTCGACATATTGCCCGCGCGCGCCCAGCGCGTCGAACAATTCCCGCCCGGTGCCGGTCATGAAGGCCTGCGCGCCGAGGCCCGCGATCTCGTCATAAAGCGCGGCGCGGCGTCCGGCGTCCAAATGCGCAGCCACCTCGTCGAGCAACAGGATCGGCGGCGCGCCGAAATCCTGCGCCAGCGCCCGCGCGTTCGCCAGGACCAGCGAAATCAGCAGCGCCTTCTGCTCTCCGGTCGAGCATTGATCGGCAGCCACGCCCTTCGCAGCATAGATCGCCGCCATATCCACCCGGTGCGGCCCCATCAGCGTGCGTCCCGCCGCGCCGTCGCGCCGCCGCGCTGCGGCAAAGGTTTCCGCCAGCGCTGCCGCCCCCTCGGGCAGCGGCACTTCCGGGTGAGTCAGAGACAGTTCCGCCACCGGAAAGGCGGTCTCCGCCCCCGCCTGCGCCTCGGCGATCCGGGCCAGCGCAAGGCCACGGTTCGCGCCGATCCGCGCCCCCGCTTCGGCCATCTGCCCCTCGAGCGCGGCGAACCAGTTGCCGTCGCGGATATCCTCCTTCAACAGCCGGTTGCGTTCGCGCATCGCCTTTTCATAGGCCAGCACCGCCTCGCCATGGCCCGGCTCGAAGCTCAGCGTGATCCGGTCCAGAAACCGCCGCCGCCCCTCCGCGCCCTCGGTCCACAGCCGGTCCATCGCCGGCACCAGCCACAGCACCCGCGCGATCCGGCCCAGCGCCGATTGCGCAGCCGCCTTGCCGTCGATGCGCACTTGCCGCCCGCCGCCCGGCTCGGCCCAGGTCTCGATCTCATGCACCTGCCAAAGGCTTTCCAGCCTGGCCGACACCTTCCATCCCAACGCCTGCGGACGCCGCGCAATCTCTTCCACCGCCGCGCGCCGCAGCCCGCGCCCGGGCGACAACAGCGACACCGCCTCCAGAATGTTCGTCTTGCCCGCGCCGTTCGGCCCGAAGATCGCCACCGGCCGCCCCTCCAGCGCCAGCCGCCCCACCCTATGGGAGCGGAAATGCGACAGGCTCAACTCTGTCAGGGCCAGAACGGACATGACTGCCCTTCATCTTGGCGGAAATACTCCGGGGGGTGCAGGGGGGCAGCGCCCCCCGCGCGGCCGATCACACCCGCATCGGCATCACGACATACACTGCCGAGGTATCGTTGCCCTCGCGCATCAGCGTGGGGTCGCCGGAGGAATTGAACAGGAACACCGCATTCTCGCGGTCCACCTGGCTGGCGATCTCCAGCAGATACTTGGCGTTGAAACCGATCTCCAGCCGCTCGTCGCCATAGGCCACGGCCAGTTCCTCTTCGGCGGCGCCGCTGTCGGGCGCGTTGACCGACAGCACCAGACGATCCTCGTCCAACGCCAGCTTTACCGCGCGGCTCCGCTCGGACGAGACGGTCGCCACCCGATCGACCGCCTTGGCGAATTCGGCCGCGTCCACCTCCAGCTTGCGGGTGTTGCCGACCGGGATCACCCGCGTGTAGTCGGGGAAGGTGCCGTCGATCACCTTCGAGGTCAGCGTGATCTGCGGCGTGGCGAAACGTACCTTGGTCTCGGACACCGATACCGCGATCTGTGCCTCGTCGTCGTCCAGAAGCTTGCGCAATTCGTTCACCGTCTTGCGCGGCACGATCACGCCGGGCATCTCCTCGGCGCCGGCGGGCAGAGGCGCGTCGATCCGCGCCAGACGGTGGCCGTCGGTCGCCACGCAACGCAGCACCTGGCCATCCTCGCCCGTGGCCACATGCATGTAGACGCCGTTCAGGTAATAGCGCGTCTCCTCGGTCGAGATCGCGAATTTCGACTTGTCGAACAGCCGCCGCAACGTCACCGCACCCGCCGAGAAATTCGACGAATATTCCGAGGAGGCCATCACCGGGAAGTCCTCCTTCGGCAGTGTCGCCAGGTTGAAGGTCGACCGCCCTGCCGTCACCGTCAGCCGGCCCGCCGCCGCGTCGTCGACCAGCTGCACCAACGCCCCATCCGGCAGTTTGCGCACGATCTCATGCAGCATCACCGCGTTGACGGTGGTCGCCCCGGCGCGTTCCACCTGGGCGGGGGTCTTGTCGACCACCTCGATATCCAGATCGGTGGCGCGGAAGCTGACGGTATCGCCCTCGGCCTCGATCAGCACGTTGGCCAGGATCGGGATGGTGTTGCGCCGCTCGACGACCGATTGCGCCTGTGACACGGCCTTCAAAAGCGTCGCTCGCTCGATGCTGATCTTCATTCCCTCACACCCCGTTGCGGCGGCGCAAGACGCGCGGCCCGGTTCCGTCGTTTCGATGGACTTTCGGATGAACGGACGGGAGCGTCAAGGGCGCCCCCGCCGCAATCCGCGGCTGTGGCGATCAGCCCTCTAGCAGCCGGCGCAGAAGCTGCAGATCGTCGGAAAGCTGCGAGTCGGTGGTCTTCAGCTCCTCGATCTTCTTCACGCCGTGCATGATCGTGGTGTGGTCGCGGCCGCCAAAGCGGCGCCCGATCTCGGGCAGGGAACGCGAGGTCAGCTGCTTGGACAGATACATCGCCACCTGACGCGGCCGGGCGATGGTGCGGGCGCGCTTGGGACCGATCATGTCCGACAGGCGCACGTTGTAATGCTCGGCCACCTTGCGCTGGATCTCCTCGATCGAGACCTTTCGATCCGACGCGCGCAGGATGTCCGACAGGCAATCTTGCGCCAGTTCCAGCGTGATCTCTCGCCCCACCAGCGAGGCGAAGGCGAACAGCCGCGTCAGCGCACCTTCCAGGACACGCACATTGGTGGTGATGCGGTGGGCCAGGAATTCCAGCACGCCCGGCGCCAGTTGCAGCCCCTTGTACTGGCCGCGGTAATATTCGGCCTTTTGCTGAAGAATGCCCAGGCGCAGCTCGTAATCAGTGGGATGGAGATCGACGATCAGCCCGCATTGCAGGCGGCTCTTGATGCGGTCCTCCAGGTCCTTGATCTCTCCCGGGGCACGGTCGGCAGAGATCACGATCTGCTTATTCTGATCAACCAACGCATTGAAAGTGTGGAAGAATTCCTCTTGCGTCGATTCCTTGCCGGCGATGAACTGCACGTCGTCGACCATCAGCACGTCGACCGAACGGAAGAGTTCCTTGAAGGACATCACGTCGCGCTCGCGCAGTGCCTGGACGAAGCGGTACATGAATTGCTCGGCCGACAGGTAAAGCACCTTCAGCTGCGGGCGCTTGCTTTGCAATTCATGCGCGACGGCGTGCATCAGGTGCGTCTTGCCCAGCCCGACGCCGCCGTAAAGAAACAGCGGGTTGAAGCTGGTCGGACCACCCTCGGCCACCCGGCGGGCGGCGGCATGGGCCAGTTCGTTCGGCTTGCCGACGACGAAGCTGTCGAAGGTGAAACGCGAATCGAGCGGCGCGCTGGGCAGTTCGGATTCTTCCGTGGCGCGGGCGGCGCTGAGCGCGGCCGGGGCCGCGGCCGGCGCGGCGGCCGCCTTCGCGACGCGATCCGCCGCCGCGCGCTTCGGTGCCTGCTTTGCGTCGGGGCTGACCGCGAATTCCAGGCGGTCGACATCCGCCCCGGCCGAGATCAGCTGCTTGCGGATGTGATCGGCGAAGTTGCGTTCGATCCATGTCGCGAAGAACGGGGTCGGGACGACGAATCGGGCCACTCCCTCTTGCAGACCCGAATATTGCAGGGGCTCGATCCAGCTTACGAAATTGTTCCTTCCAAGGTTCTTGAGAAGTTCATTGCGCACTTGCCCCCAGGTTTCGTTTGTCATTCCTCGACCCGCTTTTTTGTTCTTGATGCGGATGGCCGGGCAATTGCCCGGCCTCCATGCCCGTACAATCCGCGACGCCTGGGAAGCCCGCGACCGGCCGTCGCGCGGCCAGATGCGGTGCGATCGCCCGGACAAGGCAGGTACCGGGCAAGCCCGGCTCCCGCCTCGCGCGGCGATCATCACAATCGGACATGCGGAAGCGATAACCGCAGATGCGGTTGGACGACTTCCACCAATCCCAAAGCAGGCAGCGTGGCAGCTTACGCCGGCTTCGGAACCTTATGGTCCTGGCACATCACGAACCCCGAACCGGCTTGGCAGTGCCGACTTCGGTGAGTTGATCCAAGACCACTCCATGTCCCCCCAAGGCGATGTGAATCGCCCCTAGACGCTAGCCTGCGCCATCGCGGAGTCGCAACATATCTCTGTTCTTGACTCTGGGATCAGCCGCCCGAATCCCCGATAGCCCGTGCAAAAAGGACACAGCCCCCCCCTACGCTGCCATTCGGACATGAAAAAAGGCGCGCCCGAAGGCACGCCTGCTTTCGATCGGGGTTCGCCGCGTCCTAGGCCGACAGGGCCTTCACGCGCGAGGCCAGGCGCGACATCTTGCGCGAGGCCGTGTTCTTGTGCAGCACACCCTTGGTCACGCCGCGGGCCAGTTCGGGCTGGGCGCTCTTCAGGGCCTCGACTGCAACCGCCGGATCGCCGGCGCTGATCGCTTCTTCCACCTTGCGCAGGTAGGTGCGGATCCGCGAGCGGCGCGCCTTGTTCACGGCATAGCGCGCCTCGTTCTGACGAGTGCGCTTCTTGGATTGGGGCGTATTGGCCATGGGTGTCGGTTCCGGTTCTCGGTTCGGGATAATCTGAAAACGCGCTTCTAGGACCGACTCGGGCGCAAGTCAACTCTTGCGGCCCATGTTTTTTGGCCGTTTCCCGAAACCGCGCCGGTTCCGCGCGGTCCGTTGGTGATCTCGGCGCCGGGGGTTTCACACCCCCGGACCCCCGTGGAGTATTTTCGCCAAGATGAAATGAGATGCGAGGTGGGTGCGAGGCCTTCGCGTCGGGCCGCGCGTATCACGCTACGGTGCCGGTCGGGGTAGTGATGGTGACCAAGCAAGGCCGTGCAGGAGCGTCTGCCCGGTGTCGCGCGACGGCGCACTAGCCCAGCAAGCCCCGGCGCACGAGGTTCACCCCCGCCAGTGCCAGCAACGCCAGCGTCCACCACCGGAACCGGACCGGATCCAGCCGGTCGTGCAGGCGAAAGCCCAGCCACATCCCCAGCGCGGCGGGAATCACCATCAGCGCCGACAGGGGCAGCGTCGTGGCGTTCAACACGCCAGAGCGCAGATGGGCCACGAGCAGCATCATCGACCCGATCAGGAACACGACGCCCTGGACCCTCAGCTGTTCGCGCTTTTCCGTTCCGGTCGACAGCAGATAGACGATCAGCGGTGGGCCCCATACCCCGGAGATCCCGCCATAGAGCCCTGCCACGACACCCAGCAGCGTTGCCGCGCGGGCGCGGTGGTGGATCGGGATGATCATCGGGATTCCCGCCAGCTGCACGCCGGCGAAGGCGATGATCGGCACACCCAGCAGGACAAACATCACCGCGTTCGGGATCATCAGCACGAACTGGGCCGAGATCAGGATGAACAGCACCGTCACCCCCAGGAACAGCCGGAACTTCACCGCCGATTCCCAGGCCGCCCGCGGTCCTTGCCGAAACGCCTGGGCGAAGTTGGTCAGCAAGGTCGGCAGGATCAGCGCCGCCAGGGCCTCATGCCCGGGCAGGAACGAGCCCAGGCCCGAAATCATGATCATCGGCATGGCAAAGCCGACCGCGCCCTTTACGAGGCCCGCGAACAGCGTGATGCCGAATGCCAGCATGAAGGTTACCGGCGGCAGCCCGCCGATCAGATGCTCCATGACGCGTCTCCATTTTCCGACCTTTTAGACGGGAAGCAGCGGCAGCGCAGCGCCTTTCTGGCAGCGACACTTTTGTGCGCATGGCAGCTTCACGGCGAATTTTTGTTGCGCCGCAACTGCGAAGGGCTTATCAGATTTCGCACATGCAGAAACGGAGATGACCATGCCGCATGATGGTGCGCCCCCCGGTGCAGACTCGCCGATCCTGCCGGATCTTCGCGCCAAGGCCGAAGCCGCCGTGCCGGTCGCCGAGGCACTGCTGGCCAAGGCGGTCGCCAGGCTGCGCGCGCAGGTGGTGCAGGATGGCAAGGTCTCGGCCGCGGCGCTGGAGGCCGAGCAATTCGCGGCCCATGCGCTGGCGTGGCTGGCCACCTATGTGGAAAGCCTGCGCCAGATGGCGGCCTGGGCCGGGCGGGTCGCCGACCAGGGCGCCTTCGGCGAGATGGAGGCGCTGCTGTTGCAGATCGGCATGGGGGAATACATGTCCCAGATCGCCGGCGGCGTCCCGATGAGCCAGGGCGAGGTCGCGCGGCTTGCCGATCTGGGCCTCGATGCGCCCGACTGGGGCCTGGCGGCGCCCCTTCTGCGTGGCAACAGCGCGGCGGCGCGCGCCCGGCTTGCCGCCCTGATGCGCGACAATCACGGGCGGGCGACCTTTGGTGCATCGGGTCTGGACGAGGAACTGGAAATGATCCGCGACCAGTTCCGCCGCTATGCCGATGATCGCATCGCCCCCCATGCCCATGATTGGCACCTGAAAGACGAACTTATCCCGATCGAGGTGATCGAGGAGTTGGCGGAACTTGGCGTCTTCGGCCTGACGATTCCAGAGAATCTGGGCGGGCTGGGCCTTTCCAAGGCGTCGATGGTGGTGGTCAGCGAGGAACTCAGCCGCGGCTATATCGGCGTGGGCTCGCTCGGCACCCGGTCCGAGATCGCGGCCGAACTGATTCTATGTGGCGGCACGGATGCGCAAAAAAGCCATTGGCTTCCCAAGATCGCCAGCGGCGAGGTGCTGCCGACGGCTGTGTTCACCGAGCCCAACACCGGATCGGACCTGGGCAGCCTTCGCACCCGCGCGGTGAAGGACGGCGACCTCTACAAGGTGACCGGCAACAAGACCTGGATCACCCATGCCGCCCGCGCCCATATCATGACGCTTCTGGCGCGCACCGATCCCGAGACCACCGATTACCGCGGCCTGTCGATGTTCATCGCCGAAAAGACCCCGGGCGACGACGAAAACCCCTTCCCCACATCCGGCATGACCGGCGGCGAGATCGAGGTGCTGGGCTACCGCGGCATGAAGGAATACGAACTGGGCTTCGACGGCTTCGAGATAAAGGCCGGCAACCTTCTGGGCGAGGTCGAGGGCCAGGGATTCAAGCAACTCATGCAGACCTTCGAATCCGCCCGCATCCAGACCGCGGCCCGTGCCATCGGCGTCGCGCAGAACGCGCTGGAAGTGGGGATGCGCTATGCCGAGGACCGCAAGCAGTTCGGCAAGTCGCTGATCGAATTTCCCCGCGTCGCGGGCAAGCTGGCGATGATGGCGGTCGAAATCATGATCGCCCGCCAACTGACCTATTTCGCCGCCTGGGAGAAAGACCACGACCGGCGCTGCGACCTGGAGGCCGGGATGGCCAAGCTGCTGGGCGCCCGCGTCGCCTGGGCGGCGGCGGACAACGCGCTGCAGATCCATGGCGGCAACGGTTTCGCGTTGGAGTACCAGATCAGCCGGATCCTGTGTGACGCGCGCATTCTCAATATCTTCGAGGGCGCGGCCGAAATCCAGGCTCAGGTAATCGCCCGCCGCCTGTTGGCCTGATCCGCCTGCTTTCATTGTTCCCCAAGTACGCACGCGGCATTCAACGCCAGGCCGGCGTATTTACGGGAACAATGAAAGAGAGAATGCCGGGCGCGCTGGCCGTGGACGCCTTGGGCCACGGCGCTATGCTCATACCGGAACGGACCAGACGTAAGGGAGCGGCCGCATGTATTTGGGGCTCGATATGGGGACTTCGGGGCTCAAGGGTCTTGTGATCGATGCGGATCAGAAGCCGCTGGCCGAAGCGACCGTACCGCTGAATGCCAGCCGCCCGAGGACTGGCTGGTCGGAACAGGACCCAGCCGACTGGATTGCCGCCGCAGAGAGGGTGCTGGATGCGCTTGCGGCGAAATCGCCGCTGCGAGAAGTGAAGGCAATCGGCCTTTCGGGGCATATGCATGGGGCGACGCTGCTGGATGCGGGTGACGCGGTATTGCGGCCTTGCATCCTGTGGAACGACACCCGCGCCGCGCTGGAGGCGGCGGCATTGGACGCGGATTACCGGTTTCGCGCGATCACCGGCAACATCGTATTCCCGGGGTTCACGGCGCCCAAGCTCGTCTGGCTGCAGCGGCATGAGCCCGAGGTCTTCGGCAAGGTGGCGAAGGTGCTGCTGCCCAAGGATTACCTGCGACTGTGGCTGACCGGCGATCATGTGACGGAGATGTCGGACGCGGCAGGCACAAGCTGGCTCGACACCGGCAAGCGCGATTGGAGCGAAGCGTTGCTGGCCGCCACAGGCCTTGGCCGCGCGGCGATGCCTCGGCTGGTCGAGGGGTCCGAGGTTTCGGGCCGACTGCGCCCGGCGCTGGCGCGGCGCTTCGGGATGCAGGACGCGGTGATCGTCGCGGGTGGCGGCGGCGACAATGCGGCCTCCGGCGTGGGCGTCGGCGCGGTGCGGCCCGGCGAGGCCTTCGTCAGCCTGGGCACCTCTGGCGTGCTGTTCGCGGTGACCGAGGGCTACCGCCCCGCCCCCGAGACGGCGGTGCATAGCTTTTGCCATGCGTTGCCGGACAGCTGGCACCAGATGGGCGTGGTGCTGGCCGCGACCGACGCGCTGAACTGGTACGCGCGGCTGACCGGCACCGAGGCCGGCACCCTGACCGGTGAACTGGGGGGCTTGAAAGCCCCTGGCAAGACCCTGTTCCTGCCCTATCTGGGTGGCGAGCGGACGCCGCTGAACGACGCGCGGGTGCGGGGCGCATTCCTGGGGCTGGAACATGCCACGGACAGGGCGGCGGCGACGCGGGCGGTGTTGGAGGGCGTCGCCTTCGCGCTCCGCGATTGCCGCGATGCTCTGGCCGCGACCGGCACCGGACTCTCCCGGCTGATCGCCGTGGGCGGCGGGGCGCGGTCGGATTACTGGCTGGCGGCGCTGGCCACGTTGCTGGATATCGAGGTGGCGCGCCCGGTCGCGGGCGATTTCGGCGCCGCATTCGGGGCCGCGCGGCTGGCGCTGATGGCGGCGACCGGCGCGGGCCCCGAGATCGCCACGGCACCGGAAACCGAGACCGTCTTCGCCCCGGACCCTACCCTGCGCGACGCGTTCGAGGCCGCCCACGCCCGCTTCACCAAGGCGCAAGCGGCGGTGAGGGAACTGCCCTGACCCCGTGGGGGTTGGCCACCGAAGGGAGATCTGCCGATGCTGACGCTGTTCCTTACCTTTCTTGCCGCCACAATTGCCGCCGGATCGACGGGGATGCTGTTCAAGCCCGGCCCCTGGTATGACGAGTTGGTGAAACCCGATTGGACCCCGCCGAAATGGGCCTTTCCGGTGATCTGGTCCGTGCTTTACCTGCTGATGAGCTATGCCGCCGCGCGGGTGGCGCTGCGGCCCGGCGCGGGGCAGGCGCTGGCCTTCTGGGCACTTCAGATCGCGTTGAACACGCTTTGGACGCCGGTCTTCTTCGGGGCGCGGCGGATGGCGCAGGGCATGGTGGTGATCGCGGCGCTGTGGCTTGCGGTTCTGGCGACAGGCTGGGCCTTCTGGCGGATCGACTGGCTTTCCGGGCTGATCGTGCTGCCCTATCTGGCCTGGGTCACCGTCGCGGCCGGGCTGAACTGGCGGATCTGGCGCGACAACCGCGGATAGGAAATCCACAGCCCCCCGCCCGCCGGGGAACGCCCCCGGGCGGCAAAGCGGCGCCCTTCAGGATGCAGCCCCCTTGGCCCAGGCGTGGCCGACAATCGCGAAATCCCGGCGCGTGCGGACGCGGGCGCATGTATCCTGGATGACGCGTCATGCGCTTCCCCCTTGCAGACTCGGGCAGTGTTCCGTATATGCACCTCAACAGCGGTGCCTGAGGGTCCAAACCCAGGCTCCACCGAACGTGTATGGCGGGCCGCATGAGCCCGCTTTTTTATTTCTCGGATCACCCATGACCGACCTGATCGCCAAGACCGCCATCGACCGGCGCCTCGCCTCGATCGTCAGCCCCGCCATCGAGGGGCTGGGGTTCGAGCTGGTGCGCATCCGGCTGATGGGCGGCAAGACCCGCACCCTGCAGATCATGGCCGACCGGCCCGAGGGCGGCATCGAGGTGGACGATTGCGCGGCGATCTCGACCGCCGTGTCGGCGGTTCTGGATGTCGAGGACCCGCTGGACGATGCCTATGTGCTGGAAGTGTCCAGCCCCGGCATCGACCGGCCGCTGACCCGGCTGAAGGATTTCGATGTCTGGGAGGGCTATGAGGCCCGCATCGAGACGACCGAACTGATCGACGGCCAGCGCCGCTTCAAGGGCGTGCTGCGCGGCACCGAGGATCAGGACGTTCTGGTCGAGATCGAAAGCCAGGGCGAAACGGTCACCATCGGCCTCGACTTCGACTGGCTGTCGGACGCGAAACTGATCCTGACCGACGAGTTGATCACCGAGATGCTGCGCCAGAAGAAGGCCTCTGGCGCCATCGACGAAAGCCAGTTCGACGAGATCGAAACCGAAGACGACGACCCCAACGCTGACCCCACCGCTTCCAAGGAGGAGTGAGACATGGCGATTACCTCTGCCAACCAGCTGGAACTTCTGCAAACCGCCGATGCGGTCGCGCGCGAGAAGATGATCGACCCGGATCTGGTGATCCAGGCGATGGAGGAAAGCCTCGCCCGCGCCGCCAAGTCGCGCTACGGGGCCGAGATGGACATCCGCGTGTCGATCGACCGCAAGACCGGCAAGGCCACCTTCACCCGGGTGCGTACCGTCGTGGAAGACGACTTGCTGGAGAATTACCAGGCCGAGCTGACCGTCGAACAGGCGAAACAGTACCTCGCCGATCCGAAGGTGGGCGACGAGATCCGCGACGAGGTGCCGCCGGTGGATATGGGCCGGATCGCCGCGCAATCGGCCAAGCAGGTGATCTTGCAGAAGGTCCGCGAGGCCGAGCGCGACCGCCAGTACGAGGAATTCAAGGACCGCGCCGGCACGATCATCAACGGCATCGTCAAGCGTGAGGAATACGGCAACATCATCGTCGATATCGGCCGGGGCGAGGGCATCCTGCGCCGCAACGAGAAGATCGGCCGCGAAGCCTATCGCCCGAACGACCGTATCCGCGCCTATATCAAGGACGTGCGCCGCGAGGCCCGGGGCCCGCAGGTGTTCCTGTCGCGCACCGATCCGCATTTCATGGCGGAACTGTTCAAGATGGAAGTGCCGGAAATCTACGACGGCATCATCGAGATCAAGGCCGTGGCCCGTGACCCGGGCTCGCGCGCGAAGATCGCGGTGATTTCCTATGACGGCTCGATCGACCCGGTGGGCGCCTGCGTGGGTATGCGCGGCAGCCGCGTGCAGGCCGTTGTGAACGAGCTTCAGGGCGAGAAGATCGACATCATCCCGTGGAACGAGGATCAGGCGACGTTCCTGGTGAACGCGCTGCAGCCCGCCGAGGTGACCAAGGTCGTCATCGACGAGGAGGCCGGCAAGATCGAGGTGGTCGTGCCCGACATGCAGCAATCGCTGGCGATCGGCCGTCGCGGCCAGAACGTGCGTCTGGCCAGCCAGCTGACGGGTCTGGACATCGACATCCTGACCGAGGCCGATGAAAGCGCCCGCCGCCAGGCCGAATTCGCAGAACGCACGCAGCTGTTCATGGACACGCTGGACGTGGACGAGATGATCGCCCAGCTGCTGGTGGCCGAAGGCTTCACCAGCCTCGAAGAGGTCGCCTATGTCGAGATCGACGAACTGCTGTCGATCGACGGCTTCGACGAGGGGACGGCGGAAGAGCTTCAGGCCCGGGCCCGCGACTTCCTGGAAGAACAGAACCGCAAGGCGATGGAACATGCCCGCGAACTGGGCGTGCAGGACAGCCTGGTCAACTTCGAGGGCCTGACCCCGCAGATGATCGAAGCGCTGGCCGAGGACGGCGTGCTGACGCTGGAAGACTTCGCCACCTGCGCCGACTGGGAACTGGCCGGCGGCTGGACCACGGTGAACGGCGAACGGGTCAAGGACGAGGGCGTGCTTGAAAAGTTCGACATGAGCCTTGAGGAGGCGCAGCACCTGGTGATGACCGCCCGCATTCAGCTGGGCTGGGTCGACCCCGAGGAACTGGCCGACGACGAGGACGGCGCCGACGAGGCCGCGGAAGATGGCGCCTCTGAGGACGGAGCCGCCGAAGCCGCGGATGTCGGCGCCAAGGAAGCCGGGGCCTGAAAGGCGGAGCGCGCGACATGACCCGGGGTGGGGCCGACAAGCAAGACGACGGGCCCGAACGGCGCTGCGTCGTGACGGGGGAAACCGGGCCGAAGTCGGGGCTGATCCGCTTCGTCATCGGCCCCGGTGACGTCGTCGTGCCCGACATACTCGAACGCCTGCCCGGCCGTGGCATTTGGGTCACGGCCGAGCGGTCGGTGCTGGAAAAGGCGGTCGCGAAGAACTATTTCACCCGTGCGGCCCGGCGGCCGGTCAACCTGCCCGCCGATCTGGCCGCCGAGACCGAGGCGGTTCTGGCCCGGCGATTGGTCGAGCTGGTATCGCTGTCCCGCAAGGCGGGAGATGCGGTCTGTGGATTCGAGAAGGTGAAGGAATGGCTGGCGCAGGGCCGCGCGAAGGTTCTGCTGCAGGCTTTCGACGGATCGGAGCGCGGGAAATCCAAGCTCTGGACACCCGAGGGCGGGCGCTACTTTAACTGCCTGTCCGCTAGGGAAATCGGTTTGGCATTCGGCCGTGAACATGCGATACACAGCGCGCTTGCGGCTGGCGGACTCACCAAACGTGTTATAGACGAGGCGGCAAGGCTCGCCGGATTGCGCGGGCGGATCGGTGGCAAGACCACCGGGAAGGATACGAAAGACGCATGAGCGATACAGACGGTAAGAAGACCCTAGGCTTGGGTGGCCCCCGTTCGGGGCAGGTGAAGCAAAGCTTCAGCCATGGCCGCACCAAGTCTGTCGTGGTCGAGACCAAGCGCAAGCGTGTTGTGGTGCCGAAGACCGGCGCCGCCGGGGCATCCGGTGGTGGCGCGTCCGGGTCGAAGCCGCATCGCGGCGATCCGTCGAAGCGCCCGGCCGGCATTTCCGATGCCGAGATGGAGCGCCGCCTGAAGGCGCTGCAGGCCGCCAAGGCCCGCGAGGTCGAGGAAGCCGCCGAGCGCGCCGCCGAGGAGAAACGCCGCGAGGAAGAGCGCCAGCGCCGCCGCGAGGAAATCGAGGCGAAGGAACGCGAGGAGCGCGAGCGCGAAGAGGCGCTCAAGGCCAAGCAAGAGGCCGACGCCCGCGCCAAGCAAGAGGCCGAGGCCCGCGCCAAGGCCGCGGCGGCCCCCGCTGCCGCGCCCGTCGCGCCGGAACCGGCGGCCGAACCCAACACCCGCGGCGGGACGGCGAAGGCCTCTCCCGGTCCGCGCAAGACCGACCGCGAGCGCGAGGACCGCGAGCGCGAGAGCCGCGGCAAGGGCAAGGGCGGCGGCGACAACCGCCGCGCCGGCAAGCTGACCCTGACCGAGGCGCTTTCGGGCGAGGGCGGGCGCCAGCGTTCGCTTGCTGCAATGAAGCGCAAGCAGGAAAAGGCCCGCCAGAAGGCGATGGGCATGCCCCAGCGCGCCGAAAAGCAGGTTCGCGACGTGCAGCTGCCCGAGACGATCGTCGTGCAGGAATTGGCCAACCGGATGGCCGAGCGCGCCGCCGACGTGGTCAAGTCGCTGATGAAGATGGGCATGATGGTCAATATGAACCAGCCCATCGACGCCGACACCGCCGAACTGGTGATCGAGGAATTCGGCCATCGCGCCGTGCGCGTATCGGATGCCGATGTCGAACAGGTCATCGCTCAGGTCGCGGACAAGCCAGAAGATCTGCAGCCGCGCCCGCCGGTGATCACGATCATGGGCCATGTCGACCACGGCAAGACCTCGCTTCTGGATGCGATCCGGCACGCCAATGTCGTGTCGGGCGAGGCCGGGGGCATCACCCAGCATATCGGCGCCTATCAGGTGACGACGGAATCGGGGGCGGTGCTGACCTTCCTCGACACGCCGGGTCACGCGGCCTTCACCTCGATGCGCGCGCGGGGCGCCCAGGTCACGGATATCGTGGTTCTGGTGGTGGCCGCGGACGACGCGGTCATGCCGCAGACGATCGAGGCGATCAACCACGCCAGGGCGGCCAAGGTGCCGATGATCGTGGCGATCAACAAGGTCGACAAGCCCGACGCCGATCCGCAGAAGGTGCGCACCGCGCTGCTTCAGCACGAGGTCGTGGTCGAGGCGATGTCGGGCGACGTGCAGGATGTCGAGGTTTCGGCCAAGACCGGCAAGGGCCTGGACCAGTTGCTTGAGGCGATCGCGCTGCAGGCCGAGATCCTGGAGCTGAAGGCCAACCCCGACCGCGCCGCCCAGGGCGCCGTGATCGAGGCGCAGCTGGACGTGGGCCGCGGGCCGGTGGCGACGGTTCTGGTGCAGAACGGCACGCTCAAGCGCGGCGACATCTTCGTCGTGGGCGAGCAATGGGGCAAGGTCCGCGCGCTGATCAACGACCGCGGAGACCGGGTCGACGAGGCCGGGCCTTCGGTTCCGGTCGAGGTTCTGGGCCTGAACGGCACGCCCGAGGCGGGCGACGTTCTGAACGTCGTCGAGACCGAGGCACAGGCGCGCGAGATCGCCGAGTACCGCGAGGAGGCCGCCAAGGACAAGCGCGCCGCCGCCGGTGCCGCCGCGACGCTGGAACAGCTGATGGCCAAGGCCAAGGCCGACGAAAGCGTGACCGAACTGCCGGTGGTGGTGAAGGCCGACGTCCAGGGTTCGGCCGAGGCGATCGTCCAGGCGCTGGAGAAGGTCGGCAACGAAGAGGTGCGCGTGCGCGTGCTGCATTACGGCGTCGGCGCGATCACCGATTCGGATGTCGGCCTGGCCGAAGCATCGGGCGTGCCGATCATCGGCTTCAACGTCCGTGCCAACGCCTCGGCCCGGAACTCGGCCAACCAGAAGGGTGTGGAGATCCGCTATTACAGCGTGATCTACGACCTGGTCGACGACGTGAAGGCCGCCGCTTCGGGTCTGCTGTCGAACGAGGTGCGCGAAACCTTCATCGGCTACGCCGAGATCCGCGAGGTCTTCAAGGTCTCGGGCGTCGGCAAGGTCGCCGGCTGCCTGGTCACCGAGGGCGTGGCGCGCCGTTCGGCGGGTGTTCGCCTGCTGCGCGACGACGTGGTCGTCCATGAGGGCACGCTGAAGACGCTCAAGCGCTTCAAGGATGAGGTCAAGGAAGTGATTTCGGGCCAGGAATGCGGCATGGCCTTCGAGAATTACGAAGACATCCGCACCGGCGACGTGATCGAGATCTTCGAACGCGAGGAAGTCGAGCGTCAGCTCGACTGACCCGCCCAGCGATCGGACCGCGCGCGACAGAACTGCGACGCGCGGTCCTTTTTTGTGCGATAGCCCCTATTCTTGCAGAAGAATCAGGCCCACCGCCTTCGTGCAGGGTGGTATGCGTGCAGGGTGGCGTGGCGCCTGGCCAGGCATCACCACGCATGGGCCGATATTTTGCGCGCCTGACGCCGGGTTGAAGGCGCCACCTAAGGCCAGCGCCAAGGCGGCAGCACATCCTGTCGGGTGCGGCCTTGGCGCAGATCCCGAATTCCGAGATGGAAGAAACTTGCCCGCTTTGCGCCGCGCGCACATGCCTTGCATGCCATGGGCAAGATGTGCATGCCCATTGGCGTGCGATTGCATGGTGGCTTCAGGCAGCCTTCGCCTGAATCGGGTAGCCGACAAAGACCTTGTCGCCGACTTTCACAGCGATCCTGCCATCGGCACAATCGCGCAGAAACGTGCCCTGCACTGAAATATATAGACCAACGGAAATGGTGCGCAGCATGTCTGTTTGCTCCCCCCAGATGAAAACCCGCTCTCTATTAGGACAAGATCGAGCAGGAATCGTTACAAGCGGGTTAATTCCGCTGCTTTTCGGGCAGTCTTGGAAAGATTTCAGACTCAGAGCCAGTCGCGCAGGATCGCAATCAAGGGAATATCGGCGGGCGGCATCGGGTAGTCGCGCAGATCGCTGGCACGAACCCATTTCAGCTGCTGGCCCTCGCGCGGGCGGGGCGTGCCCTGCCAGCGGCGGCAGGCGAACAATGGCATCAGCAGGTGAAAATCGTCATAGGCGTGGCTGGCGAATGTCAGCGGCGCGAGGCAGCTGTCCCAGGTGTCTATGCCCAGTTCCTCGTGCAGTTCGCGGATCAGCGCGGCCTCGGGGGTCTCGCCCGGCTCGACCTTGCCGCCTGGGAATTCCCACAGGCCCGCCATCGACTTGCCCTGCGGCCGCTGCGCCAGAAGCACGCGGCCGTCAATGTCGATCAGCGCGACGGCGGAAACCAGAACCGTCTTCATCTAGGAACGGTAGTCGGCGTTGATGTCGATGTAGCCATGCGTCAGGTCGCAGGTCCAGACGGTGCGCGCCGCGCGGCCCAGGCCCAGATCGACGCCGATCACCAGTTCCGGCTGCTTCATGTAGGCGCTGGCGGCGTCCTCGGAATAATCGGGCACGCGCCAGCCCTTCTCGGCCACCAGGATATCGCCGAAGCGGATCGCCAGACGGTCGCGATCGGCCTTGGCGCCGGATTTTCCGACGGCGGCAACGATCCGGCCCCAATTCGCATCCTGGCCGGCGATCGCGGTCTTCACCAGCGGCGAATTGGCGATCGACATGGCCACCTTGTGCGCGTCGCCCACGCTTTCGGCGCCGGTCACGCGGATCTCGACGAACTTGGTGGCGCCCTCGCCGTCGCGCACCACCTGCTTGGCGAGGTCTTCCATCACCGCGCGCAAGCCTTCTTCGAAGGCTTCGGCACCGGCCGACGCCCGCGTCTCGATCGGCGCGGCCCTGGACTTGCCCGTCGCCGCCAGGATCAGCGCGTCGGAGGTGGAGGTGTCGCTGTCCACGGTGATCGCGTTGAACGTGTCATCCACGCTGCGCGACAGCATCTCTTGCAGCAGATCGGGCGCCACTGTGGCGTCGGTGAAGATGTAGACCAGCATCGTCGCCATATCCGGGGCAATCATCCCCGAACCCTTGGCGATGCCCGCGATGCGGATCTTGCCGCCCTTGCCCCGCACCTCGGCCGAGGCGCCCTTGGGGAAGGTGTCGGTCGTCATGATCGCCCGCGCGGCCTGCTCGATGCCCGCATCCGACAACGCGCCGCGCAGCCCGTCGATGGCCGCGACGATACGGTCATGCGGCAGCGGTTCCCCGATCACGCCGGTCGAGGAGGAAAACACCCGGCTTGCCGGCATGTCCAGCGCCTCGGCCACGGCGCTGGTCACCGCATCGACCGAGGCCTGCCCGGCCGCGCCGGTAAAGGCATTGGCATTGCCCGAATTCACGATGATCGCCGCGCCCGCGCCCTCGGGGACCTGCATCTTCAGCTTGGCCTGGCAATCGTGCACGCAGGCCGCCCGGGTGGACGACCGCGTGAACACCCCGGCAATCGCGGTGCCGGGGCAAAGGCGGGCCAGCATCACATCGGTGCGGCCCGCATAACGCACCCCCGCGGCGGCCGAGGCGAACTCGGCCCCCGCGATGACGGGAAGCGCGGGAAAGCCGCCCGCAGGCGCAAGCGGCGAGACGGGCGGCTTGGCCTTGGCCGGCCTGGCGACGGCGGCGGCGATGGGGGCGGCCTTGACGGCCCCCAGCTGCGCTTGCAGCGCCTTCACCTCGGACCGAAGCGCCTTGGCTTCGGCCTTCCAGTCCCGGTCCTTCTGGTCCTTCTTGGACATCGCGCTTCTCCGCCTGAAGCCTGACCGCCGCCGGTGGGTCGCCCTACCGACGCGCCGCCTTACTGAAGCAAGGTCTGGTTCTTCAGCACCGACGGGTCAATCCCCTTGATGTCCTCGGTCACCTTGGCGCCGTCCTTCAGCTTTGCCAGTCTCTCGGTCACGGCCTTCTTCGCCAGCTCCTGCGACAGTTCCGGCGTCTCCTGGGCCAGCGTCGGCTTCTTGGTCGGGCGCGAGCCCTCGACCTTGATGACGTGCCAGCCGAACTGGGTCTTCACCGGGCCGACGATGGTGCCGACCTTGGCCTTCTCGACGGCCTCGGCGAAGGGCTTGACCATCTGGTCGGGCTGGAACCAGCCCAGATCGCCGCCGTTCTGGGCGGAACCGTCGGTCGAATACTTCTTGGCCAGCGTGGCGAAATCGGCGCCCTTTTCCAGCTTGGCCTTGATCTCCTTGGCCAGCTTCTCGGATTTCACCAGGATATGGGCCGCATGATATTCCGTGGCCGGGGTGAAATGCGCATATTTGGCGTCATAGGCGGCCTTGAGGGCCTCGGGGGTGACCGCCGCCTTCTCGGCCTGGCGCAGCGCAAGCGAGGCGACGAAGGCGCGTTCGGAATTGGCCAGTGCCAACTTGTCGCGCTTGGTCAGCTTGCCCTTCATCGACTGCTGCAGCAGCGTCTGCTGCACCAGCTGGTCCAGGATCCCCTTGAACAGCACCTCGTCGGGCAGTTGCTGATACTGGGCGGGCAGCTGGCTGCGCAGGGCGATCATGTCGCCCAGCGTGATATCGGTGCCATTGACGCTGGCCACCACGGTATCGGCGGCAACCTTGCGGGTCTCGGCAGGCTTCGAGTCGGCCTTGGTGTCGCTCGCGGACGTGTCGGCCGTGGCGGCGGGCTTGGCTGCGGTTTCGGCCAAGGCCGGTCCGGCGGCGAGCGCCGCTGCCAGCGTTGCGCTAAGCCACATTCTTGCCTGTTTCGACATAACTTTCCTTTCCTGCGTTCGCCGCGAGGGTCCGCGACGTTGACACTGTACCGGCAGGCCCTTACATCGCTTGGCGATCATGTCCGGGCCCGGCCGTCCGTCGCACTTCTAAGGAAGGCAGGGCGACGCTACAAGACAGCACCGGACCGGACGCGCCAGAAACCGCCAAGCGGAGACAACATGCTCGGGATCGGAACGCTTGCAAAGAAGGCCTTCGGCACGCCGAATGACCGCAAGGTCAAGGCGACGCGTCCGATCGTCGAGAAGATCAACGCGCTGGAACCCGAGTTCAAGAAGCTCTCGGACGAGGAGCTGATCGCCAAGACCACCGCGTTCAAGGAACGCTATGCGAATGGCGAAAGCCTGGACAGCCTGCTGCCCGAGGCCTTCGCGAACTGCCGCGAAGGTGCGCGCCGGGCCCTTGGCCTGCGGGCCTTCGACGTGCAGTTGCTGGGCGGGGTCTTCCTGCATCAAGGCAATATCGCCGAGATGAAAACCGGCGAGGGCAAGACCCTGGTCGCCACCTTCCCGGCCTATCTGAACGCGCTGGCCGGCCGTGGCGTGCATGTCGTCACGGTCAACGACTATCTGGCCAAGCGCGACGCCGACTGGATGGGCAAGGTGTTCACCCAACTCGGCATGCGCACTGGCGTGATCTATCCCTACCAGCCCGACGACGAGAAGCGCGAGGCCTACGCCGCCGACGTGACCTATGCCACCAACAACGAGCTGGGCTTCGACTATCTGCGCGACAACATGAAATCCTCGGTCGAAGAAATGGCCCAGCGCGATCACTTCTATGCGATCGTGGACGAGGTCGATTCGATCCTGATCGACGAGGCGCGCACGCCGCTGATCATCTCCGGCCCCAGCGACGACAAGTCGGAACTTTACGTCGAGATCGACAAGATCATCCCCGAGGTCACCGAAGAGCATTACACGCTGGACGAAAAGCAGCGCACCGCCACCTATACCGAGGAAGGCAACGAATTCATCGAACGCCGCCTGCACGAGGTCGGCCTGCTGCCGGAACACCAGTCGCTTTACGATCCGGAATCGACGACGATCGTCCACCATGTGACCCAGGCGCTGCGCGCGCATGTTCTGTTCACCAAGGACAAGGATTACATCGTCCGCGACGGCGAGGTGATGCTGATCGACGAATTCACCGGCCGGATGATGCAGGGCCGGCGCCTGTCGGACGGGCTGCATCAGGCGATCGAGGCCAAGGAACATGTCGAGATCCAGCCCGAGAACGTCACCCTGGCCTCGGTGACCTTCCAGAACTACTTCCGCCTCTATGACAAGCTGTCGGGGATGACCGGCACCGCGCTGACCGAGGCCGATGAATTCGACGAGATCTACAAGCTGGGCGTGGTCGAGGTGCCGACCAACCGCCCGATCGCCCGCCAGGACGAACACGACCAAGTCTACCGCACCGAGCGCGAGAAATACGACGGCATCATCGACGCGATCAAGGAAGCCCATGCGAAGGGTCAGCCGATCCTGGTCGGCACCACCTCGATCGAGAAATCCGAAGCACTTTCGGATCTGCTCAAATCCGCCGGCGTGCCGCACAACGTCCTGAACGCCCGCCACCACGAGCAAGAGGCCAAGATCGTCGCCGACGCAGGCAAGTTCGGCGCCGTCACGATCGCCACCAACATGGCCGGCCGCGGTACCGACATCAAGCTGGGCGGAAATGTCGAGATCCAGGTGATGGAGGCGCTCGACGCCAACCCCGACGCCAACCCCGATGAGCTGCGCAAGCAAATCGAGGCCAAGCATGTCGAGGAAGAGAAGAGGGTGCTCGAAGCCGGGGGCCTGTTCGTGCTGGGCACCGAACGCCATGAAAGCCGCCGTATCGACAACCAGCTGCGCGGCCGTTCGGGCCGTCAGGGCGACCCGGGGCGCTCGGCTTTCTTCCTCAGCCTCGAAGACGACCTGATGCGCATCTTCGGCTCCGAGCGGCTGGATTCGGTCCTGTCCCGGCTGGGGATGAAGGACGGCGAGGCGATCGTCCATCCTTGGGTGAACAAGTCTCTGGAAAAGGCGCAGGCCAAGGTCGAGGGCCGCAACTTCGACATCCGCAAGCAGCTGTTGAAGTTCGACGACGTGATGAACGACCAGCGCAAGGTGATCTTCTCGCAGCGGCGGGAGATCATGGAATCCGAGGACCTGGCCGACATCGTCGTCGACATGCGCCGTCAGGTGATCGACGATCTGGTCGACGTCTACCTGCCGCCCAAGTCCTATGCCGACCAATGGGATGTGGAAGGCCTGCACGAGGCCGCGCTCGACCGTCTGGGGCTGGACATTCCGGTGGCCGAATGGGCCGACGAAGAGGGCGTCGATCACGATGTGATGCGCGAGCGGATCTACGAGGCATCGGACGCACTGATGGCCGAGAAGACCGAGGCTTTCGGCACCGAGACCATGCGCAACATCGAAAAGCAGCTGTTGCTGCAGACGATCGACGCGAAATGGCGTGAACATCTTCTGACACTGGAACATCTGCGTTCGGTCATCGGCTTTCGCGGCTACGCCCAGCGCGACCCGCTGAACGAATACAAGACCGAGGCCTTCCAGCTGTTCGAATCCATGCTGAACTCGCTGCGCCTGGACGTCACGCAGCAACTGTCGCGCATCCGGCCGCTGACCGAAGAGGAACAGGCCGAAATGCTGCGCCAGATGGCCGAACAGCAGGGGGCGCTCGAGGCGTCGATGCATGCGGAGGCACCGCCTGATCCCCTAGCGGCGCCGCTGGCCGACCGCCGTGAAGGTTTCGACGAAACCGATCCGTCGACCTGGGGCAACCCAGGTCGCAACGACCCCTGCCCCTGTGGGTCCGGCAAGAAATTCAAGCATTGCCACGGCCGGCTGGTCTAGCCGGGGTTGGGGTGATGCCATGAAAGGGGCGGTGCCGCGGGCTGCGGCGCCGCCCCTTCCATTTTTGGCGTGCGCGATCGTTGGCCGCGAAACAGACCGTTTCCTGACGCGGCATGGCCACGGCCGCGCCGCTTTTCGCCCCTAGCCTTGACGGTATCGAATCATCAGACCGGAGGCAGAGATGAACCTCGTCCGCAAGGTCTCGGTCGTCGCCGCGACCTTTCTGATTGCCGCCGCGACCGGGCAATTCATGCAAAGCACTTTCCACCGCAGCCAGCCTGCGGCGGCACCCGCGCCCGTCACTCCGCCACTGGCCGCACCGGCGGCGAAACCGGCCCAGACTCGGCCGGTTCAGGTCGCGTCGCTAGAGCAGCCGGGCAAGTTGCCGCTGCCCCTGGCGTCGGCGCCGGCGCGGGACGGCGGCTCGATCGATGCGCTGCGCTCGGCGATCCCCGCGATGCAGCCGCTGGCCGGCGCCCTGCCCGCCGCGCTGCGCGGCCCGGCACCGCCGGCACCGGGGGCCACCGCGCGGGCCAAGCCGGAGACCGCCGCAAAGGTCTGTCTTCCCCGCGCCAGCATTTCGGTCGACGAAGGCGCGATCCTTCATTTCCGCCTCGACGCGCCCTGCCACGCGGCGCAGCGGGTGGTGATCCGTCATGGCGGGCTGGCCTTCACCGAATTGACCGATGCCAAGGGCATGCTCGACGTGAAGATCCCCGCGATGCAGGAGGACGCCCGCGTGACGGCGATGTTCGCCGGCAACAAGACCGTCTCGGCCACCACCACGGTGCCGGAGCTGTCCCTTTATGACCGGGTGGCGGTGGAATGGGTCGGCAAGGATTCCTTCGACCTGCACGCGCTGGAATTCGGCGCGGCCTTCGGCAGCGCGGGCGATATCTGGGCGCAGAACCCTGGCTCGGCTACCCCCAACACCACCGCGGTCGAGGGCTTCATGACAGTGCTCGGCAACCGATCGGTGACATTGCCGATGCTGGCGCAGGTCTATACCTATCCGACAGGCCTTTCGACCGAGGGCGGGAAGGTCAAGCTGGTGATCGACGCGGTCATCACGCCCGAGACCTGCGGCCGCGAGATGCTGGCCGAAACCCTGCGCACCCGGCGGGATGCGGCGCCGAAGAAGACCGATCTTTCGGTGGCGATGCCCGATTGCAGCCATCCCGATGGCTACGTCCAGCTGGCCGGCCTGCTGCCGGATATTCAGGTCGCCGGGGAGTAATCGCCAAGGCCTGGGCTTCGGTCCGGCGGGCGGGTTCCTTAGCGCGGCAACGGTCGCGGCCCGCCCTGATCCGCCTGCGGCCTACAGATACCCCTCTGCGCGCAAGCTGACCTCTTGCGCGCGGCCGATGATCAGGTGGTCATGCAACGTGATGCCCAGCACCCGCGCGGCTTCCTCGATCTGCCGGGTCATTGCGATGTCCGCCTCTGACGGGGTGGGATCGCCCGAGGGGTGGTTGTGCACCAAGATCAGCGCGCTTGCATGCAGCTCCAGCGCCCGGCGCACCACTTCACGCGGGTAGACCGGTACATGATCGACCGTGCCTCGGGCCTGTTCCTCGTCGGCGATCAGAACGTTCTTGCGGTCGAGATAGAGCACCCGGAACTGTTCCGTCTGCCGATGCGCCATCGCGGTGTGGCAATAGTCGATCAGCGCATCCCACGATGACAGTACCGGCCGGTGCATGACCCGCGCCCTTGCCAGCCGCTGTGCCGCCGCCTCGATGATTTTCAGCTCTTGCACAACAGCCTGGCCGACGCCGGGCACCTCCTCCAGTCGCCCGACTGGTGCCGATAGCACAGTGTTAAAATCGCCGAATTCCTCTAGCAACCGGCGCGCCAGGGGCTTGACGTCCTGACGCGGGATGGCTCGGAAGAGGACCAGCTCCAGCAACTCGTAATCCGGCACCGCCGCCGCGCCCCCAGCCATGAAACGTTCACGCAGGCGGGCACGATGGTCCTTGATGTAGGAGGGCAACCTGCCTGGCACCAGTACAACTTCCGGCGCCTCGTCCCGGCCGTTGGGGGCGTCGAAAAGTGGCAATGGGGCTTCAGCAAAAGCGCGGGTCATGAACAGAGCCTGCGCCAGCTTGGTAAAGGAAGTGTTAATGCGCGAGGGGTTTCAGCGCATCACCACCTGGGCGCGAAACAGCAACGCCGGGCCCTGAGGGTCCGGCGCTGTGCCCGCGTACTTGGGGAACAATGAAAGGATCAGCTTTTCATACTGTCCCAGAAGCCCTTGACCTTGGAAAAGAAGGACGAGCTTTCGGGGTTGTTGTCTTCGCTGAGCGCGTCGAACTCACGCAGCAATTCCTTTTGTCGGGCGGTCAGGTTCACCGGGGTTTCAACCGCCAGCTCGATCATCATGTCGCCCACTCCGCCGCCGCGCAGCGCCGGCATCCCCTTGCCGCGCAGGCGCATCTGGCGCCCTGTCTGGCTGCCCGCGGGGATTTTCACGCGGCTTCTTCCGCCGTCGATCGTGGGGACCTCGATATCGCCGCCAAGGGCCGCCGCGGACATGCCCACCGGCACCCGGCAGTAGAGGTTCACCCCGTCGCGCTGGAACAGGGCGTGGTCGCGCACTTCGATGAAGATGTAGAGATCGCCCGAGGGGCCGCCGCGCAGACCGGCCTCGCCCTCGCCCGCCAGGCGGATGCGGGTGCCGGTTTCAACCCCGGGGGGGATGTTGACCGAGAGCGCGCGCTCCTTCTCGACCCGGCCGGCGCCGCCGCAGGCCTTGCAGGGGTTCTTGACGATCTGTCCCATGCCCGAACAGGTGGGGCAGGTGCGTTCCACCGTGAAGAAGCCCTGTTGCGCGCGCACCTTGCCCATGCCCGAACAGGTGGGGCAGGTGACCGGTTCCGCCCCGCCTTCCGCGCCCGAGCCGTTGCAGGAGGAACAGGCGACCGAGGCCGGCACGTTGATCGTCTTCTGAGAGCCGGTATAGGCCTCTTCCAGCGTCACGCGCAGGTTATAGCGCAGGTCCGAGCCGCGTTGCGCGCGCCGACCGCCGCCGCCGCGCTGACCCATGAAATCGCCGAAGAGATCCTCGAACACATCCGAGAAGGCCGAGGCGAAATCGCCGTGCCCGCGCGCGCCGGCCCCCATGCCGCCCATGCCGCCATCGAACGCGGCATGGCCGAAGCGGTCGTAGGCTGCGCGCTTCTGATCGTCCTTCAGCGTGTCATAGGCCTCGTTCACTTCCTTGAACTGGGCCTCCGCGTCGGGATTGTCGGAATTGCTGTCCGGGTGCAACGCCTTCGCCTTTTGACGATAGGCCTTCTTTATCTCGTCGGGCGAAGCGCCGCGTTGTAGGCCAAGCACTTCGTAGAAATCGCGTTTTGACATCCGTACCCCTTTCGGGAAATGGCAGGACCGGCCCTGGACAGGCCGGTCCCTCCTGGTCCCGTACGGCCTTTACGACCGCTTCTTGTCGTCGCCCAGATCCTCGAAATCGGCGTCGACGATGTCTTCGTCGACCGAGCGCGGGCCATCTTCCTCGGGCGCCTCGGCACCCTCGGCCTCGGATTGCTGCGCCTTGTAGATCGCCTCGCCCAGCTTCATCGAGGCCTCGGAGAGGTTCTGGATCGCGCCTTTGATCTTGCCGACGTCTTCCGACTTGATGGCCTCTTCCAAGGCACCGACGGCCAGTTCGATCGCTTCCACGGTCGAGGGATCGACCTTGTCGCCATGCTCTTCCAGCGACTTGCGGGTCGAGTGGATCAGGCTTTCCGCCTGGTTCTTGGTCTCGACCAGTTCCTTGCGGCCCTTGTCGGCCTCGGCGTTCTCCTCGGCGTCCTTGACCATCTGGTTGATCTCGTCATCCGAGAGACCGCCCGAGGCCTGGATCGTGATCCGATGCTCTTTGCCGGTGCCCTTGTCCTTGGCGCTGACGCTGACGATGCCGTTGGCGTCGATGTCGAAGGTCACCTCGATCTGCGGCATGCCGCGCGGGGCGGGCGGGATGTCTTCCAGGTTGAACTGGCCCAGGATCTTGTTGTCCGCGGCCATCTCGCGCTCGCCCTGGAAGACGCGGATGGTCACCGCGTTCTGGTTGTCCTCGGCGGTCGAGAAGATCTGCGACTTCTTGGTCGGGATCGTGGTGTTGCGGTCGATCAGACGGGTGAACACGCCGCCCAGGGTCTCGATCCCCAGCGACAGCGGGGTGACGTCCAGCAGCACCACGTCCTTGACGTCGCCCTGCAGCACGCCGGCCTGAATGGCCGCGCCCAGCGCCACCACCTCGTCGGGGTTGACGCCCTTGTGGGGCTCTTTCCCGAAGAACTTGGTGACCTCTTCCACGACCTTCGGCATCCGCGTCATGCCGCCGACAAGCACGACTTCGTCGATATCGCTGGTCGACAGGCCGGCATCCTTCAGCGCGGCCTGGCAAGGCTTCATCGAGGCCTTGATCAGATCGCCCACCAGGCTTTCCAGCTTGGCGCGGGTCAGCTTCATGACCATGTGCAGCGGCGTGCCCGAATCCTTGTCCATCGAGATGAACGGCTGGTTGATCTCGGTCTGGCTGGAACTGGAAAGCTCGATCTTCGCCTTCTCGGCCGCTTCCTTCAGACGCTGCAGCGCCATCTTGTCCTTGGTCAGATCGACGCCGTGCTCTTTCTTGAACTCGTCCGCCAGGTAGTTGACGATCCGCATGTCGAAATCTTCGCCGCCCAGGAAGGTGTCGCCGTTGGTCGACTTCACCTCGAACAGGCCGTCGTCGATTTCCAGGATGGTGATGTCGAAGGTACCGCCACCAAGGTCATAGACGGCGATGGTCCTCGACTCCTTCTTGTCCAGGCCATAGGCCAGCGCGGCCGCGGTCGGCTCGTTGATGATGCGCAGCACCTCAAGCCCGGCGATCTTGCCGGCGTCCTTGGTGGCCTGACGCTGGGCGTCGTTGAAATAGGCGGGCACCGTGATGACGGCTTGCGTCACCTTCTCGCCCAGATAGCTTTCGGCGGTTTCCTTCATCTTCTGCAGGATGAAGGCCGAAACCTGCGCGGGAGAGAATTTCTCGCCCCGGACCTCGACCCAGGCGTCGCCGTTGCCGCCATCGACGATGGCATAGGGCACCAGCTTCTTGTCCTTCTCGACCTCCGGGTCGGTGGTGCGGCGGCCGATCAGGCGCTTGACCGCGAAGATCGTGTTCGACGGGTTGGTCACTGCCTGACGCTTGGCCGACTGGCCCACCAGACGCTCGGAGTCGGTGAAACCGACGATCGAGGGCGTCGTGCGCGCCCCTTCGGAATTCTCGATCACCCGCGGCTGCGATCCATCCATGATGGCGACGCAAGAGTTCGTCGTGCCGAGGTCGATCCCGATAACTTTAGCCATTTGTCTTCCTCTTCATTCGGCGATGTCTTGGGGCCGGATCCAAATGCGGCCTCCACCCCTATCCCAAGTAGACGGCGCGTGTCCGCCCTAGCTTCCTGGCGTATATAAGGAGGGGTCCGGGGGCCTGCAAGCGCCTCGGGGGCGCGAAAATCGGGGTGTTGCGTTGAAATATACGAAGGATTTGGGCCTCTCGGCCGGGGCGCCGCGACCGACGGTCGTGACACGCGGCGTCGCGATCTGGCCCGGCTGGCTTGACCGTGCCGCGCAACAGGCCCTGGTCTCCGATCTGCGCACGGTGATCCGCGCCGCGCCGCTGTTCTCTCCGATCACCCGCTGGGGCAGACCGATGAGCGTGCGGATGACCTCGGCCGGGCGTTACGGCTGGTATTCGGATCGGCGCGGCTACCGCTACGAGCGCCGCCACCCCGCGGGCGCCGACTGGCCGCCGATCCCCGCCCCCGTGCTGGAGATCTGGCGCACCATCGCGGGCCCCGGCCGCGACCCCGATTGCTGCCTGATCAACCTGTATCGCGACGGCGCAAGAATGGGCCTGCACCAGGACCGCGACGAGGCCGACTTCTCCTTCCCGGTGGTCTCGATCAGCCTGGGCGACGACGCGCTCTTTCGCATCGGCAATGTCGAACGCGGCGGCAGCACGGAAAGTCTCTGGCTGCATTCGGGCGATATCCTGGCCATGGGCGGCACCGCCCGCCTGATCCACCACGGCGTCGATCGCACCCGCCCCGGCAGCTCCGACCTGCTGGAAGGCGGCGGCCGCATCAACCTGACCCTGCGGGTCGTGGACTAGGCCAGCCTCTTCATCTTGGCCGAAATACTCCGGGGGTGCAGGGGGCAGAGCCCCCGCCCGCCGCGATCTCAATCTGGCGCCAGCATGTAGCCCGCGCCGCGCACCGTCTGCAGATAGCGCGGCTGTTTCGGATCGGTCTCGATCTTGCGGCGCAGGCGGGTGATCTGCACATCCACCGCCCGGGCCGAGGCCTGGCCGTCGTCGCGCCCCAGGTCGGCGACCAGCTGCTCGCGGCTGAAGGCCTCGCCGGGCTTGGCCGCGAAGATCCGCATCAACGCCGATTCCGTCGCCGTCAGCCGCACCAGTTCCTGTCCCGACCACATCTCTCCGCGCTCCACGTCATAGCGGACGGGCCCCAGATGCAGGAACTTCGGCCCCTGCTCGGCCTGACGCGCGGCCGGGACGCGACGCAAGATCGCATTGATCCGCAACAGCAATTCCTTCGGCTCGAAGGGCTTGGGCAGGTAATCGTCGGCCCCCGCCTCGAACCCCTCAATGCGATTTCCCGTCTCGGCCTTGGCGGTCAGCAACAGGATCGGCGTGCTGCCTTCGCGCCGCAGCCAACGGGTAAAGGTGATGCCATCCTCGCCGGGCATCATCACGTCCAGGACGATCAGGTCGAATTCCAACCCGCCCAACAGCGCCCGCGCATGTGCCGCCGACCGCGCCGCCGTCACCCAGAACCCGTTGCGCATCAGGAACTTCTGCAGCAAGCCGCGAATGCGTTCGTCATCATCGACGATCAGCAGATGAATATCGGCGCCATCACTCATGCGCTGCCGTCTTTCAGCGATTGGTACTGCCGCCGCATCTCTGGCTCCATCATCGCTTCCAGAACCTGACGAAAGCCGGCAACCGCAGCCGGACCTGCGGTGCGATAGGCCGCGCGCATCCGCCTTCGCTGGGCCTCGGACAAATCATGTTCCAACCCAGCGCCCTTCGCGGTGAGAAACAGATGTCGCTCGCGCTTGTCCCGGCGTCCGACTCGGCTTTCGACCAGACCGTCCTCGATCAACGTGCGCAAGACACGGTTCAGCGACTGCTTGGTGACGCCCAGGATCGCCAGCAGGTTGTTCACCGTGGTGCCCGGACTGCGCCGAATGAAATGCAATGCCCGATGATGCGCGCGTCCATAGGCGTAGTTTTCCAAAATCCGGTCCGGATCCGCGGTAAACCCGCGATAGGCGAAAAACATCGCCTCGATGCCCCTGCGCAGCTGATCATCGGTCAGGAATAACAGATTCTCGCCGCTGCTTGGGCCCGGGCCTCCCTCTGCCATATTCGTCCTCACTCTTCACATTTTTTGGGCATTCTGGGAATTTTATGTCAGTCTTGTTGACTTTCCAAGAATCAATTGCTAGCGACGTGCAGTTTTTGCGCAACTTTATGTCCGATGTGGACCTAAGCGGCGCAACTTTCGCAAAACCCCTTGGGGACGGAGGACGCAATGGCCGGCTCGTATGACGACCGCGACGGAAAGATCTGGATGGATGGCAAGCTGGTGGAATGGCGCGATGCCAACGTGCATATCCTGACGCATGGGCTGCACTATGCCTCGTCGGTGTTCGAGGGCGAACGCTGCTATAATGGCAAGATCTTCCGCGGCCACGATCATTCCGTGCGCCTGCGCCGCTCGGCCGCGCTGCTGGATTTCGAGATCCCCTTCACGGCGGAAGAGATCGACGCCGCCAAGGAAGAGATGCTGAAGGCCAACGGCTGGCGCGATGCCTATGTCCGCTGCGTGGCGTGGCGCGGCACGGGGGAAGACATGGGGGTGTCCGCCAAGCGCAACCCGGTGCGGCTGGCGATCGCGGGCTGGGAATGGGGCAATTACTACGGCGACGCGAAGATGAAGGGCGCCAAGCTGGATATCGCCAAGTGGAAGCGGCCCTCGCCGGAAACCATCCCGACCTCGGCCAAGGCCGCGGGGCTTTACATGATCTGCACGATGTCCAAGCACGCGGCCGAGGCCAAGGGCTACTCGGACGCACTGTTCATGGATTACCGCGGGCTGGTGGCCGAGGCGACCGGCGCAAACATCTTCTTCGTCAAGGACGGCGAGGTGCACACGCCGCTGCCCGATTGTTTCCTTGACGGCCTGACCCGGCAGACGGTGATCGGCATGCTGAAGGACCGCCAGATCAAGGTGCACGAACGCCATATCGAACCCGCAGAGATGGAAGGTTTCCAGCAATGCTGGCTGACCGGCACCGCGGCCGAGGTCACCCCGGTGGGCCAGATCGGCGATTATAATTTCGAGGTCGGCGCGCTTACTCGCGAAATCTCGGAAGGCTACGAGAAGCTGGTGCGCAGCTAGGCAAACCTGCGCGGTGGCAAAAGCCCCGGTGCGACGCCCCGCGCGACATGCACCGGGGGCGCCAGATGGAGGCGCGGCACGACAGCCGCGCCTCAAACGTGGCGACCGCGCCCGATGCGCGCGTATTCCGCGACCCTGACATCGCGCGCGGCTCGGTCGGGCGCGCGGCGTGTCAGCGCCCGTATCGTCGGGTGGCTGCCCTCGCCGCCCTGTTCGCGCGCAAGCCGCGCGAACTGCATCACGCGGACTCCGCCCGAAGGCGTCCGATGGTCGATGGGATGACGGCTCATGGTTACCTCCTCCATGTCTGTCGGGCGCCCACCTTAGCACGAGTCGCGCCCCAGGCGAAATCATCCCCCCGCCGCCAGCCGTGTCACCGCCCAGCGCGCGGCCTCGGCCACGGTTTCGCAGGGATCTCCGATCTGCGCCCGCGCGGCGCCCGCAAGCGACCGATCGCCGGAATTCCCGATCGCATACAGGACATTGCGCAGGAACCGGTCGCGCCCGATGCGCTTGATCGGCGAGCCGGAAAACCGCGCGCGAAAGGCCGCCTCGTCCAGCCCGGCCAGCTCGGCCAACGGCGGCGCGCCCACCTTGCCGGCATAGCGCGTCTCACGCGCGACGGCCGCGAACTTGTTCCAGGGGCAGACGGCAAGACAATCGTCGCAACCATAGATCCGGTTGCCCATCAGCGGGCGCAACTCCGGGTCCACCGGTCCCTTGTGCTCGATCGTCAGGTAGGAAATGCAGCGCCGCGCGTCCAGGACAAACGGCGCCGGAAAGGCGCGCGTCGGGCAGATCTCCAGACAGGCCCGGCAGGATCCGCAATGCTCGGTCTCGGGGGGGTCGGCGGGCAGATCCAGCGTGGTGAAGATCGCGCCCAGAAACACCCAGTTGCCGAAGTCGCGTGACAGCAGATTGGTGTGCTTGCCCTGCCAACCCAGCCCGGCCGCCTGCGCCAGCGGCTTTTCCATCACCGGCGCAGTGTCGACGAACACCTTGATCTCGCCGCCGCCGGCCTCGATCAGCCAGCGCCCCAACCGCTTGAGCCGCTTCTTCACCAGATCATGGTAATCGCGCCCCTGGGCATAGACGCTGACCGCCCCGCGGTCGCGCGCCTCCAGCACCGCCAGCGGATCGCCTTCGGGCGTGTAGCTTTCGGCCAGCATGACCACGCTTCTCGCCTCGGGCCAAAGCGCGGCCGGATCCCCACGCCACCCCATCCGCTCTGCCATCCAGCCCATCTGGCCATGCATCCCGGCCCCTACGAAGGCCTCCAGCCGCGCCGGCGCCTGCGGGATCGCATCTGGCCGGCACACGCCCATCGCGACGAAGCCCTCGTCAATGGCCCGCGCCTTCAGCCTGTTCTTGAGGTCCGCGAACATCTTCCCCCCTTCATCTTGGCGAAAATACTCCACGGGGGTGCGGGGGTGTGAAACCCCCGCCGCCGATCTCAGAAATCGAGATCCGCGTAATGGCTGGGCTGCGGGAATCCCGGCACCTGGTCGGCCAAAAGCGTGCGGAAGGCCGGGCGTGACTTGATCTTCGCATACCAGTCCTTCACCGCCGCGCTGCGATTCCAGTCCACATCCGAAATATAGTCGAGCGAGGACAGATGCGCCGCGGCGGTGAAATCGGCCAGCGTCATCGCGTCGCCCGCCAGCCAGCGCCGCTGCTCCAGCAGCCAGGTCATGTAATCCAGGTGATACTTGATCTTCTGGGCACCCATCTTGACGTTCTTCGAATCCGGATAGCCCTGTTTCATCACCTTCTTGTTCACCCGCTCATACAGCAGCTTCGACGTCACCTCGTTGTGGAACTTGTCGTCGAACCAGGCGCACAGACGCCGCGCCTCGTATCGGCCTTCGGGGTTGCGCGGCATCAGCGCGGGGTCGGGAAACTTCTCTTCCAGATACTCGCAGATCGCCTGGCTTTCCGACAGCACCCGTCCCTCCAGCCGCAGGACCGGTACCTTGCCGGCGGGATTGCGACGCAGGAAGTCTGGGGTCGGTTCCCAATAGCGTTCCTCGATCAGTTCCACCTCGATGCGCTTTTCGGCCAGCGTCAGACGCACCTTGCGGCAGAACGGAGACAGCGGCGAATGGAACAGGCGATTCATGGGCAACCCTCGTGACGTGACCTTCGTGGCGCGATGCTCGTGACGGGCAGGTCCGGTCTTCTTCGCGGATCGCCGCGCCGATTTCAATGCTCGAAACAGGCGGCGCGGCCGTCGGCCTCGATCGTGGCGGCGCCGCTGCGGATCTCCGCCGCCCGTTGACGCATCCAGCGCGTGGGCTTGGCCGGGTCGCGGTGCTTGGGGTCGGGCAGCACGCTGGCCAGAAGCGCCGCCTGCTCGGGGGTGATCTTGTTCGGCTCGACCTGGAAATAACGCGCGGCGGCGGCGGTCACGCCGAAGGTGCCGTCGCCGAATTCGGCCATGTTCAGATAGACTTCCAGAATTCGGCGTTTCGACCAGGTCAGTTCCAGCACCGGGGTCAACAGCGCCTCCAGCGCCTTGCGCGGCCAGTTGCGGCCTTGCCAGAGAAAGACGTTGCGCACCACCTGCTGGTCGATGGTCGAGGCCCCGCGTTTCGCCCCGTCCTTGATCGCGGCGCGGATGGCGCTCAGGTCGAAGCCCCAGTGCAGGCAGAAATTCGCATCCTCCGCCGCCACGACAGACCGCGCCATCACCGGCGAGATATCGCGCAACGGGGTCCAGCGGTGTGTGACCGCCCCCAGCCGCCGGGTTTCCGAGGCCATGTAGAAATCGGTGGGCGGATTGAAGAACCGCCCCAGTGCGACGATCAAGACCACGGGCACGATAACGGCCAGCGCGATTCGCCAACCGTTACCGCCGCGGCCGCGCTTCTTGCGCCTTGCACTGCTCTTTGTCTTCGCCATGCCCGTCCCTTTGTTCCTAATTCGCGGGCAGGCAGGGACAGGTCAACCCGGAAATGCGCCGCGGCGCCGGTCCTCGGGGAAGACCGGCGCGCGAAGCGGGTCACGCGGGCAGCGCTGCCTATTGCGCTGGCATCGCCGCCTCGGCCTCGTCCGAAAGCGGATGCGACAGATGCGGCAGCATCTCCTTCGGGCAGACCTGCAGGAAATTGGCGCGCTCGGCCTCCCAATGCGACAGGATCTCGGCGGCGCGGCGGCTACCGGTTTCCCCGGCGTGGCGCTGGATCAGTCCCTTCAGCTCGGCCTCCCAATGGGGCTGGGTCACGGCGCAGGTTACCAGCGTGTCGAGGTTCATCATCTCCTCGGCGGTGCCCTCGGGGTCGTAAAGATAGGCCATGCCCCCGGTCATGCCGGCGCCGAAATTGGCGCCGATCGAGCCCAGGATCACCGCCACCCCGCCGGTCATGTATTCGCACCCGTTCGAGCCGCAGCCCTCGACCACCACCTTCGCGCCCGAGTTGCGCACCGCGAAACGCTCTCCCGCGCGTCCGGCGGCGAACAGATAGCCGTCGGTCGCGCCGTAAAGCACGGTATTGCCGATGATGGTGTTTTCCGACGCCGCCAGCGGCGACACCATCGGCGGGCGCACCACGATCAGCCCGCCCGAAAGCCCCTTGCCAACGTAATCGTTCGCATCGCCCGAGACCTCCAGCTTCAGCCCGGGCGCCGCGAAGGCCCCCAGCGACTGCCCGCAGGATCCGGAAAGTTTCACCGTCAGATGGTCGGGCTGCAGGTTGTTGCGCATCCCGAACTTGCGCACGATGTGCGACGACGCGCGCGTTCCGATGGTGCGGTGGGTGTTCCGCACGGCATAGGAAAGCTGCATCTTCTCGCCATCCTCGAAGAAGCGCGCGCCGTCGCGGATGATTTCCGCATCCAGGGTGTCGGGCACCGCGTTGCGGGGTTTGGAGCGGTCGTAGATGATCTTCGACGCGCCATCGACGGTGATCAGCAGCGGGTTCAGATCCAGATCGTCCAGATGCGCGGCGCCGCGGCTGACCTGGGTCAGCAGATCGGCGCGGCCGATGATCTCGTCCAGGCTGCGCGCGCCGATCGAAGACAGGATCTCGCGCACCTCCTGGGCGTAGAAGGTGATCAGGTTCACCACCTTGTCCGCGGTGCCGGTGAACTTCTGCCGCAGCGCCTCGTTCTGGGTGCAGACACCCACCGGGCAGGTGTTCGACTGGCACTGACGCACCATGATGCAGCCCATGGCGATCAGCGCGGCGGTGCCGATGCCGTATTCCTCGGCCCCCATCATCGCGGCGATGACGATATCGCGCCCGGTGCGCAGGCCGCCGTCGGTGCGCAGCGTCACCCGGTCGCGCAGGTTGTTCATCGCCAGCACCTGATGTGCCTCTGTCAGGCCCATTTCCCACGGCAGACCGGCGTATTTGATGCTGGTCGCCGGGCTGGCCCCGGTGCCGCCGTTATGGCCCGAAATCAGGATCACGTCGGCCTTCGCCTTCGCCACGCCCGCCGCGATCGTGCCGACGCCCGAGGCGCTGACCAGCTTGACCGTGACCTTGGCGCGCGGGTTGATCTGCTTGAGGTCATAGATCAGCTGCGCCAGATCCTCGATCGAATAGATATCGTGGTGCGGCGGCGGGCTGATCAACGTGACGCCCGGCGTCGAATGGCGCAGCCGCGCGATCAGCTTGGTGACCTTCATGCCCGGAAGCTGCCCGCCCTCGCCGGGCTTGGCGCCCTGGGCTACCTTGATTTCCAGCTCCTCGCAGGCATTGAGGTATTCCGCCGTCACCCCGAAACGCCCCGAGGCCACCTGCTTGATCTTCGCCGACGGGTTGTCGCCGTTGGCCTCGGGCAGGAAATGCGCCGGATCCTCGCCGCCCTCGCCGCTGTCGGACTTGGCGCCGATGCGGTTCATCGCGACGTTCAGCGTCTTGTGCGCCTCGGGCGACAGCGCGCCAAGGCTCATGCCCGGCGTGACGAAACGCTTGCGGATCGAGGTGATCGATTCCACCTCGTCGATCGGCACGGCGCGGCCCAGCGGCTTGATGTCCAGCAGGTCGCGGATGTGGATCGGCGGATTCGACCGCATCGCGGCGGAATATTGCTTCCAGATGTCATAGCTGGCGCGGTCGCAGGCCGATTGCAGCATGTGCATGGTCTGCGCTTCCCAGGCGTGGTTCTCACCCGCGCGCCGCGCCTTGTAGAAACCGCCAATCGGCAGGATGTTGGTGCCCGAAAGCCAGCCCCTGGCGTGGATTTCCTCGGATTTGTGCTGGATGCCGTGCACCCCGATGCCCGAGATCCGGCTGTGCATGCCGGGGAAATATTCCGCCACCATGGCGCGCGACAGGCCCACCGCCTCGAAGTTCAGCCCACCGCGGTAGGACGAGATGATCGAGATCCCCATCTTCGACATGATCTTCAGCAGGCCCGCGTCGATCGCGTCGCGGTAGCGGCGCATCGCGTCCACCAGGGTGCCTTCCAGCAGCCCGCGCTCGATCCGGTCGGCAATGCTGTCTTGCGCCAGATAGGCGTTCACCGTGGTCGCGCCGCAGCCGATCAGCACCGCGAAATAATGCGGGTCGATGCATTCGGCCGACCGCACGTTGACCGAACAGAAGGTCCGCAGCCCCTTGCGCGTCAGCCACGAATGCACCGCGCTGGTGGCCAAGATCATCGGCATCGCGACCTTGTCCTTGCCCTGCTCCATGTCGGTCAGCACCAGATGGCCCGCGCCCGATCGCACCGCGTCCTCGGCCTCGGCGCGGATGCGTTCCAGCCCCAGGCGCAGCGCGTCGTGATGGCCGCCCGCCGGGAAGGTGCAATCTATGAAGGCCACGCTCTCGCCGAAGACGCGCACCAGCTCGTTGAACTCGGCATTGGCGATGAACGGGCTTTCCAGCACCAGTATCTCGGTCTGGCTGCTGTCCTCGTCCAGCACGTTCTTGAGGTTGCCGAACCGGGTCTTGAGGCTCATGACCCGGTTTTCGCGCAGGCTGTCTATCGGCGGGTTGGTAACCTGGCTGAAGTTCTGGCGGAAGAAATGGCTCAGCGGGCGGTACATCTTCGACAAAACCGCTGCGGGCGTGTCGTCGCCCATCGAGGCGATCATCTCCTTGCCGTCTTCGGCCATCGGGACAAGAACTTGCTCCAGCTCTTCAAGACTGTAGCCCGCGGCGATCTGACGGTGGCGCAGGTCTTCGCCGCTGAATAGATGGGTCTCGGGAACGTCGCGCAGGCCCTCATTCAGATCGGTGATCTTTTTCAGCCATTCGGCATAGGGCTGGGCATTGGCCAGCCGGTCCTTCATCGCACGGTCGTGGTAAAGCTTGCCTTCGGCCATGTCGACGGCGATCAGCTGCCCCGGCCCCAGCGCGCCCTTTTCGCGCACGGTGCTTTCATCGACCGGCACCATCCCGGCCTCGGACCCGGCGATCAGCAGCCCATCGCCGGTGACCACATAGCGCATCGGCCGCAGGCCGTTGCGGTCAAGCCCGGCGCAGACCCAGCGGCCATCGGTCATCGCCAGCGCCGCGGGGCCGTCCCAGGGCTCCATGACCGAGTTGCAATAGGCATACATGTCGGCCCAGGCCTTGGGCATCTCGCCGGTGGCCTTCGACCAGGCCTCGGGCACCAGCATGGTCTTGGCCATCGGCGCCGAGCGGCCGGCGCGCACCATCACCTCGAAGACCGAATCCAGGGCGCCGGAGTCAGAGGCCCCGGCGGGCACGATCGGCTTGATGTCCTCGGCCCATTCGCCGAAGGTCGCGGAAGCCATGCGGATCTCATGGCTTTTCATCCAGTTGACGTTGCCCTTCAGCGTGTTGATCTCGCCGTTATGGGCAAGCATGCGGAAGGGCTGGGCCAGCCACCATTGCGGGAAGGTGTTGGTGGAATAGCGCTGGTGATAGATCGCGAAAGCGCTCTCGAAGCGTTCGTCCTTCAGGTCCGGATAGAATTCCGCCACCTGTTCCGCCAGCATCATGCCCTTGTAGATCAGCGACCGGCACGACAGCGAACACAGATACAGCGCCGGCACCTGGGCCGCGATCGCGGCCTTCTCGATCCGGCGGCGGATGATGTAAAGCTCGCGCTCGAACGCCTCGTCGTCGATGTCCTTTTCGTTGCGGATCAGGATTTGCTCGATCTCGGGGCGGGTGGCGTTGGCCTTTTCGCCCAGCACTTCGGTGTTCACCGGCACGTGGCGCCAGCCGTAGATGTAGTGGCCCATCCGCAGCACTTCGGTTTCCACGATCGTGCGGCAGCGTTCCTGCGCGCCGAAATCGGTGCGCGGCAGGAACACCTGCCCCACGGCGATCAGCTTGGCGGTATCGGGTTCGTGTCCGGTGCGGCGGATCTGGTCATAGAAGAACGGCGCCGGGATCTGCACATGGATGCCCGCGCCGTCGCCGGTCTTGCCGTCGGCATCGACGGCGCCGCGGTGCCAGACGGCCTTCAGCGCGTCGATGCCGTGCTGCACGACCTTGCGGCTGGGCTTGCCCGACAGCGACACCACTAGGCCGACCCCGCAAGAGGCATGTTCGTCCTCGGCCCGGTAAAGCCCGTTCTCGGCCATGTAGGCACGCTTGGCTTCTTCCGCGGCCACCCAGGATTGGTCGAATTCGGTCATGGTCAGTCTCCCTCTGGGGTCGCCCCGTAAAGGGCGAGGGTTTCGGCCTCGGTCAGCCTGGGATGATCGCCCGCCAGGGCAAAGCTGTCGGGCTTGCGGTCGATGAAGATCTCGCGCGTCAGGTTCAGACCGTCGGCGTCGTCAAGCAGCCCGATCGGCACCTCGTAGTTGCCGCTGCCGTCCTGGCCCCGGTCAAAGCGGTACCAAAGTGGAGAGCCGCAGGTTGCGCAATGGCTGCGCGTGGCCCAGTCCGACGTGCGCCGCGTCACCACCTGGTCGCGGCCGTCGACGATGCGCATCGCGGCTTCGGGCACCGTCAGGCCCAGCATCGGGCCACCCAGCCAGCGCTGGCACATCTTGCAGTGACAGGCACCGAAACCGCCGGTTTCGGCGGCTTCGAACCGTACCGCGCCGCAAAGGCAGGATCCGTGTCTTGCGCCGCTCATTGCTGCGCCTCCGCCGATGATCCGGGAATGGCGAACGACGCCGGCAGTAGCCTCCCGGGCACCGCCCGCTGCGAGGTCACGTCATCGCAATCGTATTCCGGCACAGTGGCCGCGAAGCCCGGCTGACCCGGCTGGATCATCCGCGCGGGAGAGTTGTCATAAGCGGTCTTGCCGCTCTTGTCGTCCCAGATCCCGCGCCCCGCGAAGAACGTGCGCCAGGTCTCCGAGAGATATTCGTGGCCCTGCGCCTTCCACAGCACCTCGCCGCTTGGGCCGGTGGCGGTGATCGAATATTCGGTGCGCTGCAGCGGGACGCCGTCGATGGTGACGCGTTCGCCGGTCAGCTTGTCATGACCCCTGAAGCGGTGGGCCACGCCCTGCTGGTTCACCGTCGAGAAATCGAAATCGTCCCGCCCGGTGGCCAGAAGCCTGCTGAAAGAGGCCGGGTCCGGCGCCCCGGGCTGCAGGCGTTCGTGGTTGCCAGTCTCCAGATCCTCGCTCTCGATCCACTGAGTCTCGTTATCGATCTTCGAGACGAATACGGCCCCGTTGGTGCCGAAATCGGCGCGCCACTGATCGCCGGGCTTGTCCTGGATGCAGCGGTAAAGGTTCGACACCATGCAGCCGTGTTCCTGCACCGTCAGATAGACCTGGCACCCTTTCGGCGGGGTGAAGGTCTTCGCAGCCGCCGGGGCGGCCGCGGCCAGGGTCAGCGCCCCGGCCACAAGGGCAAGGCGGGCGCCGGCGATCATTGCGCCGCCACCGCGCTGGCGCCGGCCTCGGCCAGATAGGCCAGGATCGCATCCGCCGCCTCGCGCCCGTCGCGGATCGCCCAGACGACAAGGCTGGCGCCACGCACGATGTCGCCCGCGGCGAAGACGCCGGGCAGGCTGGTGGCATGGGTGTGGAAATCCGACTTCACCGTATTCCAGCGGGTGACGCCCAGATCCGGCGCGTCCCAGGCCTCGGGCAGGTTCTCGGGCTCGAAGCCAAGCGCCATGATCACCAGATCCGCGTCTTCGACGTAATCGGCGCCCTCGATCACCTCGGGCACCTGCCGCCCCGTGGCATCGGGCGCGCCCAGCCGCATCTTCTGCACCAGAACGCCTTCCACCGGCGATCCGGTGAAGCCCTTGGGCGCCGAAAGCCAGACGAATTCGACGCCCTCCTCCTCGGCGTTGGCCACTTCGCGCTGGCTGCCGGGCATGTTCGCCCGGTCGCGGCGATAGAGGCATTTCACGCTGGTCGCGCCCTGCCGCACGGCGGTGCGCACGCAATCCATCGCCGTATCGCCGCCGCCGATGACGACGACGCGCTTGCCCGCGGCGTTCAGCTCTCCGCTGTCGAATTCAGGCACCTCGTCGCCAAAGCCAAGGCGGTTCGACACGGTCAGATAATCGAGCGCCTTGACCACGCCCGCGACGCCGACGCCCGGCGCCTTCAATTCGCGCGACTTGTAGACACCCGTCGCGATCAGCACCGCGTCATGCTTGCCGCGGATCGCGTCAAAGCTGATGTCGGTGCCGACGTTGCAGTTCAGCTGAAACGCCACGCCCGCGGCTTCCAACTGGTCGACGCGCTGCATCACCACGTCCTTTTCCAGCTTGAAGCCGGGGATGCCGTAGGTCATCAAGCCGCCCGCGCGGTCATGCCGGTCATAGACCGTCACCTGCAGCCCGGCGCGCCGCAGCGCATCCGCCGCCGCCAGGCCACCCGGGCCGGCGCCGATCACCGCGACGCTTTCGCTGCGTTCGTCCACCGGTTTGATCGGGCGGACCCAGCCATTTTCCCAGGCCATGTCTGTCAGGTATTTCTCGACCGCGCCGATGGTGACCGTGCCGTGACCCGATTGCTCGATCACGCAATTGCCTTCGCACAGGCGGTCTTGCGGGCAGATGCGGCCGCAGATCTCTGGGAAGGTGTTGGTGGACTGGCTGATCTCGTAGGCCTCTTGCAGGCGGCCTTCGGCCGTCAGGCGCAGCCAGTCGGGGATGTTGTTGTGCAGCGGGCAATGCGACTGGCAGAAGGGCACGCCGCATTGGCTGCATCGCCCCGCCTGCTCTGCCGCCTTCTCAGCCGCATATTCACGGTAGATCTCGTGGAAATCCTGCGCCCGAAGCGACGGCGGACGCTTTTCGGGCATCTGCTTTTCGATCGTCACGAACTTGAGCATGGGGTTCTTGGCCATGCGGGCGCCTCCCTCGGGGAAAATCGGGTGACGCCTTCCTAGACTGGCTTTCGGTTAAATAAAAGTCAGCATAGTTTACCTAAATCGGACTATTTTCGCTTTCTGACCAACCTTCGGCAGAACTTTACCGATATTTAGGTCAGTTTGCGTTACCTATATCGCAGGCCAGCAGGTTTTCCCAGCCGGCCCCAGACGCCGAAAAGGTGATTCGCGTGGTCAGCCGAGGGTGCCGGTTGCGGTCAGCGCCAGCAGAAGGCCGCCGAACAGGATGCGGTAGACGGCGAAGATGGTGAAGCGGTGGACCTGAATGTAGCCCAGCAGCCATTTCACCGCGATGAAGGCGGTGATCGTCGATACCACGAAGGCGATGCCCAGGGATGTCCAGTTCTCGACCTGATGATGCGCGCCATGGGTGAACTGCTTGAGCAATTCGTAGCCCGAGGCGGCATACATGGTGGGAATGCCGACGAGAAAGGCGAATTCGGTGGCCGCGGCACGGTTCGACGTGCCCAGCAGCATCGCGACGAAGATCGTGGCGCCCGACCGCGAGGTGCCCGGAAATACCCCGGCGACGATCTGGGCCAGACCCACGGCGACCGCCACGCGCAGGGTGATGCGGGTCGAATCCGGCAGTTTGGCTGCAAAATGTTCGGCCGCGATGATCCAGAAGCCGCCGATCAGCAGCGCCCAGGCGATCGGGGTGATCGTGGTCGGCAGCTCGAACCCCAACTTCTTCACGATCAACCCCAGCGCGGCGGTGATGCCGAAGGCGATCAGCAGCTTGAAAAGATAATCGCGGTTGTCGGGATCTGACCAGTTGGTCAGCAGTTCGACCAGTCTGCGCCAGTAGATCAGCGTGACCGCCAGGATCGCCCCGGCCTGGATCACGATGTTATAGGTGTCCGAGCGCGCACCCAGCCAGTGTTCGGCCACCAGAAGGTGCCCGGTGCTCGAAATCGGCAGGAATTCCGTGATCCCCTCGATCACGCCCAGCCACACGTCGTTCATGTAGGTCAAGCGATGCGTCCCCGTCCAGATGGCCCCAGGGCGCCCGCCCCAGCTTAGGCCTTGTTCAGTTTGCGTGCGGATTCGGTGATCTCTTCGAACTGCCCCGCCGGGCGGTAACGCCAGAGATAATCGCCCACAACGGCCTCGAACGGGGTAGGGGCAACACCGAGATCGCGCAAGGTACGCGCGCCATCGGACACCACATTGTCATGACGCAGGCTGCGCACCTGGTCGCGGGTCAGGATACGATTAACCAGCAACCCGCCGCTAAGCGTCTGAAGCAGATCGAAGGCCCCGCCCATCAGCGCACCCAGCCAGAACGGCAGGTTCACGATCAACCGCCGGCGGCGGATCTCGTTCAGCAGCCAGACGCAGGTTTCGCGCAGCGTGCGAACCTCGGGGCCGCCAAGTTCATAGATCCCCGGCTGGGCCCGACCTTCGACCCCCGCCACCGCTGCCTGGGCCACGTCATCGACATAGACCGGCTGAAAGCGCGTCTTGCCGCCGACGATCGCCAGCATCGGCGAGAAGCGCGAAAGCGACGCGAAGCGGTTGAAAAAGCCATCTTCGGGACCGAAGATCACCGATGGACGCAGGATCACCGCGCCGGGAAAGGCCTCGGTCACCGCTTGTTCGCCGGCGGCCTTGGTGCGGGCGTAATCGCTGCCGCCCTCGGCGTCGGCGCCGATCGCCGAGAGATGCACAAGCCGGCCCACGCCTTCCTGGGCGGCGATGCGGGCGATGCGGCCCGCGCCTTCGGCCTGGACGGCCCGAAAGGTATTGCGGCCCTCACGCACCAGGACGCCGACGCAATTGACCACCGCGTCGGCGCCACGCAGCGCCGCGCGCACGGACTCGTCGTCGCGGATGTTGCAGAATATAGGCTCTATCTGGCCGACGGCGCCGTAGGTCTTCACGAAAAGCGCCTCGTTCGGGCGCCGCACGGCGACGCGGATTCGCCATCCGTTCTTGGCCAGCCGTCGCGCGATGTAGCGTCCCACGAACCCCGAACCGCCATAGATCGTGACCAGCTTCGACATGTCCCGCCCTCCGAACCTTGGGCGCCGCGTCAGGCGCGCAATCGCTGGCCTCTGAATAGCTTCGCGGGACGGCGGGAACAAGGCGCAACTGTATCGCGCGGTTTTTGCGAAAGACCCCGTTGACACTGTCAGCGCCCCCCGATACATCGCCCTTCACGACACCGGCCCAGGTGGCGGAATTGGTAGACGCGCAGGTTTCAGGTACCTGTATCGCAAGATGTGGAGGTTCGAGTCCTCTCCTGGGCACCATGTCTTTCCCCGGACAGCGACCTCTTCCCAGCATCGCCAGCGCCCCATGCGCGCGCCACGTCAGGGCGGGCGGCGGCCTTCCGTCTTGACCTTCGCGCTTTGGTCGCGTTGCTTCGCCGGGCAGGGCCGCACAAGGCCCGATGGCAATTCCGGGGGCATCCATGCAGCGTATCCTCATCACCGGCACCGCCGGATTCATCGGCTTCCACCTGGCCCGCCTGCTGCTGGCCGAGGGCTTCCGGGTGCATGGCTTCGACGGGATGACCGATTACTACGACGTCGCGCTGAAACGGCGGCGCCATGCGATCCTGCTGCAAAGCCCGAATTTCACCGCAACCGAAGGGATGCTGGAGGACGCCGCCCTGTTCGACCGTATGGCGGATGAGTTCCGCCCCGAAGTCATCGTCCATCTCGCCGGGCAGGCGGGGGTGCGCTACAGCCTGGAAAACCCGCGCGCCTATATCGATTCGAACATCGTCGGCACCTTCAACGTGATGGAAGCGGCCCGGCGCCTGCAGGTGGCACATCTGCTGATGGCCTCGACCTCGTCGGTCTATGGCGCGAACGACGACATGCCGTTCACCGAACGCGACAAGGCCGACACGCAGCTGACGATCTATGCCGCGACCAAGAAGGCAAACGAATCGATGGGCCATTCCTATGCCCATCTTTGGAACCTGCCGACCACGATGTTCCGCTTCTTCACCGTCTACGGCCCCTTCGGCCGCCCGGATCTGGCGCTTTACAAGTTCGTGGACGCGATACTCGAAAACCGGCCGATCGACATCTACAACCACGGCGAGATGTATCGCGATTTCACCTATGTCGACGATCTGGTACGGGGCATTCGCCTGCTGATCGACGCCGTCCCGGTCCGCCCCGCCAGCCGCGACGACATCGCCGATTGGGATTCGCTTTCCCCCGTCGCGCCCTATCGGGTGGTGAATATCGGCAATTCCGACAAGGTGCGGCTTCTGGATTTCGTCGAGGCGATCGAGGATTGCCTGGGCAAGAAGGCGATCCGCAATTACATGGAAATGCAGAAAGGCGATGTGCCCGCCACCTGGGCCGATGCCACGCTTTTGCAAAACCTTACCGGCTATCGTCCGCAAACCGATTTCCACGACGGCATCGCGCGTTTCGTGGAGTGGTTTCGAGACTACTACGGCAAATAGAGCCTTTTCATCCGCGCAATTCGATCCGATCGCGCCGTGGCAGCAGCGCGTTGATCCGTTTCAGATGCTCCGGCAGGGTGGCCGAGAGGAAGTCATATTTCGCCACCGCGTCGGCGCGGGCGCGAACGCCCAGATCAGCAAAGTCCCCGGGCCGCTCCAACACCTCGGTCACCTGCGCGGCCAGCGCTGCGGGGTCGAAGAAGTCGACCAGCAGGCCATTCCTGCCATGCGCGATCACCTCGCGCACCGGCGCGGTGTCCGAGGCCACGATCGTCGCGCCCATCGACATCGCCTCGATCAGCGACCACGACAGCACGAACGGCACCGTCAGATAGATGTGGCACCGGCTTAGCTGGATCACCTGCCGATAGGACGCATAGGGCACACGGCCCAGGAAATGCACCCGATCCCAATCCAGCCGGTCACCCAGCTCGCGCTCCATCTCGGCGCGGTAGCCGCCCTTTTCGCCGCTGCCCTTTCCGTAGGAGACCTCGTTGCCGCCGATGATCAGGGCGCGCGCCCGGGGCCGGGCGGCCAGGATCCGGGGCAAGGCGCGCATGAAGATGTGAAAGCCGCGGGTGGGTTCCATGTTGCGCGCCATGTAGGTGAAGACCTCGTCGTCGCGGGTCAGCGCGGTGTCGAGGCGGCCAAGCGAGAGGCTGGCCGCCGGGTCGGGCCGCAGCCGGTCGGTGCGGATGCCGTCGTGGCAGGTATAGCATTTGGCCTGCATTTCGGACGGAAAGGTGCCTAGCTGCCACGCGGTCGGGCATTGGCCCAGATCGACGGAGGCGGCGGCCAGATAATTCGCACCATTTCGCGCCTGCATCAGATAGGGCGCCTCGGGCGCGGCCGGGAATTCCGGATCGAAACCCACGGATCCGCCGCGGGCGAGAAAGAAATATTCGAAATAGCCCAGCACCGGCACCCCGGGCCAGACCTGTTTGAGAAAGGTCACTTCGCCCCAGCCGATATGGCCCAGGATGATATCTGGGGTAAAACCCTCCTGCTTTAGTTGTTGCGCGGCCAGCGCCGCGCCATAGCCATTGCCCATGCACTCCTCGAAATGGCGCGAAAGGCCATAGGCATCGGCGGCGGGGCGATGATGGCTGGCATAGGCGCGGATCGTTACGCCCGGCATCACGGGCAGACCCTGACGCTGGGTCAGAAAGACGATCCGGTGGGCGCGCTGCGCGATCAGCCATTCGAGCAGCTGGCGGTATTGGCCAGGATAATTCTGATGGACGAATAGGATGTTCACGCGCAGCCGCCCCTGTTGACGAAGCCATGGTTAGGCCGCGCCGCCCTTGCCCGCAAGAATGCCCGCACGTGGCACCCCGGCCCAGCCTTTTCGCCGCGGCAAGACAGCCTAGGGTCGATATCTGAACAGGATTTGAACATATCCGCGGAGCTGCGCCGATGTCTCCAGATTTTTCTTTATTCCATTCAGGGCCAATGTTAGGCTTTCCATGATTTCCGTATTTTACCGAGGAAGAACGAGATGAAGAAGATCGTACTTGCCGCCGCTCTGGCGACCGGCCTCTCCGGCGGGATCGCTACCACTGCATCGGCACAGGCCGCCCCCACCTCGCTCGGGGCCCTGGGGGGCGGGGGCGCTGCCGTCATGACCGTCGTGGCCGTGGTGATTGCCACAACCATCGCGTCGAGCAGCAACTCGACCTCCGGCACCTGACGGTGACCATTTGAATGTTTCGAAATAGCCCGCTCCGGCGGGCTTTTTCATGACAGACGCCGGAGGCCGCGCCAAGGACCCGGCAAAGATGAACGGCGGCGCTGATGCTCAAACTGATCTCCGTCATCTCGCAGATCGCGAACGAGGCCAAGCTTGGCTTGGTGGCCGCAGGGGTTGCCTTCTTCGCGATGCTGGCGATCTTTCCCGCGGTCGCCGCGTTGATTGCGCTCTGGGGCTTTGTCTGGAACCCGGCGGTGATCGAGCAGCAGGCGGCGCTCATGGCGAGATTCCTGCCCAGCCAGGCGTTCGACCTGTTCTACGGACAGGTCCAGGCGCTGATCGCGGCCAACAATTCCACCCTGGGCTGGGCCTCGATCCTGTCTACGCTGTTGGCGCTTTGGTCGGCGCGGTCGGGGGTGTCGGCGCTGCTGCAGGGACTGAACACCATCCATCGCACCCGTGACCGGGGCGGGTTGCGCGGTATCCTTGCGGCGATGTTGTTGACGCTGATCCTGATCGCCATGGGGCTGATCGCGCTTGCCGCGGTGATCATACTACCGATCATCCTGACGGTGATCCCGCTGGGCCCCTTCGCCCAGCTGGTGGTGCCGGTCGTACAATGGTCTACCGCCCTGGCGGCGGTGCTTCTGGGGATCGGCCTTCTTTATCGCTTCGGGCCCAACCTTGACGAACGGGATGAACGTGTCTGGCCCGGCCTGCTGCTAGCGGTCGCGCTGTGGATCGCCGCCTCGGTGGGGTTTTCCTTCTACATCTCGCATTTCCAAAGCTACAATCGGACCTATGGATCCATCGGCGCCGTGGTCGCGCTATTGATGTGGTTCTACCTTTCGGCCTATGTGATCTTGCTGGGCGCGGCGCTGAACGTGGCGCTGACCCGGGCGCCGCGGGGTCAGTAATCGCGCTGGTAATAGACGCCGATACCGGTATTCCCCGTCGACGCGGCAGAGCCCTTAAGCGTTACCGATTTGGTGACGTTGAGGTTCAGATCCACCTGCGAGGTACCGTTCTGTCCCACAGTCACATCGGTGTACAGCCGGCGCGAGATGTATTTGCCCAGCTTCACCGATGTCTGCCCCTGGGCGTCAGTCTGGATGTCCAGATTGTCCAGCCCGAAGCTGCGGCGCAGCTTCGAGACGATCCCCTCGCCGCCCTTGCCCGCAAGCGTCGCCACCGCCGCAGCCAGCTGTGCCGCCTGAAAGGGCGAGATCTTCGACAGCCCCTGCCCGAACAGCAGTTGCGACAGCACCTCTTCCTGCGGCAGCGCCGGAGACGAGGAGAAGGTGATCTTCGGATCGGTCGCCACGCCATCGACCGTGACGATCGACGTCACCCCGTTGCTGGTGCTCGAGGCGACCAGATGCACATAGGGAACGAACCGGCCCTGCAGGCGCAGGCTGCCTTCGGTCAGATCCAGCCGTTTGCCCAGGATATCCAGCCGGCCGCGCTTCAGATCGAAGCTGCCGATCGGGATGATGTCGGACGAGGTGCCGGTCAGCGCGATCTGGCCGCCCAGTTCCGCGTCCAGCCCCCGGCCGCGCACGAAAAGCTGCTCGGGCGCCGAGATCGTCAAGTTCATGCGGAACGGGCGGCGCAGGGGTGCCGCCGCCGCCGCGGCGGCGGTCGTGGCACCCGGTTTCGCGCCCAGACCGGCGCGCTTCAAAGTCGCCAGGACCGGGGCCGAGGCCCCCTTCTGCACCAATCCCTGCGGGATCGTGTCCGATCCGCCCAGGCCGGTCGAAGGCACGCGGATCTCGGTTTTTGACAGGGCGACACGGCCCGCGATCGCGGCACCGCCGGTCAGCGGGCCCTTCAATGTCAGCGCGCCGCTTGCGCGGGTGGCGAACAGCTCGGGGTCCTTCAGCCCGACGCGGTTCAAAGCGACCGCGATGTCGCTGTCATAGGGCGGCAGCAGCGACACCGGCCCAGACAGCTTCACCGTGCCGCCCCCCACATCCATCTGCCCCGCGATCCTTGCCTGACCGCCCGTGAAGCTGGCGTTCAGCCCGGCATTGGTGGCCGAAATCCCCAGCACCGGCGCCGCGATCCGCCCATTGGCGAAATCGAGCCGCCCCGACAGCGATCCCAGCTTCGGCGGCCCGTGCAGCGCCAGATCGAACCGCACCGGCCCGGAAACCGATCGCGGCGCGATCAGCGGATTGATCAGCTCGGCCCGGGCGCTGCCCGAGGCCTTCAGATCGGCCGAGGACAGATCCCGGGCCAGGCGGCCCTTCAGCAGCGCGTCGATGCCGCCGGGGCCGCGCATGGCCAGATCTACGGCAAAGTCCTTGGCGGCCGGGGTCACCGTCCCTTCGGCGCTGACCGGTCCCGGAAAGCCCGAGGCCAGTTGCGCCAGATCCGCCAGCCGCGCCCGCACAGCCAGCACGTCCGACCCATTCGTCCGCGGCAGGGCGCTAAGCGACAGTTGCGGATTGTGCAGGTCGATCTTGTCGACCCCGATCGCCGCGCCGGTCTGATGGGCCGCTATGTTGAAATCGGTCTGTCCCCGCAGCAGCCGGTCGGCGATCTTCTGGCCCAGGCGCAGGTTCTTTCCGGCGCCGCGCAACGCGATCGACCTGGTCGTGCCCTGCTGGGTCAATGCAAGGCGCGCGTCAAGCGACCCGCCATAGCCCGGCCCAAGCTGCGCGATATCGCCAAAGGACAGATTCGCGCGGATATCTGCTGCGTGGGTGTTCACCGTGCCTTCGGCGCTGACATTCAGCGACCGGGCATTGATCTGCAGGCTTTGCAGCGTCAGGCCACTGGTGTCGCGGCTGACCGAGAAACCGACATGGCTGTTGCCCTTCATCAGCGCGTCGATCTGCGGCACCCCGATCGTCAGATCGGTGCCATCGACCGACCCGCCCAGGTTGAAGGTCCCGGCCAGAAGCGCGAACGTTCCGCTGATCTGCGCCTTGGCCGAACCGCTCAGCTTGCGCCTCGCCAGCGCGGAAAAGCGCGCGATGTCGCTGGAGGTGGCGCTGGCCTGGCCGCTGATCTGCATCGCCTTGTCCAGGCCCGAAATCTCGGCCTTGCCCGACAGGCCGTAATCGGCACCGCTCAGGCTGAATTGCGGCAGTTGCAGCGGCTCTCCCGGGACATAGTGGAACTGGGTGGTCAGGTTCACAGTGCCACCCAGCGCGGCTGCCAGCGCCGGATCGGCCGGGCTCATGCCGCTGCCCTGCAGGGTCAGCGTGCCGTCGATGCCGCGCGCCTTGTCCTGCGGGTTCAGCTTGGCGATGCGGCCCTGGCCGGTCAGGGTGGCATCGGCCAGGGCCATGCCGGGCCGGGACAGGCCGGCGATCCGCGCCGTGCCTTTCCAGCCGTCTCCGGTGGCGGCATTGTATCGAAGGCTCAGATCCGCGTGATCCACGCGCGTCGCGCCGCCGGGCAGCGGCAGCAGAACCGGCCCACCATCCTGCGCCGCCAGCCTGCCCGTCAGGTCGATGCGGCTGGGCATCCCGTCGGCGCCGATATCGACCTGGCCCTGCAACGCGATCTGCCGCGCCTTCAGATCCAGCTTCGACACCCGCACCTGCCCAGAGGGAAGCCGCGCGCCGGCGACCTGCAGCTTCACGTTGGGGCCGAAGAAGCGCTGGTACTGCGGTGCGAAGAGCGGCGCGATATCGCCGCCCAGATCGGCGGTGAAATGGTTGGTCAGCTTGCCGTCAGGGCCCTTTTCGCCTTTCAGCACCACATTGCCCGACAGCCGCGGCTGATTGTCGGTCGCCAGGCTGATCTTGGCGTCGAAATCGTCGATCGGCCCCTTGCCGTCCACGTTCAGCGCCAACGCCGGCGCATCGGGCAGGCCCAGCGCCGTCGTCACGATGCCACCCGCGGCCTCCTCGACCTTCAGGGTCACCGCCAGCTGACCAGAGCTGTTGGCATAGCTCGTATCCAGCAGGATCTGCCCGGTCTTGCCGTCGATGCGCTGCAGGTCGATCTTGGCCTTGCCGCTGCCGCCCGCCAGCTGCGCACTGCCCGAGACCTTGACCACCGCCGGCTGGCCCAGCACCGTCGCGCCCAGCACCACCTTCTTTGCCTCGATCTTGCCGATCGAGACCGAAACCGGCAGTTGCGGCAGGCTGAACCCCGGCGCGGCCGCCTGGGGCGGGGCCTTGCGGGGTTCGGTGATCGCCGGGCGGGGCATGTCGATCTCATCCGCCGTCAGCTGGTTGACCTCGACCTTGCCTTGCAGCAGCGCCAGCCGCGACCAATCCAGCGTCACGCCCTTCAGGGTGATCCAGACGCCCTTGGAATCGGCGATCGTCAGGGTCTTGAGGCTGGCCTTCGACGACAACGCGCCCTCGAACCCGGTGATATGCACCACGCGCCCCGCGCTCGACAGGTTCTTTTCCAAAAGCTGTGTCAGATAGCCTTGGCCATCGTCCTTCGCGGCCCCGAAGGCCAGCGCCGGCAGCGCGATGGTCGCAAGAAGGGTGCCCAGCCGCCGCATCAGAAGGCCTGCCCGATGCCGACGTAGATCTGTGGCCCCTTGCCGGTGCCACCCGACACCGGCAGCCCGACATCCAGACGGATCGGGCCTATTCCGGTGAAATAGCGCAGCCCCAGCCCGGCGCCGGCCTGCCAGGCCCCGCCCTTGCCGGGCAGGCTATCGGGGCCGACATAGCCCGCGTCATAGAAGGCCACGACGCCGAAACTGGCATTGATCCGGGTGCGGATCTCACCCGACAGCCCGATGAAGCTGCGCCCTCCGGTGCGTTGGGTGGGGCTCAGGACATAGACGCCCAGCGATTGATAGGGCTGCCCCCGGACCGTGCCGCCGCCGCCCGAATAGAACAGGTAATCGCGCGGCGTACCGGCCACGGACGAGCCCAGGACAGAGCCGAATTGCAGCCGGCCCGCCAGCGTCACCCGTTTGCCCAGCTGCCTGTAGGCGCGCGCGTCCAATTTGATCTGGGCGCCGTCGCCGGTGCCGCCAAAGCCCTTGTAGGGCTTCACCAGCGCGTCCAGATAGACGCCCTTGCGCGGATTCAGCGTCGAATCGCGGCTGTCATAGATCAGCCCCAGCGGCAGGCTGATGTCGTGGAACCAATGCTCGCCCAGCGTGTCGGTCACGCGGCTGACCTCATAGCCGATGCCGGCGGTGGCGGTCAGATGTTCGCGCAGGATCCGGGTCAGCCCGATCTCGCCCGAGGCCAGGGTCTCGGTGTAATCGGTCTGGTTCAGCTGACGGGTGCTGAGCTGGGCGTAAAGCGCGCTGTCGGGGGTGACGACCGCGGGACGATCAAAGCGCAGCTTCAGGCCGTAATCCGGCGCGCCGTTCTGCGCCCGCAACCTGCTTACCTTTGCGTCGATACGCAATTGCTGAGCGTCGTTCAGAAAGTTGCGGTTCAGCCAGAATCCCGAAAGCGTCAGCCCCTCTTGGCTGGCCAGTTCGGCGCCGAACCCCACGCGGTGGCGCTTGGCCTGGACCAGCGCACCGGTCACGTCCAGCCGGTCGCCAGGGCCAAGGGTCTTGGCCTCGGAAAAGGCGACCGAGGAAAACGCCCCCGCCCGGCGCAGGCGATCCGCGGCCTTCTTTTCCTCTTTGGGGTTGAAGGTCTTGCCAGTGGGAAATCCCGCGATCTGGCGGATCCGGGCCGGGCTGATCGTGGTCTTGCCGGTCAGCAGCAGGTTGCCGAAGGTCACCTTTGGGCCCGGCACCAGGGTGACTGCGGCGTCAAGCTTGCGCGCCGGATGGTCGGCCACGATCTGCTGGCGCCCGACCTGCGCCTTGGCATGACCGGCGTCGCGCCAGGCGCCGACCGCATCCCCTACCGCGGCCTGCACCGCGGTGCTCAGCGCCGGCTGGCCCGGCGCGAAGGGCTTGGGCAGCCGGCTGCCCGGCGCCAGCGGTGCCAGCTTCAGCGTGCCGAAGGTGAAGCGCGGCCCCGGGTCGATGGTCACCACAACCCGCCCGATCGTGCGGGGCGCATCGAGCGGCGCGATCTGGGCGGCCTCTCGACCGTCGACCAGGATGTGGATGATTCCCGAATAATACCCCTGGGCATAGAGCGCCCCGACCAGCTTTGCGTAATCCGCGCGCGCGGCCGCGAACAGGTCCTGGGCGTCGGTGTGGCCGTCGGACTGGGTCGAAAGCAGAACCGAGGCGTTCTCGAGCGCCGTGGTCAGGCTTTTCGGGGCGCCGGGCACCCGGAAGACGACCTTGTCGGACTTGCCCGCGCGCCCGGCCGCGTCGGCGGCGGGGCCGAGGCTCAAGCCCAGACTTAGCGACAGGGACAGCGCCAGGGTGAACCGCCGCCCCGCTCTGCCTGTCGATGCCCGCAAACGTGCCTCCATCCTTCGTCAGATTTCTTGTCGCATGGTGGCGTGGCCGGGGCAATCCGGGCCTTCCCACCCCCGGACGTATTTCCGCCGACGGATGACACAAGCGCGTGTGCGGGGTCGGAACTTGGCCCGGGTGGATCAAAGGTATTTCCCTTCCCCCCATGGCGCAGGCGTGATTGACTGACGCGCAGGGAAACCCGGGCGAGGGAAATGGCAAGGGGCGTAGCAGGTCGCCTGCGGCCGGCATGGCGGAATTCGTGGACATTCTTGCGCCACCGGCTGGCCGGTTCGGGGCACGGCAGGCAGGCGCGCGGGGAACAACCAGGATCCGTGCCTTCGCAGGGATCCCCCGCGCTTGGCGGCGACGGAACCCAAGCCACTTTACGTTAGCGCGAACGGGACGGAACGGAGGGATCAAGGATGAGCGGCAAGCGCATCGTGCTGACCGGCATCTCGGGCTATATTGCCAAGCATATCGCCCTGAGGCTTCTGAACGCGGGCCATAGCGTGACCGGATCGGTCCGCTCGCCTGCGCGGATGGACGAGGTCCGCGCGGCGCTGGCCCCGCATCTGACCGACCCCGCCGCGCTGGAACGGCTGCGCTTTGCGACCCTCGATCTGACGGCCGACGACGGCTGGACCACCGCGCTGAAAGGGGCCGAGGTGCTGGTGCATACGGCCTCTCCCTTTCCGATCAGCCAGCCGAGAGACCCCGAGAAACTGATTCGCCCCGCGGTGAACGGTTCTCTGCGGGCGCTGGCCGCGGCACGGGCGACGGGGGTGAAACGCGTGGTGCTGACCTCTTCGGTCGTGGCGATCGCCACCGGCACCGATCCCGGCCGTCCCTATACCGAGGACGACTGGACCGACGTGACCAGCAAGGCCGCCAGCGCCTATGCGCGCTCAAAAACCCTGGCCGAGCGTGCGGCCTGGGATATCGTGCGCGAACAGGCGCCGCATCTGGCACTGACCACAATCAACCCGGCCTTCGTGCTGGGGCCGCCGCTGGATCGGCATTACGGCGCCTCCGTGGGGGTGGTGAAGCGGATGCTGTCGGGCAAGGACCCGATGGTGCCGCGCATCGGCTTTGCCGTGGTCGACGTGCGCGACGTGGCCGAGATGCATCTGCGCGCGGTTGAGCGCCCGGACACCACCGGCCGGCGCTATATCGCGGCGGATCGGGCACTGTGGTTCGCCCAGATGGCGGCGGCGCTGAAGGATGCCTTCCCCGACCGCAAGATCGCGACCCGCACCGCGCCCGACCTGCTGATGCGGGCGCTGGGGCTGTTCGACCCGGCGATTCGCTCGATCCTGCCGCAGCTTGGCCGGCTGGACGCGGTGTCGAACGCCCGCGCGCGGCAAGAGATGGGCATGACCTTCCTGCCCGCCGAACAAAGCCTGGTCGATACTGCGCGCTATCTGGTCGATCAGGGGCTGGCGGACTGACGCGCCAGCAGATCGACCAGCCGCTGCCGCGCCTCTGGCAGGGCCTGCTTGCCCAGCGCCACCGCCAGGCGGTGGGCCAGGAAATGGCCTGTCACGGCCAGGCCCTCGCCGATCTCGCCCGCGCTTGCCGGCCCCTGCCCCAGCAGACATGCCGGCAGCGGCAACAGCCGCGGCGCCCAGTCTCCGGCCGCCGTGCGGCTGACGGCGCGGCCCGTCTTGGGGCTGACATAGGCCAGATCCTCGCGGCTGCCGGTCACCGCGCAGGCGCCCAAATCCAGGCCATAGCCCATCTCGTCCAGCAACAGCATCTCCCAGCGCAGGTAGGCCAGCGGCCAACCCGGCGCTCCCAGCGCATCGAACAGCGCGATCGAGCGGTCGTAAAGCCCGAGATGCGGCTCGCGCTCGGGCAGGGCGAAGGACAGCAGCGCACAGGTCGCCGACAACCCTGCCAGCGCGGCCCGATCCGCCATCAGCGCCGGCGCCCGCGCGCGCAGGGGTTCCACGGTAAAGGCACCGATATGATCCTCAAGCCGCGCACGCCAGCCAAGCGCCAGCTGATTGCCCGGCTGTAGCACCGGCGCGAAACGACGCCCCCCACCGCCGCGCACGACGCCGGCATGGCGGCCATGGGCGGGGGTGAAGACCTCGATGATCGCGGCGCTCTCGCCATGTTTGCGCACGGCAAGAAGGACGCCTTCGTCGCGCCAATCCATGGCCGCAGTATTCACCGGGTGCGCGCCGAGGCAAGGGGATCAGGCGAATACGCGGGCCGGGCGGGGGGCGCTGCCCCCCTGCGCCCCCCGGAGTATTTCCGCCAAGATGAAAGGGATGACGCCGCGTTGCGGGTGACAAGCGCCACGCGGCGCATCATGTTGCGCGTTCAGGGAGGACCTTGCCATGACCGCATATCCGCATCTGCTTGCGCCGCTGGATCTGGGCTTTGCGCAGTTGAAGAACCGCGTGCTGATGGGGTCCATGCACACCGGCCTGGAGGAGCGCGGCGACTGGAACCGGGTCGCGGAATTCTATGCCGCGCGGGCGCGCGGTGGCGTCGGGCTGATGGTCACCGGCGGCATGGCCCCGAATGTCGAGGGCGGAGTGTTTCCGGGCGCTGCCGGGCTGTTCACCCCCGAAGACATCGCCAACCACCGCATCGTCACCGACCGGGTGCATGACGCCGGCGGCAAGATCGCGATGCAGATCCTGCACGCCGGGCGCTATGCCTACGGGCCCGGTTGCGTCTCGGCCAGCGCGGTGAAATCTCCGATCTCTCCCTTCGTGCCGAACGCGCTGGACGAGGCCGGGATCGAAAAGCAGATCGGCGACATCGCGACGGCGGCGGCGCGGGCGCGCGAGGCCGGCTATGACGGAGTCGAGGTGATGGGCAGCGAGGGCTATTTCCTGAACCAGTTCCTGGTCACCCATGTGAACCGGCGCGAGGACCGCTGGGGCGGCTCGGTCGAGAACCGCCAGCGCCTGCCCGTCGAGGTGGTAAAGCGGGTGCGTCAGGCGGCGGGCGAGGATTTCATTCTGATCTACCGGATCTCGCTGCTGGATCTGGTGCCTGACGGGCAGAGTTTCGACGAGGTACTGGGCCTCGCCGCCAAGGTGGAGGCCGCGGGGGCCACGATCCTGAACACCGGTATCGGCTGGCACGAGGCGCGGATCCCGACCATCGCCACCTCTGTCCCGCGGGCGGGCTTTGCCTGGGTGACGAAGAAGCTGATGGGCCATGTCGGCATTCCGGTGATCACCTCGAACCGGATCAACACCCCCGAGATCGCCGAAACGGTGCTGGCCGACGGCGCGGCGGACATGGTCTCGATGGCGCGGCCCTTCCTGGCCGATCCCGATTTCGTGGCCAAGGCCGCCGCCGGGCGCGCCGAGACCATCGCCCCCTGCATCGCCTGCAACCAGGCCTGCCTGGATCACACCTTCAGCGGCAAGCTGACCACCTGCCTGGTCAACCCCCGCGCCTGCAACGAGACCGAACTGACCTATCCGCGCGCCGATACGCCCAAGACGGTCGCGGTGGTCGGCGCGGGACCCGCGGGCCTTTCGGCGGCGCTGGTCGCGGCGGGTCGGGGCCACAGGGTGACGCTGTTCGACCGCGACGACCGGATCGGCGGGCAGTTGAACATGGCCCGCGTGATCCCCGGCAAGGAGGAATTCCATGGCCTGGTGCGCTGGTACGAGACCATGGTAGCCGAGGCCGGCATCGACCTGCGCCTGGGGGTGGAGGCGGACGTCGCCAAGCTGAAAGGTTTCGACGCGGTGATCGTGGCCACCGGCGTCCGCCCCCGCGATCCGGGCATTCCCGTCGAGGGCGGCCAGATTCTGGGCTATGCCGAGGTATTGCGCGGCAAGGCCACAGCGGGCGAGCGCGTGGCGATCGTCGGCGCCGGCGGGATCGGCTTTGACGTGGCCGAGTTCCTGGTCGAGGACGGGGTAAGCCCGGCCGAGGATGCCGCGCTGTGGCGGCGCGAATGGGGGGTGGCCGACCCGTCCGAGGCGCGCGGCGGGCTGGCGCCGGAAGGTCCGCGCCCCGCGCCGCCCGCGCGGCAGGTTACGCTTCTGCAACGGAAGGCCGAGAAGCCGGGCAAGCGGCTGGGCAAGACCACCGGCTGGATCCACCGCGCCACGCTGCAGGCGAAGGGCGTGAAGATGCTGGGCGGGGTCAGCTACGAGCGGATCACCGATCAGGGCCTGTGGATTGCCCGCGACGGACGGCAGGAACTGATCGAGGCCGATACGGTGGTGCTTTGCGCGGGCCAGGAACCGGCGCGCGGCCTGGCCGATGCGCTGGCGGCGGCGGGCGTGGCCGCGCATGTCATCGGCGGGGCGGACGTGGCCGCGGAACTGGACGCCAAGCGCGCCATAGATCAGGGCGCCCGGCTGGCCGCGACGCTTTGATATCCGGCATAGGGCAAGGTATTGATGCTGATGCCGAAACAACCGGGGCAGAAGGCTGTCCCCCGGTGTTTCTCTGCCATTAACGATCCAGAACAAAACCCCGATATTGTCGGCCCTCTGACCCAATCCTGCCCGATTTGGCGCCAATAACGGTCTGCGACGTGCAGAGTAGCCAATGGGTGCACAATGGACCGACTGACGGAAATGGAAGCGTTCGCCACGGTGGTGGACCAGGGCGGATTCACCGACGCCGCCAAGAAGATGGGGATCTCGAAATCCGCCGTCTCCAAACACGTCTCGGCGCTGGAGGCCCGTCTTGGTGCGCGTCTTCTGAACCGGACGACACGACGGGTCTCGCCGACCGAAATCGGCCTGGCCTATTATGACCGCGCGCGCCGTGTGCTGAATGACGCGGGCGAGGCCGATGCGCTGGTGACCTCGATGCAATCGGCCCCGTCGGGGCTGTTGCGGATCTCGGTCGCGACCGATTTCGGGGTGAATCTGCTGTCTCCGATCCTGGGAAGCTTTCTGCAGGAATATCCCGATATCACCGTCAACATGGTGCTTAACAACCGTTACGTCGAACTGATCAGCGAAGGGTTCGACATGGCGATCCGCATCGGCGATCTCGAGGACAGCACGCTGATGGCGCGCAAGCTGACCGAGACCACGAAGAAGATGATCGCCTCGCCCAGCTATTTCCAGCGCTACGGGCGGCCACAGAAGATCGACGACCTGAACGAGCACAAGCTGCTGCATTATTCGAATCAGGCCAACGGCAATGTCTGGAAGATCACCGCGCCCTCGGGCGAAAAGCGCCAGGTCCGCACCGCGGGCTGGCTGACGGTGAACGACGGGCAATCCCTGCTTCATGCGGCGATCGCGGGGCTGGGCATCGCGTATCTGCCCAGCTTCCTTTATGCCGATGCGCTGCGTTCGGGCCAGATCGAGGAGGCCATCCCCGGCCTGCCGACCGAGACGCAGGGCATCTACGCGGTCTATCCGCCGGGCCGGTTCACCCAGCCCAAGGTGCGGGCCTTCATCGACTTCCTGGCCCGGCAATTCGCCGACAAGGGCCCCGAAAGCTGGTAAGGGCGGGGGCGCTGCCCCCTGCACCCCCGGCGTATTTGGGGAACAATGAAAGCCAAGGGCGCCTCGGGTCTTCTTCGTGGGGGAAATATCCCCCGGGGGGTTACCCCCCGGCGCCAAGGCGCGCCTCTACTGGCCTGAATCCACCATCGCCTCAACCCTGCGGTTGCGCTCTCGTCCGGCCTTGGTGTCGTTCGAGGCCCGCGGCGCGAGATAGCCCACTCCGGCGGCGGCGATCTTCTTGGGATCGACGCCATAATCCTTGATCAGCCGGTCCCGCACGGATTCGGCGCGCTTCTTCGACAGCGCCAGATTGGGTTCCAAGCCGCCGGTCGTGTCGGTATGGCCGACCAGGGTGATATGCTGGTCGGGATGGGCCTTCATGTAATCCGCGATCGTGCGGAGCGAGCCGTATTCGCCCGGCGCCAGATCGGACGAGCCCGAGGAGAAGTCGAGATCATCGAGCGGCACCGCGACGCCCGCGGCCAGGCCCGCGGCCACGTCCTGGGGCGGCGGGGCCGGGATCGCGGCGGGAGGGGGTCCGGCATCGGGCGGCGATTGTTTGGCGGCGGTGGCCTTGGCGGCAGCGGGCAGCGGAAGGCCCACGCGGATCACCTCGACAAAGCGCGATTCCGCGCTGCGGCTGACCAGCAGGCCCACATATTGCGGCCCGGTATCAGCCTGGCGGCGCGTCACCAGATAGCGGAAATCGCCCAGATCGACGTGCATCTGCGGCTCTGGCAGAATTTGCAGGTGATAGCGGAAATCGAAACCGCCGCAGGCGCGCGTGTCGCATTCATAAAGCGGCGTGAACCTCTTCGTTTCCAGTTGGGCGCGCAGATCGGCCATCACCTGCAGCGTCGTAAGATCGCGCTGGTCTACGCGCCAGGCCCGGATCAGCACCGGCCCCTCGGCGCGCTTTGCCTGGAAACCGCCATCCTTCCACGGCCCGACCGGAAAGCGGTAGGATCCAAGCACGCTGCTCTTTTCAGCGCGAAGTTCCGCCTTGGCCGGAAGATCCAGTGTCAGCGCCCACCCCGCCGGCGCGGCAAGCGCCAGAAGCCCGGCCAGCGCCAGCGCCGCCTTCATCGCGCCTGGCCATGATATTCGGCGTTAGGCTGCATCTCGGTCGCCGCCGCCACCCGGTTGGTCATGTTGAAGAACCCCACCACCGAGGCGATATCCCAGATGTCGCGTTCCGAAAAGCCCGCCTTGCGCAGTGCCGCGCGGTCCTCTTCGACGATCCGGTCGGGGGTTTCGGTCAGCTTCGCCGCGAAATCCAGCATCGCGCGCTGGCGCGGATCCAGCGGTGCCGCGCGATAGTTCATCACCATCGCCTCGCCCAGCATCGGGTCGCCCGACAAGTCGCGCACCGCCGCGCCATGTGCCACCTGGCAATACCAGCAGCGGTTGATCGACGACACCACCACCGCGATCATCTCGCGCTCTAGCTTCGTCAGACCGGAATCCGCCAGCATCAGATCGTTGTACATCGCGCTAAAGGCATTCAGCTTGTCGATGTCAAAGGCATAGGCCTTCAGCACGTTCGGTATGAGACCAAGCTTTTCCTGACAGACGCGGAAGTATTTCGCGGTCGACTCGGGCAGCGGATCCACCATCGGCAGATCGAGCGCGGTCGGTTCCTTGATCGTGGTCCAGTCCATCCTCGCCTCCTCTCGCGCGCCTCAGGGGACGCGGTAATGATAGTTTCCCACTTCCTCCATCCCGAGGGAAGCATAGAGGGCGCGCGCGCCCAGATTGGCCTCGGTCACGGCGAGCGAGAGCCATTCGGCGCCCTGGGCCCGCGCCCAGTTGGCAGCGCAACGCATGATGTACCGTCCCGCGCCCAGCCGGCGGCGGTTGGCCGAGACCTCCAGCGCATGGACCATCGCCACGCCGTCGTGGATCGCGACGAAACCGGTGCCCGCGGGCTTGTCGGCGCGCCGCGACAGGATCGCGGTCCTGGGGCCTTCGGCGCGCTCCATCACCGCCAGCCGGGCCGCCCCTATGCCGCCCTGTTCCCAGATCTCGCGCTGGATCTGCAGCGGCGGCCAGACCGTCATTGCCGTAACCTGCGGGATCGCCTCGGCCAGCGCGGCGACCGGCGCGAGGTATAGGACGACCGGGTCCTTCACCCGAAAGCCGCGCGCCGCCAACCAGCCGTCAAGGGCCTCGTCGCCTGGCCGGATCATGAAGATCGGGGTCTGACCAAGGGCCCGCTGCCGGGCGATGGCGCTATCCAGATCGGCCTCGGTCACCGGGCCCGCGGCCGTCGCGGCCGAAACGCGCTGACCGCCGCCCCGCCCCTCGCGCACCACCCAGGGACCGGTGCGGTGAAAGGCGGCGGGCGGCCAGGTGGCATCGACCACATCGCAAAGCGCCGCAATGTCCGGTCGGGTCATGCGGCATCCTCGGAAAGGGCCGATTCCAGCCGGAACAGAGCCTGATTCAGAAGCGCTTCATCCGTGCCCCGGATCACCAGATTGGTGCCATAGCGGCCATCTTGCTGGAACGGATAGGATCCGAAGCTGAGATCGGGATATTCCGCCGCCACCGCCTCCAGGATCTCTGCCACATCGCCCTCGCCGCGCAGCATCCGCAGCGTGCGAGAGCGCACCGGCGCGCCCCCGGTCAACCTTGGTAGGACGCCTTGCAGCATCGCCTCGAACACGCTGGGCACACCCGCCATCACATGGACGTTGCCCAGGCTGAACCCCGGCGCCACCGACACCGGGTTGTCGATCAGAACGGCGCCCTCGGGAACCCGCGCCATCCGCATCCGCGCCGGCGTCGCCTCGACCCCGCGGCTGGCGAAGTAGTCCTCCAGCAGCGCCCGCGCGTCGTCGCGGATGCCGGCGGTCAGGCCGAAGGCGGCGGCCACGGCATCAGCGGTGATATCGTCATGCGTCGGCCCGATCCCGCCCGAGGTGAAGACGTGATCGACCCGCGCGCGCAGCGCGTTCACCGTGTCGATGATGGTCTGGCGCCGGTCGCCGATCACCCGCGCCTCGACCAGGTCGATGCCGTGGTCCGTCAGTTTGCCCGCCAGGTGGTGCAGGTTCGAATCGCGCGTCCGGCCGGACAGGATCTCGTCTCCGATCACGATCATCGCGGCGGTGGGGTTGGCGGCCATGGCACTCTCCTTGCACGGGCTATCCTTGCGGTATAGGGCGGGTGTCATGCGCTTTCCACCCCTCCTTCAGGCCCGGCTGATCCGGCGCTACAAGCGGTTCCTGTCCGACATGCGGCTTCCGGACGGGCGCGAGGTGGTCGCGCATTGTCCCAATCCCGGCTCGATGCTGGGTTTGGCGCCAGAGGGGGCCCGGTGCTGGCTGGAGCCCAACGATGATCCCAAGAAGAAGCTTGGATATTCGTGGAAACTGGTAGAGCCCGCGCCCGGCACGCTGGTGGCGGTGGATACCGGGCTGGCGAACCGCGTCGTGGCCGAAGCCTTGGCGACCGGCGCGGTGCCGGACCTCGCGGGTTATGCCACGATCCGCGCCGAGGTGCCCTATGGTGCGGGCAGCCGGGTCGATTTCCTGCTGTCCGACCCGACGCGAGGAGAGGCATTGGTCGAGGTGAAAAGCGTTACGCTTTCGCGCGGCGGATGGGCGGAATTTCCCGATTCAGTGACGAAACGCGGCACCAAGCACCTGCAAGAGCTTGCGCGCGAGGCGCAGGCCGGACGGCGGGCGGTGATGCTCTATCTCGTGTCGCGAAGCGATGGCACGCGGGTGCGGATCGCCGCGGATATCGACCCGGCCTATGCGATGGCGTTCGATGCCGCCCGCGCCGCGGGGGTCGAGATGCTGGCGTTGGGCACCGAGGTTTCGCCCGAGGGGGTCCGCGCGGCGCGAGCACTGCCGGTCGCATAGGGGTGCGGGTTCCGCGACACCTCTCTTGCGTGCCTTGGTGCTGGGGTTCACCCCCCCAAGACCCCCAGGGGCGTCTGCGCGAAAGCCCCGCCTTGGACGGGGCGCCATGGCCCCAACTTCCGAAACGCTGGCCAAATCGCGCCTTTGGGACTATCTAACCCCCGAAACCGGCGCATCGCGCCCAGGAATACGGAGGGCGCTGTGGACGATAGCAGCAACCGCGTCACCAAAGACGGTATCACCATCTACGAACCCGGCGATTTCGCGGGCATGCATGCGGCCGGCCGTGTGGCGGCGCAGATCCTCGACGAGGTGGCCGAACATGTCGTGCCCGGCGCCACGACCGAGGCAATCGACGATTTCATCACCCGTCGTGTGACCGAACTGGGCACCGTTTCCGCCACGATCGGCTATCGCGGCTATCAACATGCCTCGTGCATCTCGGTCAACCATGTCGTCTGCCATGGGATTCCGGGGCCAAAGACGCTGAAGGACGGCGATATCCTGAACATCGACGTCACCGTGATCCTGGACGGCTGGTTCGGGGATTCCAGCCGCATGTATGTGGCCGGAAACCTCGGCCGCAAGGCCGAGCGGCTGATCCAGGTCACGCATGACGCGCTGATGATCGGGATCGAGGCCGTGAAGCCCGGCAATACCTTCGGCGACATCGGCTACGCGATCCAAAGCTATGTCGAGGGCAACCGGATGAGCGTGGTGCGCGATTTCTGCGGCCATGGGCTGGGGCGGGTGTTCCACGCGCCGCCGAATGTGCTGCACTACGGCCGCCCCGGCCGCGGCCCGGTGCTGGAAGAGGGGATGTTCTTCACCATCGAGCCGATGGTGAACCTCGGCCGCCCCGAAACCAAGGTTCTGGCCGATGATTGGACGGCGGTGACCCGCGACAAGTCGCTGTCGGCGCAGTTCGAACATTCGGTGGGTGTCACCGCCGCCGGGGCCGAGATCTTCACCCTCTCGCCGGCCGGGAAATTCCACCCGACCTGGCGGTGAACGGGCCTTATTTCGCAGCAACCGCGCTGGCGCGGCGTTCCCTGCGTGTCTTGACCTGGGCACGCCACAGGGTGAACAGCCCGGCCCCCACCACGATCGCCGCGCCAATCACCACATTCACCTGCAACAGGTCGCCGAACACGGTGATGCCGATCATCGAGGCGAAGATCAGCTGGAAATAGGCAAAGGGCTGGACCGAACTTGCCTCGGCCACCTCATAGGCGCGGATCAGCAGGAAATGCCCGAAGGCCGCGGTGACGCACAACAGCGCCATCCAGCCCCAGTCGGGCCCGCTCATCGGCTGCCAGAAGAACAGGCCTACCGCCGTTGCGATCACCGCGCCCACGGTGCCCGTCCAGAAGAAGCTGACCGAGGCGCTATCGGCCCGCGCGACATAGCGGGTAAGCAGCGAGTAGAGCGCGAAGCCCAGCGCGGCACTTAGCGGTGCCAGCGCCCAGGGCGAGAAGACCGAGACCCCCGGCTCCAGGATGATCAGAACGCCGAGGAAACCCACCCCGGCAGCGGCCCAACGCCGCCAGCCTACGGATTCGCCCAGGACCGGCCCCGACAGCGCCGACACCAGCAGCGGATAGCAGGTGAAGACCGCATGTGCCTCGACCAGTCCGAGGTGGACGAAACCCAGCACCATGACCCAGATTTCGACGACAAGAAGCGTGCCGCGAAGGCTCTGCAACAGGGGAAAACGCGGTTTCAGCGCCCGGCGGATCCCGCCCGGGCGACGCGCGGTGACGACGATGACGAAGGCGGCGAAGAACCAGTAGCGGATCATCACCACCATGAAGACGTTGTAGCTGCCCGCCAGGTGGCGCGAGATGCCGTCCTGCAGTGCGAAGACGAAGGTCGTGGCGACCATCAGAAGAATGCCGAGGCGGGTGTTCTGCTCGGTCATGGGCTGTCCTTCAGCACGCCCCGGCTCATATGCCGCTTGCGTCCATATCCCGGCACGCGGGTGACGGCAAAGCCCGCTTCCTGCAGCCCGCGGCGCACGAATCCCGCCGCCGTATAGCTGGCGAAACTGCCGCCGCGGGCGGTATGGGCGGCGACCTGCGCCATCAGCCCGGGCGCCCACATCTCGGGGTTCTTCGCAGGCGAGAACCCATCCAGAAACCAAGCCTCCGCGCGGCCGCCCCATCGCGGCAGGGTCTCGCGCGCGTCGCCCAGAACGATCTCGGCCCGCAGATCCGGCAATTCGATCACCCGGCGCCCGGCCGCCCATTGCGCCAGCACCTCCTCCGCCGCCGCACGCGCGGCGGGAAAGGCCTCAAGCGCGCGCGACATGTCAGCGGCCGTCATGGGGAAAGCCTCGAAACTGGTGTAATAGAGACGATCCTTGCACCCAGCCGCACGCCATTCCAGAAGCGCCGCGATCAGGTTAAGCCCGGTGCCAAAACCCAGTTCCGCAATGTGAAAACCGGGACGGAAGCGCGCGGGCAGGTCATTGCCTTGCAAAAAGACATGCCTCGTCTCCTCAAGCCCGCCGGCCAGCGAAAAATAGGGGTCATCGAAAAGGGTCGACACCGGCACGCCGCCGTCGCGCCATGTCAGATTCGCGCTCTGGTCTGATCGCTGCATATGCCCTACATCCGAGTCGCGGGCGAGGATGATCAACGGCGCGGAGAATGGCAATGGCGCAGGTGACGGCGGTGGATGTCACGGTGCGGGGCGGCGGGATCTTCGGGCTCAGCGTCGCCTGGGTCTGCGCGCGACGCGGCGCCCGTGTCCGCCTGATCGAGCGCCGCGCGATCGGCGCCGGTTCCTCGGGCGGGATCGTCGGCGCACTGGCCCCGCATGTGCCCGAGAACTGGAACGACAAGAAGGCCTTCCAACTGGAAAGCCTTCTTATGGCCGAGGGCTTCTGGGCAGAAATAGAGACTGTTTCGGGTTTGAGTACCGGCTATGCCCGTCTGGGCCGATTACAGTCGCTGTCCGACGAACGCGCGGCAGGGATCGCGCATGAGCGCCGCGCTGGGGCCGCCCGGCTGTGGCAGGGCCGGGCCGGTTGGGACGTGGTAGAGGCCAGCGCCTTCCCTGATTGGGCTCCGGCCAGCCCCACCGGCCTGCTGATCCACGACACATTGTCGGCCCGCCTGCACCCGCGCCTTGCCAGCCTCGCGCTGGCGGCGGCCTGCCGGGCGCAGGGGGTCGAGATCGTGATCGGCGACGCCCCGGATGCGGGCGCCGTGGTCTGGGCGACGGGCTATGAAGGGTTGGCGGAATTGTCCCGAACTTTGGGGAAAACGGTCGGAGCCGGGGTGAAGGGCCAGGCGGTTCTTTTGGGTTTCGACGCCTCGGACATGCCGCAGCTCTATGCCGACGGCCTGCACATCGTGCCGCATGGCAACGGCACCGTGGCGATCGGCTCGACCTCGGAACGTGAGTTCGAGGCGCCGGACAGGACCGACGCGCAATGCGACGCGCTGCTCGCGCGGGCGCGCGCCGCCTGCCCCGCCCTTGACACGGCGCCAGTGCTGGAACGCTGGGCCGGTGTCCGTCCCCGCGCCAAAAGCCGCGCACCGATGCTGGGCCCCTGGCCCGGCCGTCCGGGTCACTTCATCGCCAACGGCGGCTTCAAGATCGGCTTCGGCATGGCCCCGAAGGCCGCCGAGGCGATGGCCGATCTGATCGTTGAGAACCGTGACACCCTTCCGGATGGCTTCCGGGTCGAAGCCAGTCTCTAAACCGCTTCAAGCCTTGCCGATGCGGCGCGGCCACAGCGTATTTGACGAACGATGAAAGACGAAGAGCGTGGCTTTCCCTTCATCTTGGCGAAAATACTCCACGGGGGTCTGGGGGTGTGAAACCCCCAGCGCCTAACCGTCGCCCGCCAGGCGCCTGCGCATTTCGCGTAATACCGGCAGCACCGCGCGGACGCGTTCGGTACCCAAGGCGGCCACAACCTCGCCGATCATCGGCGTGATCGCCTGCAGTGCTGCGTCTCGCGCGGACCGCCCGGCAGGTGAGATAGAGACGAATTTGCGCCGCGCGTCGTCCCAATCCGGGCGGATATGGACATGGCCGGCCCACTCCAGCTTCGACAGCGTGTTGGTCATCGCGCCGCGGGTGACGCGGAAGGTCGCGGCCAGTTGGGCGGGGGTGCGCTCCTCGCTGATCCGCGCCAGATGGTTGAGCACGCCGAAATGCGACAACTCCATCCCTTTCGGCAGCACCTTCGACACCTGGGTGCGGGCCAGCTGGTCGGCCATGAACAGCTCTGAAAACAGTGCGGTCGCCAGGTTTTCCGGACTGTCCGCCATCAGGGGCCCTCGAACGGACGATCATGGGTCAGCGCCGGCACGCGGGCGCGGGCGCGGGTGACCTCGGCCAGATCGATATCCACGAAGGACAGGCCCGGCTCTGTGCCCGCGTCGACCAGCACTTCTCCCCAGGGCGCGACGGCCAAGGAATGGCCGTGGGTGCGCCGCGGCGCGCGGCCCTCGCCCGCCGCATGGGTGCCGGTCTGGGCGGGTGCCAGCACATAGCAGCCGGTCTCGATGGCGCGGGCGCGCAGCAGGCATTCCCAATGCGCGGCGCCGGTGACCTGGCTGAAGGCCGCGGGAATGGTCAGGATTTCCGCCCCCGCCTGGGCCAGCGCGCGATAGAGATGGGGGAAGCGGACATCGTAACACACGCTCATCCCGATCCGGCCAAAGGGGGTCTGGGCCACCACCGCGCGCGCGCCGGGCCGGTAGCCCGCGGATTCGCGGTAGGTCTCGGTTTCGGACAGGGTCACATCGAACATGTGGATCTTGTCGTAGCGCGCAGCAACAGACCCGTCCGGCGCGATCAGGAACGACCGGTTGGCGAAGCGGCCATCGGCGTCGTCGGTGCGCAGCGCGAGTGAGCCGATCAGAAGCCAGACGCCATGCGCGCGGGCCTCATCCCGAAGGCCGGCAAGGGTGGGGTCGTCTTCCTCGCGGTGCAGAACGGCCTGCTGGTGCGCGCGGCTGGACGAGAGGCAATTGGTCACCTCGGGCGTCAGCACGAACCCCGCCCCGCCCGCCGCCGCGGCGCGGACCAGATCCCGGGTCCGGGGCAGATTGGCAGCCGGATCGTCGCTGACGTTCAACTGCACCAGCGCCGCGCGCATCGGCTAGGCCCCCAGCATCGGGTCGAGCTTGCCCGACCGATCAAGCGCATAGAGTTCGTCGCAGCCGCCGACATGGGTGCCGTCGATGAAGATCTGCGGCACCGTATGGCCACCGTTCGCGCGTTGCATCATCTCGCGGCGCAGGTCCGGTTTGGTCATGACGTTGTATTCGGTGAAGTCGACGCCCTTCTTCTTCAGCAACCGCTTTGCCGACAGGCAGAAGCCGCAAAAGGGGGTCGTGTAGATCTCGACTTTGGGCATGGAGGGGTCTCCTGATGATGGCGCGACTATACGGATTCAGCCGCCCACCGCAACGCGCCCCGCGCGCCTCGGCGCGATGACGCGGCCTAGTCCTTCACCACCCGCGCCAATGCCAACACCGATACCGCCCGCGCGCCGGCACTGCGACAGGCCTCTGCCGCCGCCGAGAGCGTCGCGCCAGAGGTCATAACGTCATCGACCAGCAGCACATGCCGCCCCCGCGCCCGGGCGCCGCGTCTGGGATGCGGGGCTAGCGCCTCGGCCAGATTCGAGAAACGGTCGTCGCGGTCACGCCCTTCCTGGCTAGGGGTTCGGCGGGTGCGGCTCAGAAGGTCGGGGCAATGATCCAGCGCCAGTTCCCGCGACAGCGCGGCCGAAATCAGCGCCGCCTGGTTGAAGCGGCGCGTCAGCAGCCGCCGCCAGTGCAGCGGCACCGGTGCGATCAGCATGTCCGGCGTCAGGATCGGCCTTGCGGCGCGGGCCAGCCAAATCGCGGCGGGGCGCGCCAGATCCTGACGGTCGCCATGTTTCAGCGCCAGCACAAGCCGCCGCCCATTGTCGCGATACAGCAGCGCGGCGCGGCCCTGATGCCAGGGCCGTGGGACGGTCAGGCAATCGTCGCAACATTCGGGGCTTGATCCGGCATTCGTCTCCCCCGGCAGGGGGGCGCCGCATTTGTCGCAGGTAAGCCCCGCGATGAAGGGTGTGTCGCGCCAGCAGGCGCCGCAAAGGCCGAAGTCGGTGGTCACCAGGGCGTCGCATGAAAGGCACTGCGGCGGATAGATCAGATGCAGGGCCTGGCCGATTGCCGTTTGCATTCCCGCGCGGACCTTCTACATCGGGCGCATGACCCAGGAGTTGACCGATCGCCAGGCATTGATGCTGCACCGCCGCCGCGCCGCCGCGCGCCCGGCCGGCCCGGCACTGTTCCTGCACGAACTCGCCCGCGATGACCTTCTGGATAGGCGCGAAGAGGTTAACAGAACCTTTACGGCGCCCGCCGTGGTCACGCCTTTCCCCGAGGTTTGGGAAAATGCCCTGCCCGGCGCCCGGATCGTGCCCGATGCTCCGGTTCTGGCGCTGACGGAGGGCGCGCATGACTTGGTGATCCACGCGCTGGCGCTGCATTGGTCCGACGATCCGGTGGGGCAATTGGTACAGTGCCTTCGTGCGCTGCGCCCGGACGGGCTGTTTCTAGGGGTGCTGTTCGGCGGTCAGACGCTGGCGGAATTGCGTGCCTGCCTTGCGCAGGCGGAATCGGCCCTGTGCGGGGGGCTTTCGCCTCGGGTATTGCCGATGGGAGAGATCCGCGATCTGGGCGCCCTGTTGCAGCGCGCGGGGCTGGCGTTGCCGGTGGCCGACGCCCAGGCGCATCAGGTCAGCTACCGCGACATGTTCCACCTGATCGCCGATCTGCGCGCGATGGGGGAAACCAACGCCCTGGCCCAGCGGCGCCGCGCCGCGCCGCCAAGGGCGCTGTTCGCAGAGGCCGCGCAGCTTTATCAGGCGCATTTTCCGCAAGAACAGGGACGAATTCGTGCCACGTTCGAGATGATCTTCCTTGCCGGCTGGGCCCCGGATGAAAGCCAGCCGAAACCCCTGCGTCCCGGATCGGCGACCCAGCGGCTGGCGGACGCGCTGGGGGTGACGGAGCAGCGCCTGCCTGGCCGCGACGACCGCGACAATTGACCGAAGGGCAAAAGCCGTTACATCGGTCGGGGAGAACTCGAAGCGGGGAATTGAGCATGGCCAGACCGGGCGCAGAGACGATCAACCCGGGCACCGGACGTCTGGCCCACGCGCCGGCCGACCACCCGCCGGTGAAGGCCGCCAAGGTTGGGGTGCTGATCGCCAATCTGGGCACGCCCGATCATTATTCCTACTGGCCGATGCGGCGCTATCTGTCCGAATTCCTGTCGGACAAGCGGGTGATCGACTACCCGGCCTGGAAATGGCAGCCGCTGCTGCAAACCGTGATCCTGGGCAAGCGGCCCTTCACTTCGGGCGCCAATTACAAGCAGATCTGGAACCATGAGCTGAACGAAAGCCCGCTCATGACGATCACCAAGGCACAGACGGTCAAGCTGCAGGCCGCACTGGCGAAGCGGTTCGGTGACGACGTGATCGTCGATTTCTGCATGCGTTACGGCAATCCCTCGACCGAATCCAAGGTGCAGGCGCTGGTCGAGGCCGGCTGCGAGAAGATCCTGTTCTTCCCGCTTTACCCGCAATACGCGGGCGCGACCTCGGCCACCGCGAACGATGCCTTCTTCCGCGCGCTGATGAAGCAACTGCGCCAGCCCGCCGTGCGCACCGTGCCCGAATATTTCGACCATCCACTGTATATCGAGGCGCTGGCGGCCTCGGTCCGCGCCGGCTGGGAGGCGGCAGATGTGGCGCCCGACGTTCTGGTTGCCTCATACCACGGGATGCCGATCCGCTATCTGACGAATGGCGATCCCTACCATTGCCAGTGCCAGAAGACCTCTCGCCTGCTGCGCGAGGCGCTGGGCTGGGGGCCGGAAATGATCGACACCACCTTCCAGTCTGTCTTCGGCCCCGAGGAATGGCTGAAACCCTATACGGTGGAACATGTGGCCGAGCTGGCGCGCCAGGGGAAGAAACGGATCGCGGTGGTCGCGCCGGCCTTTTCGGCCGATTGCATCGAGACGCTGGAAGAAATCAAGGGAGAGATCCGCGAAGCCTTTGAGCACGCAGGTGGCGAAAGCTTCACCTATATTCCCTGCCTCAATGACGACGAAGCCCATATCCGGGCGCTGGCTGCCGTGGCCGCCGACAATCTGTCGGGCTGGCTGGGCTAGCCGGGCGGCCCCGCGCGCAGGACGTTTGGGGCGGCGAGAAAGCGAAAAGGCGCATTGCGCCCCGTGCGGGGGCCCTGGCGGGGCGCCACGGCATGCAGGAACGAAACCCGCAAAGCAAAAGGCGGCGGGAAAATCCCGCCGCCTTCCGTTTCGGTCCAGGACCGAATTAGTTCGACGACACCGCAGCGGCGACGGCGACCAGCAGCAGCAGCGGGATGACGATGCCACCCGACGACGTGGTGGTCTTCTGCTTCACCACGACCGGCGGGGTCACCGGCTCGGCCATGCCGCCGGCGAAGGCGGTGGAAGCAGCCAGCGACAGAGCGGCGGCAAGCGCGATTTTCTTCATTTCAAAACCTCCAGTGTTCGCTCCGCATCAGGATCAATGAGGATGATGCGGAAGCCCCAAGACTGTACCTCGTAAGCAATCTGTAAGCAGTAGATTGCCGAGATTGCAACGGGCTAGCAGGCCGTTCGGTTCCGAGAGTGGCCATGTGTCGTCAAAATAGCAACACTTGAGTGCCCTTTTGCGCCACCTTGGAATTCGTCGCGATCAAGTACCACGATACAGCTGCGCCGGTGCGGCATCGCAAAGCAAGAAGCGCCAGATTTGCCAAGGAATTGGGGGAATCAGCCGCGCCACCATCCGCCCCGTCGCTCCGCCTGGGGCCTGGTGATCTAAGGCATGATCAGGATCGGGGTTCCGTCCTTCACCATGGCATAGATGTCTTCGATCTGCTTGTTGGTCACGGCGATGCAACCGGCGGTCCAGTCGCCCTTGCGCGCCTTGTCGCCCGCGCCGTGGATGAAGATGTCGCCGCCGGGGTTTTCGCCGGCTTCTTCGGCGTTCTTCGCTTGGGCCGGCGTCGGGTAGGAGATGCCCAGCGACAGGAAATACTCGCTGTTCGGGTTGCGGCGGTTGATGACATACAGCCCCTCGGGCGTCCGGCCGTCGCCCGAGACGTGCTTTTGCCCGACCGGTTCATTCCCGAGGTGGATCTTGTATTCCTTGAGCGCCACGTTGCCGTGCATCAGATACATCTCGCGCTTGGACTTGTAGATCAGGATGCGCGTCACCGCCGGTCCATCGTAGGTCTTGAATTTGGAGTTGGTCGCGCAGGCCCCAAGCCCCGCAACCAGGGCCAGAACCATAAGTCCCTTCAGAAACCGCATCTGCTCACCTCAAAATCCGCGCTCGATTCGCCTCTGGGGGCGATTTTGCCCAGGATACAGGGAAGGCGGCACTTTCGCCATGGGGTCGGAGGCTCAGGCAGCGGCGCGACTGAAGCGCGCCGCCAGTTCCACATGGGGCGACCAGCGGAATTGATCGATCGGCTGCACCCAGTCCAGCCGATAGCCCGCGGCGATCAGGTCGCGGGCATCGCGCGCGAACGTCGCGGGGTTGCACGACACCGCGGCGATCACCGGAAGCTGCGCCCGGGCAAGCTCGGCCACCTGGGCCTGGGCGCCGGCGCGGGGCGGGTCGATGATCGCGGCATCGAAACGGGCCAGTTCCTCGGCCATCAAGGGGCGGCGGAATAGATCGCGCGCCTCCGTCGTGACGCGGTGCAGCCCGGCCGCGTTGCGCCAGCCCCGATCCAGCGCCGCCAGCATCGCGGCGCTGCTTTCGACCGCGTGAACATCTGCGCCCGAGGCGGCCGGCAGGGTGAAGGTGCCGCAGCCCGCAAACAGATCGACAACCTGTTTCGCGCTGGAAATCGTCTCTGACACAGCGGAAATCAGCGCGGCTTCGCCCGCTTCGGTCGCTTGCAGGAAAGCCCCGGGGGGCGGGGCCACGCGGGCCGCCCCCAGTGCCTGCTCGGGCGGGGCGGCCTGGGCGATCACCTCGTCCTCCCACGACAGGCGGGCAAAGCGGTGACGATCTGCCAGCGCGGCCAGCGCCATGCGCAGATCCAGATCCAGCGCCTTGCCGCCCGACACCGCCACATCCGCGCCGGCCAGGCTGCGCGTCACCGTGATCGCCAGGGCCCCCTTGCGAGACCCCGCCAGCGCCGTCACCTCTTCCAGCGGCGGCAGCAGGGCCATCAGATCGGGATGCAGCAGGTGGCAATCCGGGATCGGCACCACCGTGTCCGAGGCGCGGCCATGAAAGCCCACGATCACCCCCTTCTTGGTGCGCTTGCCCGCCAGCACCGCCCGGCGACGGCTGCGCGCGGGCGAAGTGACGATCGGCCGCAGCCGCGCCTCGATCCCCTGCGCGGCCAGGGCGGCGCGGGTGATCTCGGTCTTCCAGGCGGCGACGAAGGCGTCTTCGGCATGTTGCAAGGCACAGCCGCCGCAGGCACGGGCGTGGGGGCAGGGCGGACGCACCCGCGCCGCAACCGGCGTCACGATCCGCGGGGCGGTCAGCACATCGCCCGAAAGCTGCCCCTCGACCACTTCGCCGGGCAGCGCACCGGGCACATAGATCGGCCCTTCGGCGATGCCGTCGCCCTGATGGCCCAGCCGCGTGATCGTCACCTGCATCTTCGTATCCCCGTCCGGCGGCCTCATTCGGCGGCCTCGTCCTCGACGCCCAGGAAGCCGCCCGACTGGCGGACCCAGTAGCGCGCGTAAAGCCCGCCCCGCGCCAGCAGCGCCTCATGCGTGCCCTGTTCGACGATCCTGCCCTCGTCCAGCACGACGATCCGGTCCATCTCGGCGATGGTCGACAGGCGGTGGGCGATGGCCAGCACCGTCTTGCCCTCCATCACCCGGGCCAGGGCCGCCTGGATCTGCGCCTCGACCTCGCTGTCGAGCGCGCTTGTGGCCTCGTCCAGCACCAGGATCGGCGCGTCCTTCAGGAAGGCGCGCGCCAGGGCGATGCGCTGCCGCTGCCCGCCCGACAGCTTCACCCCGCGCTCACCCAGGAAGGCATCGTAGCCATGGTTGCCCATGTGGTCCTTCAGCCCCAGGATGAACTCATGCGCCTCGGCCTGGCGGGCGGCCGCGATCATCTCTTCCTCGGTCGCGTCGGGGCGGCCGTACCGGATGTTGTCGCGGGCCGATCGGTTGAACATCGCGGTCTCTTGCGTGACCATCGCGATCTGGCGGCGCAGGCTTTCTTGCGTGACCTCGCGTACGTCGGCACCGTCGATCAGAACGCGGCCTTTTTCGGTGTCATAGAGCCGCAAGAGCAGCGCAACCAGTGTTGATTTCCCCGCCCCCGAGGCGCCGACGATGCCCAGCTTTTCGCCCGGGCGGATGGTCAGCGTGATCCCGGATACCCCACCCGCCGCGCGGCCATAGGCAAAACTGAGATCCTCGAACCTGATCTCTCCGGTCACGCGGCCCAGGTCCTGCGCGTCAGGGCTGTCGGTCAGGCCGTGCGGTGGGGTCAGGGTGTTCACGCCGTCCTCGATCTCGCCGACCGAGCCGTAGAGGTTCATCAAGGACATGCTGACCCAGCCGGTCATCTGCGAGATCCGCATCGCGATGGCGCCGGCGGCGGCGATATCGCCCGGCGTGGCGTGACCACGCGACCACAACCAGACCGTGCCGCCCACCAGGATCAGCGGCAGCAGCCCGGCCAGCGTCATCAACGAGATCCGGAACGATACCGTCATCACGCCGAAATCCAGCGCGCGTTCGCGAAAGCCCGCCATCGCGCCCAGCGCCTCGTGGTCCTCGTGCCCGGCATTGGCGAACAGCTTGACCGTCTTGATATTGGTGATCGTGTCGACGACCTGCCCCGTGACCATCGCCCGGGCCGAGGCCCGGGCCTTGGATCGCGCCCGGATGCGGGGAATGAACCAGCGGATCAGCCACAGATAGGCCGCCAGCCACAACACCAGCGTGACCGCGACCCAGCGGTTGATGGCCAGCAGAAAGACCGCCGACCCCACCAGAGACGCCAGCGCGAAGGCCACGGTGTTGATCAGTTCGGTCGCGACATCGGTGGTGGCGCGCGCCACCTGCATCTGTTTCTGGGCGATGCGGCCGGCGAAATCATTATCGAAGAACGTCACCGAATGGCCCATGGTCCAGCGGTGCAGCCGCGACAGCACCAGCGGCATCACATTGGGCCCGATCGCGATGGAGTTGGTCGCGCTGGACAGGCCGAAGATCAGTGGCATCCCGACCAGGTAGAAGGCGGCAAAACCCAGATAAAGCGGCCAGTTCGCCGCCAGCACCGCCCAGGGCCCTGCGGCAAGCAGCGCCTGCGTCGAGGAATCGACGATGCGCCCCAGCAAGATCGCCGCGAACACCTGCATCAACCCCGCCGCGCCAGAGGCGAAGGTGGCCCAGATCAGCACCGGCCAGGCGCCGCTGAGGCACCAGCGCAGGAAGGCCAGCAGCGTATTCGGCGGCGGGCCTTCCGCCGGACGGAAAGCATCGATGAGACGGCCAAGCCTCATGGGCGTGGACAGGGTGTGGCGTCGGTCTGCATGGATTGGGGATATAGCCTTGCGCGGCACCAAGTAAACGCTGTCTATTCTCGGCCAAGCAGGCTTTCGCGGTCCAGTGTGAAGCCCGAGGCGATCCAGCGCGCTTCCAGCTCTCTTAGCCGGGCGCCCAGCGCGGGGCCTTCCAGACCCTGCAGATCGGCGGCGCGCACCGGAAAGCTGGCGTCGGCACCCAGGGCGATTGCTTGCTGCCATCCTTCGGGCGGCGGCGTCTCGAACAGGGCGGCGCGGCCCAGGACGATATCACGCGCCAGATCGGCCCCATGGCGATAGGCAAGTTCCGCAGGCGGCCTTGTCGTGCCGAATTCGTCTCTGACAAGGCCCAGATCGCGACTATCGCGGCGCGACAGGCGTAGGCGTTCGCTTACCTCCTCGCCACCCAGAACGGCCAGGCGGCGCAACCAGCGGGGCGGCATGCCGTGTTCCAGGTGGATCAACGGCGGCAGGGCGCGAGGATCGGCGCCGGGCAGCACCGCGTTCAACACGCCGATGACCGCCATCGGCCCGATCGCGGGCGCCGGATCGGCGGCGGCGAGAAGCTTGCGCATCTCGGCGCCGATGCGTTCGCGCGACAGTCCGGCCAGACCGTCAAGGTTCTCGGCGCAGGCGGCGATGCCTTCGGGGTCCAGCCCCTCTTGTGGGTCGCCATACCAGGCGTGGAAGCGAAAGAAGCGCAGGATGCGCAGATAATCCTCGCGGATACGGCTTGTCGGATCGCCGACGAACCGCAGGCGCCGGGCCTGCAGGTCGGGCAGGCCGCCAAGGGGATCAAGCAACTCGCCCTCGGGCGTGGCGTAGAGCGCGTTCATGGTGAAATCGCGCCGCGCGGCATCATCGGCGGGGTCGGTGGTGAAGGCGACGGTGGCATGGCGGCCGAAGGTCTCGACATCGCGGCGAAAGGTCGTCACCTCATGCGCGATGCCGCCGGACACGACGGTGATCGTACCGTGTTCGGCCCCCGTGGGCACGGCCCTGAGACCGGCGTTTTCGGCAAGTTTCGTGACTGTTTCGGGACGCGCGTCGGTGGCGATATCGACATCGGCCACCGGCGCACCCAACAGCGCGTTGCGCACGCAGCCGCCGACGAACAGCGCCTGATGGCCCGCCCCCGTCAGCGCCGCGCAGACCGCGCGGGTCTCGGGCCGGGTCATCCAGGTTCCGGTGATCTTCATGGCACCAACCTTCGCGCCAGACCGTGCAGGACGCAGGCCGTGGCGCCCCAGATGTAATAGGGGCCGTAGGGCACCGTGTAATAGCGCCGCGTCACCCCGCGCCAGCGGCGGTGTTCGATGCTGAAATTCGCCGGATTCAGCACATGCGCCAGGGGCAGTTCGAACACTTCGGCCACTTCGCCCGGCTCGGCGCGATAGGCGAAAGCGTCCCGAACCTGGCCAAGAAAGGGGGTCATCGCGAAGGTGGTCACCGTCCGATGGTCTGGCAACCGGCCCAGAACGTCCACGTTGCCCGGATCAAGGCCGATTTCCTCCCAGGCCTCGCGCAGGGCGGCGGCCTGAGGGCCGGCGTCGCCCGGGTCGACCTTGCCGCCGGGAAAGGCGATCTGCCCCGGGTGATGCTTGAGGCGCGAGGACCGCTTGGTCAGGATCAGCCGCAGCTCGTCGCCGCGCATCAGCAGCGGCACCAGAACCGCGGCCGGACGCAGGACCAGATCGGCGGGGGGGCGGTAGTCGGGGTTCAGGTCGAAATCGGACGAGCCCGCCATCGGCCGCGCCAGCGCGGCGCGGATGGCCCTCAAGATATCTGGCGGCGAATCAAGCCTCGTCACCGCCTTCCTCCTTGGCCTCGAACCCCAGTGTGTCCGGGTCGAATTCGTAATGCGCGCCGCAGAACTGGCATTCGGCGGTGACAATTCCGTCGTGGGTGGTCATCGTGGCGATGTCCTTGGCGGAATAGATCGACAGGCTCTGACGCACCTTGTCTGCCGAGCAGGTGCAGCCAAAACCCACGGGCTGGGCATCGAACACCCGCGGGCCTTCCTCGTGGAACAGTCGCACCAGCAGGTCGGTCGGGTGGACCTCGGGTCCGATCAATTCCGCGACCTCGACGGTATCGAGCAGCGTGTTGGCACGGTTCCAGTTGTCGCCTTCCTCGCCCTGGACGATGTCGGCGGCCTCCAGCAATCCGCCCTCGCCCGAACCGCCGCCCTGCGCGTAGGGGCTGGCCTTGGGCATGTGTTGCAGCATCACGCCGCCGGCGCGCCACCCCTTGCCCGGTATCTGGCCGAAGCTGAGCGCGAAGCGTGTGGGCAGTTGTTCGGACTGGGCGAAATAGGTCTCGGCGCAGGTCGACAGGCTGCCACCGGCGATCGGGGTGATGCCCTGATAGGGGGCCATGCCCGCGCCCTGGTCGATGACGATGGCGAAATAGCCGTGGCCGATCTGACCAAAGCCCGGCGCGGCCCGGTCCAGCCGCTCCTGATCGAAACTTGCCCAGGCGCGGATGCGCGCGGGGGCGCCCTCTGCGGTGGGTGCGTAGTAATCCGTCGCGATCAGCCGCGCCGGGCCGTCGCCGCGGATCTGCAGGCTCAGACGCCAGCGCAGCTTGATCGTCTGGCCGATCAGCACGGTCAGCAGCGCGGCCTCGGCCACCAGCGCCTCGATCGGTTCGGGGTAATCGTGCTGGGCCAGGATCTCGTCCAGCGTGCCATTCAGCCGGGCCACCCGGCCCCGGATGTCCGAACGGTCGAGTTGAAACGGCAGGACGGTATCGTCCCAGGCGATCTGAGAGCCGAGGGTCATGGGGTTTCCTTAAGTGCCGGGGATTGGCATACCGCGCCTATATAGTCGCGGCAACCATGGGGCCAAGGGATGATCAGACGGTTCGGAGACCCGGTGCAGCCCGATCGGCGCTATCGGCGGCGCCCGGGGGCCTATGCGGTACTGATCCGCGACGGCGAGGTGCTGCTGACCCATCAGGCCGAACCAGAGCCCGAGGTGCAGCTGCCCGGCGGCGGCATCGACGCGGGCGAATCACCCCTGCGGGCGCTGCGCCGCGAGGTGTTCGAGGAAACCGGCTGGTCGATCGCCACGCCGCGACGGATAGGGGCCTATCGGCGCTTTGCCTACATGCCGGAATACGACCTTTGGGCCGAGAAGGTCTGCCTGATCTATCTGGCGCGCCCGGTGTTGCAGCTTGGCCCGCCCACCGAAGCCGGGCACAGCGCGATCTGGGCGCCGCTGGACCAGGCGGCAAGCCTTTTGGCCAGCGCGGGCGATCGGCACATGATGGCCCGGGTCGCCCGCGACATGGCCTGAACCGGCCCGGCGGAGGCTGGGCGCGGCGGCATGGCACCGTGGGGCCGAGCATTGGCCAGGGGTGCGATGGGCTGGTGTTTCCGCGCAGCCGCGATCACGCCAGCGCCCATCGAACTTCACGGGTCCGAATTCGGCCCGTCCGGGGGATTTCCCAGCCGCGCACGCGCGGCGGCAAGCGTCGCCTCCGGGGTGCCACCTGCTTCGATCCGGGTCCAGTCGGCGCCGCCTGCGCCGCGCGCAAGCTGGCCCTCCAGCACCGCGACATCGGCATCGGACCAATCGCCGCGGCGCGCCTTGATCCGGCGGCGCAGCACTTTTGGCGGCGCGGTCAGCAACAGCCCCGCCGCCGGCACATGCAGCCGTGCCGCCAGCGCCATCGCCGCGCGCCGGCGGGCAGGGTCTAGCCAGGTCGCATCCAGGATCACACTGTGCCCGGCGCCGATCAGAACCCCGGCCCTGGCCAGCATCCGATCATAGACAGCCGCTCGGGCGCCATCGCTGTAGGCCTTGGCCGGCAAGGCGGCGGCGGGGCCCAGATCGGGGGCGATCTTGCGCGTCTCGTCCGTGGACAGGACCACCGCCCCCGGCGCGGGCCCGAGGTACGGCGCCAGCGCATGTGCAAGCAGCGACTTGCCGGTGCCCGAATAGCCGCCGATCGCCACCAGTCGCGGCGGCGCGGGGCGCAGGTAGGCGCGGGCCTCCCGCAGATAGGCGGCGATCTCGGGGCCGGATCTGCCGGGTTGGGCCGTCGCCGCATCGGTCTGCAACAGAACCATCGCCCGGATCGCCGCCCGTACCGACAGAAACAGGGGCAGGGCCGCAAGGCCGTGATCCTGGGCGCCGTTTGCGGCGGCCAGATAAGTCGACAAGACCCGTGCCGCGGCCCGCGACAGGCCCCGGTGGCACAGATCCATCAACAGGAAAGCAAGGTCGTAAAGCACATCGCAGGTGCCCAGATCCTCGCTGAATTCAAGGGCGTCGAAGGGCACCGGGCGGCCCTCTATCACCACGATGTTGCGCAGGTGAAGATCGCCGTGGCACCTTCGGACCTGGCCCTGTTTCGCGCGCCGATCAAGAAGCGGCGCGACATCGCGCAGCTTAGCCCCCGCATCCGAGAGCCACGCCGTGATGTCGGGCGCACCCTGCCCAAGGCCCGCAAAGACGCGCGACAATTCCTGCAAGATATCGCCAAGCAGCTCAAAGCCTCGGCCCGGGCGAAGGGGGGCCGCCGCGTGGTAGCCGTGCACCATGCGTCCGATGGCCTCGGCCAGCGTGTCATCCAGCGCGCCGCGTCCGGCGATGGCTTCCAGTTCGTCTTTCGCGGCGAAGCGGTGCATGCGCAGGACCCAGTCAAGCGCCACACCCTTCCCGCCAATCCGCAGCGCACCGTCCGGGCCGCGCGTTACAGGCTGCAGGTCGTGATAGATCATCGGCGCGGCTGGGGCATTCAGGTCCAGTTCGCGCTGCAGCATCTTTCGGCGTTGTTCGGGGGTCGAAAGATCCATGTAGTCGTAGTGCACGGCTCGTTTGATCTTCAGCGCGGCGTCGCCATGCAGGAAGACCACCGCGCCATGGGTATCGATCCGTTCGACCGCCGCGCTTCCTGGCGCGGCCATGAAAGCCGCGCGAGAACCAAGGAAAGCGAGGGTCTCGTCCTGTCCGTTCATGGGGGCGCTTCCTGTCCGGTGTCGATCGTCCATTCAGCCTAGCTTGCCGCAGCCGCAGCCGCATTGCGCATGATCAAGCCGGTAGGACGCGATGTGATCCGCAACGCGCCCCGCGCATCAGCGGCGGACTCGGGGATGCGCCGCATGTAAGCCCCGGAAAATGTCGTGCGCAATATCCCGCAATCCGAGCATACAGCCCACGAACGAGCGCGCGACCCTCAATCTGTCGACCGATGTTCCATGTCGCGGCGGCGCGGCTGCTGCGACGCGCGGCGGCTGTCGGGAGACAGATGAAGCGATACCCGGATCCTGATGGCGCCTTGGAAGCGTGCCTGCATTCCGGTCCGTCCCGTGCCATTCCCACGTCCGCGGCGCAGCGCGCCGCTTGTGCGACCGGTTCGCTGGCATCATTGCGCGGCTGGCGGTCGTGCTGGGCGTGAGGCCTTATAAGCTGTTGGAATATCACGAAGAGGCTGAGAAGAATGGTGCCGGTGAAGGGACTCGAACCCCCGACCCCATCATTACGAATGACGTGCTCTACCAGCTGAGCTACACCGGCATTCTTCTCTGTCTTCGGCCACACTATGGCCCTACCAGAACCTCACCCGCCGTCTAACCCGCTGGCGCCGCACGGCGATCGCGCGTGGACCCGCGCGGTACGAACGCAGTGTCGGGCACCGGCCTGGTGGCGCGCCTGATAACACCATCTTCCGCGGCTGTGTAGCCCTAATTTGCCCCCGCTCGCGGGCTGTCTGCGGGCGGGGCCTCGGGCACCAGTTCGGCATCCTCCACCTCTGCCTTGGCCGGCGCGTCGGCAGGGGCGCCACCGCTTGCGGCGCTGGTACCGGGGGCGCCTACGATCAGCGGCAGCATCTCGGTCTGGGTCGCGCTGGGGCCCGTGGATTCGGGCGGCTCGCGCCAGGTGAGCGTGTCGAAGCCGCCGCAATTGCCGCAGACCGGGCCCCATTGCGCATGCACCGCCTGGCATTTGTCGCAAACCCAATGCGGACCACGCGGCGCCGTCAACGCCCGCGTCAGCCAGCCACGCACCACCGCGTCGTCCGAACCCTCGCCGCGCTCGATCGCGGCCATGATCGTCAGGACCCGCGCGGTCGGGTTGGTCTCGACCAGATCGCCCAGGGCGCGGCGGGCGGCGGGGAAATCCTCGGCCGCGATGTTCAGTTCGGCCAGCAACATGCGGGTTTCGGCATGTTCGGGGTGCTGCGAGGTCAGCGCCTTGAAGCGCTTCAGCCGGTCCTCGGGGGACTCGTCAGGGGCGATCTCGGCGAAAGCGGCGGCAAGGTCGGGATGTGGCGCCATTTCCCAGGCCTTGCGCAGCACGCGGCTGGCGTATTTCGGCTTGCCGTCGGCGATATAGCCGCGCGCTGCCATCGCCGCGGCGGGCACCAGATCGGGCGATTTGCGGTTGGCGGCGATCGCGGCCTCGCGCGCCTCGATCGACTTGCCGGAATCTAGGATGTCCTTTGCCTCTTGCAGCGCCAGCACCGCGTCGCGGCGGCGGTGCACGTCACGCGGCAGATAGCCCGAGCGCGCCTTCGCCGTCAGCGTCGCGCGCGCCCCGGTCCAGTCGCCCTGCTTGGCCTGCAGCTCCAGCAGGATGTCCTGGGTTTCGGCATGGCGGGGCTTCAGGGCAAAGGCCTTTTCGGCCAGCGCCTTGGCGGTCTCGGTGTCGCCGGCGGCCAGCTTTTGCTTCATGATCCCGCGGATGCCGACAAAACGGCTGCGGTCGTCGGACAGCAGCCGCTTGTAGACCTCTTCGGCGCGCTTGCTGTCACCGACCATCTCGGCCGCCTGGGCGGTGACCAGATTGGTCAACTCGGGCCGGCCCAGCAGCTTCTCGGCCCGCTGCGCCTTGATCATCGCCAGCCGCCCCTCGCCCGAGGCCAGCGCCATCAACCCGTCGGACAGCGCCTCATATCCCTTGCGCTCGCGGTTGCGGTCGAAATAGCGGCTGACGGCGGTCTCGTCGCCATTCAGGAACCGCAGCACGGCGACCAGAAAACCCACCAGCTTCATCACGATCCACAGCGCCAGCACCAGCAGCAGCGCCGCGATCACCGCCTGCAGCGGACCCAGCGAGAATTCCCAGCCGCCGATCGTCAGCCGCAGCCCACCGCCCATGTCCATCAGATGACCCGCGCCCATGGTCAGGGCCGCGATGGCGGCGACGAAGAGAAGAACCTTGATAAGCGACCAGATCATCCCGTTCTCCTCACTTCCCGTCCAGCGTGGTGGCAAGCGCCTTGGCGGCGGCCTCGGCCTTCAGCCGGATCTCCGCCTTCGCGACCCAGGGCGCCATTTCCGCCTGCCCGGCCTTGGGCAGCGCCTGAAGCGTCTTGATCGCGGCCGAAAGATCGCCCTTGTCCAATGCCGCCTGGGCCCGCGACAAGACCGCATCCGGGCTGTCACCCGCCCGCGGCGTCAACGACCGCGCCCCCGTCTGCACCTGGACGAAGGCCGCCAGCCGCGACCAGATCCCGCCCTTGACCGAACCCGCGACCGACGCCGCCAGCGCCTTGCGCGCCGCCGGGTCGAAATCGGCGCGCAGCGCGGCCAGGGTGGGAACGCCCGTCTGGGACACGCCGGCCAGCTCTGGCGGTACCGTCACACCATCCTTTTGCAACTGTGCCACCGCTGGGGCGAAACCGCCGCCCGCCGTCAGCGCCGCGTCGATCCGGGTCAGCGCGGCGCGCGCCTCTGCCCGTGTGGCGGCGGCCTCGGCCCTGGCCTTCTCGGCCAGGGCGGCCTTCTGCGCCGCCGCGATCTGGCCGTTGACGTCCTTCTCAAGCGCCGCGACCCGCTGATCCAGCGCCGAAAGCTTCGCGGCCACATCCGGCGGAACCGCCCCCGAGGCCCGCGCGCTGGCAGAGCCGATCTTGGTGATGCTGGTCTTCAAGTCGTCGATTGCCAGCGCATTCGCCTGGATCCCGGCAGAGGCGGCCTTTCTGTCCAACGCGATCTTCGCACCCAGTTCCTTGCCCAGCGCCTCGATCCGGCCCGGCATCGCAGAACCCGCCTTGTCAAGCTTCTCCACCTCGGCCTTCAGCGCCGCGATCGCGCTGGCCTGACCCGCCACCTCTTGCTTCAACGCGGCGTCCTGTGCGGCGCCCGGGCCGAATGGCCAGCCGTGATTGGCATATTGCGCCGCGCCAAATCCCAGCGCGGCGGCGATCACACCCCCCAGAACCAGCGGCAAGGCCCCCGGCCCGCGCCGCTTGACCACCGGCGCGGGCGCAGGATCGGACGATTCGCCCCCGCCGGCGTCAGGCCCCGCGGCACGGACCGCGGCCGAGCTTTCCTCGACCACGACGGGATCAGAAGTAGGATCGGCCGTGTCGGCGGCCTGGGGTGCGGGCATGTCCTTGTCCGGCGTTTCGGCGTCCGGCGTCTCAGCCGTAGCCTGATCTGGCTTCGCCGTCTTGGGGCTGTCAGCGTCAGGAGTTGCAGAATCAGGGGCCGTCTTCGGCGCCTCGGAAGGCGTGGTCTCGTCTTTCGGCGTCTTGCGGCCCGCCATCGGCATCCCTCCTGAAATTCGGCGCCCCCGGACGCCCCGCCAGGCCCGACTTTAGACTGCGCCCGCGCGACCCTCAAGCCAGCCCGGCTGCGGCGATCCGCTGCGCCATCGCGTCGATCATCGCGCCGGCCTCGGGCCGCGCCGCCACGTCGAGAGACGCCATTTCCACCCCCTTCAGGGCGGCTGCCACCGCCGCGCTGAACGCGAAGATGTGAAGCGGCGCCCCTGCCCCCGTTGCCGCGGCGGCGAACAAGGCGGCACTGCGCGGCGAAAACAGCGGCACCAGCAGCGGCACATGGTCGGCCAACAGGGCGCGCGCCTCGGCCGTCGGCGGCTTGGGGCGCTGATCGTAAAGTTCGGCTTCATGTGTCTCGATACCGGCGGAATTCAGCCTATCCGCCACCGCGCCGCGGCTATGGGTGCCGCGCACATGCAAAAGCGGCCCCCGCACGCCGCGCGCGATCAGATCGGACACCAGCGCATCGGCATCGCCACCCGAGGTTTGCGCATGAAATCCCGCCGCCTCGGCGGCCCGGGCTGTTCGGGCGCCGACGCACCAGGCCCTGCGCCCCGCCCCCAGCACCCGGCGCGCATGGGCCAGCACCCCGTTTTCCGACGTGAAGATCACTGCGCCTTCCCTCGGCATCTCTGCCTCCAGAAAGCGAATCTCTGTCAGAGGCGAGATCACGACCGTCAGCGGGCCCAGCGCGGCCCTCGCCTGTTGCGCGAAGCGCTGCGATTGCACGGCGGGGCGGGTCAGCAGCAGAATGGGCGTGGCTGGCATTGTTTCGGGCGGGTCCGGGTGTTACCTGCAAGGAACCTTCCCCGATCCGGCCCGGCAATGAAAGACCTGCTTCTCCTCGGCCTTGAAAGCTCTTGCGACGATACCGGCGCCGCGGTGGTGCGTGCGCGCCCCGACACCCGGCCCGAGATCCTGTCCTCCGTCGTCGCGGGTCAGACCGCGCTACATGCGCCCTATGGCGGCGTGGTGCCCGAGATCGCCGCGCGCGCCCACGCCGAAAAGCTGGATCTTTGCGTCGAAGAGGCTCTGGCGCAGGCCGGCGTCGGCCTTGGTGCGCTGGATGCGGTGGCGGTGACGGCGGGGCCGGGGTTGATCGGCGGGGTGCTGTCGGGGGTGATGTGCGCCAAGGGCATTGCCGCCGGTGCCGGGCTGCCGCTGATCGGGGTGAACCATCTGGCAGGGCATGCTCTGACGCCGCGGCTGACCGATGGGCTGGAATTTCCCTACCTCATGCTGCTGGTGTCGGGCGGGCATTGCCAGTTCCTGATCGTGCGGGATAGCGACGATTTCACCCGCATCGGCGGCACCATCGACGACGCCCCGGGCGAGGCCTTCGACAAGGCCGCCAAGCTGCTGGGCCTGCCCCAGCCCGGAGGCCCCGCGGTCGAGGCAGAGGCGAAATCCGGCGATCCCACCCGCTTTGCGCTTCCTCGCCCGCTGTTGGACCGGCCGGGTTGCGATTTCTCGTTCTCGGGGCTGAAGACGGCGCTTTTGCGTGCCCGCGACGCGCTGGTGGCCGAAAACGGTGGGCTGTCGCGCGCCGACCGGGCCGATCTTTGCGCCTCGTTCCAGGCCGCCGTGGTGGATGTGATCACGGGCAAATCACGCCGGGCGCTGGCGCTTTACCTGGCCGAGGCACCGACGCAGCCCGCCTTTGCCGTGGCCGGGGGCGTGGCCGCGAATTCCGCCATTCGGGCCGCGTTAGAGACGCTTTCCGCCGAAACCGGCGCCCGCTTCGTGGCCCCGCCGCTGCGGCTATGCACCGACAACGCGGCGATGATCGCCTGGGCAGGGATCGAACGTTTCCGCGCCGGTCAGCGCGACGGGATGGACCTGCGCGCCCGGCCGCGATGGCCGCTGGACCAAAGCCAGCCGGCACTGATCGGCTTCGGCAAGAAGGGGGCCAAGGCATGAGCACGGTCACCATCCTTGGCGCCGGCGCCTTCGGCACCGCGCTGGCCGTCGCCCTGGCGCGCGGGGGGGCGGCAGTCACGCTTTGGACGCGCGATCCGGACCAGGCCACCCGACTGTCTGCCGCGCGGCAGAACCGCGATCGCCTACCCGGCGTCGACCTCCCCGAAAGTGTCTCTGTCACTGCTGAAATCGGCACGATACCCGCCGAGGGCCCGGTGCTGCTGGCGCTGCCGATGCAGCAATTGGCCGGCTTTCTGGCGGCGCAGCCGGGCCTGGACGGTCGAGTGCTGGTAGCCTGTTGCAAGGGGATCGATCTGGCCACGCTGGAAGGTCCGGCCAGCGTGATCCGCCGTACCTGCGCCTCGGCAACCCCGGCGATCCTGACCGGGCCCAGCTTTGCCGCCGATATCGCGCGGGGCATGCCCACCGCGCTGACGCTCGCCTGTGCCGACGTTGCGCGGGGCGAGGCGTTGCAGCGTGGCCTTTCGACGCCGGTCTTGCGGCTTTATCGCACCACCGACGTGACGGGGGCAGAGCTGGGCGGAGCCTTGAAAAACGTGATCGCCATTGCCGCAGGCGTGGTGATCGGCGCAGGATTTGGCGATTCCGCGCGGGCCGCGCTGATGACGCGGGGCTATGCCGAAATGACACGGATGGCCGAAGCGCTGGGCGCGCGGGCCGAGACGCTTGCGGGATTGTCGGGCTTTGGTGACCTGGTGCTGACCTGCACCTCGTCACAGTCGCGCAACTTTCGTTTCGGCGAGGCGCTGGGTCGGCGGGGAACCTTCGACCCCGCCGTCACGGTCGAGGGCGCCGCCACCGCCCGCGCCGTGGCGAAGCTGGCCGCGCAGCGGGGGTTCGAGATGCCGATCACCCGCATGATCGCGGCGCTGCTTGACCGCGAGACATCCATCGAAGAGGCTGCCGAAAGCCTTCTGACCCGCCCTTTGAAGCAGGAGTGAATGATGCCCTACGCCGTGATCTGCCGCGACAAGCCCGGTGCGATCGAGATCCGCAAGGCCAACCGCGATGCCCATCTGGCCTATGTTGGGGAAACCGGCGTGGTGTCCTTGGCCGGGCCTTTCCTTGATGCGGATGGCGGCATGTGCGGCAGCCTGCTGATCCTGGAGGTCGACAGCCTTCAGGCCGCGAAGGATTGGGCCGCCGGCGATCCCTATGCCAAGGCGGGCCTGTTCGAGAGCGTCAGCGTGGAAGCCTGGAAGAAGGTCGTCGGCTGATGGCCTACTGGCTGTTCAAATCCGAGCCCGACACCTGGGGCTGGGATGCCCAGGTCGCCCGCGGCGACAAGGGAGAGCAGTGGGACGGGGTGCGCAATTATCAGGCGCGCAACAACATGCGGGCGATGAAGCTGGGCGATCTGGGCTTTTTCTACCATTCCAACCAGGGAAAAGAGATCGTCGGCATCGTCGAGGTCTGCGCCGAGGCGCACCCCGACAGCACGACCGACGATCCGCGCTGGGAATGTGTGGACATCAGGGCCGTGAAACCCTTGCCCCACCCGGTAAGCCTGGACGATTGCAAGGCGGATCCGCGGCTGCGGGATATGGTTCTGGTCAACAACTCGCGTCTGTCGGTGCAGCGGGTGACCGAGGAAGAGTGGAAGATCGTCTGCAAGATGGGCGGGCTTTAGGGCCGCGCAGCCCAAGAAGGGCGCGCGCCGGCCTGTCGGGGCGGATCGGCGCGCGCCTCGCGTCTTCGGTGCGCAATGAACGGAACGGGCGTAGCCTATGCGGCCGCGCCCTGGGCAAGCCGCGCGCGGGTACGGCCGATGGCCAGCGCGGCCTCGGCGGCCTCGCGGCCCTTTTGCACGAAATGCGCCTTGAAGATCGTGTTGTGGTGTTCGGTCTCTTGGTAATTGTGCGGCGTCAACGAGACCGAAAGCACCGGTACGCCGGTTTCCATCCCTGCCTGCATCAGCCCGTTCACCACCGCCTGCGCCACGAAATCGTGGCGGTAGATGCCGCCGTCGACGACAAGGGCCGCCGCCGCCACCGCCGCATAGGCGCCCGAAGCCGCAAGGTCGCGCGCAAGCAGCGGCATTTCGAAGGCGCCGGGTACGTCGAAGACATCGACCTGGCCTGCGGGGATGATCTGGGTAAAGCCGGTCAGCGCCTGGCTGACGATATCGGCATGCCAATTGGCCTTGATAAAGGCATATCGGGTGTGTGTCATCGTGATCTCCTTCGCTAGTGACACGTCACCCAAGGCGATCACATGCAGACCCCCGAAACGGAGGCGCGCACATTCTCTTTCATCCGGACTATGACCGTCGGCCCAGGAATTGCACCTGATCTGCTGACCCTTCCCCAAGGGGAAGGCGCTCGCGGGCTTAACGAAGTGTTCGTCTTACCGCCGGTGGGGAATTCCGCCCCGCCCTGAGAACTGGCGAAGAGAAAAACCAACCGCGCATCCGATGCAAGAGGGAAATTTGGCCGTCAAATAGAACAAGGGGCTTCGACCCCCTGGCCGAAACCCCTTGCCACCCGGTACACCCCTGCACCACGTGAAATCCTGGTTCCGGCCGTTCTGGCCATGAAAGGACCTTAGGGGAAAATGGCCGGCAAGGCAAACCCGAAGCGGTGAAAAGACGTGGCAAAACAAGGGCTTTTGCTTCATCCGGCGTTAACCGAGATGCGGGGCGGCAGAGCGGCGGAGGCCATAATGCAAAACGCCCGCCGGATAAGCGGGCGCTTTCGGTTCGTGGCAATCAGGGACTAGGCGTAGACCGAGGCCTTGTTGAAATGCTTGACCAGCATGTAATAGATCACGGCGCGGTATTTGTTGCGCTCGGACCGGCCATAGGTGTCGATCACGGCGTTGATCGCATCCATCAGTTGCGGACCGTCGGCGAGGCCCAGCTTCTTGATCAGGAAATTGTTCTTCACCGTCTCCAATTCCGCCGGATCAGAGCCCGCCACCGTGGAACTGTCGGCGTTGTAGATCGTGGGCCCGCAACCGATCGTCACCTTGGTCAGAAGGTCCATATCGGGCGTCATCTTGCATTTGTTCTTCAGATCGTCGGCATATTTTGCAATCAGTTCGTCACGTTTGCTCATATCAACTCTCCCAGATGCCCGCCTGAGGGCCTCGCTGCCTTCGGGCTGGTCGAAGGTTACGGCGAAGCCCCCAATGCGCCAAGCAATAATTCGCCGCAGGCAGGCGGCGCGGGAAGTTGGGCGGCGCGATCAGTAGCGGTAGTGTTCGGGCTTGAAGGGGCCCTCGACCGTGACGCCGATGTATTCGGCCTGCTCGGGCTTCAGCTCGGTCAGCTTGACGCCGATCTTGGCCAGATGCAGGCGCGCGACCTTTTCATCCAGATGCTTGGGCAGGATATAGACGCCCGGCGCGTATTCGTCGCCCTTGGTGAACAGCTCGATCTGCGCCAGCACCTGGTTGGTGAAGCTGGCCGACATCACGAAGGACGGATGGCCCGTGGCGTTGCCAAGGTTCAGCAGGCGGCCTTCGCTGAGCAGGATGATGCGGCTGCCCGAGGGCATCTCGATCATGTCCACCTGGTCCTTGATGTTGGTCCACTTGTGGTTTTTCAGCGCGGCAACCTGGATCTCGTTGTCGAAATGGCCGATGTTGCCGACGATCGCCATGTCCTTCATCTCGCGCATATGCTCGATGCGGATGACGTCCTTGTTGCCGGTGGTGGTGATGAAGATGTCGGCGCTGTCGACCACGTCTTCCAGCACGACCACCTCGAACCCGTCCATCGCCGCCTGCAGGGCGCAGATCGGGTCGACCTCGGTCACCTTCACACGCGCGCCGGCGCCGCGCAGCGACGCGGCCGAGCCCTTGCCCACGTCGCCATAGCCGCAGACGACGGCGACCTTGCCGGCCATCATCACGTCGGTGGCGCGGCGGATGCCGTCGACCAGGCTTTCCTTGCAGCCGTACTTGTTGTCGAACTTCGACTTGGTGACGCTGTCGTTCACGTTGATCGCCGGGAAGGGCAGCAGGCCCTTCTTGTGCAGATCGTAAAGCCGGTGAACGCCGGTGGTGGTTTCCTCGGAAACACCCTGAATCGCATCGCGCTGCTTGGTGAACCAGCCGGGGCTGGCGGCCAGGCGCTTGCGGATCTGCGCAAACAGCGCCTCTTCCTCTTCCGAGGTCGGCACGGCGATCAGGTCTTCCTCGCCCGCCTCGACGCGCGCGCCCATGAGGATGTAGAGCGTCGCGTCGCCGCCGTCGTCGAGGATCATGTTCGCGGTACCCTCGGCGAACTGGAAGATCATGTCGGTGTAGGACCAGTAGTCAGGCAGGCTTTCGCCCTTGATCGCGAAGACCGGGGTGCCACCCGCCGCGATCGCCGCCGCGGCGTGATCCTGGGTCGAGAAGATGTTGCACGAGGCCCAGCGCACATCGGCGCCCAGCGCCTTCAGCGTCTCGATCAGCACCGCCGTCTGCACCGTCATGTGCAACGAGCCGGCGATGCGCGCGCCCTTCAGCGGTTTCGAGGTGCCGAATTCATCGCGCAGGGCCATCAGGCCCGGCATTTCGGTCTCGGCAATGTCGAGTTCCTTGCGACCGTAATCTGCGAGGGCGATGTCCTTGACGATGTAATCCTTCGGCATGGGCCGTGCTCCTTGAAAACCTGACTGCCGGTCAGATAGCACTGGGCGGACAGTCGGACAATGGCAACGGGGGCGAAGAAGGGCGGATGGCGCAACCACGGGCTTGGCAGCGCATGCTTTCCGGGCGGCGGCTGGATCTTCTGGATCCGACGCCGGTGGATATCGAGGTCGAGGATATCGCCCATGGCCTTGCCTTCGTCGCGCGCTGGAACGGTCAGACGCTGGGCGATTTTCCCTATTCGGTGGCCGAACATTCATTGCTGGTCGAAGAGATCTATCACCGCGCCAACCCCGCCGCGCCGGTAAGGTGGCGATTGGCCGCGCTTTTGCATGACGCCCCCGAATATGTCATCGGCGACATGATCAGCCCGGTGAAGGCCGCCGTCGGCCCCGCCTATGGCGAATTGGATGAGCGCCTGGCCTCGGCGATCCATATCCGGTTCGGGCTGCCATCAACCCTACCGAAGACGGTAAAGAAGGCGATCAAGGCGGCGGACAAGATTTCCGCCTGGCTGGAAGCCACGCAGATCGCCGGATTTACCCCGGCCGAGGCCGATCGTTTCTTCGGCCGGGTCCACAAGGAGATCGTCCAGGGGCTAGAGATCCGTCTGCGCCCGCCGGTCGAGGTGCGCGCCGACTACACCGCGCGCCACGCCGCGCTGATGGCGGCGATGGATGGTACCTGAAGCCCCGCGTTTGCGGGGCCTCGCCCAGCGGATTTTCTAAATCAGGAATTCCTCGGGCGATCTACCGGCGGCCATTGCCTCGACCATCCATTTCGGTTTGCGGCCGCGGCCGGTCCAGGTATCGGACGGATTGGCGGGATTGGCATATTTCGGCGCCGAGACGCTGCGCTTCTTCTTCGGTGCCGCACCGGTCAGCTCTGCCAAGGAGAACCCCATTTCGCGGGCCTTTTCCTCAAGCTTTGCCAGGGCTTCTTTTTTCTGCCGTTCCTCATAGCTTGCGATCGCCTTCGCGACCTTGGATTGCAAGTCCTTGAGTTCCTTCAAAGAAAGTTTGTTCAAATCCATTTGGTTTCTGCCTCCGTTTTTTTGACAAATCGCGCAGTGTTTCAATAGTGTCAAGATGTTAAAAACGCGCAGCCATTCTTACGGCGAAGAATGGCCGGCGCTAAGTATCGAAAAAATCTGCGAGGTCTAGCTTAACGCGGGCTTCTTTTCGCCAAGATGCGCTGCAAGGTGCGGCGGTGCATATTAAGGCGCCTGGCGGTTTCCGACACGTTGCGATCGCACAATTCGTAAACCCGCTGGATGTGTTCCCAACGCACGCGATCCGCCGACATCGGGTTTTCCGGCGGCGGCGGCAATTCGTCGCCGCGCGCCAGCAGCGCGTTGACGATATCGTTCGCGTCGGCGGGTTTGGAAAGATAATCCGTCGCGCCGATTTTCACCGCCGCCACTGCGGTTGCGATCGCGCCATATCCGGTCAGCACGACAATACGGGCGTCGGGGCGTTTTTCGCGCAGCACCTCGACCACGTCCAGCCCGTTTCCGTCCTCCAGCCGAAGGTCGATCACCGCATAGGCCGGGGGCCGGCTGCCGGCGATCGCCTTTCCCGCCGCGACACTTTCCGCGGTTTCGGTAATGAAGCCGCGTTTCTCCATCGCGCGGGCCAGCCGCTTCACGAAAGGTTCGTCATCATCGACAAGAAGCAGTGAGCGGTCTTCGCCCAGTTCGACCAGCAGGTCGTCGTCCTCGGTCATTTTGTCCCCCGGACATTCGCGCATTTAGCTCTATTTAAGGCCAAGCGCGGGGGGCGTCAATTTGTCCCGGCGGCTTTGAGGACACAAGCGGTGCGATCGGCCACCTCTTCGGCCGTATCGCCTCGCTTGAAGAATTCGACGAAACCCCGCTTGGGAAGTACCAGGTAGGTATAGGTCGAATGGTCGATCATATAGAATTTCTTGGTGGGATCCTGAATCCGGTAATAGGTGCGATAGGCCTTCGACGCCACCTTCACTTCTGCGGGAGTTCCTGTCAGACCGATCATCCTGGGGCTGAAATTCTCGGCGTATTGCTTGACCACCTCGGGCGTGTCGCGCTTGGGGTCGATCGAGATGAAGATCGGCGTCACGTCAAACCCGCGCCTGGCCAGCAGATCGGTGGCATCGGCATTGCGGGCGTTGTCCAGCGGGCAGACATCGGGACAGAAGGTGTAGCCGAAATAGATCAGCGAAGGCTTGGTGATCACCTGCTTGTCGGTCACCGTGCGACCGTCGCCGTCGATCAGGGTAAAGGGCCCGCCGATCGCCCCGCCCGCGATCTTGCCCCCGGTGCAATCGCTGAGCAGATCGGATTGGCCGCGGGTTTGCATGTAAAGATACCCCCCCGCGCCCGCCGCCAACACGGCGGTGGCGACGACAACGGAAATCAGACCGGTCTGGCGGGGCATCGGGGTGCTCTTGGCTTCGGACCCGTCATTGATCCCCGATCCCGGCCAGACTAACAATGCGTTACCCTGTCTCAGGCCCTTCGCCTGCCCCCCCAAACCGACGCGAGCGGTGCGATGACCCCCAGCCCCAGCCCAGAGCTTTTCGCCTTCGACGCCTCGAGCAACTGGGTGCGGCTGCGCACGCTGATCTTGCTGCGCTGGCTGGCGCTGGCAGGGCAGGCGATCGCAATCCTGGCGGCGCAACGGCTTTACGGGCTGGATCTGGACCTGGGGCTTTGTTTCATCGTCGTGCTGGCCGGTGTCGTCGCCAATCTGGGCGCGATCTTCATCTTCCCCGGCAACGTCCGCCTGACAGAGGCGCAGACGATGGGGATGCTGCTGTTCGACATTCTGCAGCTGGCGATGCTGCTGTTCCTGACCGGCGGGCTGAACAACCCGTTCACCCTGCTGATCCTGGCGCCGGTGACGATTTCCGCCAGCACGCTGCAATTGCGCACCACGGTGTTCCTGGGCGCTGTGTCGATCGCGCTGGTCTCGGCGCTGGCGGTGTTCCACATGCCGATGATGCTGAACGGCGGGCAGGAGCTGCGGGTGCCGCCGGTCTTCGCCTTCGGCTTCTGGCTGGGGACGATCATCGGCATCGTCTTCCTGGGTCTCTATTCCTGGCGCGTCGCGTCCGAGGTACGGTCCATGTCCGAGGCGCTGCTGGCCACCCAGATGGCGTTGGCGCGAGAGCAGAAGCTGACCGATCTGGGCGGGGTGGTGGCGGCCGCCGCGCATGAACTGGGCACGCCGCTGGCGACGATCAAGCTGGTCAGCTCGGAGCTGCTGGATGAGCTGAAGGACAGCCCCGAACTGGCCGAGGACGTCGCGCTGATCCGCGATCAGGCGAACCGCTGCCGCGATATCCTGCGCTCGATGGGGCGGGCGGGGAAAGACGATCTGCACCTGCGCCGCACACCAATGGCCGCGCTGCTGCGCGAGGCGGCGGAACCCCATCTGGACCGCGGCAAGGAGATCGTCTTCGCCCTGCATCCCGGCACGGGCGGTGACGAGCGCCAGCCAAGCCTGACGCGGCAGCCGGAAATCATCCACGGGCTGCGCAACCTGATCCAGAACGCGGTGGATTTTGCCGCACAGACCGTCTGGATCGAGGGCGAATGGACCCCCGATACCGTCATCATTCGCATCAGCGATGACGGGCCCGGCTATCCGCCGCATGTGATCGGCCGCATCGGCGACCCGTTCGTGCGCGCCCGCCAGGGCGAGACCGACCGCCGCCAGCGCCCGGAATATGAGGGCATGGGCCTGGGTCTGTTCATCGCCAAGACACTGTTGGAACGCTCGGGGGCCGAGCTTGATTTCACCAATGGCGAAGGCCACCCGAAAACCGGCGCGATCGTCACCGCGACCTGGCCCCGGACCCGCATCGGCACCGAAACCGACGACGCCCTGGGCGACAACGTCCTGATCACCGGCTGACCGGCGGATCCCGGCGGCGGCCCGCGCCACGCGATCGCTCGACCTCGCGACCTATGGCGGATCCGCAATACACTCAATGATTGTGTCATCGCGACGTTATGTCTGGTGATGCGGCACTAATATACTGCTATTATTAATCTTTAATTAAGCAATTCGCTTTCAGGTTTAGTAAGGCGGGGAAACCGTCGCGGGGGGGAATACTATGGGTCTCGGCTGGGAACCGATCGACTGGGTCCATGTCTTTGTAATCTTCGGTTCCGCTATTGCTGCGGCCTTCCTTGCGATATCCGCACTGGCGCTGCCGACGGGAAGATCGCGGACCAGGCCCACGAACAGCCTGTTTTCGGACCAGACGGATGGGACCGTCTTCCTCTTCGACGGCCAGCATCTTGTCGATGCAAGCGCCGACGCGCGCGCACTTCTGACCGCGACCTCGGAGGAAAAAGACAGCTGGGCAAGTCTTTTGTCCTATGTGCTGCCGCGCTTTCCAGAATTCGAGGACCGGATCACCCAGCTCGAAGAGCTGGGCCGATTCGACCTGATCGCGGAAGGGCCGCGGCCGCTGATGCTGAGCACGCAGTGGCGCGGCGGGCTTACGCAGATCAGATTGATCGATCCCTCGCGCGAAAAGCGGGACGGTGCCTCGGACCCAATCAGCCTGCGCGCCCTGGAGGAAGAGCTGGATGATCTTCGCGCGACCATGAATCAGGCGCCCTTCCTGGTCTGGCGCGAGACCGCCGAAGGCGCTGTCGTCTGGGCCAATCTCAGCTATCTGACTCATGCCGGCATCCGCGACGAGGACGATCCCGGCTGGCCGCTGCCGCGGCTGTTCCCAGGGCTCGACCTGCCGGATCTGTCGAAAGGACCGGCGATGGCGCGGCGGGCCTCGATGACGCCGCCCGACCAAACGGCCACGCTGTGGTTCGATTGCCATGCCATCGGCACCGCGACCGGACGAATGGTGTTCGCCCTGCCCGCCGATGCCGCGGTAGAGGCGGAATCGAGCCTGCGCAGCTTTATACAGACGCTGACCAAGACTTTTGCGCATCTGACCATCGGCTTGGCGATCTTCGACCGTCAGCGCCAGCTTGCCCTGTTCAATCCGGCGCTGATCGAACTGACGCTTCTGAGCCCGGAATTCCTGTCGTCGCGGCCGCGGCTGCCGGCCTTCCTGGACGCCATGCGCGAAAAGCGCACCATTCCGGAGCCGAAGGATTACAAGACCTGGCGCACCCAGATGGCTGCGTTGGAAAAGGCTGCCGCGTCGGGCCAATACGAGGAAACCTGGACCCTGCCATCGGGGCAGACCTTCCGGGTCACCGGCCGGCCGCACCCCGACGGGGCGGTGGCCTTCCTGTTCGAGGATATCAGCGCCGAAATGTCCCTGACCCGCCGCTTCCGCGCCGATCTGGAACTAAGCCAGGCGGTGCTCGACACCTTGGAAGAGGCCGTGGCGGTGTTTTCGCCGGCCGGAGAGATGGTGGCCTCGAACGCCGCCTACGGCCGCCTGTGGCAGACCGACGAGGATCAGCGCCCGCTTTCAAGCGGATTCCAGGGGGCGCTAGCGCTTTGGCAAGCACGTTGCGCCCCCAGCCCGATCTGGGCGCGGCTAAGGTTGTTCGTGGGCTCAATGGAGGCGCGCGAAAGCTGGTCGGCCGAAGCGCGGCTTAGCGACGGCCGGGCGCTGCGCTGCCGGTTCTCGCCGCTGTCGGGCGGCGCCACCATGGTGCAATTCGGACTGCCCGCCGCCGCCGATACGTCGCTGGAACCGACAGCGGCCCCGGCGCGCAAATCCGCCGACGCGGCCGCCGCCCCGAAACGCAAGCGCCGCGCCTGATCGCGCTTGCAGGTGCCCCGTGGCGGGGTAAGAGTGGGGCTGAAATGTCCTGTTCCGCGCATCTGACCCTGCCTTCGCCAGAGGCCACCGCCAATCTCGCCCGCCGCCTCGGCAATCTGCTGAGCGCGGGCGATGTCGTTTTGCTTGCCGGCCCGATCGGCGCCGGCAAGACCCATTTCGCCCGCGCCCTGATCCAATCGCGGCTGGCGGTGCCGGAAGACGTGCCCTCGCCCACCTTCACGCTGGTCCAGACCTATGAGGCCGCCGACGGCACCGAGATTTGGCATGCCGATCTTTATCGGCTGACCGATCCGACGGAACTGTTCGAGCTGGGCCTGGATACAGCCTTCGACGACGCGATCTGCCTGATCGAGTGGCCCGACCGCCTGGGGCCCGAGTCGCCGGCCGACGCGCTGCACCTGACGCTGGGCCCCGGCCCGCGCGACGACGCGCGCCGCATCGCGATCACCGGGCCGGACCGCTGGGCGGCACATCTTGTCGGGCTGGGGGAAGCCGATGCCTGATCGCGACCAGCTGGCCGCCGATTTCGCCGCCCGCGCCGGTTGGGGCGCGGCGCGCTGGCTGCCGCTCGCCGGTGATGCCTCGGCGCGGCGCTACTTCCGGCTGATTGCCGAATCCGGCGCGACGTCCGTGCTGATGGACGCCCCCCCCGGCCTGGCCGAGTCGGTCGCGGATTTCACCCGCGTTGCCCAACATCTGCGCGCGCTAGACCTGTCCGCACCCAAGATTCTGGCCGAAGACCCGGCGCGGGGGTTCCTCTTGCTCGAAGATCTGGGCGATGCCCTCTTCGCCCGGCAGCTGAAGGCCGATCCAGGCCTTGAAAAACGTCTCTACACCGCCGCAACCGATGTGCTTTTGCATCTGAACACGGCGCCGCCGCTGCCGGGATTGCCGGTCTATGACATCGCGACGATGGCCGATTACGTCTCGGTCCTTGCGGAAAGCTATGCGGGGACCGATGCCGCGCCGCTGGTCGCCGCGATGCGGAAGGCGCTGGGCCGGTTGGTGCCCGACACCGAAGCGATGATCCTGCGCGATTATCATGCCGAGAACCTGCTATGGCTGCCGGAGCGGAAGGGCCTGGCGCGTGTCGGTCTGCTGGACTTTCAGCTCGCCATGCGGTGCCACCCGGCCTACGATCTGGTCTCGCTGCTGCAGGACGCACGGCGCGACGTTTCGCCGGACATCGAGGCCGCGATGATCGCCCGCTTCGCCGCCGCCACCGATGCAGAACCCGTGGCCTTTGCGGCCAGCTATGCGGCACTCGGCGCGCAGCGGAACCTGCGAATCGTGGGCCTCTTCGCGCGCCTCGCTCGCCAGGCCGGCAAGACCCGTTACCTGGCGATGATCCCCCGCGTCTGGGCGCTTGCCCAACGCTGCCTCACCCACCCGGAATTGGCCGACTTGGCAGAGATAGTGACGAAATCGATCCCCGAACCCAGCCCCGACCACCTATCCGCCCTGGCCGCGCAATGCCCGGCGCGGTGATGCTGTTCGCCGCCGGGCGCGGCACCAGGATGGGAACGTTGACCCGAACCCGCCCCAAGCCCATGATCAATGTGGCGGGAAGGACCCTGCTGGACCACGCGCTGGCGCTGGTCGACGCGGCGGGGGCGGATCGGATCGTGGTGAACACCCATTACCTGGGCGATCAGATCCGCGATCACTTGCGCGGCCGCCCCGACATCCGGCTGTCACCCGAACCGAAACTGCTGGAAACCGGCGGCGGCCTGCGGGCGGCACTGCCGCTTCTGGGCGCGGGGCCGGTGATCACGCTCAATACGGATGCTGTCTGGACGGGATCCAACCCGATATCGCAACTGCGCGCCGCGTGGGATCCCGCCCGCATGGACGCGCTTCTACTGCTGATCGATCCCACCCGCGCCCATGGCCACACAGGCGGCGGCGATTTTCTGATCGGCCCCCAAGGCGGCCTGACGCGCGGGCCCGGCCTGATCTATTCCGGGCTTCAGATCACCCGGACCGAGGGGTTGAAGACGATCGACGAAGATGTCTTTTCGATGAACGTCCTGTGGGACCGGATGTTGCGCGACGGGCGGCTTTTCGGCCAGATTCATGACGGTTCCTGGGGCGACGTTGGCCGCCCCGAAGGCATCGCCACAGCCGAGGCCTTGCTGCGGAAACCCCGCCATGTTTGACCCGCAGACCACCCCCCGCATCTTCGGTGTGCCGCCCGGCGCGGATTTCGCCCGCGCCCTGGTCACGGGTCTGCATGCCCGAATGCGCGGTCAGCCGCCCGAGGCCATGGCGCGGGTGCAGATCTATCTCAACACCCGCCGCATGCAGCGCCGCGTGCAAGAGATATTCTGCGAAGAGGGCGCGCTGCTGCTGCCACGCCTGCATCTGGTCACCGATCTGGCGCAGGATCTGCCTATGCCCGGCCTGCCCGCGCCGGTGCCTGGCCTGCGCCGTCGGCTGGAACTGATGCAATTGGTCTCGGAATTGCTGGCGCGTGCACCCGATCTGGCGCCGCGCGCCGCGATCTACGACCTGGCCGACAGCCTGGCCGCGCTGATGGAAGAGATGCAGGGCGAAGGCGTCGGTCCCGAGGCGCTGGAGCGGCTCGACCTGAACGAACATGCCCGCCACTGGGATCGCGCCCTGCGCTTTCTGCGCATCGTCACGCGGTTCCTGACCGAAGATGCCCCGCCCGATGCCGAGGCCCTGCGCCGCCGGGTGGTCCGGGCGCTGGCCGCAGGCTGGCAGGCGGCGCCGCCCGATCATCCGATCCTGGTGGCCGGCTCGACCGGTTCACGCGGGACGACCGCGCTGTTCATGCGCACGGTGGCGGCTCTGCCGCAGGGCGCGCTGGTGCTGCCGGGGTTCGATTTCGACCTGCCCGCGCCGGTCTGGTCCGGCCTGACGGATGCCACCACCGCCGAGGACCACCCCCAATACCGCTTTCGCCGGCTGATGGAGGAAATCGGCTTTTCCGCCGAAACAGTGACGAATTGGGCCCGGGACGACGCGCCCGATCCGGCGCGGAACCGGCTGATTTCGCTTTCGCTGCGTCCCGCGCCCGTCACCGATCAGTGGATGCAAGAGGGACGCGCGCTGCGCGGGCTTGGCGGCGCCTGTGCCCGCATGTCGCTGATCGAGGCGCCGGGGCCGCGTGCCGAGGCGCTGGCGATCGCTCTTTGCCTGCGCGAAGCCGCCGAGCATGGCCGCCGCGCCTGCTTGATCAGCCCTGACCGGATCCTGACCCGGCAGGTCACCGCGGCGCTCGGGCGCTGGGCGATCCTGCCCGACGACAGCGCGGGGCGGCCCCTGGGCCTTAGCCCTCCGGGGCGGCTCTTGCGCCATGTCGCGGCGCTTTTCGGCCGGCGGCTGACGGCGGAGCAGCTTCTGATCGTGCTGAAACACCCGTTGACCCATAGCGGCAGCGCCCGCGGCCCGCATCTTCTGCACACACGAGAGTTGGAGCTGCATCTGCGCCGGTACGGCCCGGTCTTTCCGCGTCCTGAGGATCTGCGCTACTGGGCCGATAAACGTGACGAAGCCCGCCCCTGGGCCGATTGGCTGGCTGGTCTGCTGGAGGGCTGCGAGTCAATGGGCGACCGGCCGCTGGCGGATCATATCGCCGATCATCGCCGCGTCGCCGAGGCGCTGGCGCAAGGCCCCGAAGGCGAGGGCGCCGGCACGCTCTGGGATCAAGAGGCCGGAACGGCGGCGCGCGAAGTATTGCGGGACCTGGCGCGTGAAGCGGATGTCGCGGGCAGTCTGTCGCCCACGGATTATGCCAATCTCTTCGCCTCCATTCTGTCCCGGCAGGAGGTGCGCGAGGCGGTCGAGGCCCATCCGCTGATTTCCATCCATGGCCCGCGCGAGGCCCGCGAACTGGGCGCGGATCTGGTGATTCTGGGCGGTCTGAACGATGGCATATGGCCTGCGCTGCCCGCGCCGGACCCCTGGCTGAACCGCCAGATGCGGATGGAGGCGTCTCTGTTACTGCCGGAAAGGCAGGTGGGTCTATCCGCGCATGACTACCAGATCGCCGTCGCCGCGCCGCAGGTCGTGCTGACGCGCGCGCTGCGCGATGCCGAGGCGCAGACCGTGCCCTCGCGCTGGGTGAACCGGTTGACGAACCTGCTGGGCGGGCTGGACGGCGGCCCCGAGGCGCTGACGCAGATGCGCGACCGCGGCGCGCGGTGGCTGACGCTGGCCGCAGCGATCGAGTCGCCCGCGGCTCAGATGCCCGCCGCGGGCCGGCCGGCGCCGCGCCCCCCGGTGGCCGCCCGCCCGGCCGAACTTCCGGTGACCCGGATCCAGACGCTGATCCGCGACCCATATGCGATCTACGCGCGCTACATCTTGCGGCTTCAGCCTCTCGATCCGCTGCGCGCGGGGCCCGATCCACGGCTGCGCGGATCCGTCCTGCACCTGATATTTGAGCGTTTCCGCACCCTCGAACCCGGCGAAAGCCTGCCCGACGCCCGGGCCCGCCTGCTGGCGATCACCGAGGCGGTGCTGGACGCCGAAATTCCCTGGCCGGCGGCGCGGCGGCTGTGGCGCGCGCGGCTGGAACGTGTGGCCGACTGGTTCCTGATGCGTGAGGCCGGGCGCAAAGGCGCGCCGGTTTTGATCGAAAGGAAAGGCTCTGTCACACTGGAAAAGGCCGATTTTCGCCTGACAGCCCGGCCCGACCGGATCGATCGTCTGCCGGACGGCAGGCTGCATTTGCTGGATTACAAGACCGGCAATCCGCCGACGCCGAAACAACAGCAGAGCTTTGACAAGCAGCTGCTGCTGGAGGCTGCGATGGCCGAACGCGGGGGTTTCGCCGATCTCGGCCCGGCCGAGGTGGCGCGGATCACCTATATCGGCCTAGGCAGCACGCCAAAGGAGGTGGAGACCGAGATCACGCCGGAGTTGACCGAGGAGGTCTGGCACGGGTTGGAGCGGCTGATCGGACGCTATCAGCGGCGCGAGACCGGCTATGCAGCGCGGCGGGCGATGTTCAAGGACGATTTCGCCGGCGATTACGACCATCTGGCGCGCTATGGCGAATGGGATCTAAGCGACCTCGCCGCGCCCGAAGACGTCGGGGAGGAAGGCGCATGAGCCGGAACGCGGCCAGCGAACGCCAGGTGCAGGCGGCGGATCCGGGTGCCTCGACCTGGCTTTCTGCAAATGCGGGGTCTGGCAAGACGCGGGTGCTGACCGACCGGGTGGCGCGGCTGCTGCTGGAACGGGTGCAGCCGCAGCGCATCCTGTGCCTGACCTATACCAAGGCCGCCGCCAGCGAAATGCAGAACCGCCTGTTTCGACGGCTGGGCGAATGGGCGATGCTGGAAGAGGAGGCGCTGCGCAACGCGTTGACCGAACTGGGCGTGGAAGGCTGCGTCGACGCCGAGAAGCTGGCCGAAGCCCGCCGGCTTTTCGCCCGGGCGATCGAAACGCCGGGCGGGCTAAAGATCCAGACGATTCATGCTTTCTGCGCGTCTCTGTTGCGCCGGTTTCCGCTAGAGGCGGGGGTCACGCCCGCCTTCGCCGAAATGGACGACCGCCGCGCCGCGCTGCTGCGCGACGAGGTGATCGACACGCTTGCCGAGACCCGCAGGGATGCGATCGACGCGGTCGCCCGCTTTCTGACCGATGAGGATTTCTCGGCGCTCTGCGACGAGGTGCAGCGTCAGCGTGCGTCCTTCACCCCTCCGATGTCGCCCGAAGCCGTGTGGGACATGTTCGCCCTGCCGCCGGGATACGATGCCGATGCCGTCCTGGCAGAAGTGTTCCTTGGCGGCGAAGAGGACTGGCTACCCGGCGTGATCGTGGCGTTGGAGGCAGGCAGCAAGACGGATGCAGCAGCGGCCCGAAAACTGCACGATCTGTCTCTGACACGGCCGAATTTGCGTGATCTGGCAATTCTGGAAGAGGTGCTGTTGACCGGCGCCAGCGCGAAGGAGCCGTTCACCGCGAAGCTGGGCAAATTCCCGACCAAGGCCACGCAGGCCGGGCTTGGGCACCTACTGGACCGGCTTGAGGATCTGATGCGGCGGGTCGAGGCCGCGCGGCCCCGGCGGCTTGCGCTGATCGCGGCGGAACGCACCGCCGCGCTGCACCGGTTCGCGGGCGTCTTCTTGCCGGAATATGAGGCGCGCAAGGCGGCGCTCGGCTGGCTTGATTTCGATGACCTGATCCTCAAGACCCGGGCGCTGTTGACCGATCCTTCCGTTGCCCAATGGGTGCTGTTCCGGCTCGATGGCGGGATCGACCATATCCTGGTGGACGAGGCGCAGGACACCAGCCCCGCGCAATGGGAGGTAATCGAGCGCCTGACCCAGGAATTCACCGCCGGCGAGGGCGCGCGCGGGGTGGAGCGGACGATCTTTGTCGTCGGCGACAAGAAGCAGTCGATCTATTCCTTTCAGGGCGCCGATCTGCGCGCCTTCGACCGGATGCACGATCAGTTCCGCTCGCGGCTGGCGGGGGTGCGGATCGCGCTGCAAAGCCTGACGCTGGAATATTCCTTCCGTTCCTCGGATGCGGTGTTGCGGCTGGTGGACCTGACCTTCGACGAGCGCCGCGGCATCGGGCTTGGGGGGGCGTCGAAACACCTTGCCTTTCATGAGACAATGCCCGGGCGAGTGGACATTTGGCCTGTATTAGAGCCTGTTCCTGAACCGGACGAGGGCGACTGGACCGATCCGGTCGATCTGGTGTCCGACCGGCACCACACCGCGCAGCTGGCCCAGCGCATCGCGGCCGAGATCAAGCGGATGCTCACGGAAGAGGTGCGGATTCCGCTGGCCCACGAGGGCGCCCGCCTTCTGACCGCCGGGGATGTATTGATCCTCGTGCAACGTCGCGGACGGCTTTTTCACGAAATCATCCGTGCCTGCAAATCCGCGAACCTGCCGATCGCCGGCGCCGACCGGCTGCGGCTGGGGGCGGAGCTGGCTGTGCGCGACATCACGGCGCTCTTGTCGTTCCTGGCCACGCCGGAAGACAGCCTGTCGCTGGCCGCAGCGCTGCGTTCGCCCTTGTTCGGCTGGTCCGAGGCCCAGCTTTACGCCCTTGCGCAGCCCCGTGAAGGGCCGTTTCTGTGGGAAGTTTTCCGCAGGAACAGAGACGCATTTCCCGCAGAGGCCGCGATTTTGGACGATCTGCGCCGGCAGTCGGATTTCCTGCGGCCGTTCGAGCTGATCGAGCGCGTCCTGACGCGCCATGGAGGGCGCGGGCGTCTTCTGGCGCGGCTGGGGATGGAGGCCGAGGACGGGATCGACGAATTGCTGGGCCAGGCTCTGGCTTACGAACGCACGGAAGTACCCAGCCTGACCGGCTTTCTCGGCTGGCTGGCGGCCGACGACGTCGAGGTGAAGCGCCAACCCGATAGCGCGGGCGGGCGGATCCGGGTGATGACGGTGCATGGCGCCAAGGGGCTGGAGGCGCCCCTGGTGATCCTGCCCGACACCGCCGACCGCAACCCGCCCCGGTCGGGTTCGCTGGTCGATCTGGGGCAGGGGGCCTTGGGCTGGATGACCCCTGCGAACGAAAGCCCCGCCGCGATCGAAGCAGCGCGGCAGGACGCCCGACGCCGGCAGGAAGAGGAAAACCAGCGCCTGCTTTATGTCGCACTGACCCGGGCGGAAAGCTGGCTGATCGTCTGCGCGGCCGGGAAGGTGACGAAAGAGAATGCCTGGTACCGGATGGTCGAGGCCGGGATGGTGCAGGCCGGTACCACGGAGTGTGAGACTGTTTCACCTGAAATCGGCAAGATCCGGCGCTTTCAGCACGGCGATTGGCCCGCGCCGCAAGCCGCTGTTCCGGCAGAGCCAGAGCCTGCGGTTGAAGCGGCCCCGATACCGGGGTGGGCCGTCGCCCCCGCGCCTCCGGCGGCCGGCGCGGCACGGACGCTCTCGCCCTCCGATCTGGGCGGGGCGAAGGCGTTGCCGGGCGACGGCCTGTCGGAGGAGGAGGCAAAGCGGCGCGGGCTGCGGCTGCATCGACTGCTGGAACATCTGCCGGGCCGGCCCGGGGCCCTGCGGGCCGAATTCGGGCGCGACCTGTTGGCCGGCGGGGCCGAACCCGCCACGGATCTTGAGATCACCGAACTGCTGGCCGAGGCCGATGCGATCCTCTCGTCCCCGGATCTGGCCGCGCTGTTCGCACCCGGAACGCTGGCCGAGGTGGGAATTTCCGCCGATCTGGGCGGGCGGCGGCTTTATGGCGTGATCGACCGGCTGATCGTGACACCCGATCGGGTGTTGGCGGTGGATTACAAATCCAACCTGACGCTGCCGGTGCGACCCGAAGACGTGCCAGAGGGCATTTTGCGGCAGATGGGCGCCTATGCCGAAGCACTGTCGCAGGTCTATCCCGGCCGGCGGATCGAGACCGCGATCTTGTGGACACGCGTGGCGCGGCTGATGCCGCTGCCTGACACGCTGATCGCGGCGGCTTTGCGGGCGGCAGGGGCCGAGGCCGGCCTCCCTTGACGGAGTGGGGGGGCAGCCATAGGTTCATTGCCAAGCCTTTTTCTCAGGAGTTTCGATATGGCAACCGTTCCCGTCACCGACGCGACCTTCGACGCCGAGGTTCGCAAATCCGATGTCCCCGTGGTCGTCGATTTCTGGGCCGAATGGTGCGGCCCCTGCAAGCAGATCGGCCCGGCGCTGGAAGAACTGGCCGTCGAATACGGCGGCAAGCTGAAGATCGCCAAGGTCAATGTCGACGAGAACCCCGACAGCCCGGCCCAGATGGGCGTGCGCGGCATCCCGGCGCTGTTTTTGTTCAAGGACGGCGAAGTGGTGTCGAACAAGATCGGCGCCGCGCCCAAGGCCGCGCTGAAAAGCTGGATCGACAGCGCGATCTGAACGGGTTCATCACGCAATTGCGAAGGGGGCGCCGGGCGCCCCCTTTTGCTTTGGCGGGTTGTGGCCACGGATGGGCGCTTCCATATAGGCCCAAAGACGGAGGCAAAGATGGCGGATGAGAAATTCCCCGGCTGGCATGGCACGACGATCATCGCCGTACGTCGTGACGGCGAGGTCGTGGTGGCGGGCGACGGACAGGTCAGTCTGGGCCAGACCGTGATCAAGGGCAGCGCGCGCAAGGTGCGCCGCATCAATCCCGGCGGGCATGACGTGGTGGTGGGCTTTGCCGGATCGACGGCCGATGCCTTCACCCTGCTGGATCGGCTGGAAACCAAGCTGGAATCCGCCCCCGGGCAGTTGCAGCGCGCCTGTGTGGATCTGGCCAAGGACTGGCGGATGGACAAGTACCTGCGCAACCTTGAGGCCATGCTGATCGTGACCGATGGTGATCAGCTTTACGTCATCACCGGCGCCGGCGACGTACTGGAACCCGAAAATGACATCGCGGCAATCGGCTCGGGCGGGAATTTCGCGCTGGCCGCGGCGCGCGGGCTGATGGAAACCGATCAATCCGCCGAACAGATCGCCCGCAAGGCCATGGCGATCGCCGCCGACATCTGCGTCTACACCAACGGCAACCTGACCGTGGAAAGGATCGCCAAGTGACCGACCTGACCCCACGAGAGATCGTCTCGGAGCTGGACCGTTTCATCATCGGCCAGAAAGAGGCCAAGCGCGCCGTCGCCGTGGCCCTGCGCAACCGCTGGCGGCGCAAGCAACTGGCCGATGACATCCGCGACGAGGTGTATCCCAAGAACATCCTGATGATCGGCCCGACCGGCGTCGGCAAGACCGAGATCAGCCGCCGGCTGGCCAAGCTGGCGCGCGCGCCGTTCCTGAAGGTCGAGGCGACCAAGTTCACAGAGGTCGGCTATGTCGGGCGCGATGTGGAACAGATCATCCGCGACCTGATGGACACTGCGCTGATCGAAACCCGCGCGTGGATGCGCGAAGAGGTGAAGGCCCGCGCCCATCAGGCCGCCGAAGAGCGCGTGGTCGAGGCGATCGCCGGCAAGGACGCCCGCGAGCAGACGCGCGAGATGTTCCGCCAGAAGCTGAAGAACGGTGAGCTGGACGATACCGTCATCGAATTGGAAATACAGGACAATTCCAACCCGATGTCGGCGATGGAAATCCCCGGCCAGCCCGGCGCCAGCATGGGGATGATGAATTTGGGCGACATCTTCAAGGGCTTTGGCGGACGCACCGTGAAGCGCAAGATGATGGTACGCGAAAGCTATGATGTGCTGATTGGCGAAGAGGCCGACAAGCTGCTGGATGACGAGACGGTGAAGAATGCGGCGCTGGAGGCGGTACAGGAAAACGGCATCGTCTTCATCGACGAGATCGACAAGGTCTGCGCGCGCGCCGACGCCCGCGGCGCCGATGTCAGCCGCGAGGGCGTGCAGCGCGACCTGCTGCCGCTGATCGAGGGCACGACGGTTTCGACCAAGCATGGTGCGGTGAAGACCGATCACATCCTGTTCATCGCCTCGGGCGCTTTCCACATCGCCAAGCCTTCGGATCTGCTGCCCGAATTGCAGGGCCGCCTGCCGATCCGGGTAGAGTTGCGCGACCTGACCGAAGAGGATTTCGTTCGCATCCTGACCGAGACGGACAATGCGCTGACACGTCAGTACGAGGCGCTGATGCAGACAGAAAGCGTCAAGGTCGGCTTCACCCAGGACGGTATCGCCGCGATCGCGCGGATCGCCGCCGAGGTGAACCGCAGTGTCGAGAATATCGGCGCGCGCCGGCTGTATACCGTGATCGAGCGCGTGTTCGAGGAGCTGAGCTTTGAAGCCCCGGACCGCGGCGGTCAGGAGATCACCATTGATGCCGCCTATGTGGACGCGAACCTTGGCGAGTTGATGAAATCGGCGGATTTGTCGCGCTACGTTCTTTGACGCCGGCCTGGCACTGGATCGATGGCGGACGGTGCCCTATCTGGGGTGAAAGCCTTGCTGGGTCGCCGATGCCGACGATTCGTCTCATCCCGCTGTTGTTCCTGACGCTCGCGGCCTGTGCGCCGCGGCCGACGGTCGTCGTCGATCCGTCGGCCGCCCATGTCGGCAAAATCGAGACCGTGTTCTTTTCGACCACCCGCAACCTCAAGCCCCACGGCAAATTCGGTGACGCACGGATCTACGATCCGCATTTCGGCCAGGTCAAGGTGTCGATCCCGCCCGACCGAAAGCCCGGCACGCTGGAGGTTAGCGGCCGTCGGATCGACCCCGAGCGCTTCTTCACCATTGCAGCGGAAACCCGTTATGCGGGGCCGACAAAGTTCCGCGCCGCGCTGGCGACCACGTTGCATCGACTGCCGCCCGCGAAACGCGAGGTCGTGCTGTTCGTGCATGGCTTCAACGTGAATTTCGCCGAAGGCGCGTTCCGGCTGGCGCAGCTGATGGATGATTTCAAGATCGGCGGGGTGCCGCTTTACTTCTCGTGGTCTTCGGCGGCGAATGTGCTGGGCTACGAACATGACCGGGATTCGACCCTCTTCGCCCGCGATGCACTGGAAAAGACGATCTTTGCTGCCAAGGCGTCGGGGGCGCGGTCGATCATCCTGGTGGCGCATTCGATGGGTGCCTTCCTGGCGATGGAAGTGCTGCGCGACCTGGCAATTCGCAACCCTGCGCTGCCGCGCCGGATGATCCGGGCGGTGGTGCTGATCTCGCCCGATATCGACGTCAGCGTGTTCAAGTCCCAGGCCTGGCGGATCGGCAAGATGCCGCAGCCTTTCGTCATCTTCGTCTCCAACAAGGACCGGGCGCTGCAGCTTTCAGCCTTTTTGTCGGGCGAACGCGACCAGCTGGGCAATCTTAGCAATGTCGGCAAGGTGGCAGATCTGCCCGTGACCGTGTTCAACGTGACAAAATTCTCGAAAGGCGCGGATCTGAACCATTTCACCATCGGCAATTCGCCGGCGCTGATCAGCCTGTTCAAAGGCCGCACCGGCCTGAATGCCTTCATACAGGGTGACAGATCGGGACGGACGGGCCTTATTCCCGGCACCGTGCTGGCGGTACAGCGTGCCACCGAAGTGCTGCTGGAACCGCTTTCGCCCCGGGCGGAACAGTAACGCGCCGGCCCGTCAACTCCGGCTAAGGTACACATAGAACGCGCCCTCGCCGCCGTGCCGGCGGTGCGCCTGTGCGACCTGTTGGACAATGCGCGCAAGGGGCGGCGCACTCAGCCATAGCGGCACCTGCCTGCGCAATACGCCGCGACGCTGGGGGAACAGTGGCCCATCATCCGGGCCGTCGCGATCTTGCCCCTTGCCGGTGATCACCAGCACCAGCCGCCGCCCCGCCCCATGCGACGCCAGGATGAACCGGATCAGTTCAGGGTGGGCGTCGGCCAGGGTCAGCCCGTGCAGGTCGATGCGCGCCTCTGGCGTCAGCTTGCCCTGGCGAAGCCGGACAAAGGCCTTGCGGTCCATCCGCACCGGCGCCGCCGCCAGACCCTCGGCGCGCGACGGGGCGGCGCCGCCCGGGGTCGGGCTGGCGGATTGGCCGATCCGGAAGACCGGCAGCGGGGCATGATCGGGCTTGGGCGGTTGGCCAGGTTTCGGCGCGGGCGTGGTCAGCGGATGCTCGGTCTTGGCGCGGGCCGGGTGCAGCGGCGTGGCGCTGCGCGCGACGCGGTGCCAAAGCTCCTGTTCCTCGGGGCGAAGGCCCCGCGGCCGCCGCGCCATCGGCTATTCCCCCCCCGCCATTGCCAAGGCCCGCGCGGCCGGCAGCAACACCACCATGCGCCCGCCATCGCGCACCGCGCCGGCAAGCCGCCCGGCCCGGGGCCCCGAGCCATAGAAGATATCGCCGCGCTGCGCCCCCCGGATTGCGCTGCCGGTGTCTTGGGCCACCATCAGCCGGTGGATCGGGTGGCGCCCGCGCTTGTAGACCCAGACCGGCGCGCCGAGCGGAACATAGCGCGGATCGACCGCCAAGGACCGCCCCGCCTGCAGCGGTTCCTGCATCGCTCCGACCGGGCCATCGCCATGCGCCACGGATACCTCCCGGAAAAATACGAAAGAGGGATTGTGCATCAGGATCCGGCGGCCCTGCTTGGGATGTTCCTTCACCCAGGCGCGAATGCGCTGGGCCGAGACCCGATGCGCGGGCAGCAGACCCAGCCGCACCAGCTCTTTCCCGACCGAGCGGTAGGGATGGCCGTTCTTACCACCAAAACCCACGCGCAGGATCTTGCCATTGGTCAGATGCAACCGTCCAGAGCCCTGCACCTGCAAAAAGAACACATCGACGGGATTGCTGAGCCAGGCGATTTCCAGCCCGCGGCCGCGCAGCAGATGCCTGTCTTCTATCTCGGCACGGCTGTACCAGCGCCGGCCGGGCTTCAGACCGGGCGGGCGGCGGTAGATCGGGTAGGCGAAATGCGGCGTTCGCACCAGCGAGGCCTTCAACTCGGGCTCATAATAGCCGGTGAAAAGCGCCTTTTTCGGATTGCCGATCAGGACCGGTCGGAAATAGGCCTCAAAAAAGCGGCGCGGATCATCCTGGGCATGGCGGGCCTGATCACAGGCCTCTTGCCATTCCGGGCCGGTCAGGCGGGGGCAGGTTGTCAGAAAAGCACGCAGCGCGGCGCCCTGGTCGTCATGGTCCCAGCCGTGCAGATCGTGGAAGGAAAGAACCTGCGTCTTGGGCTGGGCCATCGCCGCCGTTCCCGCAAGAATCAGAAGCGCCAGCGCGCGGACAGATAGCCTGACGCGCCGCACCCCCTGCTATTCCCCGGTGGCCACAAGCTGCCAGTTCGGATCGTTCACACCCATCTTGCGCCCGAAAGTCCAGACATCGCGCTGCCGGCGCACGGCCTTCGGATCGCCTTCGACGATCTCGTCCTGGGCATTCTTCACTGCCGACGTCTGTTCGGAGACAAAGCGCACCGTCACCTCGCCCTCCTGGGTGTCGCGGTGAAATTCGGCGCTGGCCAGCACGACCTCGCGGATGCCGATGATGTTGGCCTCAAGGGTCAGGCCCTGGGCCTCGCGCTGGCGCACGACCTCGCGGAAACTTTCCAGCACCTCCGGGGCGATGAAGGGCGCAACGCTGTCGAGGTCGCCCTTGTAGAACGCACCAAGGATCATCTCATAGGCACCGCGCGCGCCGCGCATGAATTCGCCGACCGAAAAGCTGGGCTCGGCCCGCTTCATCGCGGTCAGGGCCTCGGCGGCGGCGCTGCCGTCGGGGACATGGTCGGTGATGTCGGCATCGGGCCCGCCCTCGATCACGTCGAAGGCGCGGCGCTGCACCGGGTTCGGCTCGTCCGGGGTTTTCGGAACGGCTGGCTTTTCAAAGCCTTCGCGGGTTCCAAGCGTCGACTTCAGCTTGAATATCAAGAACAGCGCGACCGCACCCAGGACGATTAGCTGAATTACATTTCCGCTCATCATGTTCCTTTACCATCGGCATCATATCGCCGTGGGGTTGGTATCTTCCGGGTTCGAACCCTATGTAGGGTCCCGTAGCGTGCAAGTCTAGCATGCCGCCTACGGATAAGGAAAATCGCGATGTGGCTGTTTGCCCTCTTTCTCGCCGTGCCCCTGATCGAAATCGCCCTGTTCATCGAGGTGGGCGGGTGGCTTACGTTGTGGCCGACGCTGGCGATCGTGCTGGGCTCGGCGGTGCTGGGCACCTGGCTGGTGCGACAACAGGGCGCGCGGGCGCTGGCCGATCTGCGGCGCTCGATGTCGGAACTGACCGACCCGACCGAGCCGCTGGCCCATGGCGCGCTGATCCTGCTGGCCGGCGCGCTGCTGATCACGCCGGGCTTTCTGACCGATACGATCGGGATCTTGCTGCTGATCCCGCCGGTGCGGCGCTGGGTGATGCGCTGGATCGGCCGCCATTCGCGGGTGCAAAGGGTGACGATGGGGGCGACATACCGCACCCAAGATCCCCGTCCCGACAACACCGGCGGCCCGGTGATCGACGGCGATTTCACCGAGATCGACGCCTCGAAGAAGCCCACCCATCAACCATCCGGCTGGACCCGCCATTGAAGGCCATTCCCCGGATTGAGGCGGCGCTTCGGGTCTGCTAGACCACGGCAAGCTTCAGTTCCCAGGGAGAATGCCCGATGGCCGAGAACGGCGAAGATACCATGCAAGCCGCGGAACCGCAGGTGCGCCTGCAGATCCTGGCCCAGTACATCCGCGACATGTCGTTCGAGAACGTCGTGGCGCAAAAGGGCTTTGACGGAGGAGAGATCACCCCCGACATCGAAGTGCAGGTCAGCCTGGACGGGCGCCAGCGGCCGGTCGAGAACCAGTACGAAGTGGTGATGAAGTTCCAGATCACCTCGAAGAACCAGGCCGATCAGGCCAATCTGTTCCTGCTAGAGCTGGAATACGGCGGCATTTTCCAGGTCGAGGGCGTGCCGGAAGATCAGCTGCATCCCTTCCTGCTGATCGAATGCCCGCGCCAGTTGTTCCCCTTCGTGCGACGGATCGTCAGCGACGTGACCAGCGACGGCGGTTTCCCGCAGCTGAACCTGGACAATATCGACTTCGTCGATCTCTACCGCCAGCAGATGCAGGCCCAGCAGGGAATGCCGACGCAAGCCTGACGGCTAGCCGTATTTCTTCCAGATCGCGCCGTCGCCCAGCCCGTCCACAAAGGCGGCATGGGCGGCGGCTTCTTCTTGGCTGATACGTCCCGGCAGGGGGGTGGGCCGCGGGCGCGGGCGCCAATCGGCCGCCGGATCGCCCCCGGAACGGCCCGTGCCGCCCGACGACAGGCCGAAATCGGGCTGGCGGCCGCCGATCAGTTCCAGATAGACCTCGGCCAGGATCTCGCTGTCCAGCAGTGCGCCGTGTTTCTCGCGCATCGAATTGTCGATGCCGAAGCGGCGGCAAAGCGCATCCAGCGAAGCCGGCGAGCCGGGAAAGCGCTTGCGGGCGATCGCAAGCGTGTCGATCGCCTGGCTCATCGGCAGTTGCGGCAGGCTCAGGCGGCGCAGTTCCGAATTCAGGAAGGGCACGTCGAAGCCCGCGTTGTGGATCACCAGCTTGGCCTCGCCCACGAAATCCAGGAAGGCCTGGGCGATCTCTGCGAAGACCGGCTTGTCGGACAGGAATTCGCGGCTTAGCCCATGCACCTGAAAGGCCCCGTCGGGCATGTCGCGCTCGGGGTTGATATATTGATGATAGGTGCGCCCGGTGGGCAGATGGTTGAACAGCTCTACCGCGCCGATTTCGACGATGCGGTCGTCGAGTTCATGCTTGAAGCCGGTGGTTTCGGTGTCGAGGACGATTTCACGCATGTCGTTGGGCCCTGATGTCGTTGATCAGGTCTTGCACGGCGGCGCGGGTGGGCTCAAGCCCCAGGGTTTCGATCACCCAGGTGGCGCGGGCGCGCTTTTCCGCGTCGGGCATCTGTCGGGCCAGAATCGTCTCGAACTGGGCCGAAGTCATGCCCGGACGGGACAGCACACGCTTGCGCTGGACCTCGGGCGGGACGCTGACGACCAGGGTGCCGTCCATCTGCGCGTCGCCGCCGGTCTCGAACAGCAGCGGGATGTCCAGAACAACCAGTTCGGCACCGCGCCGGGCGGCGTTTTCGATGAATTCGGCGCGGTCGGCGGCGACCAGCGGGTGAACGGCGGCCTCGATCCGGCGCAAAGCGGTGGCGTCGGCGGCGATCCAGCCCTTCAGCGCGGCGCGGCTGACGCCCGTTTCGCCCACGGCGGCCGGATAAAGCGCCGCGATGGCGCGGGCGCCGGGTTGGCCGGGGGCATAAAGGCGGTGGACGGCGGCGTCGGCATCCCAGACCGGTATGCCGGCTTCGCGAAAAAAGCCCGCGGTGGTGGATTTTCCCATTCCGATAGAGCCGGTCAAGCCAAGAAGGAAGGGCCAGCTCATGCGCCCAGCACGGCCTGGCGGGTTGCCTCGTCGACCTCTGGCCGGGCGCCGAACCAACGCTCGAACCCCGGCGCGGCCTGATGCAGCAACATGCCCAGCCCGTCGACGGTGGTGGCGCCGATCCGCGCGGCCTCTTCCAGGAAATCGGTGCGCAACGGGGTATAGACCAGATCGCTGACCACCGCCTTGGGGCTAAGATCGGTCAACGGCACCTTGAAGGCGGGCTTGCCGGTCATGCCCAGCGACGTGGTGTTCACCACTGTCACGCAATCTTCCAGCATCGCGCCGGCCTGCACCCATTCATGTACCATGACCTTGGCGCCGAAATCGGAACGCAGCGCCTCGGCCCGGGCGCGGGTGCGGTTGGCGACGCGGATTTCCGGCGCGCCCATCTCGATCAGCGCGGCGATCACCGCCCGTGCGGCCCCGCCGGCGCCCAGCACCGCGGCCGGGCCCGAGGCGGGCGCCCACATGGGCGCGTTCTGGCGCAGATTGGCGATGAAGCCAGAGCCATCGGTGTTGTCGGCGTGGATCTTGCCGTCCTGGCGAAAGATCAGCGTGTTCGCTGCCCCGATCAAGGCCGCCCGGTCGGTGACGATATCGGCCAGCTTCAGCACGCTTTCCTTGTGAGGGATGGTGACGTTCAGCCCGACAAAACCCAGCTTGGGCAGGCATTGCAGCGCCTCGGCCAGATCGGCCTGGGCGATGTCCATCGGGATATAGGCGCCCTTCAGCCCGTAGCGACGCAGCCAGTAGCCATGCAGCAGCGGCGAACGGCTGTGCGCGACGGGAGAACCGATAACCCCGGCCAGAGGGATACGCTCACCCTCTGTCATGCAGCGATCGCCCCTCTTTGGCCGAGATATCCCAGCAGTTCGATCAACGGCAGACCGAGGACGTTGAAGTAATCGCCCTCGATGCGCGAAAAGAGCCGCACCCCCTCTTCCTCCAACTTGTAGGCCCCGACGGCGGCCCCGATTCCGGGCCAGTTGCGGGCCAGATACTCTTCGAGATAGGCGTCGGAGAAGTCGCGCATGACCAGCCGCACCACGCCCACATGCCGCCACACCGGCCGGCCGGATTCATATAGCACGGCCGCCGAGAGAAGCGCATGACGCTGTCCGCGAAGAGCGCGCAACTGTGCCCGCGCTGCATCAAGATCGTGGGGTTTCGACAACACCTTGCCATCGAAGTCGAGCACCTGATCGCAGCCCATGACAAGGGCATCGGGGAACTTGTCGGATCCCTTGCGCGCTTTCATTTCGGCCAAGGTATCAGCGATGTCGCGCGGTTTGGCGGCCTCGGCTGTCATTGTATCACGGATCGCCTGTTCGTCGATCCGGACGGGTGCCACGCGAACGGGAACGGCCGCGTCGCGCAGGAGGCGGGCGCGGATTTCCGAGCCGGAGGCCAGCACGATATCTGTCATGAGCGCTTCATGGGGTAAGCCTGTGGATGAGACGCCCGGAAGGCGGGGGGCCAAAACGGTCCTGGCGGGGCACAGCGATGTTGTCCGGCCTCGCGCAGCCGTTGTCAAGAATCCGCGACCGACTTATCCACCCGTGCATAGCGGAGAACGGCGGTTGGGGGTTACTGGGCCTGTGCAATTTCAGCGTCTTTTTATGCACACCAAGATAACCATATAAATATCTATCAAAGTATTGAATATAAACACTATATTATGGATCGCACGAGGCGTTTGGAAGCTTTTCCAACACTTATCCACAGGGTTTCTTCTGTGGGTGGATCGGTGGGTTGCCCGCCAAATCCCGTTGTCCACTGGCCCTATAACAACAACATCCTTTATCTATTCTTTATTAGTTTATTAGAAGTAGCACGGCCCGACGCTGTGGAAGACGAAGGAAGCAGACCATGATCGAAGCTGCGCAGAATTTTCTGAGCATCTGGTATCCGTGGATCAAGGCGCTGCATGTTGTTGCGGTGATCGCCTGGATGGCGGGGATCTTCTATCTGCCACGTCTCTTCGTGTATCACGTCGAGGGCTATCGAAAGCGGGGCGTGGTGGCCGGATCAGAGATGGACCTGCTGTTTCAGCATCAGGAACGTTTGCTGATGCGGGCGATCATGAACCCGGCGATGATCGCGACCTGGTTGTTCGGGCTGTGCCTGGTGTTCACGCCGGGGATCGTCGACTGGAGCCAGGTATGGCCGTGGACCAAGGCGGCCGGGGTGATCGCGATGACTTGGTATCACTACTGGCTCAACCGTCGGCGCGGGGATTTCGTTGCCGGGGCCAATCGGGTCACCGGGCGGCAGTACCGGATGATGAACGAGGTGCCGACGCTGCTGTTGCTGGTGATCGTTTTCTCGGTCGTGGTGAAGTTCTAGAACTTTGCGCCGCGTGGCGCCGGCGAACGTGGGATGCTGGCCGTCGTTGACTTTTGGGTGACAAGGGGCTATCGGGCTTCTCTACGGGGCCGTCCGGTCGCGGGTAATTCCCATTCATAGACGCAACCGCCGCCCAAGGGCGCTGGCGCCATTTTCGTGTGAGGTCCGATGACCGAAGAACGTTTGAACCTTTCCGACCTGAAGGCGCAAAGCCCGGCCGATCTTCTGGCGATGGCGGAAGAGCTGGATATCGAGAACGCCCCGTCGATGCGCAAGGGCGAGATGATGTTCTCGATCCTGAAGGAGCGTGCCGAAGAGGGTTGGGAAATCGGCGGTGACGGGGTGCTTGAGGTGCTGCAGGATGGTTTCGGCTTTCTGCGTTCGCCCGAAGCGAACTATCTGCCCGGCCCGGACGACATTTATGTGTCGCCGGACATGATCCGCCAGTTCAGCCTGCGCACCGGCGACACGATCGAAGGCGTGATGCAGGCCCCGCGCGAGAACGAGCGGTATTTCGCGATCACCAAGGTGACGCAGATCAATTTCACCGATCCCGAGCAGGCGCGCCACAAGGTTCATTTCGACAACCTGACGCCGCTCTATCCGGACGAGCGGCTGAAGATGGAGATCGAGGATCCGACGATCAAGGATCGCTCGGCCCGGATCATCGATCTGGTCTCTCCGATTGGGAAAGGGCAGCGGGCGCTGATCGTGGCGCCGCCGCGAACTGGTAAGACGGTGCTGTTGCAAAACATCGCGCGGTCGATCGAGGTGAATCACCCGGAATGCTATTTGATCGTGCTGCTGATCGATGAGCGGCCCGAGGAAGTCACCGACATGCAGCGCAGCGTGAAGGGGGAAGTTGTCTCTTCGACGTTCGACGAGCCGGCGACGCGCCATGTGGCGGTGGCCGAGATGGTGATCGAGAAGGCTAAGCGGCTGGTCGAGCACAAGCGCGACGTGGTGATCTTGCTGGATTCGATCACCCGTCTGGGGCGGGCGTTCAACACGGTGGTTCCAAGTTCGGGCAAGGTGCTGACGGGCGGTGTGGATGCGAATGCGCTGCAGCGGCCGAAGCGGTTCTTTGGCGCGGCGCGGAATATCGAGGAAGGCGGTAGCCTGACCATCATCGCAACCGCGCTGATCGATACCGGCAGCCGCATGGATGAGGTGATCTTCGAGGAATTCAAGGGCACCGGCAACAGCGAGATCGTGCTTGACCGCAAGGTTGCCGACAAGCGCGTGTTCCCGGCGATGGATATCCTGAAATCGGGCACCCGGAAGGAAGATCTTCTGGTCGACAAGGCGGATCTGCAGAAGACATATGTCCTGCGGCGGATCCTGAACCCGATGGGCACGACGGATGCGATCGAGTTCCTGCTGTCGAAGCTGAAGCAGACCAAGACGAACGGCGAGTTCTTTGACTCGATGAACACATGATCTTTATTCAAGGTCAATAGGTTAGAGAGATGGAGACGATCTGTGCCCTGGCCTCTGCCCGCGGCAAGGCGGGGGTGGCGGTGGTACGATTGTCCGGCCCGCTCGCATGGGAAGCAGTCGCGGATCTGTGTGCGGGCGCGGCGTTGCCGCCGGTGCGGCACGCGGGGTTGCGGCGGCTGTTTCGGGATGGCGAGGTGCTGGACGAAGCGCTGGTGCTGATCTTCGAAGCCGGGCACAGTTTCACGGGCGAAGCAGTTGCCGAACTGCATCTGCATGGGGCCACGGCAACTGTGCGGGCCGTGCTGCGGGCGCTGACCGCGCGCGAAGGTGTTCGTCTGGCCGAACCTGGAGAATTCACTCGCCGGGCACTGGAAAATGGACGTCTGGACCTGGCGCAGGTCGAAGGGCTTGCCGATCTGATCGAGGCCGAGACCGAAGCCCAGCGACGGCAGGCGTTGCGGGTGTTGTCCGGGGCGGTGGGTGCGCGGGCCGAACGCTGGCGCGCGCAGCTGATCCGCGCCGCGGCGCTGATCGAGGCAACGATCGATTTCGCCGATGAAGAGGTTCCGACAGATGTGTCGCCCGAGGTCCTGACGCTGATTGACGCGGTGCTGGAGGAATTGCGACAGGTCGCGGCCGGCGCGAGCGTGTCCGAGCGGATCCGAGATGGATTCGAGGTGGCGATCGTTGGACTGCCGAACGCCGGCAAGTCGACTTTGCTGAATTACCTGGCCGGGCGGGAGGCAGCGTTGACTTCGGAATACGCCGGGACGACGCGCGACGTGATCGAAGTGCGGATGGAGCTGGACGGTCTGCCGGTGACGCTGCTGGATACCGCGGGGCTGAGAGAGACCGTCGACGAGGTCGAGGAGATGGGGGTTTCACGGGCGATTGAACGCGCGCGGCAGGCGGATTTGCGGGTCTTCCTGCGGGTGGATGGTGCGTTGCCTCGGGATCTTCGGCCGCTAGGCGAAGATCTGGTGGTGGAAGGCAAGGCCGATCTGGGCGTTGGGGATGGCTTGCGGGTATCGGGGAAGACAGGCGCAGGGGCCGGAGAATTGGTGGCGCGGATCACCGAGATCCTGGAAACGCGATCCAGAGGTGCCGCCGTGATCACGCGGGAGCGGCATCGGTTGGCGGTGGAACGGGCGATCGGGGCTATGGAATCGGCGCGATCTGAGGTATTGAGCGGGGCAGATCGAACGGAACTGGCCGCCGAAAACCTTCGCCGAGCGGTTCGTTCGCTTGATTCACTGGTCGGTCGCGTGGATGTCGAGGATTTGCTCGATGAGATCTTTGCGAGCTTTTGCATCGGGAAATAGGGGTGTTTCACGTGAAACATTTTGACGTCGTGGTGATCGGAGGAGGGCATGCGGGCGCCGAAGCAGCCCATGCCGCGGCGCGTCTGGGTGCGCAGACCGCGCTGATCACGCTGCGGCGGACGGATCTGGGTGTGATGTCGTGCAACCCGGCGATAGGCGGGCTGGGCAAGGGGCATCTCGTCCGCGAGATTGATGCCTTGGACGGCGTCATGGGTCGGGTCGCGGATTACGCGGGGATCCAGTTTCGGCTGTTGAATCGCCGCAAGGGCCCGGCTGTGCAGGGGCCGCGGGCGCAGGCGGATCGTCGGCGCTATCGCGAGGCGATGCAGGCAGAGACCGCCGCGCGCGAAGGGCTTTATGTGATCGAGGGGGAGGCTGCGGACCTTCTGACCAAGTACGATCGAATCTGTGGCGTCGTGCTGGCCGACGGTAGCGAGATCCTTAGCCCGGCGGTGGTGCTGACCACGGGTACTTTCCTTCGCGGCGTGATCCATATCGGTGACGAGCGCCGCCTCGGCGGACGCATGGGTGACAAGCCCTCGGTCAAGCTGGCCGAGCGGATCGAGGGGCTTGGTCTGCCGCTCGGACGATTGAAAACCGGCACACCACCGCGGCTTGATGGACGGACGATCGATTGGGGGCGCCTAGAGGCGCAGCCAGGGGACGATGACCCGGTAGTGTTCTCCTTCCTCAATCAGAGTCCGGTCGCGCGGCAGGTCAGCTGCGGGATCACCCACACGAACGCACGCACGCATGATATCATCCGCGAAAACCTCGGACGGTCGGCGATGTATGGCGGTCATATCGAAGGAATTGGTCCACGCTATTGCCCTTCGATCGAGGACAAGGTGGTGCGTTTCTCTGATAAGGAATCGCACCAGATCTTCCTGGAACCGGAAGGACTTGACGATTCGACGGTTTATCCCAATGGGATCTCGACCTCGCTGCCCGTGGATGTGCAGGAATCCTATGTCCGTTCGATCGTCGGGTTGGAAGCGGTGAAGATCCTGCAGCCTGGCTATGCGATCGAATATGATTATGTCGATCCCCGGGCCTTGCACGATACGCTTGAATTGCGTGACCTACCCGGGCTGTACTTGGCCGGGCAGATCAATGGCACGACCGGCTATGAAGAGGCGGCGGCGCAGGGGTTGGTGGCTGGACTTAACGCGGCGCTTATGGGGCAGGGGCGAGGACCCGCGATATTTGGCCGCTCGGATAGCTATATCGGGGTGATGGTGGATGATCTGGTTACCCGTGGGGTGACCGAACCCTATCGGATGTTCACCTCGCGCTCCGAATATCGCCTGTCGTTGCGCGCCGATAACGCGGACCAGCGGCTGACACCGTTGGGGCAGCGGCTTGGTTGCGTCGGGCCGGGCAGGGCGCGAGCGTTTGGCGAAAAGATGGAAGGTCTTGCTGCCGGGAAGGCGCTGCTGCAAGGCACCAGCTTCACCCCGCGTCAGATGGCGGCGCTGGGTGTGAAGATCAATCCCGATGGGCGCCGACGGTCGGCTTTCGATCTGCTGTCCTTCCCGGATGTCGGATTTGAACAGCTGCTGCAGGCCGATACTGGGCTGGACAGGATCGATCCGGAACACCGGGTACAATTGGCCCGCGATGCCCTGTATGCACAATATATTGCGCGACAGAGCGAGGATGTGCAGGCGCTGCGCCGCGATGAAAGCCAGGTGATTCCCGATGGCTTTGCCTACGACGCACTACCTGGCCTGTCGAACGAGTTGCGCGCCAAGCTTGCGCGAGTGCGGCCGCGGACCCTTGCCCAGGCGGGCAGGGTCGAGGGGGTAACGCCCGCGGCACTCACCTTGATTCTCGCGAAACTGCGACAGGCAGAGCGGCGCTCGGCATGATCGAAGGGGCCGAGGCCTTCGGGGCCGCCTATGATGTTTCACGTGAAACACTGGACCGCCTGCAGGACTATGCTGCGTTGTTGGAAAAGTGGAATCCGAAGATCAATCTGGTTTCGAAGTCGACGATCGACGCGCTTTGGGCCCGGCATATGCTTGATTCTGCGCAATTGTTTGACCGGCGCCCCGCGGGCGCCGCGCATTGGGCCGATCTGGGCAGCGGCGGTGGCTTTCCTGGCCTAGTGCTGGCGATCTTGGCGCACGAGGCCGCGCCCGATCTGCGCTTCACCTTGGTCGAAAGCGATCAGCGCAAGGCGACCTTTCTGCGCACCGTCGCGGCCGAGACCGGGATCTCTGCCAATGTGGTTTCCGAGCGGATCGAATCACTTGCACCCCTAGGCGCGGACGTACTGACCGCACGGGCCCTGGCGCCCCTGCCGCGCCTTTTGGGCTATGCCGCGCGGCATCTGGTACCCGGTGGGCGCGCGCTGTTTCCAAAAGGCGTCAGCTACATGGCCGAGATTGACGACTCACTTGCGTCCTGGCGCTTCGACGTTCAGAAAATCCCCAGCCGGACCGATCCTGCCTCGGTCATCCTCAGCATCGGAGGCATCACGCATGTCTGACCCGACCCGACCCCCGGGGCCACGCATCCTGGCGATCGCCAATCAGAAGGGCGGTGTCGGCAAGACGACGACCGCCATCAACCTTGCCGCCGCGCTGGCAGAGGAAGGCAAGCGCGTTCTGCTGGTAGATCTTGATCCGCAGGGCAATGCCTCCACCGGTTTCGGCGTGGATTCCGACAAGCGCAAGATGACAACCTATGATCTGTTGATCGACGATGCCGCGCTGGAAGAGGTGATCATTCCCACCTCGGTCCAGAACGTCTATCTTTGCCCGGCGACGACAGATCTCAGTTCGGCCGATATCGAACTGGTCGCCAACGAAAAGCGCATATTCCTGCTGCATGATTCGCTGCGCCAGCCGGCGATCGACGCTTTCGCCTTCGACTATGTCCTGATCGATTGCCCGCCATCGTTGTCATTGCTTACAGTCAACGCGATGGTCGCGGCCCATGCCGTCCTAGTTCCGCTGCAGAGTGAATTCTTCGCGCTGGAAGGCCTTTCCCAGCTGATGCTGACGATCCGCGAGGTCCGCCAGGCCGCCAACCCGGACCTGCGGATTGAAGGCGTGCTTCTGACCATGTATGACGGCCGCAACAACCTGTCCCAGCAGGTCGAGGCCGATGCGCGCGACAACCTGGGCGATCTGGTGTTTCGCACCATCGTTCCCCGCAATGTGCGCGTCAGCGAGGCGCCCTCCTTCGCGCTTCCGGTGCTGGCCTATGATCCCAGCTCGCGCGGAAGCGAGGCCTATCGGGCGTTGGCCCGCGAATTGCTCGGCCGTCACGGCCGCGCGGCATAGGAGACCGAGATGAGTGACAAGAAACCCGAACGCAGGGGCCTTGGCCGCGGCCTATCCGCGCTGATGGCAGATGTCGCGCCGGCTGCCGCGGATTCGGCCACCGGCGAACCGCGGCCGCGCCGCCCCGACCTGACCGTCCCCGTCGAGCGGATTCGGCCCAATCCGGACCAGCCGCGCCGCGATTTTGACCGCGATGCCCTGGAAGAACTTGCCGAATCGATCCGCGCAAAGGGCGTTATTCAGCCGCTCATCGTCCGCCCCGATCCCGGCAGTGCGGGCAATTACGAGATCGTCGCCGGCGAACGTCGCTGGCGGGCGGCGCAGATCGCGCAGCTGCATGAAGTTCCGGTACTGGTGCGCGATTTCAGCGATACCGAAGTTCTGGAAGTCGCGATCATCGAAAACATCCAGCGCGCCGACCTGAATCCGGTGGAAGAGGCGATGGCTTATCGTCAGCTGATGGACCGCTTCGGCCACACCCAGGAAAAGCTGGCCGAGGGCCTGTCGAAAAGCCGCAGTCATATCGCCAATATCATGCGGCTTCTGCAGCTGCCGGATGGCGTGTTGACTTATCTGCGGGAAGGCAAGCTGACCGCGGGCCACGCCCGTGCGCTCATCACCACCGGAAACCCCGAGGAACTGGCGCGCAAGATCATCGCCAAGGGCCTATCGGTCCGCGAGGCCGAGCGGCTGGCCAAGGCCCCGCCCAAGGGGTCCCCGCGTCCGCGTGGGGCCACGGCGGAAAAGGATGCCGATACCCGCGCGCTCGAACAGGATCTTTCCGCGAATCTGGGCATGAAGGTGCAGATCGACCACCGCAGCGTTGACGGCGACGGTACGTTGACACTGCATTATCGCTCGCTCGAACAGCTGGACGAACTTTGCCGGATTCTCAGCGTCAGCCCTCTGGACGTGTCCAGATGAACAGGCTGACGGCCAGCAAGACCAAAGCCTGAATGACCAGCAGCGCGGGCTTCACCCCCAGCGCGACGGAAATGCCAAAGGCGGCGGCAATTGACAGGCTTGCCGCGATCTTTCCGCGACGCGGGATCGCCCCGTGGTCGCGCCAGGCCTTGATCGGGGGGCCGAACAGGCGGTGTGCCAGCAACCAATGATGCAGCCGGTCGGAACCGCGGGCGAAACAGAACGCCGCCAGCAACAGAAACGGCACCGTCGGTAGCAACGGCAGCACCGCCCCCAATAGCCCCAGTGACAGCGCCGAAAGCCCCGCAATGGCCCAGATCACGCGCAAGGCTGGTCCCCCTGCAATGCGCCAAGAACCGCATTCAGAACGATCCGACCACGCGCCGTCGCGATCAACTGACCGGATTGCCGCCGAACCATCCCCAACTCCTCCAACTCCGCGATCTTGCGATCGCCAAGCGGTCGGCCGGCCAGTGCTGCATAGCGTTGCAAGCTCAGCCCTTCGCGCAAACGCAGGCTCATCATCATCAGCTCCTCGGCCTGTTCGGCCTGGGGCAGGGGGGTGCGATCGGCCTCGCCATGGGCGCATGTCTCTACCTGTTCAAGCCAGGCCTGGGGCGCGCGCCGAGTCTCGGTCGCATATCGCTGTCCGTTCAGCGTCAGGCGTCCATGCGCACCGGGCCCGATCCCGACATAGTCGCCGCAGCGCCAGTATATCAGGTTGTGACGCGATTCCCGCCCGTCAACCGCGTGGTTCGAGATCTCATACCCCGGCATTCCCGCGGCTTCGGTCAACTCCTGCGTCAATTGATACATGTCGGCGGCCAAGCCGTCCTCGGGTAGCCCTCGCAGTCCGCCCGCCGCCGCGCGGGCGCCAAAGGCGGTGCCGTCCTCGATCGTCAGTTGATACAGCGACAGATGATCCACCGCCATCGACAGCGCCAAACGCAGCTCAGCGCGCCAATCTTCCAGGCTCTGATGCTGGCGAGCGTAGATCAGATCGAAGCTGACGCGATCGAACACGCCGCGCGCCACATCGAACGCCGCCTGCGCCTCGGCCACGGTATGAAGGCGCCCCAGGCGGCGCAGATCCGAGTCGTTCAGGGCCTGAATGCCCATCGACACGCGGCTTACGCCGGCGGACCGATAGCCGCGAAAGCGTCCGGCCTCGACCGAAGTGGGGTTAGCCTCTAGCGTTACTTCAAGATCATTGGCCAAAGGCCAGGTCGCGCGGACCTTTTCCAGAATGGCGGCGACAAGGTCGGGCGACATCAAGCTGGGCGTACCGCCACCGAAGAAAACCGACTGCAAGATTCGGTCCTTGGTTTCGGCACCAAGGCGCTCGATTTCGCTCAAATAGGCTCTAGTCCAGCGGGATTCGTCGATTTCTGCCGCGACATGGCTGTTGAAATCGCAATAGGGACATTTAGAGGCACAAAATGGCCAGTGCAGATACAGCCCGAACCCACCAGCGCGCCAATCTTCCATCAGCCGCCCCGGAACGCCGTCACCTCGATCTCCACCTTCATCTCAGGGCTGACCAGATCGGCGATGATCATCGTGGCGGCAGGACGGATGGCGCCGAAAACTTCGGACAGGGCCGGTGCGATTTCGTCCATATAGGCCGAGTTTGTTATAATATAACGTGCGCGAACCACGTCGGATAGGGCAAACCCGGCCTCCGACAGCACGCGGTCGATGCTTGCCAGCGTATGGCGGGCCTGTTCCTGCACGCCGGGCGGAAAACGACCTGTCGTGGGATCGGCCCCGGTGGTGCCGGAGACGAAGCACCAATCGCCCTGTACCACGGCTCGGGAATAGCCCAGACGCGGCTCATACGGACTGCCAGAGGAAATCAGCCTGCGCTTGCCCATGTCATACCTCGAATATCTGCACGAAGCTGGCAAAGGCGTTCGCGCGGTGAGAGATCCTGTTCTTTTCCTCGGCACTCATCTCGGCGAAGGTTCGGGTTTCGCCGTCAGGTTGGAACATCGGATCGTAGCCGTGGCCCTGCGCGCCCCGCATCGGCCAGACAAGTTGCCCCTCGACGCGGCCTTCGAACACCTCGTCATGGCCGTCGGGCCAGGCCAGCACCAGCGTTGCCCGGAACCGGGCCTTGCGCGGCAGCGGAGCGGATCTTGCCTCGCAGGCGGCCCAGGTTCTGTCCATCGCCATGACGAAATCGCGGCCTTGGGGTGTTTCGGCCCAATCCGCAGTATAGACCCCGGGCGCACCATCCAGGCAATCCACCTCGATCCCGGAATCGTCGGCCAGCGCGGGCAGGCCGGTGGCCTTGGCCGCCGCATGGGCCTTGATCCGGGCATTGCCGACAAAGGTGGTCTCGGTCTCGGCGGGCTCGGGCAGCTTCATCTCTTTCGCGCCGATTGCGGAAACCCCATAGGGCGCCAGCAACTCGGAAATCTCTTCCAGCTTGCCGGCGTTATGGGTTGCCACAAGCAGGCGGTCGCCCGAGAACCGCCTCATCCCACCGCCGCCATCTGCGCCGCGACCAGTTCGGCCACGCCGGTCTCGGCCAGATCCATCAGCTTTCCCATCTCCTGGCGCGAGAATGTCGCGCCCTCGGCCGCCATCTGCACCTCGATCAGACGGCCGGCGCCGGTCATGATGAAGTTGCCGTCAGTGCCGGCCTCGCTGTCTTCGGCATAATCTAGATCCAGCACCGGCTGGCCCGCATAGATCCCGCAAGATACCGCCGCCACATGGTCGAGGATCGGGTCCGAGGTGACGATCCCAGCCTTCAAGAGCTTGTTCACAGCCAGGCGCAGCGCCACCCAGCCACCGGTGATCGAGGCGCAGCGGGTGCCGCCGTCGGCCTGGATCACGTCGCAATCCACGGTGATCTGCCGTTCCCCAAGCGCCGAGCGGTCGATGCCCGCGCGCAAGGCGCGGCCAATCAGGCGCTGGATCTCGACCGTGCGGCCCTGCTGCTTGCCCGAGGCCGCCTCGCGCCGCGACCGGGTGTTGGTGGCGCGCGGCAACATCCCGTATTCCGCCGTCACCCAGCCCAGGCCGGTGTTGCGCAGAAACGGTGGCGGGCGATCCTCGATCGAGGCGGTGCACAGCACATGGGTGTCGCCCGCCTTGATCAGGCATGACCCTTCGGCATGTTTCGTCACCCCGATCTCGATTGAAATCGGGCGCATTTGGCCTATTTCTCTGCCAGATGGTCGCATCGGGCGCTCCCTTTGTCCGTTCGCCTGCCTGATACGCGCCCGCAGGCCCGCGATGCAAGTCAGAACACGGCAAGCCCGAACACTGGCAGATTGACGCCGCGCCCGACCGCCCTTTAATGAGACTCATGCAAGAGAACGCATCCCGCAAGATGGAAGGCTCAAAGATTCTGGCCGAACTGAACGACCGCTCGCGCGAGGTGTTTCGGCGTGTGGTCGAAGGCTATCTGTCGACCGGCGATCCGGTGGGGTCGCGTAGCCTGACGCGCACCATGTCGGAAAAGGTCAGCGCGGCGACGATCCGCAACGTGATGCAGGATCTCGAATATCTGGGGCTGTTGGACAGCCCGCATGTTTCGGCCGGGCGGGTTCCCACCCAGCGCGGGTTGCGGATGTTCGTCGACGGCCTGCTAGAGGTCGGCACCCTGACCGAGGACGATCGCGAAAAGATCGACGCGACGCTTGGCGTCAACCAGCGCGATGTCGGCAGCATGCTGGATCGGGTGGGGTCCGCGTTGTCGGGGCTGACGCATGGTGCCAGCCTGGTGCTTGCGCCCAAGCATGAGGCCCCGATCCGTCATATCGAATTCGTCAGCCTCGCGCCGGATCGCGCGCTTGTGGTGCTGGTGATGGCCGATGGTCATGTCGAGAACCGCGTCTTCGCGCCGCCCGCCGGGATGACACCGTCGGCCATGCGAGAGGCCGCGAATTTCGTGAACTCGCTGGCCGAGGGGCGCACGATTTCCGATCTGCGCACCTCTTTCACGCATGAGATCAACGCCCGGCGACGCGAGATCGACGCCCTGGCGGCCGATCTGGTCGAAAGCGGGCTGGCCGTGTGGGAGGACAAGGACGGCCACCATGAGCGTCTGATTGTGCGCGGCCGTGCCAATCTGCTGGAGGGCGCTCCGGAGGCCGAAGAACTGGACCGCATCCGCAGCCTTTTCGACGATCTCGAGCGCAAGCGTGACATCGCCGAATTCCTCGAACTCACCGAAGAAGGCGAGGGCGTGCGCATTTTTATCGGCTCGGAGAACAAGCTTTTCTCACTTTCGGGTTCCTCTCTGGTGGTCTCTCCCTATATGAACGCTGACCGTAAGATCATCGGCGCTGTGGGTGTCATAGGACCGACGCGGCTTAACTACGGGCGCATCGTGCCGATCGTCGACTACACGGCGCAACTCGTCGGAAAGCTGATTTCCGACAGGGGATAGAGGTTAGGAATGGCCGAAGACAACAAAGACGAGATGTTCGAAGAGCAGGAACTGCAGGCCGCCGATCCGGCCGACAATGCCGGGCTAGAGGCCGAGCTGGAGGCGCTGCGGGCCGAACGCGACGAGATGCGCGACCGGTTCATGCGCGCGCTGGCCGACGCGGAAAATGCCCGCAAGCGCGGAGATCGCGACCGCCGTGAGGCCGAACAATACGGCGGGTCGAAATTGGCACGCGACATGCTGCCGGTCTATGACAGCCTGTCCAGGGCGCTGGCGGCGGTGACCGACGAACAGCGAGAGCGGAACAAGTCGCTGCTGGAAGGCATCGATCTGACGATGAAGGAATTGCTGAAGGTGTTCAGCAAGCACGGGATCGTGCTGATCTCGCCCAAGGTGGGCGAAAGTTTCGACCCGCAGCACCACGAGGCGATGTTCGAAGCCCCGGTTCCGGGCACCAAGGCCGGCGAGATCATTCAGGTGATGACCGACGGTTTTCAGCTGCATGACCGGTTGCTGCGCCCGGCGCAGGTGGGCGTTTCGTCAACCCCGGGCTGAACTGTTGCCGGGTTCGGCGCTGTCTGATCGCGTGCCCCGTGAAACAGGCCGGTCCGGGCCGCCGGCGTCAGGCGGCTTCGGCCTGGCGGGCCATCCATAGCGCGCCGTCCAGCGCCGAACCGCGCGGTTCGCGGATGCGGTTGCCAAAGCGCCCGGCCAGGCGGCGGGCGAAATGCGGCCCCAATCCGCCGACGAAGGTGACCGGCGTGTCGCCCGCAGGCGCCAGCAGTTCGATGCAGCGCGTGATCCAGCGGTCGGCAAGCCCCAGGATGGTGCTGGCGGCGGGGTCGTCCTCGGCCTCCAGCAGCCGCGGTGCGTAGGCGCCGAAGACCGATGGTGTCGCCTTGCGCGCCAGCGCGACCAGCTCTTCCGGGCGGCCGTGGTCGTCGATCACCGATTCCAGCAAAGGCGTCATCTGTGCCAGCCCGTCCACCGCCAGCAGCGCCCGGGCCAGCAGCGCCCGCCCCAGCCAGGCGCCCGAGGCCTCATCCCCCAGGGCAAGGCCCCAGCCGCCGATCGTCTTGACCTGGCCGCAGATTTGCCCGGTGAACGCCGATCCGGTGCCCAGCGTCGCCACCACGCCGTCATCATCGCCGATCGCGCCTTTCAGCGCGATCAGCGCGTCGCTTTCGATCCGGGTCGTGGCGAAGGGCAGCGCGTCGGACAGGCGGGCGCTGTATTCGGGAAGGTTCGCCCCGGCGATGCCAAGGACCGCGTGCAGCGACCGCAGCGTCGCGCCGGTGCCGGCGATGGCCTGTTCCACGGCGCGCACGATATTGGCGCGGGCGCCGTCGGGATCGGTCACGATATTGGCAGGTCCGGACTGGCCGCGCCCGACAATGCGGCCGCTATTCTCGGATACCGCCGCGCGGCACCCGGAGCCGCCGCCATCAACACCCACATAGAACGGCATCCGAACCCCCTTTTTTCGGCGAAGCCTACCAAAACAATTCATGTACACAAGAGATTGTAGATCGGGCGCGTCAGAACCCCCGGTCAGGTGTGACATGGTTGCGAGACCATTCAGCGCCGCACGCGCGGGCCCCGAGGGCGGGAAACTGGCGGGAAATGGTCGGAGCGAGAGGATTCGAACCTCCGACCCCCTGCTCCCGAAGCAGGTGCGCTACCAGGCTGCGCTACGCTCCGACCGTGGCGGAGGGGTTACCGATTCGGGCGGGCATTTGCAAGGGGGCTAATCGGCCTTCTTCCGGGGCCAGAGCGCGCCCACCCGCGGCATGATCCCGGTGGCGAAGCGGGCGCGGGCGGTCAGCACCGGCCGGTTGTCCGATGTGGTGCCCCGGCTTTCGCGAAGCACGATGTACAACCCCGAGACGATCACCACGGCCGAGCCGATCGCGGTGGCCGCATCGACCCCTTCGTGAAAGAAGAGATGGCCGTAGAGCACGGCCCAGAGGATCTGTGAATATTGCATCGGCGCGACCACGGCGGCCTCTCCGGCGCGGTAGGCGATGACGAGAAACAGCATCGCCAGGAAGGTCAGCAGCGCGATCGCCCCCAGCCCGCCGACATGGACCAGCGGCATCGGGCGGTAGACGAAGGGAAGGGCCGCGCCCATGACAAGGACGTTGCCCAGCATCGGATAGACCAGCATGACGGAACTGCGCTCATCCTGCCCGATGCGGCGCATCACCACCGAGGACAGCGCGCTGCCGAAAGCGCCGAACAGGGCCGCGGCATGCCCCAGCCCGATATTGCCCGTCCCCGGACGCAGCACGATCAGCACGCCGATCAGCCCCACCACGATGGCCGCGCCGCGATGCAGGCCGACGCGTTCGCCCAGCACCGGGATCGACAGCAGGGTGATCATGATCGGCATCGAAAAGAGGATCGCATAGGTCTGCGTCAGCGGCAGCACCGCGAAGGCGTAGAACGACGCGATGCCGCCGAAGACCATGCCGGCGGTGCGCAAGCTGACCCACCAGGGATGGCGCGGACGCAGGTTGCCGTCGGTGCGGTCGCGGATCATCAGCAGGGTGACCAGGGGAAAGGCCATCAGCTGGCTGAAGAAGATCAGCTGGAAGGGCGAATAATGCCCGCCCAGCCATTTCACCACCGCATCGCTGCCCGCATAGGTCGCGAAGGCCAGAAGCGCCATCCCGGCGCCGCGCAGGTTGCTGTTGCCGGTCATGATCCCAAGCGACTCGTGCAGAAGGCCCTGATCCCGCCATTGCAGAAAACCACGGCGCGCTCAATGTCGGGATTGCAGGGGCAGCGGCGGGGGCGCCGCCCCCTGCACCCCCGGAGTATTTTTGCCAAGCTGAAGAGCAAGCGCGGCGCACCTATTTCGCTGCGATGTCGGTGGAGTCCGTCGCGACGGTCATCTTCGGAAGGCGGATCAGGAATTCGGTTCCGTCCTCGTCCGAGCGCAGCAGTTCCAGCCGCCCGCCATGGCCGCGCACCAGTTCGGCCGAGATCGCCAGGCCAAGGCCGATCCCGCCTTTGCGCGCGCCGCCCTGGAACGGGGTGAAGAGATGCTCCTTGGCCTTGGGCGGCAGTCCGGGGCCGGTGTCGCCGGCCTTGATCCACCAGGCGATTTCGTCTTCGCCGGCGCCGATCTCGATTTCGCCGGGCTTGCCGGTCGCGGCGATCGCTTGGCGGGCATTGCGTACAAGGTTTGACAGAACCCGGTAAAGCTGCTCGCTGTCGGCGCGGATCATCAGGCCGGGTGGCACGTCGGAAAGGAAGGTAACCGCGTCTTCGCTGTCTGCCATCCTTTCGCCTTCGATCACGTCGTCCACCAGGGTCTTCAGCGCGAAGCGTGCCAGCGTCGGAGGCGGTTCCTCGGCCTTGCCGAAGGCAAGCGTGCCTTCGCACAGGTTCACCGCCCGCCCCAAAGATCCGATCAGCTTCGGCGCGGCCCGCGCGACGCCGGGATCATCGGAATTCTCCATCCGGTCGGCGAACAGTTGCGCCGTGGTCAGGATATTGCGCAAATCGTGGCTGATCTTGGCGACCGCGCCACCCAGCTGGGCCAGCCGCTCTTTTTGCCGCAACGCGCCGGTAAGCTGCTTTTGCAGGGATTTCAGGGCCTCCTCGGCTTCGCGCAGCTCCATGATCGAGGCCGAAGGCTCGATCACCCGGCGGGCGTCCTCGGGCGCTTCGGCGTAATCCGACATGTGATGCACCAGCTTGCGGATCGGCACGACCATCAGCCGCCGGACCGCGAAGAACAGCAACAGCGCCGTCATCACCGAAATCACTGCCGACAGAAGGAATATGCGCAGGCCGTAATCTATCATCGCCCGCCGCATCGGCGCGCTTTCCAGTGTAACCTCGATCTGCTGGCCCGCGTCCTTGGTGGGATTGCCGATCACCCGGATGATGCGGTTGTGGGGATCGAAGAATTCCGCCAACGCGTCGCGCACCAGATCGAAGGTGGTATCGGTGCGCAGATCATAGGTGGTGTAGATCGGCTGCGGGATCGGCGAGGACAGCACCAGCTGGCGCACCGCGTTGCGCCGCAACACCACGTTCAGCACGCCGGCGTTGGTCAGCAGCTCCTTTTCCAGCTGCGGCGATACCATCCCGTCATTGGCCAGCGTCGCGAGCGAGGCGATTTGCGCGCGTTCGAGGCGCAGCAGCAGATAATCCTCGCGGAAGCGCGAGATCGAGGGGACGAAGATCAGCACCTCGGCCAGCATGACGAACACTGTCGTCAGGATCAGGAAGCGACCGGAAAGGGTGTTCAGGAAAGTCCTCACGCCGTATGTCCTCACGGCAGCCGTTGCACGAGCCGCACCATGCGTTCGATCCATGGATTAGCAAAGAGTTTCGGGGAAAAATAGGTACCTGCGGCGGACTTGGATATCTCGGACAGTGTCGGATAGGGCAGAACCGTGCCGGCAATGGCCGAAAGCTTGTGCCGCGCGGCCAGGGCAAGCGCCCAGAAGGCGATCATCTCGCCCGCGCCGGGGGCCGCGATCCCGGCGCCCAGCGGGCGGCCGCGGCGGATCACCAGCTTCAGCAAGCCCGCGTCGATGCCTTCGGCGCGGGCGCGGTCATTGCCGGCCAGCGGGGTGCGGATCACCTCGATATCGGGCCAGAGGGCGCGGGCCTCGGCCTCGGTCAGGCCGACCTGGGCGATCTCCGGATCGGAATAGGTGACGCGGGGAATGTGATCGCTGCGCAGCCTTGCAGGCAGGCCCAATGCCAGGGCGCGCAGCACGATCCCGGCATGATAGCCAGCCAGATGGGTGAACTGCCCGCGCCCGGCGACATCGCCCACGGCATAGACGCGCCGGTTGCTGCTGCGCAGGTGTGCATCCACCTTCACCGCCCCATCATGTGTCTCTATTCCAGCATGATCGAGCCCCAGATCCTCTGTTGCCGGGGTTCGGCCCGTGGCCACCAGAAGGTGGCTGCCGCGGATCGTTCCGGCCTCGGTTTTCACCTCGACCGCGCCCGCCGAGCCGCAGATCTCCAGCGCCGGGGCCTTTTCGCGGATTTCCACTCCTTCGGCACGCAGACCCGCCAGCGCCACCTGCGCCAGATCGGGATCTTCGCGGCCAAGGGCAGATGCGGCCTCGATGACCGTGACCTCGGCGCCCAGGCGCCGGAAGGCCTGGGCCAGCTCGATCCCGATCGGGCCGCCGCCCAGCACGATCAGGTGACGCGGCAGAGCGTCGAGGCCGAAGATCGTTTCATTCGTCAGATAGGGCGTGTTCGCCAACCCCGGGATCGGCGGAATCGCGGGGCGCGAGCCGGTCGCGATGACGAAACGCCGGGCCCGGATCTGCTGCCCACCGGCCTCGATTTCGCGGTCCGAGGCGAAGCGCGCGCGTGCGCGGATTACGCGCACGCCCAGCCCCTCGAACCGTTCCTGGCTGTCATGCGGTGCGATGGCGGCAATGGTGGCCCGTACATGGGCCATCACGGCGGGGAAATCGACCTGCGGGGCGCTTCCCGCCGTTCCCAGCCCGCCGTGCCGAAAGGTGTGGGCGCGTTGCGCCGCGGCGATCAGGGCCTTCGAGGGCACGCAGCCGGAATTGAGACAATCGCCCCCCATCTTGTCGGCTTCGATCAGCACCACCCTTGCGCCCATCTGCGCCGCGCCAGAGGCCACGGACAGACCCCCTGCCCCTGCGCCTATGACGCAGATATCGGCATCGCGTGTCACGCGTCGGCCCCCTGTCCGCGCCAGAACTTGATCACCCATGGCAGCAGCGACAGCGCCGCCAGACCAAGCAGCGGGATCAGGAACCGAGGTTCCAGGATCAGGCCCAGATTGGGTGCGGCGCCGCGCGCGAACAGATCGCCAAGGCCGGCACCCAGCCAGGTGTAGATCAATGCGCCGGGCAGGATGCCCAGCGCCGTCGTGATCGCAAAGCGGGCCGATCGCACGCCCAGCAGCGCCGGCAGCAGGTTCGCCAGGACGAAGGGCACCACCGGTACCAGCCGGATGGCGAAGAGAAACGACCATTCGTTCGCGCGCAGCCCGTCACGGAAGCGCTTCATCGCCCCGCCCGACCGGTCAAGCCGCGTCGCCACATCGGTCCCGATCCCGGCCCGGGCGGCCCAGAATATCAGCATCGCACCCAGGCTGGCGGCGATGACGTTGAACAGGACGCCCGGAAACAGACCGAAGAGGAAACCGCCGGTCAGTGTCGCGATCAGCGCGCCCGGCAACGAGAATGCAACCAGGCCGACATAGCTTGCCATGAACAGCCCTGCGGCAAGCGGATAATGCGCGTCGCGGAAGGCCGCCAGCCGCGCGTGGTTGTGGCTGAGGGCCGCAAAGCTGAGATCGTCGCGCAGAAACACCGCCCCGGCGCCGGCCACCAGGGCAATCAGCACGATGGGAAGCCGGCGAACCAGGCGCGCTTTGCGCGGCGCTTTCGGCGGTCCGGGCGTCGGGGTCATGCGCATTCCTCCATCTGCGGGGAAGGATGCACAGAAACCGGCAGCGGGCAAAAGGGGAAATCCGGGGCGCGCAACGGCACCCCGTAGTAGGACCCCGGCAAGAGAAAGGCAAACCCCCTCTCATTGCCCTTCATCTTGGCAGAAATACTCCACGGGGGTCCGGGGGTGTGAAACCCCCGGGTCGCTGCCGCGCGGTCAGAGCCCCGCGTCCAACGCCGCGACAATCGCGTCGCCCATACCTTGGGTGGAAACCGGCTTGCCGCCCTCGGGGCCCATCAAATCGGCGGTGCGCAGCCCGTCCGCCAGGACCTTTTCCACCGCCGCTTCCAGCCGGGCGGCCTCGTCGCCCTGGTCGAAGGAATAGCGCAGCGCCATCGCGAAGCTGAGGATGCAGGCGATCGGGTTGGCCTTGCCCTGCCCCGCGATATCGGGGGCCGAGCCGTGGACCGGCTCGTACAGCGCCTTGGGCCGCCCGTTCGCCATCGGCGCGCCGAGGCTGGCCGAGGGCAGCATCCCGAGGCTGCCGGTCAGCATCGCCGCCAGATCCGACAGCAGGTCGCCGAACAGGTTGTCGGTGACGATCACGTCGAACTGCTTGGGCGCGCGCGTCAACTGCATGGCGCCGGCATCGGCGTACATATGGCTCAACTCGACCTCGGGGTATTCGGCGTCGTGGATTTCCTGCACCACGTCGCGCCACAGCACGCCCGATTCCATGACGTTGGCCTTCTCCATCGAGCAGACCTTGTTGCCGCGCCGCTTGGCCAGTTCGAAAGCCGAACGCGCGACCCGGGCGATTTCGCTCTCGGTATAGCGCTGGGTGTTGATCCCCACGCGCTCGTTGCCTTCCTTGATGATTCCGCGTGGCTCTCCGAAATAGACGCCCGAGGTCAGTTCGCGCACGATCATGATGTCGAGGCCCGCGACCACGTCGCGCTTCAATGACGAGAAATCGGCCAGCGCGTCGAAGCATTGCGCCGGGCGCAGGTTGGCGTACAGGTCCATTTCCTTGCGCAGGCGCAGAAGGCCGCGCTCGGGCTTCACGGAGAAATCCAGCTTGTCGTATTTCGGCCCGCCCACGGCGCCCAGCAGCACGGCGTCGACTTCTTGCGCCTTGGCCATCGTGGCGTCGGTCAGGGGGGTGCCGTGCTTGTCATAGGCGGCGCCGCCCACCAGGTCTTCGCTGACCTCGAAAGTGATGCCGCGCTTGGCGCCGAACCAGTCGATGATCTTGCGGACCTCGGCCATGACTTCGGGGCCGATGCCGTCGCCGGGCAGGATCAGAAGGGTATTGGTCATGGGGATCTCCGCTGAACTGTCCCGTTTCGCGTAGCTGCTTGGGCGTTGAAGTTCAAGCGTCGGCCACCATGCCCAGCCCCTCGGCCAGCAGGTCCCAGATCCGCCGCAGCCGGGCCGACCGGCGCAGTGCCTCGGGCGCGGCAAGCCAGATCGGCAGCGGTGGGATCTTCAGCTCGGGCAGGATGCGGTGCACCGCGTGGCTGGCACGGGCCACCCGGATCGGCCCGATGCCGATACCACAGCCGGCCTCGACCAGCCGCCAATAGGCCGCCTGGTCGTCGCAGCGGGTGGCGAAGAAGCTGCGCTCGACCTGCCAGCCCATCTGCCGCATGCCGCGCAGGATCAGGTCGGATCGGTCATAGCCTATCCAGTCATGGGCCATCAGTTCCTGCTCGGTTTCAGGGGTGCCGTTGCGCGACAGGTAGCTGTCGGCAGCGAAAAGCCCGATCCCCAGGCTGCCAAGGTTCTGCGCGATCAGATCCAGCTGTTCGGGCCGGTACATCCGGATCGCGATGTCGGCATCGCCAAACAGCAGGTTTTCCGAGCGGTCGGTTGGGTGCAGTTCCAGCGCGATTTGCGGCTCTAACAAGCGGATTCTGGCCAGGATCCGCGGCAGAAGGTAATGCGCAACCACTGCCGAGGCGGTGATCCGCACGGTGCCACCCTCGCCTTCCTGGCGCGAGGCGGCGGCCAGTTGCAGCCGGGCAGCCGCGGCCTGCATCTGCCGCGCCGGTCCGATCAGCGCGGCGCCCGCGTCGGTCAGGCGCAGACCCCTGGCGTGGCGCTGGAACAGCGGCACGCCCAGCGCCTCTTCGGCGGCCTTCACCTGGCGGCCCAGCGTGGGCTGGCTAAGGCCCAGCTCCCGCGCCGCGCCGGAAAGAGAGCCGGCCTCGGCCACGGCCAGCAGAACCTGGATCAGCGACCAGTCGAGTTTGTCATAGTTATTCATTCATGACTACATGGCATGTAAATTCATAAAGTTCCAGAAATTATGTGAATGCCTATGCTTGTTCCACATCGAAACGGAGGGTTCATGATGGATCAAGTGGTGCTGGTTCTTGGGGCGTCGGGGCTGTTCGGAAGCCACGCGGCGCGGGCGTTCGAACGGGCCGGCTGGCAGGTGCGGCGCTACAGTCGCGCGCGGGGCGATATGGCCGGTGCGGCGCACGGGGCGGATCTGATCGTCAATGCGCTGAACCCGCCCGCCTATCACCACTGGGCGCGGCTGGTACCGGCGATCACGCAAGAGGTTCTGGGCGCAGCACAGGCCAACGGAGCTGCGGTACTGGTGCCGGGCAATGTTTATGTCTTCGGGAAAGAGCCGGGGCCCTGGGGCGTGGCAACGCCGCATCGGGCACATACCCGCAAGGGCCGGATCCGCGCGCAGATGGAAGCCGCCTATCGCGACGCCGCCGCCCGGGGAACCCAGGTGATCTTGCTGCGCGGCGGTGATTTCCTGGCCCCCGGCGAGGCGCGGTCGCTTCTGGACATGGTGGTTCTGAAGCATCTGGCGCGGGGAAGGATCACGACGATGGGTCCGCCGTCGGTACCGCGCGCCTATGCCTACCTGCCCGACATGGCCCGCGCCGCCGTGATGCTGGCCGAAGGTCGCGCCAACCTTGCGTCGTATGAGGATGTGCCCTTCCCGGGGCTGACATTCTCGACCGAGGAACTGCGCGCGGCGCTTCAGGACCGCCTGGAGCGGCCCTTGCGGATGCGCCCCTTCCCCTGGTGGGCGATGCGCCTGGCCTCTCCGGTGTGGGAACTGGCGCGAGAGCTGTCTGAGATGCGCTATCTCTATCGGATGCCGCACCGGCTCGACAACGCGCGTTTCGCGGAATTACTGCCGAATTTCAGGGGGATTTCCCTGCCCGATCTTGCGGTGCAGGAGGTGGCGGCGCTGTCAGTCTGACGTCGACCCAGACCAGATGGTGTGGCCCGGCGCGGGCGGCGGCGTCGGCCCCGGCGGCTCGCGCGACGGGCCAGAACACCCCTGCCCCCGCGACCGCCAACTTGGCCGAGGGCAGCACATAATCGACCCGCAGATTGCCCGGGCCGCCGGTCTCGGGCCAATCGGCGGTATCAAGCGCGGGGTTTCCGATCTGGCCCTGGTCTCCGGCCTTGGCCGCACCGGTGCTGGCGGGAAGCGGATCTTGCAGCCTCGGATCGGTCAGCAACGCGCGGATCGCATCCCGGCGGCCCTCGCCATCGGCGGGGTCGAGATTGGCATTGCCCAGGATCACGAACGGGCCCTTGGGCGGGGGAACCGCCAGAAGCCCGTCGAGATAGCGCAGCCAGAACGCGGTTTCGTCATGATTCCGGCGGCCGTTGCGGTCCTCGGGGCCATCGAAGACCGGCGGAGTGGCGGAATAGGCAAACAGATGCAGTGGCCCGGCCGCAGTGGTCAGCGCGATATCCCAATGCCCCGTGGTGGAAAGCCGCAGCGCGGTGCGCGCGCAGGCGCCGGCGGGCAGGTGGCCGATCTCTGCCCCCGGCAAGTCGCGCCACGGCAGGGAGGAAAAATCGCGGCTGGCCCCGATGTCGATGGGCAGGCGCGACAACAGCGCCATTCCCCCCTGCCCCGGAAAGCGCCCGTAGCCCTGGGCGTCGCGCGGCCCATTGCGGCGGCCGTCGCCGTCAAGATTGCAGCCGCTGGGCACACCGGTATTGGGCGGAAAGGCGAAGCGGAACGCATAGCCGGCGCCGGCCTTGGCAAGCCGCGACTGCAGCGCGGCCAGGGCAGCCAGGTTGCGATCATAGTCGATGCCGGTCAGCAGCAGGACATCGGGATCGGTGCGGGCGATCACGCGGATGGCGCCGGCGATCGCGGGATCCTTGCCGCGAACGATATCCTGAAGCAATAGGCCGGGCCCCTTGCGCGACAGGCCGGCGTCGAACGTCGCGATCCGAAGAATGCCGCCGTCGCGCCGTGTCGCGGGTTGCAGGGGTTGGGCCGCGGATGGCTGGGCGCGGGCCGTTGCAGCCAGCGCCAGGGCGCAGATCAGGCCGGCTGCATATGCGATTGCAGCGCGTCGTTCTGGCGCCGCTTTTCGCGGATCATGTCGGCCACGCGGCGCATCGCGATTCCGCGCATGAACAGACTTGCCGGAAGGAAGGCCCATGCCGATACCATCCAGATCAGGGTTTGCGGCGTGGACAGGGTTACTTCCCCGAAAGAGGACGAGGCCGCATTCACCACAGCCGGCACCAGAAATGGCAGCAAAAACCCTAACGCAAGGTTAACGCGGGCATCACGTTCCAGCCGGGCGACGACATCGCCACCGATCGTCGGATCGAAGGTCGGCAGGTTGACCCAGACGTTGAAGGTTCCGTTAGAGGCTGGCCAGCCGAAGATTTTCAGCGCGATGACGAAGACCGACAGCATCACCAGCGAAATCAGATAGGCCATTCCTGCGGCAACGCGGACTTGTTCGACATGGGTACTGGGCGCGGAGGACGACAGCATCAGTGTCATCAGCCGCACCGGGCTATAGGGAAAATCTATCGCATGGCCGACGACCGCGCCGATTGCCTTGATGAACATGGTCATCGGCGTCGGGTCGAAATTGCCGCGCGCGATGATCGTCAGCACGAAAACAGTCAGGAACAGAGACAGATAGCGGATGCGGTTGAACGGCGGCGCATAGCGAAATTCGATCAAGCCCGGGTAGGTCGCGGAATATTCCACAAAGGTCAGCCCGCCGCCGAACAGCGCGATCAGGGCCACGATCTGCGTGGAATCAACCCCGCTCCCCGGCAATAGGGTGGATGGTGTCGCGATCAACACCATAACCAATACCGCGCGCACCAAGGCGCCTGTCATCCGGCCTACCACTGCCCTGCCATCCCCGATCTGGACGAACGCGATGCGATGCCGCGCCCTTGTTCCATCATCGACCCGCCGATTGTGACGGGTTGCCCCAAACTTGCCACAGTTTTGCCCATTTTCAGCCGGTCTATCAATGTCGTGGTTAACAAAACCCAAACCATTCGGCGATTTGAGGGAAAAACTGTCGCCGCTTTGCATCAATAATGTGCCAAAAAAAGGGCCGCCCAAAGGGACGGCCCCATATATTGTGGTCGTTGAGGTGATCAGACCCAGGGATGGCGGGTCCCGTTGGTCGCCTCGAAGGCGTCAATGGCGGCGACCTTTTCCATCGTCAGCCCGATATCGTCGAGACCGTTCATCAGGCAGTGCTTCTTGAAGGCGTCGATCTCAAAATGAAATTCCTGACCGTCCGAGGTGGTCACCTTCTGGTTTTCCAAATCCACCGTCATGCGGGCGTTGGCGCCTTTCCTGGCGTCTTCCATCAGCACATCGACCACGTCCTGCGGCATCGGTAGCGCAAGGATCCCGTTCTTGGCGCAATTGTTGAAGAAGATGTCGGCAAAGCTGGGCGCGATGACCACGCGGATGCCGAAATCCTTGATCGCCCAGGGCGCGTGTTCGCGCGACGAGCCGCAGCCGAAATTCTCGCCCGAGATCAGGATCTCGGCATTGCGATAGGCCGGCTGGTTGAGAACGAAATCGGGGTTTTCGCGGCCCTGCCGGTCAAAGCGCATCTCGTCGAACAGGTTCTTGCCGAGGCCTTCGCGCTTGATCGTCTTCAGAAACTGCTTTGGGATGATCATGTCGGTGTCGACATTGACCAGATCCAGGGGCGCGGCAACGCCGGTGACGGTGGTGAACTTGTCCATGTCGCTCTCCTTACACCAGCGCGCGCACGTCGGTCAGGTGGCCGGCGATCGCCGCCGCCGCCGCCATCGCCGGGCTCATCAGATGGGTGCGGCCCTTGAAGCCCTGGCGCCCCTCGAAATTGCGGTTCGAGGTCGAGGCACAGCGCTCGCCCTCCGCCAGCTGGTCGGGATTCATCGCCAGGCACATCGAACAGCCGGCAAGCCGCCACTCGAACCCCGCGTCGATGAAGATCTGCGCCAACCCCTCTTCTTCCGCCTGGGCACGAACGAGGCCCGAGCCGGGCACCACCAGGCCGCGCACCCCCTGGGCGATCTTCTTGCCCTTCACGATCTCGGCTGCGGCGCGCAGGTCCTCGATCCGGCCGTTGGTGCAAGAGCCGATGAACACCGCGTCGATCTTGATGTCGGTCAGCTTCATGCCCGGCTCCAGCCCCATATAGGCCAGCGAGCGGCGCGCGGCCTCGACCTTGCCGCCCTTGAAGCTTTCGGGATCGGGCACCACGCCGGTGATCGGCAGCACGTCCTCGGGGCTGGTGCCCCAGGTCACGACCGGGGCGATATCCTCGGCCCTCAGCGTCACGACCTTGTCGAAATGGGCGCCTTCGTCGCTGAAAAGCGTCTTCCAGTAGCTTAGCGCCGCTTCCCATTTCGCGCCCTTCGGGGCGTGGGGGCGGCCCATCACATAGTCAAAGGTCTTCTTGTCCGGCGCGATCAGGCCCGCGCGCGCGCCGCCCTCGATCGCCATGTTGCACACGGTCATGCGGCCTTCCATGGACAGATCGCGGATCGCCTCGCCGCAATATTCGATCACATGGCCGGTGCCGCCCGCGGTGCCGGTGGCGCCGATCACCGACAGGGTGATGTCCTTGGCCGTGACCCCCTTGGGAAGTTTCCCGGTGATCTCGACCTTCATGTTCTTCGATTTCTTCTGGATCAGCGTCTGGGTGGCCAGCACATGTTCCACCTCGGAGGTGCCGATCCCGTGCGCCAGGGCCCCGAAGGCGCCATGCGTGGCAGTGTGACTGTCGCCGCAGACCACGGTCATGCCCGGCAGCGTCCAGCCCTGTTCGGGGCCGACGATATGGACGATGCCCTGGCGGATGTCGTTCACCGGGTAGTACCGAACCCCGAAATCGCGCGCGTTCTTGTCGAGCGCTTCCACCTGGATGCGGCTCTCTTCCTCCTCGATCACGGCGTCGCGGTCGCCGGTGGTGGGGACGTTGTGATCGGGCACGGCGATGGTCTTTTCGGGCGCGCGCACCTTGCGGCCCGCCATGCGCAGGCCCTCAAAAGCCTGCGGGCTGGTGACCTCGTGCACCAGGTGGCGGTCGATATAGATCAGGCAGGTGCCGTCGGCGTCTTCCTGGACCAGATGGTCATCCCAGATCTTGTCGTAGAGGGTTCTCGGAGCGGTCATGGCTCAACTCTTTCGGATATGAAGAATTCGGGTCGGCTGCGGGTCTGACCGGTTTCAGCCGCGCGCGAGGATCGACAGGGTGACGCCGTAGAAGCGGCCCGGCAGGCGCGTACGGTCATGGATGTCGAAAAAGCGTTTCATCCGCCCCTTCTACGCCCATGCGCCAGGGCAGGCAATATGGGCGGCGCGCCTGGACGCAAGCCGCTTGGCGCGCGAAGGGAAGCGTGTAACATGGCGGCAACGAGGCCGAAACGCGAAAGGCGGACCCGACGGGATGGCGCAGCTCACCCCCCTGATGACCAGCGTGCAGGGCTTGTTGGCCGAGCTTGAGGCCTATGCGATAACGCTGCTGCGGCCATCGCAATTCCTTCAGCTGGGGGTGTTGATCGGCCTGGGCGTGGTGGCGCAGCTGTTGAAGATGCTGCTGGCGCCGCGGCTACATGACTGGCTGCGCGCGCGCGAGGGCTGGGCGAAGTGGCGGCTGAGGCTGGCGCTTCTGGTGTTGCAGCGGCTGCGCGCGATCCTGTTCGTGGTGATGGCCTGGACGGCCTATGGGGTGATCGCCCAGATCACACCCTTCCCGTCGCGTCGCTACCTGATCGGGATCGTCGCGACCATCGCCACGGCGATCCTGGTGGTGGGTGTCGCCACGCGCGTGATCCGCAACCCTGCCCTGCGGCGGCTGGTGACCTGGGGTGCCTGGATCTATGTAACCTTGCATTTCCTGGGCCTCTTGACGTCGTTCTCGAATTTCCTGGACGGGATGGCGATCAGCTTTGGCAATTTCCGGCTGTCGGCGCTTTCGGTGATCAAGGCGCTGGTGGTGACCGGCATCCTGTTCGCCGGCGCAAGATTGCTGGCGCAGGCCGCCGAAGCCCGGATCGGCAAGGCACAGGATATTTCGCCGTCGATGCGGGTGCTGGCGGTGAAGATCCTGCAGGTGGGCCTTTATGGCGCGGCCTTCTTCGTCGGGCTGAAGGCGGTGGGCTTCGATCTGACGGGGCTGGCCTTTCTGTCGGGCGCGGTCGGCGTGGGTCTGGGCTTTGGCCTGCAGAAGGTGGTGTCGAACCTGGTGTCGGGTGTCATCATCTTGCTCGACAAGTCGGTGAAGCCGGGCGACGTGATCAGCCTGGGCGACACCTTCGGCTGGATCCATGCGCTGGGCGCGCGCTATGTCTCTGTCGTCACGCGCGACGGCAAGGAATATCTGATCCCGAACGAGGACCTGATCACCGGTCAGGTGGTCAACTGGTCCCATTCCAACGAATTCGTCCGGCTCGATATCCATTTCGGTGCCTCCTACCACGACGATCCGCACAAGGTGCGGGCGCTGGCGATCGAGGCCTGCCAGGGTGCGCCGCGGGTGCTGAAGACGCGCCCGCCGGTCTGCCATATCGTGGGTTTCGGGGATTCCTCGGTCGATTATATCTTGCGATTCTGGATCTCGGACCCGACCGCCGGCTTGACCAACGTGCGCGGTGCGGTGTTCCTGGCGCTATGGGACGCGTTCAAGGCCGGCGGCATATCGATCCCCTTCCCGCAGCGCGAAGTGCGGCTGCTGGACGGGCGCGGCCCCGCGACGATGGGTGCCGACGCCGCAGCGGAGAAGGAGCCAAAGCCCGAATGAGCCGAGCCCTTGCGATCTTGGTGATTGTGTTGTCCGCGCTGATCCCCCTGTCGGTCCGGGCAGAGCTGTTCCCACCCGGCCCCGCGCCGCTTGCGGCCCGGCCCGCGGCGATCCGGGTGACGCTTGTCCTGCCCGCGGGCATCGAACTGCGTCAGGGTAGCGCAGTGTTGTCGATCACGGCCGGCGACCAGACGGCCCGGATACCTTTGTCCGAGCCGGTTCCGCCGGTGGCGACGGAGGGTGGCACACGCCATCTGCTGCAGCCGACGCAAACGGGCCAGGCGGCGCTTGCCGCCCTGCAGAAACGCTACCGTCACGGCGCGCCGCCGGCCTCGACCATGGGGATGCGGCTGGATCTGTGCCGCACCGTCGCCGCGCCCCGCAATGAGCCGTTCCTGCTGGCGATCCGCCTGGCGCCCGGCGCGCCGGTTCTGCCGCTGGTGGCGCCCGGCGCGGGCCTTTCCGCGATTACCGGCAAGGCCCCGCCGCAAATCGCCCCCTGCCCATGAGCAGGACCAAAGCGAAGCGGCGGCGGCTCTGCCCCCGGCTACCCCGGGATGTTCGGACCGGAATGAGGGCGGAAAACCGCGGCCGGCCTTGCAATTTGGGCGAAAGGCTTGGGATGGCCGGGGCCGCGCGGCCTCTGGCACCAAAGGCCGCGGCTTGGGCGCCGTTCCCGGTTTCACCCCCGTCCGCCGCAGTCATTGAGATTTCATGTTCGCGATGTTACCTTTAAGGTGCCCAGCGCCGGGGACATGTCGGCGCATATCCAGGAGGACAATGTCCTGTCTCATGCGACTGAAGCAGCCCGTGACGTGGCTGCACCGAGGGCCCCGATGAGCGCGGCCCATCCCGATGCCACCAGCAAGGACCTGCTGGAGCGCATCCTCGCCTCTCTCGACGACGACAAGGCCGAAGACGTGATCCCGATCGACCTGCGCGGGCGGTCGGACATGGCGGATTTCATGGTGATCTGCTCGGGCCGGTCGACGCGCCAGGTCAGCGCGATCGCGGAAAAGCTGGTCGACCGGCTGAAGCGCGACGCGGGCGTCGCCTGCAAGGTCGAGGGCAAGGAAACCGGCGATTGGGTGCTGATCGATGCGGGCGACGTGATCGTCCATGTCTTCCGCCCCGAGGTGCGCGAGTTCTACCAGCTTGAGAAGATGTGGCAGACCCCGTCGGCGCAGGCGCAGGCCGCCAAGATCTGAATGCGGGTCCATCTTTGCGCCGTGGGGCGGCTGCGCGCCGGCCCCGAGCGCGACCTGATCGACGATTACGTCCAGCGGTTCGACCGGACGGGGCGCGCGCTGGGCCTTGGCCCCCTGAGCCTGCATGAGGTCGAGGACCGCAAGGGCGGCGGCATGGCGGCCGAGGCGGTCTTGCTGGAAAGGGCACTGCCGTCGGGCGCGCTGCTGATCACGCTGGACGAGCGCGGCACGCTGATCTCTTCTCCGCAATTCGCCGACAGGCTGGCCGGCTGGCGCGATGCCGGCCGCCAGGATGCGGCCTTCGTGATCGGCGGTGCCGACGGCATCGACCCGGGGCTGCGGTCCCGGGCCGATTTCAGCCTGTCGTTCGGCAAGATGGTCTGGCCGCACATGCTGGCGCGGGTGATGCTGACGGAACAGCTTTACCGCGCCGCCTCGATCCTTGCCGGGGCACCCTATCACCGCGCCTAGGCGATCACCTCGACCGGCGTGCCCTTGTAGGCGGGGGTTTGCGAGTTCTTCTCGTGATAGCCCAGCGGCACCAGGGGGTTCAGTTCCGGATAATAGCCCGCGATGGTGCCCGGGGGCAGGTCATAGGGGGTCACCGTCAGGCCCGACACCGCCCGGTCCACCCCGTCGTTCACCGCGCAGCGCAGGGTGACCTTCTGGCCCTCGTGCAGACCCAGGCGCGCGATCTCGCCGCGGTTGATCAGCACGATGCCGCGGTCGCCCTCCAGCCCGCGCAGGCGGTCGGAATAGCCATAGACCGTCGTGTTGAACTGGTCGTTCGAGCGCAGGGTGATCAGGGTCATCTGCCGCTCGCCCTCGGGCGCCTGGCCCAGGGCCGACAGCGTCGGCGGCGCGGTGAACTGCGCCTTGCCGCTCTCGGTTTTCCAGACCCGGTCGCGGGCCGGGTTGCCGCGGTAGAAACCGCCAGGCTGCGTGAGGCGGGCGTTGAAATCGGCGAAATCCTCGGGGAATGTCGCCTCGATCAGATCGCGGATCAGGTCGTAATTGGCGATCCAGTCGTCCCAGCGCAGCTTGGGGTTCGCGGGCAGGGTGGCCTTGGCCATGCGCGCCACGATCGCCACCTCGGACAGCACGCTGTCCGACGGTGGTTCGGCCGAACCGATAGAGCCGTAGATATGGCTGAACGTGTCCTCGATCGAGACCGCCTGCCGCTGGCCCCCTTGCAGGTCGATATCGGTGCGCCCAAGGCAGGGCAGGATATAGCTGACCTCGCCCGGGCAAAGCAGCGATCGGTTCGGCTTGGTCGCGATATGAACGGTCAGGCGCATGGTGGGCCAGGCGGCTTCCATCCGCTCGCGGTCGGGCAGCGCGCGAAGCAGGTTGCCACCAAGCGAGATCATCGCCTTGACCCGGCCATCAAGGATGCCTTCGCAGGCATGGACGGCGTTCATCCCCTCTTCGGTGGGCGGGTCTATCCCGAACAATTCGCGCAACTTGTCCGCCGGCATGTGGGCGGATTTCTCGCCCACGCCGACGGTGCGCTGGCCCTGAACATTGGAATGGCCCCGGACCGGCGAGATCCCCGCCCCCAGCCGGCCGATGTTGCCGCGCATCATCAACAGGTTGCAAAACATGCCCAGGTTGAGCCAGCCGTTCACATGCTGAGTCAGCCCCATGCCGTAGATGCCGATCGCGTTCTTGGCCGAAAGATAGATATCCGCGGCTTCCTCGATCATCGCGCGGGTCAGGCCGGAATGTGTCTCTAATTCGGCCCAAGTCGCGGCCTTCAGCGCGGCCTTCAGCTCCTCGTAGTCTTTGGTGTGCTGGGCGATGAATTCATGGTCGATCACCTCGCCCGGGGCGGCCTCTTCCGCGGCGAGGACGCATTTCATCAGCCCGGCCAGCACCGCGACATCGCCGCCGGGGCGGACCTGGTAATATTTCTCGGAGATCTGCGTCGGGCGTCCGATCGTCATCTGGGCGATGTTCTGGGGGTCGACGAACTCGATCAGCCCGCTTTCGCGCACGGGGTTGAAAGTGACGATGCGGCAGCCGCGTTCCACCGCCGCTTTCAGGACATGCAGGAAACGGGGAGAGTTCGAGCCGGTGTTCTGCCCGAAGAAGAAGATCGTGTCACAATGGTCGAAATCCTCCAGCGTGCAGGTGCCCACCGGCGTGCCGATGAAGGATTTCAGGTTCACCGAGGTCGTCTCATGGCACATGTTGGACGATTGCGGCAGGTTCTGATGCCCCATCGCCCGGGCGAACAAAGCGTAAAGATACGACGCCTCCAGCCCGGCATGGCCGGAGGCGTAGAATACCGCTTGTTTCGGCTCTAACGCTGCCAATTCCTGGCCTATTTCGGCGAAGGCCGTGTCCCAGTCGACCGGCTGGTAGCGATCGGTCTGGGGATCGTAGCGCAGCGGTTCGGACAGGCGACCGGCGCGGCCCAGCTGGTGATCGGTCCATGTCTTCAACTCGGTCACGCTGTGCTGGTTGAAGAAGGCGGCACCGGCACGATTTGCGTCCAGTTCCCACAAGGTGGCCTTGGCGCCGTTCTCGCAGAACTCGAAGGTCGCGGGCTTGGCGGGTTTGGCCCAGGCGCAGGAGGAACACATCACCCCTCCGGGTTTGTTCAGCTGCGACAGAATCTTGGCCGCCACGGTGCCGCCCTCGACCTTACCGAAGATCCGCGCCACGCCCCGCAGCGATCCCCAGCCGCCCGAGGGGTGCTGATTGAAGGGGGTGTCGGCATCCTGTTCGGTCGCGGAATGGGGGGCGGGTTTGTCGGCTTCGTGCATCTCAGGACCTCTTGCAATGAATCGCGCACTATCGTTCAACGAAGGATAACGTCACCGGATCCTGCCAAGTTCCAATCCGGTTGATTGCCATATCCGCGTACAACCTGCCGCCGAGGGCGCGAAGCCAGCCCAGGGCGCCGCGCCAAGGTTGCCCGACCGGACGCGGCGGCGTAAAACCCGAGATCAGAGCAGAAGGCCAGAGCAGAAGGAACGCCCGATGAGCGCACCGAAACCCGTCGTCCTGTGCATTCTGGACGGCTGGGGGCTGAACGAGGATACCTCGGCCAACGCCCCCTACCTGGCCAAGACGCCCAATTTCGATCACATCTGGGGCAGTTGCCCCCATGCGACGCTGATCACCTTCGGGCCGGATGTGGGCCTGCCCAAGGGCCAGATGGGCAATTCCGAGGTCGGGCACATGAACATCGGCGCCGGCCGGGTGGTGGCGATGGATCTGGGCCAGATCGATCTGGCGATCGAGGATGGATCGTTCTTCGAGAATGCCGCGATCCTGGATTTCATTGCGGCGTTGAAAAAGACCGGCGGGACCGCGCATCTGATGGGCGTGGCCTCTGACGGCGGGGTACATGGTCATATCGCCCATCTCCTTGCTGCGGCGAAGATGATCGCCGGCGCGGGCGTACCGGTGGCGATCCACGCGGTGACCGACGGGCGCGACGTGGCGCCGAAGTCGGCGGACCGATTCATTGACGAACTATGCCAAAAGCTGCCCAACGGGGCACATGTCGCCTCGGTCATCGGGCGCTATTACGCGATGGACCGCGATAATCGGTGGGAACGCGTGTCGCTTGCCTATCACGCGATGGTGCACGGGTTGGGCGAGGAATGCGCGACGCCGGCCGACGCCGTGCAGGCGGCCTATGCACGGGGCGAGACCGATGAATTCATCCATCCTTCGGTGATCGCTGACCCGCCGGGGATGCGCGATGGCGATGGCGTCTTCTGCCTGAATTTCCGCGCCGACCGCGCGCGTGAGATCCTGCGCGCGATCGGCGACCCCGGTTTCGCCGAATTCGACACCGGTACGCGCCCGAAGCTGGCGGCGTTGCTGGGCATGGTCGATTATTCGAAGGAGCATGTGAAATACATGACCACCGCCTATCCGAAGCAGGTGGTGAAGAATACCTTGGCGGAATGGGTGGCGGCCAAGGGCTTGCGTCAGTTCCACACCGCCGAGACCGAGAAATACCCCCATGTCACCTTCTTCCTGAACGGCGGCAAGGAGGCCCCCGAGGCGGGCGAGGAACGCTTCATGGCGGCCTCGCCCAAGGTCGCGACCTATGATCTGCAGCCCGAAATGTCAGCGCCCGAGGTGACCGCGCATCTGGTGGGGGCGATCGCGGATGGCTACGATCTGATCGTGGTGAATTACGCCAATCCCGACATGGTGGGGCACACCGGCGATCTGCAGGCCGCGATCAAGGCCTGCGAGGCGGTGGACCAAGGTCTTGGCCAGGTGCTGGACGCGCTGCAACGCGTCGGCGGCGCGATGGTGGTGATCGCGGATCACGGCAACTGCGAAACCATGGTCGATCCGGTCACCGGCGGGCCGCACACCGCGCATACCACCAACCCGGTGCCCGTGGTGGTGGTTGGCGGGCCGCCGGGCGCGCGCCTTCACGACGGGCGGCTTGCCGATGTGGCGCCGACGGTGCTGCAGCTGATGGGCCTGGATCTGCCACCCGAGATGACCGGGCAAAGCCTGATCGACGCATGAGGCGGACCTGGGCCTTCCTATTGTGCGCAATGCTGGCCCATCCCGTCCATGCGCAGGGCGGTGCGCGCACCGAGGCCGGCGCGCAGGCAGAGCAGGCGGCGTTGGCGCTGAAGGCGGCGATCGAGAGATTGCGAAAGGCGAATGGGGCGCGCGACCGGGTGGCGGCGTTGACGCGCACGATCCGGGCCTATGAAACGGGCATGGGCGCCCTGCGTGACGGATTGCGCCGGGTAACGCTGCGCGAGGTGGCGCTGAGCGCCGAGTTGAACGCGAAACGCGGGCGGATCTCGTCGCTTCTGGGGGTGCTGACCTCGGTCGAACGCACGCCGGCGCCGCTGTTGTTGCTGCATCCGCAGGGCCCCCTGGGGGCAGTGCGTTCTGCGATGATCGCCCAGGACGTGACGCCGGAACTGCAGCAAGAGGTCGAAGCGCTGCGCCACCAGCTGCAGCGACTGGCGCGGCTGCGCGCGATCCAGCAGGCGGCGGCCTCGACGCTGCGCGAGGGGATGGACGCGGTCCAGAAGGCGCGCACCGACCTGTCCGAGGCTGTCTCCAACCGTACCGGCCTGCCGCAGCGCCTGACGCGCAGCCCCGAACAGCTGCGCCGGATCGCCGACGGCGTGAAGACGCTGCAGAATTTCGCCGCCGTCCTGTCGGAACCGATCCCCGGCGCCGGCCCGCGGCTGCCGCCCTTCATCGACGCCAAGGGCAAGCTGCCGCTGCCGGTCGAGGGTACCATCCTGCGCCATGCGGGCCAGCCCGATGCCGCCGGCATCAGGCGCCCCGGCATCGTCATCGCCACCCGGCCCCGCGCGCTGGTCACCGCGCCCTGGCCTTCGACCATCCGCTACATCGGCCCGCTGCTCGACTACGGAAACGTGATCGTGCTGGAGCCGGGGGACGGGTATCTTCTGGTTCTTGCCGGGCTGGGAGAGGTTTACGGCAAGGTCGGGCAGGTTATCGCCGCGGGCGACCCTGTCGGGCTGATGGGCGGACGGGGGGCGGATTCCGGCATCGTGGGCGGTGCGGCGCAAGAAGGCGGTGGCGTCGAGCGCCCGGAAACGCTTTATATGGAGTTGAGCAAGGGCGACACGCCGGTGGACCCCGAGACATGGTTGGCGAAGACGCGCCGATAGGACGCAAACAGGACGTGACAATGAGGAAATATGTGATTGCCGCGCTGGGCGGTTCCATCGCCGGGGCGGTTCTGGCGACGCAGCTTGCCGGGCCGCTTCTGGCCGAGACCGCGCAGAAATCCCAAAGCTCGGTCTATCAGCAGCTCGACCTGTTCGGCGACATCTTCGAACGCATCCGATCGCAATATGTCGAGCCGGTGAACAGCCAGAAGCTGATCGAGGCGGCGATCAACGGGATGCTGTCCTCTCTCGATCCGCATTCAAGCTACATGGACCCCAAGCAGTGGCATGCGATGCAGGTCCAGACCAAGGGTGAATTCGGCGGTCTGGGGATCGAGGTCACCCAGGATCAGGGCTTCGTCAAGGTGGTGACCCCGATCGACGGCACCCCGGCGGCGAAGGCCGGGATCAAGACCGGCGATTTCATCACCAAGGTCGACGGCAAGTCGCTGCTGGGCAAGACGCTGGATCAGGCGGTCGAGATGATGCGCGGCCCGGTCGGGTCCGACGTGACGTTGACGATCGTGCGCAAGGGCGAGAAAGAGCCTTTCGACGTCAAGCTGACCCGCGATACGATCCGCATGAAGGCCGCGCATGGCAAGCTGATCGGCCATACCGCGGTGCTGCGCCTGACCGTGTTCAACGAACAGACCTATTCCGACATGATGGACGGTCTGAAGGAAGCCGAGAAACAGGCCGGCGGTCTGAAGAACATCGACGGGGTTGTGCTGGATCTGCGCAACAACCCCGGCGGTCTGCTGACCCAGGCGATCAAGGTGGCGGATGCGTTCCTCAACAAGGGCGAGATCGTCTCGACCCGTGGTCGCCAGCCTCAGGATGACGAGCGTTTCAACGCCACCCCGGGCGACGTGATCGACGGCAAGCCGATCGTGGTGCTGATCAACGGCGGTTCGGCCTCGGCCTCGGAAATTGTCACCGGCGCCCTGAAGGATCATCATCGCGCGATCGTCGTGGGTACCAAGAGCTTCGGCAAGGGTTCGGTCCAGACGCTGATCCCGCTGAAGGGCGACGGCGCGATGCGGCTGACCACGGCGCGCTACTACACGCCGTCGGGCCGGTCGATCCAGGCGCTTGGCATTCAACCCGACATCGTGGTGCCGCAGCCGCCGACGCCGCCCAAGGGCACCGACAAGGCCAAGCCGGAACAGAAGCCGACGTTCGAGGCCGATCTGCCCGGCATCCTGAAGAACGATTCGATCACCGAGGCCGAGAAGAAGCAGCTCAGCGACGAGGCAAAGGCTGCGGAGGAAGAGGCCAAGCTGCGCGACACCGACTTCCAGCTGGCCTATGCGATTGACCTTCTGAACGGCATGAACGTTCTGAAAAAGGACAAGGGCCAATAGGGCCAACAAGGGAACGGGCCGGGGCGGACCCCCGGCCCCGTAGACAATGACCGCAGAACCCCATGCCGGCCTGCCCTATCGCCCCAATGTCGGGGTGACCCTGATCAATCCGCAGGGGCTGATCTGGGCCGGGCGGCGCATCGACAGCGCGGCGCCGGCCTGGCAGATGCCCCAGGGTGGCATAGATCGGGGCGAGACCGCCGCCCAGGCCGCGCTGCGTGAGCTGGAAGAGGAAACCGGCATCGGCCCGGCGCTGGTCGAATATCTTGCGTGTACCGAAGCGCCGGTACGCTATGATCTGCCGCCCGAACTGATCGGCAAGATATGGAAGGGTCGCTTCCGCGGGCAGGAACAGGATTGGTTCCTCTATCGCTTTCTGGGGTCCGACGATCAGGTGAACATCGTCACCGATCATCCCGAATTCTCGGAATGGCGATGGCTGGGCGCGGGTGAGATTCTGGACGCAATCGTGCCGTTCAAGCGTGCCGTCTACCAAGAGGTGATCCGCGCCTTCCGTCCCTGGCTGGCGCCGTAAAGGCGCCTCCGGCGCGAGTATTTGGGCCAAGATGAAGGCAGGACCCTAGCCCTTGGTCTTCATCTTGGAAAAAATACTCACTCTGCTTCAGTGGGCGGCGCGAAGACCTGCCGGGCCAGGGCGATGCGCGCGCCGGCGGTAATGAAGCACAGCAGCGCGAAGATCCAGGCCAGCGGCGCGAACCATCCCGGCAGCAGGCAGATCAGCACGAAGAACACGATGGTCTCGGTACCCTCCAGCAGCCCGCCGGTGAAATAGAGCGATTTCGAGCCGCGTTCAGACGTTTCCAGACCGTGACGCTCGGCCAGGATCGCATAGCCAAGAAAGCTGGCGCCGTTGACATAGAAGCTGGTGAGCAATAGAGCGCCGGCCAGGCCGTTGGTCGCCGGGTTGGCGATGACGAAGGCCAGCGGGACCGCGCCGTAGAACAGGAAGTCGGCGGTGATATCCAGGTAGCCGCCGAAGTCGGTGCGGGTCGTGGCGCGCGCGACGGCGCCGTCCAGCCCGTCCGCCAGCCGTGACAGCAGCACCAGCCACAGCGCCAGATGGGGCGCGCCCAGCGCGATCGCCAGCGCCGCCAGAAGCCCCGTGATCAGGCCCAGAATCGTCACTGTATCGGCGGAAACCCCGGTTTTCGCCAGAGCTCGGCCCAATATGTCCAGCGGCGGGTCGATGACACGGCGAAGCGGTGCATCCAGCATCCTAGCCGCGAAGCCTTTGCAGCAGCCGTGACGAGGCATAGCCGTCCGGGATCAGCCCCGCATGGCGTTGATAGGCCCGGATCGCCTTGATCGTGTCGGGGCCGATCCGGCCATCGACGCCGTGGGTGTCGAAACCGGCGCGCGTCAGGCGGGTTTGCAATTCCTTGCGTTCCGCGAAGGTCAGCGCGCGGTCGCCCAGCGGCCAGGAATGCCGGATCGGCGGTCCACCATCGATCCGGCTGGCAAGGTAGCCCACCGCGATCACATAGGCATCGGCGCTGTTGTAGCGCTCGATCACCCCGAAATTGTGATAGACCATGAAGGCCGCCCCCTTCGCCCCCGCCGGCAGCAGCACCGAACCCGGGCCGTGATCGGGCAGCGGCGCGCCGGTGGCCGTGCGCACGCCCAGCCGCTCCCATTGCGACGCGGTTTTCTTGATGCGGCGATTGCTGAGCGCATAGTCGAAACCCGCGGGCAGGCGCACCTCGATCCCCCAGGGCTGGCCCTCTTGCCAGCCGAAGCGGTGCAGATAGGCGGCGGTCGAGGCCAGCGCGTCGGTCGGGTCGTTGGACCAGATGTCGCGCTTGCCGTCGCCGCGGAAATCGACTGCATAGGCCAGGTAAGAGGAAGGGATGAACTGCGTGTGTCCCATCGCCCCGGCCCAGGATCCGGTCATCTGCGTCGGGCTGACATCGCCATCTTGGATGATCCTCAAGGCATCGATCAGCTGGGTTTCGAAGAACCTGCCGCGCCGGCCCTCATAGGCCAGGGTGGCCAGGGCGCCGATGATCGGCACGGTGCCGCGATGGGTGCCGTAGTTGCTTTCCAGCCCCCAGATCGCCACCACCACCGATTTATCGACCTGATAGCGGCGCTGGATCTGGTCCAGCACGCGGGCGTACTTGCGCATGGCCTCGCGGCCGTTGGCGATGCGCTGGGCCGACGCCGCGCTGTCGAGATATTGCCAGATCGTCTTGGTGAATTCGGACTGGTTGCGATCCCGCTCCAGGACGTATGTGTTCAGCGTGACGCCGGCAAAGGCGCGCTGGAAGGTTCTTGCCGAAATCCCCCGCTTCAGCGCGACCGCGCGGAAGTTCCGGATCCAGCGTTGGAAACCGGCATCGTCTTCGGGCGCGGCGCCCCGCATCTGATCGGGATCCGAGACGCGGATGGCCTGCGCGGCAGCCTCTGAGGGCCTGGCCCGGGGCTGGGGTGAACGCTCCACCGCCATGCCAGATGCCACCGTTGCCCCCGCCGCGAGGCACGCACAAAGCCCGAAGGCCATAACCGCAAACCGCATGAAATCACCTGCTCGTTCTTTTCTTCAGCATAACCCGGGGCGCGGCGTTCGCAAAGTGCCAGGCGGGGTTCCGCCGTTCGAATAGAATCCGCGTCTTTTGGCAGGAACAGAGCCGTTTCTGGCCTTTGCCTGCGGTTGCACGACGCAGATCGTCATGCTTGCCGCTGCCGCAGTCCGGCGGTCACGCCCCTGCGCAGACGGCGTTAAGCATTCTTTCACGCCGTTCGGTCAGGCTGCGGCCAGACAGCGGGAACGAGGTGATGGACGGCGGCGGACGTGGAACCAGCATCGCTGAGAAGCTAGCCAAGGAACGGCGGGCGCGACTCGCCGCGGAGCGGCTTCTGGAGCAAAAACAACGTGAGCTTTTCGCCGCAAACGAAAAGCTTGCATTGCACGCGCGTGCGCTATCGGACCAGATCATAGAGCAGCGCGACGCCACGCGCGCCGCGCGATCCGAGGCCGAGGCGCTGAAGGGTCAGCAGACCCGTTTTCTGGACGATCTCGAACGCGCCCATACGGCGGCGGTGATGGCCGAGCGCCGGCTATGGGATTCGATCGAGACGATCCGTGACGGATTCGCCGTGTACAATGCGGATCGCAGGCTGGTTGCGGCGAACAAGGCCTATCTTTCGGTTTTTGCCGAAAGCGACCGGATCCTGCCGGGGACCAGCCAAGAGGACGTTCTGCGCCTTTGCATCGAGCGCGACGTGATCGACCTGCAGGGCGAGGCGGCCGACGATTGGATGGCGCGGATGCTGGCCCGCTGGGAAGAGGAAGTCAGCAAGCCAGAGGTGATCCGCCTTGCCACCGGGCATTACATTCGCCTGATCGACCGTCGGGCGCGCGACGGCGACATGGTGACATTGGGCGTCGATATCACCCAGCAGATGCGCATCTGGTCGGCGATCGAGGCGATCCCCGACGGCTTTGTCCTTTACGATCGCAAGGACCGGCTGATCGTCTGCAACGAACGTTACCGCGAGATCTACGCTGAAAGCGCCCCGGCGATCGTACCCGGCGCCACCTTCGAGGAAATCCTGCGCTATGGGCTGGAACGCGGTCAGTATCCAGCCGCCCAGGGCCGCGAGGATGCGTGGTTGCAAGAGCGCCTAGCCGTGCACGGCGCCTCTGATTGCGTGCTGGAGCAGCGGTTGAACAACGGGCGCTGGCTGCGTGTTCTCGAGCAAAAAACCCCCGATGGTGGCCGTGTGGGCCTTCGGGTCGACATCACCGAGATGAAGCGCCAGCAAGAGGCTCTGGATGAGGCACGGCGCGCCGCCGAGGCAGCGAATCGCGCGAAATCGGCCTTCCTGGCCAATATGAGCCACGAGATCCGCACCCCGATGAACGGGGTCGTCGGCATGGCGGACCTGCTGTGCGACACCACGCTAGACGACGAGCAGCGCGTCTTCGCAGAGACCATAAAGACCTCGGGCGAGGCGCTGCTGGAAATCATCAACGATGTGCTGGATTATTCGAAGATCGAGGCCGACAAGCTGACGCTGCGCCCCGAGCCTTTCGATTTCGAGCGCGCGATTCACGATGTGGCGATGCTGCTGCAGCCCTCGGTGCAGGACAAGGGCATCGAACTGGTCGTCAATTTCGATATGTTCCTGCCCACCCGTTATATCGGCGATCAGGGGCGCATACGGCAGGTGCTGACCAATCTGATCGGCAATGCGGTGAAGTTCACCAGCAAGGGGCGGGTGACGGTGCGCGTCGTGGGAACCGAAGAGGAGGGCGGCGCGCGTCAGCTGCATGTCACCGTCGAGGATACCGGCATAGGTATCGCGGCCGAGCATCTGGAGCACGTCTTCGGCGAGTTCAACCAGGTCGAGGATCAGTCCAACCGCAAGTTCGAGGGAACCGGCCTGGGCCTGGCGATCACGAAGCGCCTGATCCAGCAGATGGAAGGCGAGATCTGGGTGGATTCGATCCAGGGCAAGGGATCATGCTTCGGATTCCGCGTGACCCTGCCCGTGGCGGAAGAGGATCGGGCCGATCCCGCCGTTCCGATCGTCTTTGCCCATGCGCTGGTCCTTGATGGCGAACTAAGCAACCGCCGCATATTCGAGCGTCAGCTTCGCACGGGCGGGTTGGAAACCATCACCTGCCGCACGGTGCGGCAGGCGCTGGAGATCGCGGGGAAGCGCACGGTCGACATCGTGCTGGCCGACGAGGCCGCGACGGGCGATGCACGGGGTTTCGTGCGGGCGCTGCGCGATGCCGGGCTGACGGCGCCGGTGCTTCTGGTCAGCGACAGGGCCGAGGAACTGCGCGACGGCCCCGACGCCAAGCTGTTCGCCGCGGTGCTGGCCAAGCCGCTGTTGCGCAGTGCCTTGTTTCGCACGCTGCAGCAGCTTTCGGCCGCGCCTTTGCCCGCCCCCGAGGCGCCCGCCGCGCCTGCGGCGACCGGCAGCCGCCAGATGCGCGTGCTTGCGGCCGAGGACAACCGCACCAACCAACTGGTGTTTCGCAAGATGACCAAGGATCTGGATATCGAGCTGGTCTTTGCCGGGAACGGCCGCGAGGCGGTGGAATTGTTCCAAAGCTTCCAGCCCGACATGATCTTCATGGACATCTCGATGCCCGAAATGGACGGCCGCGATGCCGCACGTGCGATCCGCAAGCTGGAAGAAGGGACCGATGCGCATGTGCCGATCGTGGCGCTGACCGCCCACGCGATGGCGGGCGATGCGGCCGATATCCTGGCCGCCGGGATCGACCATTACCTGACCAAGCCCCTGCGCCGCGCCACGATCACCGAACGCATCACCGCCCTGCGCCCGCCCGAGGCCCGCGCCGTGCGGCCCGACCCGGAAGCCGCCTAAACCGGAACGGCCGCGCTAGGCGCCGCTGCGCAGAAAGACCCAGCGGTCGCCTTCGCTTAGATCCGGCTCGAACCGATAGCCGCCGGTCTCGAACGCTTTCAGCCCCTCAGCGTCGGTTAGGCGGGCCTCCATCGCGAAGCGCGCCATCGCGCCGCGCGCCTTCTTGGCCCAGAAAGAGACGATCTTGCGGGTGCCGCCACGCTCTTCCAGGAACACCGGGGTGATGACGCGCAGCTTCAGCGCGCCCAGATCCACTGCGCCGAAATATTCGGTCGAGGCGCAGTTGATCAGCGTGTCGGTGTCCGCCGCCTCGCCCGCCGTATTCAGTGCCTCGGCGATCGTGCTGCCCCAATAGTCGTAAAGCGACTTGCCGCGGCGCGTCTTCAGCCGGCTGCCCATTTCCAGCCGGTAGGGCTGGATCCGGTCGAACGGGCGCAGCAGGCCATAAAGCCCGGACAGGATGCGCAGATGGTCCTGCGCCCAGACCAGCGCATCGGGGTCCAGCGTCCGGGCCTCCAGCCCCTGATAGGTGTCGCCGGCGAAGGCGAAGACGGCGGGGCGCTGGGCGTCGGGGGGCGGGCTGTCCGAAAAGTCGCGAAAGCGCTCGGCGTTCAGCCTGGCCAGCGGTCCGCTGATCGACATCAGCTTGCGCAGATCGTCGACGGAAAGCCCGCGCGCCACATCGACAAGCTCACCGGTCGCCTCGGGAAAGGCCGGATCGGTCGGCTCAAGGTCCGGCAGCGGCAGGTGTTCGTCCCAGTCGAGCTTCTTGGCGGGGGAAAGGGTGACGAGCATCAGGCCTCCGTCAGGATGGTCAGGAAGGCGGCGCCGAAGCGGTCGGCGCGGCGCTCTCCCAGCAGGCGGTTCAGGGTGTCGGGATTGTCGGGGCGGACCTCGGCGATCTTGGCGATCAGCGAGGCGGGGCAGCTAAGCGGCTTTTCCGTGCCGTTATCCCCGCGCGAGAGACGGTTTTGCGCCTCCATCAGCCGGTCGTAAAGGTCGGCGCCGGCGCGACCCGACAGGCGGCGGCGGGCCGGGTGCTGGGGTTCGGGCAAGGCGCCGGTGATGATTTCGAGAAACAGCGCGCCGTAGCGTTCCAGCTTTTTCGCGCCGACGCCGTTCACCCGCGCCATCTGGTCCAGCGTGGCGGGGCGGGCCTCGGCCATCTCGATCAGCGTGCGGTCGGGGAAGATCACATAGGCGGGCACGCGGGCTTCCTCGGCCAGGGCGCGGCGCTTGGCCTTCAGCGCCGACAGAAGCGGCGCGTCCTCTTCGCTGACCAGGGTCTTGATGACGTTGCCGGCGGTCGCCTTGCGGATCGTGTCGCGGCGCAGCGTGATCCGTTCCTCGCCGCGCAGGATCGGGCGGGCCGGGTCGGTCATGCGGAAGGCGCCGTGGCGTTCCGGGTCGGGGCGGATCAGATCGCGGCCCATCATCTGGCGAAACACCGCCTGCCATTGCGCGCGCGACAGGTCGCGGCCGACGCCAAAGGTGGGCAGGTCGTCGTGGTCGCGGGCACGCACCTTGTCGGTCGCGTTGCCGATGAGGATGTCGATCAGATGGCCCGCGCCGAAGCTTTCCCCGGTGCGCAGGATCGCCGACAGCGCCTTGCGCACCGCTTCGGTCGCATCGAACAGCTCGGGCGGGGTTTCGCACAGGTCGCAATGGCCGCAGGGCTCGGGGTCTTCGCCGAAATAGCGCAGAAGGACCTGGCGGCGGCAGCCCTGCGCCTCGGCCAGGCCCAGAAGCGCGTTCAGGCGGGCGTGGTCGGCGGCCTTGCGCTCGATCGGCGCCAGGCCCTCGTCGATCTGGCTGCGGCGCAAGCGGATGTCGTCGGCGCCGTAAAGGGTCAGCGTCTCGGCCGGGGCGCCGTCGCGGCCGGCGCGGCCGATCTCCTGATAATAGCTCTCGATGGATTTCGGCAGGTCGGCATGGGCGACCCAGCGGATATCGGGCTTGTCGATGCCCATGCCGAAGGCGATGGTGGCGGCGACGATCAGCCCGTCTTCCTGCTGGAAGCGGAACTCGGTCTGGCGGCGGTCGTCGGCCTCCATCCCGCCGTGGTAATGCACCGCCGCATGGCCCGCGTCGCGCAGGGCGGCGGCAAGGGATTCGGTCTTGGACCTCGTGGCGCAATAGACGATGCCGGATTGGCCCTTGCGCGCGGCGGCGAAGTTCAGGATCTGGGCGCGCGGCCCGTCCTTGGCGGCGAACGCCAGATGGATGTTGGGCCGGTCGAAGCCGCGCAGGAAGCTGCGCGGCGGGGTGCCGGCGAACAGGCGGGTGACGATCTCGGCCCGGGTTTCGGCGTCGGCGGTGGCGGTGAAGGCGGCAAGCGGCACGCCGAGGGCCTGTTTGAGTTCCCCGATGCGCAGATAGTCGGGGCGGAAATCATGGCCCCACTGGCTGACGCAATGGGCTTCGTCCACCGCGATCAGCGAACAGCCGGCGCGGCGCAGCAGGCCCAGCGTGGCGGTCGAGGCAAGCCGTTCCGGCGCCATGTAGAGCAGTTTCAGCCTGCCGTCGTCGATCGCCTGAAAGACCGCTTCGGTTTCCTCGTCGGTATTGCCCGACGTCAGTGCCCCGGCCTCGACCCCCGCTTCGCGCAGCGCGCGCACCTGGTCGCGCATCAGCGCGATGAGCGGAGAGATGACCAGCGTCACCCCCTCGCGGCACAGTGCGGGAAGCTGAAAGCACAGCGACTTGCCGCCGCCGGTGGGCATGATCGCCAGCGTGTCGGCGCCGGCCAGCACCGAGGCCACGATCTCTTCCTGTCCCGGGCGGAAGCTCTTGAAGCCGAAGATCCGGTGAAGAAGGTCTTCCGGGGCGGGCATCGGCGTGCCTCAGTAGGCGAAGGTCGCGGCGTTGTCGACGATGGCCATGCGCAGCACGATCAAGATCAGCAGCACCGCAAGCGGCGCCAGATCCAGCGCGCCGGTGTCGGGAAGGAAGCGGCGGATGCGCGAATAGATCGGGTCGAGCAGGCGGTTGAGACCGTCCCAGATCTGATAGACCAGCGGCTGGCGCAGGTTCAGCACCTGGAAGCTGATCAGCCAGCTCATGATGATATGCGCGATCACCACGAAATAGATCACGTTCAGAAGCAGCAGGATGGTCTTGAGCAGGGTGAACATGGGCGCCTTTCCCTCGGGGCTTGGTTGTCGCCAGAGGTAATGGGACGCCGCGCAAAGCACAACCTTTCAGGGCCGTCCCTGCCCCATTCGCGCCCCGACGCCCGCAAATGCCGCAAGGTCGGGCTTGACGATCCTCCCGGCACGCGGCAGGCGGGGCAAAGGAGGCCCCATGTATCCGATCTTTCGCCTCGCCCGAGAGATGCTCGCCCAGCGCAAGGCGCCGGCGCTCGGCGCGTTCGATGTGCATGTCTCGTACCACCGTTGCTGGCCCTGGGATCTGGACCCGTGGATGGAGCTGAACAACGGCCGCACGCTGACCCTTTACGATCTGGGGCGGATCCCGTTCGCCGTGCGCACCGGGTTGGTGGCGGCGATGCGCAGGAACGGCTGGGGGATGACGGTGGCGGGGGCGGCGGTGCGCTACCGGCGCCGGATCCGGGCCTTCCGGCGGTTCCAGATGCGCAGCCGGGCGCTGGGCTGGGACACGCGGTTCCTTTATCTCGAGCAAAGCATCTGGTTCGGTGAGGATTGCGCGAACCAGATCCTGATCCGCACTGCCGTGACCGGCCGGGACGGGATCGTCGCGCCTTCGACGGTGGCCCGTGCGCTGGGCCTGCCCGAGGAAAGCCCGCCCCTGCCGCGCTGGGTGACGGCCTGGATCGAGGCCGAGGCGGAACGTCCCTGGCCGCCGGAACGCTAGCGCTTCGGGGGCCGCCATGATGCGCTTATCGCCCGGCGCACGCCGGCTGAGCCCCGCAGGTAAGGCCGCTTCGGGGGCTGTCGCATCGGGAACCACGCGATGCCGGCGCCGCGCAGGCCGCGTGTCGCAGCTGTGAATAGCGATGCGTCCAAGGCTGGGCGCGCCACCCTGCGGGTCCCAAGTGGCTTGGGCTGCCGCCCCGGTCTCGCGTATCCGTCATCACGCTTGCCTGGGCGTCCTTTTGCCTGTCTTATCGCGTAAGAGGGGCTGGGAGAGATCAATGGCCGAGATATCCAGGAAGCGCCGTATCTGGGGCTGGTTTTTCTATTTCTGGGCCGGGCAGCCCTACTTCACCCTGCTGCTGACGTTCATTTTCTCGCCCTATATCGTCGATCTGGTCGGCAAGGGCACCACCGCGCAGGCGGTTTGGGGCTATGGGCTGACGGCCTGCGGGTTGATCGTGGCGATCACCGCGCCCTTCCTCGGGGCGATCGCCGACAAGGCCAGCGGGCGCAAGCGTTTCATCGCCTTCTTCTCGGTCTTCTATGTGCTGGGCGCCTGGGGGCTGTGGTATGCCGCGCCCGGGCATTTCAACATCTATTTCGTGCTGATTTCCTTCGGGATCGGCCTGATCGCGGTCGAACTGATGGCGATCTTCGCCAACGCGATGCTGCCTACCCTGGGCCCGAAAGAGGAATTGGGGCGGATCTCGGGCTCGGCCTGGGGGTTCGGCTATGCCGGCGGGGTGATCGCGCTGATCCTGATGCTGGCGTTCTTCGCCGAGATGAAGGACGGCAAGACGCTGCTGGGGTTGGCGCCGGTCTTCGGGCTGGACCCGGGCCAGCGCGAAGGCACTCGCGCCGTGGGGCCATTCACGGCGATCTGGTTCGTGGTCTTCATCATCCCCTTCTTCCTGTGGACACGCGACCCGGTTCGCGCGGGCGCCCCCCGTGTGCGTGACGCGATACGCACCGCCTGGCCCGATCTACGCGCAACGTTGGCCGCGCTGCCGTCGAACCGCGGGCTTTTGATGTTCCTGATCGCGTCGATGCTGTATCGCGACGGGCTGAACGGGGTGTTCACCTTCGGCGGCATCTACGCCAAGGGCGTACTGGGCTGGTCGGTGGTCGATGTCGGCATCTTCGGCATCATCGCCGCGGTGTCGGGGGCGATCTTCGCCTGGCTGGGCGGCAAGGCGGATTCCGCCTTTGGCCCGAAGCCGGTGATCGTGATCTGCCTGCTGGTGCTGACCGTCATAGTCGTGGCGACAATCACCTTGTCGCGCAGTTCGGTCTTTGGAATTCCGGTCGCCGCGGGATCGAAGCTGCCCGATTACGCCTTCTTCGGGATCGGAGCGGTGATCGGCGCCTGCGCGGGGTCGTTGCAGGCGGCCAGCCGCACCATGATGGTCTACCAGGCCAACCCCGAACGCATGACCGAGGCCTTCGGCCTTTATGCGCTGGCAGGTTACGGCACCTCGGCGCTCGCGCCCTTCGCGGTGGCGGTGACGACCCAGCTGACCGGGTCGCAGCAGGCGGGGATTGCGCCGCTGATCGTGCTGTTCCTGCTGGGGCTGGCGGTGCTGCTGCCGATCCGCGCGACTACACGCGCAGCGGGTGCGATCTGACGCGGTTTCGCGCGTTTGCGGAATGGGCGCAGTCTGCTAGGCTGGGGAAAACCCGAAGGAAGACAGGCAAAGAACCTATGGGCATCCCGCTTACCGGACTGACCTTGACCCTGTCACTGGCCATGGGGTCGGTCTTTGCCGCCCCCTTGTCGGCAGAGCCCTTGGCGACCGCGCTTTTCGGCGCGATGCGAAACCCAAGCCAAGAAAGGCCAACGGCGATCGGTTCCTACAGCCGGGGCTGTGCGGCGGGGCTGCGGGAACTGCCGCCTTCGGGCCCGACCTGGCAGGCGATGCGGCTTAGCCGGGACCGCAACTGGGGCATGCCCGAGACGATTTCCTTCATCGAGGATCTCAGCCGTTACGCCGCCACGCTGAAGGGGTGGAACGGGCTATATGTCGGCGACATCGGCCTGCCTAGGGGTGGGCCGATGGTGTCGGGACATGCAAGCCACCAGATGGGGCTGGATGTCGATATCTGGATGCTGCCTGGCCGGAACATGCGCCTTTCACGCGCCGCGCGCGAGACGATCAGCTCGATCTCGGTGCGTACGCCCGACCAGCGGCGGGTGAACCGCAATTGGGACCGCCAGCATTACCTGCTGATGCGCCGCGCGGCGATGGATCCGCGGGTCGATCGGATCTTCGTGGCGGCGGCGGTGAAGATCGCGATGTGCAACGCCACCCCGCGGGGCGACAGGGCCTGGTTGCAGAAGATCCGGCCCTGGTACGGGCATAACACCCATTTCCATGTGCGGCTGAAATGTCCGCCGGGTGATGCGTTTTGCCAAACCCAGCGGCCCACGGTGGCGCAGCTGTCGAAAGGCGGCGATGGTTGTGACGACAGCCTGAACTGGTGGGTGACCGACATGCTGAACCCGCCGAAAATCGCGAAGCCGCGCAAGAAGGCGGGTCCGCCCCGGCGCGGGCCGCGCCAATATCTGCTTTCCGATCTGCCCCGCCAATGCGCCGCCGTCCTGTCGTCGCGCTGATCCTTGCGGTGGCGCTTTTGCCGGTGCCCGCAGGCCGGGCGAAACGGGCCGAGCCGGCGGTTCATGTGGGCAGCTATGTCTGGCACCGGCCCGATCGCGCCTTTGGCGGGTTCTCGGGCCTGGAATTGTCGGCCGATGGGCTGGAATTCGTCTCGCAATCCGATCGGGGCTCGATCGTCGAGGGCCGCCTGTCGCGCAATCAGGCGGGGGCGGTCGTCGGGGTCTCGGCCGGTCAGATCACGCCGCTGCGGGCGCCCGATGGCACGGTGCTGCGCCCCACCCGGCGCGATGCCGAGGGGCTGGCGATCACGCCTTCGGGCAAGGTGTTCATCAGCTTCGAAGGTATTCAGAGGGTGCTGGAATACGACCGCGTCGATGCCCGGGCCCGGGCGTTGCCGCGCGATCCGGCCTTTCTGCGGATGGCGCCGAACGGATCGATCGAGGCGCTGGCTGTGGATCGCGACGGCGCCCTTTATACCCTGCCCGAGGTGGGGCCCATTGGCCGTCCGATCCCGGTTTATCGCTATGCCGGCGGGCGCTGGACGCAGCCGTTTTCGATCGCACGCCCGGATGCTTTTCGCCCGGTCGGGGCCGATTTCGGACCCGACGGCAATCTGTATCTGCTGGAGCGCCGGTTCGCCGGCCTCTTCGGATTTGCGAACCGGGTGCTGCGCCTGGACATTGGTGCCGATGGCCGCCCGACCGGGGCCGAGGTGCTGTTTCAAAGCGCGCCCGGCCAGTTCGACAACCTCGAGGGGCTTGCGGTCTGGAAGGATGCGCAGGGGCGGATCCGGTTGACGATGATCTCGGATGACAACTTCTTTTTCCTGCAGCGCACCGAATTCGTCGACTACCTGGTGGCCCCGAGGGCGCCAGGCTTGCCGCGGCCACCGTCGTGACGCGGTCCGCCGGAACCGGACGCATCTGTGGTCGTGCGGCGATTTCGAGCAATTCTAGGAAAACTGATCGCATCTGTAGCGTAAAAACTTTTGACAAACACAAAATATGTGGCACGCTTCGACTTAGGCGCAACGCATTGAAAGGAGGTGGTCCAGTGTCGAGAGGGATATTGGAGAGAGGTGTCGGGACAGTCAGGAGGGATGTGGCCTGAGGGCAGCCCCTGAGGCACAAACCAACTGATTGGGCATCCTAACTGGCCCATCTCCAGGAACTCGGAGGGCCGTGCGCGTCGCACGGCCCTTTTCCTTTGGCCGGGGGTCTTGGCGGGTGGAATGCCGCCGTCGGCGCCGGGGGTTTCACACCCCCGGACCCCCGTGGAGTATTTTTACCAAGATGAATAGCGAGGCGAAGCTCTTGCCGTGCGCCTGGCCCGCGGTGCGGCCCGTGCTTTGCCCACCGCTCTTTTCCTTTCGGCCGCGCCCGGATACCCTTGGGGCCATGTTGCGTGTCACCGACGATATCGTCCTGCAAGGCTGGGAAATCACCGAAAGCTTTTCACGCGCTTCGGGGCCCGGGGGGCAGAATGTCAACAAGGTGGAAACCGCGGTGGAGCTGCGTTTCGAGGCCGAGCGCTCGCCCAATCTGCCGCCGGCGGTGAAGGCGCGGCTGAAGCGGCTGGCGGGGCGGCGCTGGACGGCGGACGGGGCGGTGGTGATCCGCGCCGAGGAGACCCGCCACCAGGCGCGCAACCGCGAGATCGCCCGCGAACGTCTGGCCGAACTGATCCGCAAGGCATTGACCGCGCCCAAGCGGCGTATTCCGACGCGGCCGACGTTGGGCAGCCAGCGCCGCCGCCTGAAGGCCAAGGCCGCGCGCGGTCAGGTCAAGTCGATGCGCGCCCGCCCCGGGGACGAGGAGTGACATCGGCCGCGTCCTGTCGCGTCCCGCCCCCCGTGCCCGTCCTGCATCACCTGCCGGCTGTTTGACGCCTTACCGGGCGGTGACTTGCGGATCCCGACGCGCCGCGATTAGGGTCGCGTCGGGGGTGTGTGGCCGGCCTTGCCCATTGGCGACGGCTGGCCGGGATGGATTGCGGTGATTGCGGTGCGGACACCTGGGCACGAAGCTTTGCCAGAAGCCGACGGGGCCGGCCCGGCATGAGCATCGACCCAAAGAGCGTGGTCGCGCTGGCGCTGCTGCATCATGCGCTGATGGTGCTTGCCTACGCGCTGACGCCGCTGATCGCCAGCATCACCCTGCTGGGCATCCTGATCGCGGTGTTGCAGGGCGCTTTCCAGATAGAGGACGGCGCGCTGGCGATGGGCGCCAAGGTGGCGATCGTGCTGTTCTTTTCCGCCGCGGCGGGAGAGATGATCTTCTTGACCCTGGCGCATCTGGCGCATGACTGGATCGCCGCGATCCCCAACCTGATCGCCGAGGACTGGAACTAGCATGGTGCCGATCCCCGCGCATGAAGTCATGGCCTGGCTGAGCGCCGGATTCTGGCCCTTTCTGCGCATGACCGGTGTGTTCCTGACCGCCCCGATCCTGGGGTCGCGCAGCGTGCCGGTGTTGCAGCGGGTGCTGATGTCGGCACTGTTCGCCGCCTGTCTGGGCGCCTGGGGCGGGCCGTGGCCGCCGCTGCCCGAGGGGATCGTCGCGATCCTGTACGCCGGGATCTTGCAGATTTCCTTCGGGGCGGCGCTGGGGCTGGTCGGACGGGTGATCGTATCGACCATCGGTGCGGCCGGGGAAATCGCCGGCGCGGCGATCGGGTCGAACTTTGCCCGCACCTCGGGGCTGGATCAGTCGAGCGAGCCGCCGGTGCTTTACAATATCCTCAACATGACCGGGATGCTGGTCTATCTGGGCGCCGGTGGCATGTTCTGGACGCTGCTGGCGGTGTCGCGTTCGTTCCACACCAGCCCTACCGGGGTGCCCGCGCAGCTGGCCTTGCAACAGCTGGCCGATTATGTCGGCGTGGTGCTGGCGTCCGGCACGATCCTGGCCTTGCCGGCGCTGGCCGCGGCCTTTGCGCTGAACGTGTCGATCGGGCTGGCCAATGCGCTGTCGCCCAATCTCAACATCTTCTCGGTCGGGTTTCCGATCCTGTTCCTGGGCGGCATCTGGGTGATCGGCTCGTCGATCTTCTTCATCGAGCCGACGGTGGCGAACCTGATGCTGGAGGGCGCGCATCGGCTGGCCGGCCTGATCGGCGACGGGGGCTGAGATGGCCGAAGATTCGGACGCCGAGAAGAAACACGACCCGACGCGCGAACGCCTGAAACGCGCGCGCGAGCAAGGCCAGATCCGGCGTTCGAACGATCTGCCGAAGGCCGCGATGACGCTGGGGCTGGTTCTGGTGGTGTTTGTCAGCGGCGGGGTGATGTCGGGCATGGCGTCGGATTGGCTGGCCGCCAGCCTGGCCGCTGCCGGCGCGATGGATCCGGGGCAGGCCTATGGGCTGGACATGGAATTCGCGGCTGTGCTGAGCATCTTCCTGCTGGCGACCGGGGCGCTTGCCTTCATCGCCGGGCTGGGGTCGGGCGGGTGGATGATGTCCTTCATGCTGCTTATGCCGAAGCTGGAGCGCGTCGATCCGGCGAAATCCTGGGGGCAGATCTTTTCGGTTTCGAACCTGATCGAGGTGGGCAAATCGGCGCTGAAGATCCTGGTGATCGGCAGTGCGGGATGGATTGCCTATGCGGGGCAGAAACAGGATCTTCTGGCGTTGGCGGGGCGTCAGTATGTGTCGCTGGCCACGCTGGGCGGGCCAGCGCTGCATGTGATTCTGGGCGCGGCGGGCGGGGCGCTGGTGCTGGCCGTGGCGGATGTCGGCGTGCAGGCCTGGCTGAACCGGCGGTCGCTGAAGATGACCGACAAGGAGGTTCGCGACGAAACCAAGCAGTCCGAGGGCGATCCCCATGTCCGTGCCCGCCGCCGCGCGCTGATGCGCCGTGCCGCCCGCGCCCGGCAGATCCAGCAGGTCAAGACCGCGACCATGGTGGTCACCAATCCCACGCATTTCGCGGTGGCGGTGCGTTACCGGCGTGGCAAGGACGGCGTGCCCTCAGTCGTGGCGAAGGGGGTGGATCTGACCGCCGCCCCGATCCTGGAACAGGCCCGCATCCACGGCGTGCCGCTGGTCGAGGCGCCGGTGCTGGCGCGCGCCCTGCACGCCCAGGTCCAGGTCGGCCGGCCGATCCCGCATCACCTGTATCGCGCGGTGGCCGAGGTGCTGGCCTATGTCTGGCGGCTGGATGCCTGGCGTGCCCAGGGCGGTGAAAAACCCGAACGTCCGCGGGTGGAGGGCGCGCTTGATCCGCCCGGCGCGGCCGACCCGGAGGCAGGCGCGCCAGCCGGCTGATCCTCGGCCCGTTCGGCCAGCCTGTCCGCCGCCGCCCGGGCCTCGTCGGCGGCCTTTTGCAGTGCCTTGTGCTTCTCGGTCGTCAGCGCCAGATGGTCGAGCGCGGCCTGCCGGGCGGTTTCGCCGGCGCGGATCTGCGCCTCGTTGGCGTGGCGGGCGCGCGCGCCCATCTCGATGAACTGACCATAGGATTTCATTTCCAGCCCCGAGGTGATCTCGGTCTCGGTCAGACGCTGCCCGAGATCGGCGATATAGGCCGACAATGTCGCCGAATGCCCGCCCAGTGCGGCCAGTCGTTTCGCGGCGTCCGCTGCCATCTGCTCGGCCCGGATCTTGTCGCGGTTCGACAGCGTGGTCAGCACCCGCAAGGTCTTGCGCGACAGCATCAGCCCAGCACCTTTCCAAGCAGCGCGCGTGTTTGCTGCAGGGGGATGTTCTCTTGCGCGGATTGCCGCAGGAAGGCCTCCATCTCCGGGGCACGGGCAAGGGCCTCGTCCAGCACGGTGTCGCGGCCCGGGGCATAGGCGCCGATATCGACGAGTTCGCGCTTTTCCTGAAGCCGCGACCACAGAAAGCGAAACCGCATCGCCCAGGCCTTGTGATCGGCACCGACCAGCGAAGGCATCGGCCGTGACAGCGACATCGACACGTCGATCGGCGGGTAGACGCCGGCCTCGCTCATCCGGCGCGACAGCACGATATGCCCGTCTAGCACCGAGCGCGCGGTGTCGGCCACGGGGTCTGCGACATGATCGTCGCCCTCGACCAGCACGGTATAGACCCCGGTGACAGAGCCTTCGCCCGCGCGCCCCATCCCGGCGCGTTCGACATAGCCCGCAAGCCGCGCGAAGACCGAGGGCGGATAGCCCCGCGTCGCCGCCGGCTCGCCCACCGACAGGCCGATCTCGCGCCCCGCCATCGCCAGACGGGTCAGCGAATCGACCAGCAGCAGCACGTTGCGGCCCTCGGCCCGGAAGGCTTCGGCGATGGCGGCGGCGCGTTCGGCGCCCAATACGCGCGCCAGCGGCGGCGTGTCGGCGGCGCTGACCACCACGACCGAACGCGACAGCGCATCGCCCAGGTGGTCGTCGATGAATTCGCGCACCTCGCGGCCGCGTTCTCCGATCATCGCGACGACGCAGCAATCGACCTGTGCGTGGCGTGCGATCATGCCCAGCAGGGTGCTTTTGCCGACACCGCTGCCGGCGAACAGGCCGGTGCGCATCCCCAGGCCCAGCGTCGCCAGCCCGTTGATCGCCCGCACGCCCACGTCCAGCGGCTGGGTCAGGCGCTGGCGGTGCATCGGGTTGATCGCCACGCCTTCCAGCGGCCAAAGCTGCGCCGATGCCGGTGGCGGGCGGTCATCGAGCGGCGCGCCATAGGCATCGAGCACCCGCCCCAGCAGCGCCGGCCCCACCGCGACCGAAACGCCCCCGGGCACCGCGCTGACGCGGTCGCCGCGCTGCAGCCCCTTCAGGCTGCGATCGGCCATCAGCAGGGTCAGGCGTTCGCGAAATCCCACCACCTCGGCGTCGATCTCGCCGGTGCGGGTGGCGATCCGGCAGCGCGACCCGATCGGAACCCCGAGGCCGCTGGCCGCGATCACCTCGCCCTCGGTGCCCAGCACGGCGCCGCAGCGCGCGACCGGCGACAGGGCCGGCAGGTGGCCTTGCAGCCAGTCCTGCGCGGCGCGGGTGATATCGGGCGGGGCGTCAGACATCGGCAGGCAGCGCGCGCAGGCACTGCTCCATCCGTTCGACCGAGGCATCCCAGCGGTTCAGGGCCGTGCCGGCCTCGGATTCCAGCAGTTCGATGACGAAGCCGCCCGGTTTCATCGCGGCGTCGGGCAGCGGCCGTACGGGCGCGGGCAGGGCGGGGGTGATCTGGTCCAGCGTCTCGGGGGCGGCGCGGCAGATCAGCGGCAGCGCGTCCTGCGCGGCCTCGGCCCGGGCCTCGGCCAGGACGCGCTGCAGCAATGCCTCGCGGTCGAAGGGACGCGGCGCGCCGATCAGGGTTTCGGCCAGCACCTTGCCCAGTTCGATCGCGGCGCGGGCCATCTCTTCCTGGTGGGCCGCCTGTTCGGTCTCCAGCCGGGCTTGCAGCGCCTCGAGGCGCGCGACGGCGGGGCCGATCGCGTCGGTGATCGCGGCCAGCGCCTGTTCGCGGCCCTGGCGCAGGCCCTCGGCATGGCCTGCCTCGCGGGCCTCCTGGCGCAGGCGGGCGCGGGCCTCGGCCTCGGCGGTCTCGGCGGCGGCGCGGGCCGCGCGCTCTTGCTTGGCGCGGGTTTCGTCGGGATCGGGGCGGTCGGTGGCCGACGCCGGATCGGGCACCGCATCGGGGGCCGGATCGGCGGATGACGGGGGGCGGAACGGGTGGGTCATGCGCGCCTCGACAGAATTGACAAGATCCAGGGGATCCGAGCGATCGCGAAGACGACGACCTCCATCGCCGCCGCGATCAGGCCGCCCGCCGCGATCGCGATGGCGATCAGTTTCAGCGCGAAGCCACCAAGCACCAGCGACCACAGCGCGGCGGGCATGTGCAGCGCGCCCCAGCCAGCCGCGACCGAGGTGCCGGCAAGGAAAGGCCGCACCGGGCGCCGACCCTGCTGTTGCCCGCGCCCGGCATCCTTGCCGCCGGATTTTCGCCTGGTCTTGTCAGCCATGATTTGCGGCTTCCGCTTGTTTTTGGTCGGCTGGCGCCGCCTGCGCGGGTTTCGGGGCCGAGATCACGATCGACACGCGGCGGTTCTGTTGCCGGCCCTCGGCGGTGCCGTTGCTGGCGATCGGGTGGTATTTCGAAAAGCCCTCGGCGCTGAGCGCCTCGCCCGGGACGTTTTGCTTGCGAAACAGCATCACCACGCTGAGCGCGCGCGCCGTCGACAACTGCCAGTTCGACGGGAACTGCGTGGTGTGGATCGGCTTGTTGTCGGTATAGCCGTGGATCGAGATCCGATAGCCCGCAGGGATGGTGCTGAGCGTCTTGGCCAACGGCGTCAGGATCTTCGCGGCACCCGACGTCAGGGTCGCGTCGCCGTTGGTGAACAGGATCTTGGCGTTGAGACGGATCTTGATCGACAGCGGGGTCGAGGTGACCGAGATCGTCTTGGCCTCGATCTGCGGCTTCAGCAGCGCCTGCAACTTGAGGCGCAGCTTCGAGATGGCCGCGATCTTGGGCTGCAGGTCCTTCTGCATCTGCGCGTCGAGGCGCTGGGTGGCGGGGGTCCGGGTTTGCAGAAGATGGCGCAGCGCCTCGGGCAGCCGCAGCGTCATCGGCGCCGATGGTGCCTGCAGGGGCAGCGGCACGGGTTTGGGCAGATTGTGCATCGGCCCATGCGACGAGGCCGGCTTGCTGACCAGCGCCGGTGGCGTGCCCGAGAAGGCCAGCATCATGCTGGCGGCCATTTTCTTCATCTTCGATGTGTTCTGCGCCGAGGTCGCGTAAAGCACGATGAACAGCGCCAGCAGAAGCGTCAGAAGATCCGCGTAAGACACCATCCAGCGTTCATGGTTGGGCTTGTGGCCCTCGTCGCGCCGCGCGCGGCGGAACTGATCGCCCCCGGAACTCATCAGGCGGCCTCTTTTTCTGCGGGGCTTTCGCCGGCCGCATCCGCGTTGTGGTCAAGCCCGGCGCGGCGGCGGGATTCCAGCATGTTTTCAAGACGTTCGCGCAGGCGAATCGGGTTGGCATTGCCCTTCGACAATTGCAGCAGCCCTTCGGTGGCGATCTCGCGGTAGGTGGTGCGGCCGCCGGCGATCGCCTTCAGCCGGTTGCCCAGCGGGAAGAACACAAGGTTGGCCGCGCCGACGCCATAGATCGTGGCCACGAAGGCGGTGGCGATGCCGCCGCCCAGTTCGCTGGGGTGGTCGAGACGCAGCATGACATGGATCAGTCCCAGCACCGCGCCAAGGATGCCCACCGTAGGGGCATAGCCGCCGGCGGCCTCCCAGACATTGCCGCCTTCGGTATTCTCGCGGTCCTCGATATCGCCCAGCTTGTACAGCACGTCGCGCACCTCGTCGTGGCTTTGGCCAGCGACGATCTGTTCCAGCCCGATCTTCAGGAATTGATCGTTGGTCGCCTCGGCCGCGTCCTCCAGCGCCAGCGCGCTGGAATTGCGCATCAACGTGGACCAGTCGTACATGTCCTGGATCAGCGTCACCGAATCCGTGGGCGGCGGGCGCAAGAGCCAGGACACCTGCTTGAACGCATTGACGATCGCGCGCCATTCGGCATGGACAAGAAGGGCCGCAAAGGTGCCGCCGAAGACGATGCAGGCGGCGTTCAGCTTGACCAGCGACATCAACGGGTCACCCTCGAGCTGGCTGGTGAGTAGGATCGCGGAGATCCCAAGCAGGATTCCCAGAATGGCGCTCATGGGTTTTGTTTCCCTGTATTTTCAATTTCTTGATGCTGGCCTGGCTGCCTGTGGCCAAGCCCCTCGGCCAGCTGGGCAAGCGCGCGTTCGCGAAAGCGCACCGCCTGGACCTCGGTAATGCCCATGATCTGGGCGACATCCTTGTTGCGAAGCTCTTCGAGGTAGAAAAGCGAGATCGCCGTGCGTTCCTGATAGGGCAGGTGGTCGATTTCCTCGGCCAGTGCCGCGACGTCCTGGCACCGGATGATCAGATCCAGCGCGTCCGGCGGCGCGGTATCGTCGGCCTCGGCAAGAAAGCTGTCCTCGCGGCGCTTGATCGAGCCGGAGCGGCGCGAGATGTCGATCATCGCGCCCAGAACGCGGGGCTTGATGAACACGCCGAAGGGCACGCCGCGGTCCGGGTCGTAGCGATCGCGCAACTCCAGCGCGGTCAGGACGCCATGCTGGATCATGTCCTCGACCTCGGTCCAGGGCATGCGGGCGTGCAGACGCCAGGCGGTGCGGGTGATCCAGGTGCCGGCCTCGACCAGCACCTGCTGCGGGTCTGGAACGACAAGACCGCCGGTGGCATCGGCGGTGATCGTGTCGGTGTCGGTCTGAAGCGTCATTTCGCGGCCCCGTCCGGTGGTCGGATGACGCCCAGGACCGAAGTCGGCTGCGTATCGGGGATTTCATCCAGCGCGATCACCGGAAGGATGCCGCTGATCGCGCGGGCGATCAGGCGGCGGCAGGCGCCGGGCACGGCCAGCACCGGCTTGGCGCCCTGACGCGCGGCCATCTCCTTGCCCGAGGTCGCCGCGGCGCGCAACATGCGCAGCATGTTCGGTTCCGTGATCGCGCCAAGATCGTTGGCGCGCGCGGTATCGGTGGCCTTGATCACCAGGGCCTCGAATTCCGGTTCCAGCGCCAGCACCTTCAGGGTTTGCCCGTCCGACAGATAGGCGGCAAGGATCAGCCGCGAGATCCGCTGCCGCACGGCGGCCAACAGCAGTTCGGGATCGCGCGAGGCCGCGTCGGGCGCGTCGGTCATCGCCTCGGCGATGCGTTCGAAATCACGGATCGGCACGTTCTCGGACACCAGCCCCGCCAGCACCTGACGCACCATGCCCATCTGATAGCGGGTGCGCAGATCCTCGATCAGCTTGGGGTGGCTCTGGGCATGGAGGGCGACGATTTCCTCGACCTCGGCGCGGCCCAGCATCTCCCAGGCGTGGCGGCGCAGCAGGGATTCCAGATGCGTGGCGATCACGCTGGCGGGATCGACGACGGTATAGCCGGCGGTCTCGGCCTCGGCGCTGGTCGCCTGGGGGATCCACCTGGCATCGGTGCCGAACACAGGTTCCTTCGTCGGGCGGCCGCCTTCGATCTTCTCGATCACGTTGTCGGTCTCGATCGCCAGCATCTGGTCGGGGAAGACTTCGCCGCGCCCGATCACCCCGCCGCGGATCAGAAAGCGGTATTCCTGCGGCCGGATCTTTTCTGAATCGCGCACATGGATATTGGGCAGCACAAACCCGATCTGCTTGCTGAACCGGGTGCGGATTGCCGTCAGCCGGTTCATCAGATTGGGGCGTCCGGGCGGTTGCGGCCCGATCAGCGGTACCAGCGCAAAGCCGATATCCAGGCCGAAGGGATCGACGTTCTGGATCTGCGACAGGTCCATCGCGGCGGGTTTCGTGTCGGCCGGGGTGTCGGACGGGGCCTGCGCGGCCTGGGCGGCCTCGCGCCGCTTGCGGCGGGTGCCGCGCAGGCCGATGAAGCCGAGCAGCGCGCCGAAACCCAGGAAGGGCAGATGCGCCATGCCCGGGATCAGCCCCAGCACGATCAGAAGCCCGCCCGCGACCTGCATCGCCTCGGGGTGGCGCGCGATCTGGCCGACGATCTGGTTCGAGATGTTCTCGCCGTTCGTCACCCGGGTGACGATCAGGCCCGCGGCGATCGAGATCGTCAGCGACGGGATCTGCGCGGCCACGCCGTCACCGATGGTCAGCAGCGTATAGGTGCGCGCCGCCACATCCAGCGGCAGCCCGTGTTGCAGCATTCCGACCAGAAGGCCGCCGATCAGGTTCACCGCCAGGATCACCATCGCCGCGACCACGTCGCCGCGCACGAATTTCGACGCGCCGTCCATGGCGCCGAAGAAATCGGCCTCGGCGCGCAATTGGGCGCGGCGGTCCTCGGCCTGACGGGCGGTCAGGGTGCCGGCGTTCACATCGGCGTCGATCGCCATCTGCCGGCCGGGCAGCGAATCGAGCATGAATCGGGCCGAGACCTCGGCCACCCGGCTGGAACCCTTGGTGATGACCACGAAATTGATGATGATCAGGATCGCGAAGATGATGATCCCGATCACATAGTCGCCGCCGACGACGAAGCGCCCGAAGCTTTCCACCACCGAACCGGCCGCCCCGGGCCCGGTATAGCCGTTCAGCAAGATCGCCCGCGCGGTGGCCACGTTCAGCGCCAGCCGCATCAGCGTGGTGGCCAGCAGGATCGACGGAAAGGACAACAGTTCCGACGCCTCGGTGACGTAGATCGCCGCCACCAGGATCACCATCCCGGCCGAGATGTTGACCGCGAACATCAACGAGATCGCCAGCGGCGACAGAGGCACGATCAGCATGGTCAGCACCGCGCCCACGATCGCCGGCCCCGCCAGCCGCGAGGTCAGCGAGGGGGGCGGAAGCGCCAGCCCGGGTTTAGCGGTCGTGGCCGACATGGATCAGCTCTGGCAGGGCGCGGAAGACATGGGTGGTGTAGTCGCCGGCGCTGCGCAGCATCAGCCCGCCGCCCAGCAGCACCAGGATCACCAGCCCCGCCACCTTCGGCACGAAACCCAGCGCGGCCTCGCGGATCTGGGTGGTGGTTTGCAAGATGGCACCGGCGACACCCAGCAGAAGGCAGACCGCCAGCCCCGGGCCGGCAAGGGCCAGGAACATCCACACGGCGCCCGCGGTGTACCAGTCCGGCAAGGTCATGAGGCATCTTCCAGGTCGTCGGGGCTGACGATCTCGGTGACGCGGATGCCGTATTTGTGGCCTTCGGTCGCGACCACTTCACCGCGCGCGATCAGGCTGCCGTTGGCGCGGATATCGATCGGATCGCCGACCGCGCGATCCAGCGGGATCACGGTGCCCTGGCGGGTTTGCCGCAGCTCCTTGATGGACATGCTGACGCGGCCGATCTCGACCGTCATCGTCACCTTCACCGCGTCGATCGAGGCGTTCTTGATCGCCCGCATCGCCTTCGACATCTCGGCCGGCGGCTCCAGCGGCTCAACCTCGACCTCGGTGGGCGCGGCGGGGTTATTGCTCTTGCTGGTCATTGGCGAAATACACTCCGTAATTGGTGCCGACGGCGCCGTAGGTGATGGTGCCGACCGCGGCGCCGCCGATGATCGCGCGGGCGTCGCGGTGCAGGGCCAGGGGCAGGATATCGCCTTCCGCAAGCGCCCCCAGAGCGCCGGCGGAAAGCTGGGTCGTGCCGATCTCGAAGGCGATTTCGACGGGAACGGTGTCGATCGAGGCGGCGATGCGGTCGATCCACTGGCTATGCGCTTCCTTCTGGGATTCACCCCCCATCGGCGCGCCCAGGACCTCGCTGAAGGGTTCGAGCCCACGGTAGGGGATGGCGATCGAGACCGATCCCTCGCCCGTCGACAGGCCGAGCGTGGTGGAGAGCACGCAGAAAGGCTCGGCCGCGTCAGCGACCGAAGCCAGCGCCGAAAAACCCTCGGTGCGGACGATTTCGGCGGCGACCGGAAAATATTGCTGGAAGGCCACGTTGATGGAGGTGACGACCATCTCGACCAGGCGGCGGCCGATGCGCGTTTCCATGATCGAGATCTGGCCGCGCGCTTGTTCGGGCCCTGCCGGGGCGGAGGCGCCGAACAATTCGTCCACCAGCGCGGCAAGCAGCGATCCTTCCAGGATCACCAGCGACAGGCCCTTGACTGGCGGCAAGGCCAGGATGCCGTACAGATTGTAGCCTGGCCGGTTGCCCAGATATTCGTCATGGCTGAGGATGCGAAACTGGCCGTCGGCCGACTGCAGGGTATAGCGGAACTCCTGGAACAGAAGCGCGCGGAAGTGGCGAAACAACCGCTCGACCACGCCGGTCATGTCCGGCAGGCGGTTGACGAAGACCGTCTCGGGGTGCAGCAGGTCGATCGCTTGATATGTCTCAGGCATAGGCCTTCACCGTCTCGTCGGGGCCGCTGCGAGGGCGCGGGGCCGCGGTGGGGGACGCGTCGTGCGACAGATCCCGGGGCGGGGGCTGGCCCTGGCCCTGGCCACCGCCGGCCTGTTGGCGTGCGCCTGCGAAGCCGTCCGCCGCGCCCCCCCCGATGCCGCCGCCCGGGGCTCCATGCGCGGCGGCGCCTTGCGGCGGCGTCGCCGGGGCGCCGGGCTGGCCGCCGCCCGACACAAAGGTTTGAACCGAGCCGACATTCAGCCCGCTGCCGGACAGATGCTGCGCCAGATGCCCCGCCGTCGCGGCCAATGCCTGATAGCCGCCCTGGGTCGCGGCGGTCATGTGCACATGGGTTACGCCCTGGGGGGTGACATTGACCTGCACCACCACCGTTCCCAAAGAGGCGGGATGCAGCGTCACCCTGGCAGTGCCGCCCCCCGTGCCCGCCAGCGCGGTGGCCGATTGCAAAAGCTGCGCGCGGTTTTCCGGCGCGGTCTCGGCGGTGCCGGTGGGCGCAGTGGCCGAGGTCGCCGCGATCACCGGCCGGTAGGCGGAGGCGCCCAGGGACGCGGTCTGGCCGATCGCCGCGGTGGCGGTCACGGACCCGGCCGCGGGCCGAAACCGATGCGCCTGCGGTGCCGGCTGCGGCTGCTGCGAGAGGCCCGGCATCAGAAGCGGCTGCGAAACGCCCGGCGGAGTGGGAGGCAGGCCATGCCGGGCGTCCTTGTGGCGATGCGCCGGGGTCGCGGCCTGCGCGCCCGGCGGTTCGGTGTCTTGCGATGCGGGCGCGTGTCGCGCGTCCTGCGCCCCCGGCGCGGCCGGGATCGGCGGTGCCTTGGGCCGCGTGCCGCGCGCTTCCGTGCCCGACAGACCCGTCCGGTGCCCCAAGGCCGCCGATTCAACCGGGGCCTTGTCGGTCGCTGTCTCCGGCAGGCGCGGGCTGCCGTGCTGCGCGGCGCGCGTGGCGGCCGGGTCGGATACGGCGAGATCCGATGCCGTGCCGCCATGCCGCGCCTCCCGGGATCGGCCCTGGAGCATGTGCTGAAGCGACGAGCCCGTCGCCTGCGTCGACCGAGCAGCGCCGGCCACCCCGGCCGCCGCCGGGTCGGCCGCATCCGTTGCCGCCGATGCCGCGACGCCAGTGTCTGGGCCCGCCTTCGCCGATCCGGCCGGAGTCTTGGTCGCGGGCGCGGACCGCGACGGCTGTGGCGGCTGTGGCGCGACGGGTTTCGCGGCCTTGTCCGGTCCGGCAGGCGGCGTTGCGGTGGCGGCGGCAAAGGCGTCCGAGAAGGCCTGTGCGCGCGGGCCCACCGGTTGGTCGGCCGCCCCATCGGGGGCAAGGTTCGCGACCGGGTTGACGGGCTGGATCATATCATATCCTCCTCGTTGCGCAGGGAAATCCGGCCCTCGCGCGACAACCGCATCGCCGCCTCGACGAATTCGTGCTGGGCGGCTTGCGATTCCGCCCGCGTCACCATCGGCCCGTGCTCGATATCGTCCTTCAGGATCTCGGCTTCCTTGCGAGAGATGTTGCGCAAGAAGCGTTCGCGCGCGACCGTCGAACCGCCGCGCAGTGCCGGCGCCCGGCGTTCGGGATTGACCTCGAAGATCACCAGCTGCAGGAAATTGTCCGGAAGGTTGAGCAGATCGTCGAAGGTGAACATGTTCGACCGGATCTGATCGGCCAGTTCCGGATCGGCCTCGCGGATCTGCGACAGCGCCCGATCCGCCGCGCCGGAACTCATCCCGTTCAGAAGATCCGCCGCCTGACGCACCCCGCCGGTAGAGCTGGTCCGGGTCTCGACCTGCGTGCCCAGATGTTCAGACAACATGCTTTTAAGCTCTGCCAGGGCGACGCTGGGGATGGTGTCGAGCCGCGCGAAGCGATGGATCAGATCAACGGCCAGCGCCGGGTCGAAGGCGTTCAGACATTCGACCGCGTTCGAACGTGTCATCTGCCCCAGCAGCACCGCGATCACCTGGGGGCGCTCATCCTTCATGACCTCGGCCAGAACCTTGGGATCGACCTTCGACAGGATGTCGATCTGCGTGGCGCTGGTACGGATGATGCGTTCCAGCATGTCGTTGGCGCGCTTCTCACCGAAGGCCTTGGCCAGAAGCTTTCGAAACGCCTCGTAGCCGCCCGGGGCCATGCCGCCGCTCGATTCCAGATCGGTCATCAGCCGGGCAAAGATCTGATAGGCCTGGTCGCGGGCCGGTTCCTGCATCGCGGCCATCGCCGTGGTCAGCGTCCCGATCGCCGATTCGTCCATATGGCGCAACACCTCGGAGGCGGCGTTCTCGTCCATCGACATGACGACATAGGCCGCCATGGCCGCGCCATTCATTCCGGTCGCGGGAACGGTCATCCGGCCTCCTCCGTTCTCAGATCGGGGGTCTCGGTGTTCAGCCAGCGCTGCAGCACGGAGGCCATCACCTCGGGTCGGGAAAGCCCCACCTCGGCGACCTGGCTGGCGATGTTTCGCAAATTGGTGGCCTCGAGGTCTTCCTCGAACAAGACCTCGGGGCCGCGCGCCGCCGGCAAGGGCTGCGGTGGCGTGCGCTCCTTCAGCCAGCGGATCAACGGCACCGCGACGCCCAGCACCAGGCCCAGCGCCGCCACCAGCAGCAGCACGCCTTGCAGGATGCGGATCAGTTGCGCCTGCGCAGAGCCCGCCTTTGCCGCGCCGCTGGTGACGAAGGCGGCGCTGGTCACCTGAACCTGGCCGCTGGGCACCGCGATGGTCGAGCCGATCATGGATTTCAGATCCGCCAGGCTGGTCTTGCCCAACGCCGAGCGGTTCACCAGTACCGAGGCGCTGATCTTGCGGATCTGCCAGGCGGCCGGCCGCGCGACCGACGACGTGGTATCGACATCGAAGGTCTTGTGCGCGTGTTTCGATTCGCTTTTCGGCAGTGTCGCGGCCTTCTGGGTGCCATTCCGCGCCGTAGGCGGCGCATTCAGCGGTGCGGTGGTGGGGCCCGGCGGCTGGTTGGACAGGGCGCCCGGCAGCCCCATCGCCGCCGATTTCGGCCCGATCTCCTCTTTCGACTGAACGTCGCTGGTGGCCGGAACGGTATGTGGACCATAGGTTACCGACTGGACCTTCCGGGTCTCGAAATCGACATCGGCCGAAACCGACACGCGGGCATTCCCGGGCCCCAGGATCGGCACCAGAAGCGCGCGGATCTTGGCCTCTTGCGCGGCCTCGATGCGCTTCACGATGGCCAGCTGCTGGGCGATGTCGCCGCCGGCGCCGACCGGATAGAGGATCGCGCCGCGCGATGTCGCCACCACGACATGCGCCTCCGACAGGCCGGGGACGGCGGCGGCGACGATCTTGGCCACCGCGATCCCCAGCGCCTGATCCGCCTCGGGGGCGCCGGTCATCACCACCGAGGCCTTGGGTTTGGCCTGATCCGCCAGGAAGGGCGTGTTCTTGGGCAGGGCCAGCAGCACCTGAACGCGCTGGGCGCCCGACAGCGAGGCAATCGATTCTTCCAGGCTTTTTTCGATTGCCTGCTGGTGCAGGGCGTTCGTCGCTGTCTGGCTGGTGGTGATCGATGTGCCTTCCAGCGCCTTCCACGTCGCGTCGCCACCGGTCGCGGGGGTGCCGGCGGCGCCCAGTTGCAGCCGCGCACGCCCCAGATCCGCGGCCGGCACCGAGATGACGTTGCCGTCCTGGCTAAGCCGATAGGGAATGCCGTCCTTTTGCAGCGCGGCGATCGCCTCGCCGCCGCGCGTGGGCGACAGGCCGTCGAACAGCACCTCGTAATGCTCGCCCGAAAGCTCGACCAGCGCCAGAACGCCAAGGGCGACCGCGACGGTCGCGGCCGCAAGCAGGACCGAGAGCGGCAGCGCCTTGAGCCAAGAAATCAAGCGCAGGCCGGCAGCCCGCGCGTCCTCTATGGTCATGGGAATGATCAGATCTGCATATTGGTGAGCGTTTGATAGGCGGAAACGATTTCATTGCGGACAGCGACGACGCCCGTCCAGCCAAGTTCGGCGCGATCGGAAAGAATCAAGGCGGAAGCTTGCGAAGCACCTGGTTTTCCGGCGGCGACCGCTGTTTCCGCATCGGATGCGGCGCCCTGTGCCTGGCTGACAGCATCGAGGGCGGCGTGAACGGCGCCAAGAAACGATCCATCTCCCGTTGATTGCGAAGATGTGGGAAGAGCGGAACCCATTTCCGGCACGCCTAAAGAGGCAAGAGTCGGGACTGTCATGATTTCCCTCCTTCTATTACATGTCATCGGCCATAATTAAATGGCGGCGGGAAGGTCAACTCACCGTCTCGTCAACTCTTGCAAACATTGAAGGAACCGTGAAATGGGGCATCATTTTAGCAAGAGTGTGGCGAGGCGATAACAAACAGTTGTGATCATTTAATACATTGTTTTTACATGAACTTTCTAGTAAATCGTAGTTTACACGATTCCGTTATAGGTTGTGTTATTGAGTTCATTTTTCGGGGATGCGATAGGGGTAGTAGGGGCGCACAGGGTAATAAAATTCGGAAGGGCAAAATAATGTCCGTTTCTAGTCCTCCGTTCCTCGTTTTTGCACAGGCAGACCTGTCTCTACGAGAGCAGAGACAAAGTCTTGTCGCGTCAAACATTGCAAACGCGAATACGCCTGCGTATAAATCTAAGGATATAGATTTTGAAAAGGATCTAAACGCGGCACTTCGCGGTCACGATCCGAACCCGACGGGTAAGATCGGCTACAAGACGGAATTTCCTGTGGGATTGGACGGAAATGACGTTTCTATGACGGCGGAAAAGCTGGAATCCCTTTCCAACATTGGCGCCATGCGGTCGGAGGTGACGTATCTGCATCAGTCCACCTCCGATTTGATCACCGCGATGCGCCCCAACCCGAACGGGATCTGACGACATGAGTGGCCCCATCCCCGACGTCACCACGATCATCGGCTCGGGCCTGCTGGCCGAGCGCGAGCGTATGGGGCTGATCGCCTCGAACATCGCCAATGCGGATTCGGTCACCGTCCCCGGCGCCCAACCCTACCGTGCGCGAGAGCCGGTCTTCGCGGCCGAGCCTGCGCTGAACGGCTCGGCCGCCGATCGGGTCGTCGTGGCAGGGGTGGTCGAAAGCGCGGCGCCGCCGAAGATGACCTATGATCCGGGCAATCCGCGTGCCGATGCGCGGGGCTATGTACAGGGTTCTAACGTCGACCCCGCGCAGCAGATGACCGATCTGATCAGCGCGACGCAGAATTACGCCGCCGATATCGCCGTCCTGGATCAGAGCAACAAGCTCGATCAGGCGATGTTGCGCAGTTTCATTGCCTGATGTCGAAGGAGACCCCGCGATGACCAGCGTTCCCTCCACCGCGGCAAGTCCGGGTACTGCGTCGGCCGGCGCCTCGGCCGGGCTGAGCGGGCTGAACCAGGCCGATTTCATCCGCCTGCTCACTGCCCAGTTGCAGCACCAGGATCCGACCTCGCCCACCAAGCCGCAGGATCTGGCGAATGAATTTGCCCAGCTTTCGACCGTCAGCGGGATCAATGCGCTGACGCAAGAGGTCAGCAAGATCGGCGCCGGGGCCGGCGCGGCAGAGATCGGCCAGGCCGCGAACCTGATCGGCAAGACCGTCGCGATCGCCGGCAATCCCTTGGCCGTGGCCAATGCCAACGGTCGGGTCATCGCCGGGTTCAGCCTGGCCGGGCCTGCCAGCTCTGCCACTGTCACGATCACCGATCCGCAAAGCGGCAAGGTGGTGTATAGCCAGCAGCTGTCCAACCTGCCGTCGGGAATGAACGATTTCAGCTGGACAGGCGGCGCCGCCGGCCATGTCTACAGCTACAAGGTCAGCGCGTCGTCGGGCAGTTCGAACGTCGCGGCCACCACCTATACCAACACCCAGGTGCGCAACATCGACCTGACCGGCGGCACGCCCACCCTTTCCCTCGCCGGTGCCGCGCAGCCGGCGGACCTCACCCAAATCGTCAGTATTCTCGGAGGCTGATCCCGTGTCCCTCAATACCGCTCTTTCGGGGCTGCTCAACGCCCAGGACGGACTGAACGTCGTCTCGAACAACCTGGCCAATGCCGGAACCGTCGGGTTCAAGTCCGGCTCGGCGCAATTCTCGGACATCTATGCGGCCGGCGGCACCAACGGCGTCGGTCAGGGTGCCGCAGCGGCGGGCACCCAGCAGGATTTCTCGCAAGGGAACCTGATGACCACGGGCAATCCCCTGAACTTGGCGATCCAGGGCAATGGCTTCTTCATCACCGCGAAGGACGGCACCACCAGCTACAGCCGCGATGGCGCGTTTCAGCTTAGCCCGACGGGCGAACTGCTGAACGGCAACGGGTCAGCGGTGCAGGGCTTTGGGGTCAAGGCGAACGGGCAGGCCAACGGGCTGCTGGGTCCGGTGACGATCTCGACCGGCCCGGAACCCGCCAAGGCCACCGGTCAGGTCAATCTGAACGCGGCGCTGAATTCGGCCGACCCCGTGATCACCTCGGCCTTCAGTCCGAGCAATCCCGCGACCTACGATCAGGCGACGTCGGTGACCGCCTACGACACCTTGGGCAACGCCAACCGGGTGCAGCTGTATTTTGCGCGGCAGCCGTCGTCGGCCTCGGCGACGACCCCCAATCCCTGGACGATCTATGCGCAGCCCCAAAGCGCGTCGGGGTCGAGCGTGGGCACGCCCGCCACGTTGACCACCCTGACCTTCAACAGCAGCGGCGCGCTGACCGGCGGCGGTTCGGCCACCCTGAACGTGAACTGGGGCAATGGCGCGGCGTCGTCGAACATCGGCTTTGATTTCGCCGGCACCACGCTGAGCAACCAGAGCTTCGCCGTCAATTCGCTGACCAATGACGGCTATGCGGCCGGCAACTATACCGGCACCGCGGTCGACGCAAAGGGCAACGTCAACGTCAGCTATTCGAACGGCCAGTCGAAAACCGTGGCGACGCTGGCGTTGGCCAGCTTCATCAACAACCAGGGCCTGACGCCGACCAGCGGCAATCTGTTCCAGCCCAGCACCCAGTCGGGGGTTGCCGCCGTCAATCAGGCCGGCGCCGGGGTGAACGGCACGCTGGTGTCGGGATCGCTGGAGAAATCCAACGTGCAGACCTCGAACGCGCTGGTCGAGCTGCTGAACTACCAGGAGGCCTACCAGGCCAATACCAGCGTGATCCAGGGCGCCCAGCGGGATGTCCAGAAGCTGCTGCAGTTGAGCTGACCATGGCGCTGGGCGGGCTCTACACCTCGATGGCCGGGCTCGAGACCTCTTCGGAGCGTCTCGATACCGTCGCGCAGAACCTCGCGAACGCCAACACGCAGGGCTATGCCGCGCAACAGACGGCGGCGATGGCGCTGCCCTATCACGGCCAGGCGGCGCCCGGCGGGGCCGATGTGATCGCGCTGGGCGAGGCCACCGATACCTCGGCCGGGCCGGTCACCCAGACCGGCGCCCCCTATGACGTGGCGGTGCAGGGCGGCTGGCTGGTGGTGCAGACCGAAAACGGCGGCCAGGCGCTGACGCGCGACGGCCACCTGGCCCAGAACGCCCAGAACCTCTTGACCACCGCCAGCGGCCAGCCGGTGCTGGGCGCCAACGGCACCCCGATCAGCCTGCCGGCGCTGCGTGACATCACCATCGCGCGCGATGGCTCGATTTCCGGCATTCCCGCCAGCGCGGTGGGCGGGCAGGCGCAGAATTTCGGCAAGCTGTTCCTGGCCCAGACCCCGGCGGGCGGCGCGCTGCGGCCGCTGGCCAATTCGCTTTACGCCCTGCCGCCCGGCACCGCGCCGCAACCGGCGCCGGCGGCCACCGTTACCCAGGGCGCGCTGGAGGGCAGCAATGTCGATCAGGTGAAGGCGATGATGGACCTGATCGACGTGTCCAAGTCCTACAAGCTGGAAACCCAGGTGATGGGCAAGACCGCCCAGACGCAGACCGCCCTCGACCAGATCCTCATGTCCTGACGGAGACCCCATGCTTCCCGCGCTTTCCACCACCGCCACCGGACTTTCGGCCGAACAGGTCGAGATCGATTCGATTTCGAACAACCTCGCCAACCTCAACACCGTGGGCTTCAAGAAATCCGATCCGGTGTTCGAGACGCTGGCCTATCAGCAGCATATCCAGCCGGGCGCCTCGTCCAGCGGCAACACGCTGTACCCGTCGGGCTATGACATGGGCACCGGGGTGCGGGTCGCGGCGACGGTGCCGGTGCTGACCCAGGGCAACCTGAAACAGACGAACGAGCCCCTGGACATGGCGATCCAGGGCGCGGGCTATTTCCAGGTGCTGCAACCCAACGGCCAGATCGCCTATACCCGCGACGGCGCCTTTCAGCTGGACCAGAACGGCCATCTGGTCACCGCCGACGGCTATCAGGTGCTGCCCAACATCACCATTCCGCCGAACGCCACCAGCGTGACCATCGGCCAGGACGGCACGATCTCGGCCACCACGCCGGGGTCGTCCAACGCGGCGGTGGTGGGGCAGATCCAGTTGGCCAATTTCGTCAACCCGCAGGGTCTGCAGCCGATCGGCAACAACCTGTTCCTGCAGACGAATTCCAGCGGCGCCGCGATCACCGGGAACCCGCAGGCGAACGGGCTGGGCTCGGTCAACCAGAATTTTCTGGAGCAGTCGAACACCAGCGTGGTCGATTCCATGGTCAATCTGATCGCGGCCGAGCGCGCCTATCAGCTGGGCACCAACGCGGCCTCGGCCGCCGGGCGTACGCTGAGCGAGCTGTCCGCGATGGCCGCCAGTGCATGATCCGCGCGCGCCGATCCATCGCGGCCCCGGCCGCGGGCCTGGCGCTTGCCGTGGTGCTGTCGGGTTGCGCGACCAAGGCGCCCAGCAAGCGGCTGTTCGTGCAGCCCGCGCAGTTTCCGGTGCAGGCCCGTGCGGCGCCCGATGCGGTGAACGGATCCGTCGTGCCGGTGAACGCGACCGGATCGCCCTATGGCAACCAGGCCGACTGGCAGCCTGGCGATATCGTCACGGTCAACGTGTCGCTATCGACCACGGCGCAAAACAGCGACAACGGCAATCTGAAGAAAAGCGCGACCTTCAACGACAGCGGCACCCAGATCCTGGGCTACAAGCCGACCTTGCAGCTTTCCAGCAAGACCGCCTTCGCCGGCGCCGGCACCACGAGCGGTTCGAACAACGTCACGACCGAACTGGCCGCCGTTGTCACCCGGGTCGAGCCGAACGGCGTTCTGGCGCTGCGCGGCCGCACCAACGTGAACATCAACGGCAATGTCACCGGGATCGAGGTGACCGGCTTTGCCCGTCCGCAGGACATCGGGCCGAACAACACGCTCGATTCATCGCAACTGGCCGATGCCAACATCCAATACGTCGGCATCGGCGACATCAATTCGGCGCATCACGTCCCATGGCTCGAAAGCACGCTGTCCAAATATTCGCCGTTCTGATCGGGCTGGCACTGCCGCTGGCGGCATCGCAGGCCCGGGCCGACCGGGTCCGGCGGCTGGTGACGCTGGCGGGCGCGCCGGACAACCAGATCGTGGGCTACGGGCTGGTCGTGGGCCTGCCGGGAACGGGTGATCAGACCACCCAGATCCCCTATACCCAGCAGGCGATCACCAACATGCTGTCGCATGAGGGGATCACCCTGCCCAAGACCGCCTTCATGCAGCCCAACGATGTCGCATCGGTCATGGTGACGGCCCAGGTGCCGCCCTATACGGAACCCGGATCGAACCTGACGGTGACCGTCGCGGCGCTGGGCAACGCGACCTCGCTGTCGGGCGGGGTGCTGTTGCCGACGCCGCTGAAGGGCAGCAACGGCCATGTCTATGCCCAGGCGCAGGGGCCGCTGCTGGTCAGCGGGTTCGCGGCGGCCAAGTCGGGATCTTCGGTGCGCCGCAACACGCCGACGGTCGGGCGCATTCCCGATGGCGCGGTGATGTCGCGCGCCATTCCCACCGCCACCTGGTCGCATTACGGATCGGCCAGGCTGCTGCTGAAACGGCCCAGCTATGAAAACGCCACCCGCATCGCCACGGCGATAGATCGCGCGCTGGGCCGTGGCGTGGCGCGGGCGACGTCGCCCGATGTGGTCGAGGTGCGGCGCCACGGCCGGCTTGGCGCCGTGGCCTTCATGGCGCGGGTGCTGGGCGTGCAGGTCACGCCCGAGGCACCGCCGCCCGCGGTCATCGTCGATGCCCAGTCGGGCACGATCGTGATGGGCGGCGACGTGCGCCTGCGGCCGGCGATCGTGTCCTACGGCAATCTGACGGTGTCGATCCAGGCGGCCAACAGCGTCAGCCAGCCCAACCCCCTGGCGCGGGGCAACACCGTGGGGGTGCAGAACGCCAACATCACTGCCCGGCAATCCGCCGGCCATGTCGTTACCCTGCCGGCCGCGACCACGCTGGCGCAGATCGCCGCCGCGCTGAACAAGATCGGCGCCAAGCCGTCGGATCTGATCGCCATCGTCGAGGCGCTGAAGGAGGCCGGGGCGCTGGACGCCCGGGTCAAGGTGGTCTGATGCTGGTTACCTCGCCGCGCAACCCGGCCGAGACCGGCCCCCAGGGCCTGAAGCTGGTGGCCGAGGCCGAGAAGCTGGAGGCCCTGCTGTGGGAGCAGGTGCTGACCTCGATGACCCGCTCGGCGCTGCCGGCCGGGTCGCTGGGCACCGGATCGCAGCTTTATAATGGGCTGGCGACGCGGGCGCTGGCCTCGAAGATGTTCGGCAGCACGGATAGCGGGCTGACGCGGCAGATCGTGGCCCAGTTGAAGACCGAGATCGGTGGATCTGGCACTTCGTCCGGCCTGCAGGCGCCCTCTACCCTGCAAGCACTGTCGGCCCATGCCGGGGTGCAGGGCGCGGCCGCTTTGGCACCCGAGGCAAGGGCGGTCAGCTATGCACGCGCGGTCTGGCCCGCGATCAAGGCGACGGCGGCCAGCCTGCAGGTGCCGCCCGTCGCGATCCTGGCGCAATCGGCGCTGGAAACCGGCTGGGGCGCCTCGACGCCGGGCAACAACCTGTTCGGGATCAAGGCCGTGGGTGCCCAGGCCGCGACCCGGGCCGCAACCCACGAAGAGGTGGGCGGCGCGCTGACCCCGACCGAGGCCCGCTTTGCCGCCTTCGGTTCCGGAGCCGATTGCCTGACGCATTACGCGGGGCTGATCCGGCGGGTCTATCCCCAGGCGATGGGGGCCGGGTCGGTCGCGCAATATGCGGATGCGCTGGCACGCGGCGGCTATGCGACCGACAGCAATTATGCCCGCAAGATCGTCGCCACCGCGCAATCGCCGCTGATGCAATCGGTGCTGCACGCCGTTGAAGGAGCGACGCTATGACATCCGGATTGAACTCGGCCGTTGCCGCCGCCCTGTCGGGGCTGGATGCTTTCTCGGAAGGTATCAACACGATCGGCAACAATATCGCCAACCAGGCTACGACCGGCTATGCGGTGCGTAGTGTCGATGCGCAGACCGCGCGCAACGCCGGCGGTCGTGCCGGCGCCGGGGTGCTGGATCCGGCGCTGGTGCAGCGCGCGACGGATGCGGTGCAGGCCGCGGGCGTCTATTCCGCCACCGCCGCAAGCAACGCCGCCTCGGCATTGTCGTCGGCATTGACCGCGATCGACCAGGCGTTCACCGGCAGCGGCGACATCACCACCGCCACCGGCAGTTTCTTTTCCGATCTGGCGACGCTGGCGTCGGACCCGACGAACACTGCCCAGATTGGCACGGTGATGGCCGATGCGCAGACGCTGGCGGGCACGTTCAATTCCGCTTCCGGGGCGCTGGTGCAGCAAAACGCGCAGATCAGCACCCAGATCACCCAGCAGGTGGGGCAGGCCAACGCGCTGCTGACCCAGCTGGCCGCGATCAACAAGCAACTTCAGTCCAGCCCCAAGGACGCCGCGCTGCTGGATCAGCAGCAGGCGGCGCTGACCAAGCTGTCGTCCTACATGAACCTGGGCACCGTACCCCTGGGCGACAGTGGCGCCGTCGCGGTGATGAGCGGCGGCACCGTGCTGGTCGATCAGGCCGGCGCGCAGCAGATCGACGTCAGCCAGCCCCGGCCCGGCGATCAACCGGTGCTGAGCACCGGCCCGGACAAGTCGCCGCTGTCGCTGTCGGGGTCGGGAGGCTCGCTTGGCGGGTTGCTTGCGGGCTTTGCATCGACCAGCGCCGCGGGCAAGCGGCTGGACTGGATCGCGGGCACCTTGGCGGGGCTGGTGAACCAGTCCCAGGCCCAGGGGCTGGACGGCACCGGCGCCTCTGGCAAGGCGCTGTTCCAGACCACGCCGCCCAGTGTGACGCCCGGCGCGGGCAACACCGGCAGCGCCACGCTTGCCCCCAGCATCACCAATGCGGGCGCCCTGCCATCGAATGGCCAGGGCTATACGCTAAGCTATTCCACCGCCGGATGGACCGCGACGGTGCCCGGCAGCGGCCAGTCCACCGCGCTGGGCAACGGTAGCCCGCTGACGCTGAACGGCATGAACATCGCCGTCACCGGCACCCCGAACCCCGGAGACAGCTTTCGCATCGCCCCCGAGCCCGGCGCGGCCGCCGCATTGCGTCTGACCACCACCGACCCCGCCGCCCTGGCGGTGGCCGATCCCTATGTGCTGGTCGCAGGCACCGTTTCCGCCAGCGGCGCGGTGACGAACAACAACGCCGGCACGATCAACGAGGCCTCGGACAGCGTGACCGCCACCCCTACGGGCGGTGCTGCCGTGGTCCCGGCAAGTGCCTTCGGTCACGACCTGGAAGTCCGGTTCACCAGTTCGTCGGCCTACAACGTGGTCGACAAGAGCACCGGTTCCACCGTCAGCAGCGGCAGTTTCACGGGCGGCAACGCGAACATCGCCGTGGCCTATCCCGCGGGTGGGGCGGCGGCGGGCAGCTATTGGCAGGTTACCCTGTCGGGGGCGCCGGCGCCGGGAGACGTCGCCACGCTGAACCCGGGGGGGTTGAACAGCGGCTCCAACGCGCAGCGCATGTCGGGATTGTGGAACACCGCCGATGCGACGCTGCCGGGCGGGTCGCTGCAGGGCTCGGTCCTGTCGTTGATCGGCAGTACAGGCACGGCTTCGGCGCAGGCGAAATCGCTGGTCGCGAACACGGCCTCCAGCCTGACGACGGCGCAATCCAACCTGTCGAAAGTCGCGGGCGTGAACCTGGACAACCAGGCCGCGCTGCTGACCGAGTTCCAGCAGGCCTATCAGGCCGCCGCAAAGGTGATCTCGACCGCCAATTCGATGTTCCAATCCCTGATCCAGGTCGTCTAGGAGGCGCACGATGGACAATTCCTTCTACTCCCGTGCCGGGCAGGGCTTTGCCGGACAAGAGGCCCGCATCGCCACGCTGGAACAGCAGCTTTCGACCGGCTCCAAGGTGCCGACCGCGGGAACCGACCCCGCCGCCTATATCGGCAATCAGGCCGATCAGGCGACGGTGCGGCGGCTGGATGCGCTGAACGCCGGCCAGGTGAACCTGCAGCAGAATCTGGGCACCGCCACCATGGCGATGGATCAGGCGACAAGCGCGTTGGACCATATCCAAAGCATCGCCCTGCAGGCGGCGAACGGCACCACCAGCAACCAGGATTTCCAGGCCCTCAGCCAGCAGGTGGGCGAGGGGCTGCAACAGATCCTGAGCCTTGCGAATACCCAGGGCAGCAACGGAAACTACGTCTTTGCCGGCACCGCCAGGCAGACCCAGCCCTTCGTGACCGACGCCGCGGGCGGGGTCAGCTACATGGGCAACGACGGCACTTCGGCGGTCGAGATATCCCCCGGAGTCACGGTCAACGCGGCGCTTAGCGGCGATGTGTTCACCAATGCCAGATCCGGCAACGGCTTCGCCTCGGTCACCGCGTCGGCGTCGAACACCGGATCGGGCACGGTGATGGCCACGGGCGTGTCCGACGCCGCCGCCGCCGCCGCCTTCCAAAGCGGCAGCACCCCGGTGACGCTGGCGTTTTCCAGTTCGGCCAACGGGGCGGTCAGCTATACCGCCACCTCGGGCAGCAGCACGATCGGCAGCGGGCCGGTGAACACCGCGAACGGGGCCAGCACCACGATCACCCTCGACGGGGTGGAACTGACCGTGGCGGGCCAACCCAAGGCGGGCGACAGCTTCACCATGGCGCCGTCGCGGCCGCAGTCGATCTTCGATCTGGTCAAGCAGATCCAGACGGCGCTGGCCTCGCCCGGGACCACGCCGGCGGTGCGGGCGCAGACGCGGCAGTTGATCGGCAATTCGCTGGCCACCATCGTGCAGTATCAGCACCGCCTGGCCGGGGCCTCGGCCAAGGCCGGGGTGGTCTTGCAGGCCACCAGTGCGGCCGCGACGTCGAATGCCCGTGCCAGTACCAGCGCCAAGGAAAACGCCAGCGCCCTGGTGTCGGCCAACACCCCCCAGGTGCTGAGCGAGTTGCAGAACCGCTCCTCGGCGCTGCAGGCGGCGATGAAGGCCTTCTCGGTCGCCTCGCAGCTCAATCTTTTCAAGTATCTCTGAAGCGGAACCCATCATGAACGATCTGCGCAGCGATGAAAGGCAGGCCATCCTGGTCGTCGGCTATTACCGCAGCGGCACCTCGGCGCTGTGCGGATCGCTCGCCGATCTGGGGGTTCAGATCAGCAGCGACGCCGAAAGCAACGAATCGAACCCCAAGGGGTTCTTCGAATCGACCGAGCTGATCAAGTTCGACATCCGCGTCCTCGAACTGATGCAATCGTACTGGAGCGACCTTTCCCCCCTGCCCGAGGGTTGGATCGACCGCGCCGACGTGCAGCTGCAGCGCGAAATGCTGGCCGAGATCCTGACCCGCCAGTTCGCCGGGGCGCCGCTGGTGGCGGTGAAGCACCCGCATATGTGCCGGCTTCTGCCGCTGTATGAACAGGCGGCGCGCGATGCGGGCTATGGGGTGAAGGTGCTGCATACGCATCGTTCTCCCTATGCCGTGGCGACCAGTCAGGCGACGAAGAACAACCTGACGCGGGCCCATGCGATCGCGCTTTGGGCCAGCTACATCACCTCGGCCGAACACGGCGCGCGCGGGTTGCCGCGTGCCTGGGTCCAGTATCCGGACCTTTTGCGCGAAGCCGACGGCACGGTGCGCCGGGCGCTGGCCGAGATCGGGATCGAGGTGGCCGACGGGCGCAATATCGGCTTCGTCACCAAGGCGCTGAACCGGTCCGACGAGGCCGGGGCCGAGGGGCTGTTTCGCCCTCTGGCCCGGCTGGCGGCCGAGATCGAGGCCGCGATCGTCGAGGGCGCGGGGGCCGAGGTCTGGGATGAGCTGCGCGCCCGCAGCACCGACATCGCCGGTTTCGTGGCCGAGCTGGGCCAATCGGGCAATCGTGCCGCGCCGGGGGTGGGCCAGGGCCTGCTGGTGGCGATGCCCGCCGGGCGCGGCGTGCAGATCGCGGGGGCGGCCAAGACCCATCCGATCCGTCCGCCCGAGCGCGGCGACGCGGTCGAGGAAGCCCGGGTGAAGGCCTTGCTGGAACGCGCGCGCAAGGCCCATGGTGGCCTGCCGGGCCTTAGCCTGCTGATCGCCTGCCCCGAGGGCTGCACCCAGGCGCAGCTGCGCGACACGCTGGACTCGGTCGCGCAGAACTGGTGCCAGCCAGAGGTGAAGATTGCCTTCTCCGCCGCGCCGGGCCTGGATTTCGACGGCGCCGGCCTGACGATGGAGCGCCGCTTCGACACCGAGCCGGAGATGACGGCCGCCCTGTTCGCCGCGCTGTCCGAGGCGCGCACCGATTACGCCGCGATCGTCAATGCCGGCGACATGATCGAACCCGACGCGATCGCCCGCTTCACCCTGCGCGCCGTCGCCTCCGGGGCGGACATGATCTATTGCGACGAGATCGCGCCCAGCCCGGGCGGGCCATGGATCCGGGCGAAGCCGGCGATGTCGCTGCCGCGCCTGCTGGAATCGTGCTTCGTGGGCGATTGGGTCTGGTACCGGGGCGCCACGGTGGCCGATCTGGGCGGTTTTCGCCCCGATCTGTTCCCGGGCGCCGAGGAACAGGACATGCAGATCCGCCTGGCCGGCGCCGGCAAGCGCATAGAGGCGCTGCCCGAGGCGCTGTTCGTGCGCGGCGAGAACACCCGCCGCGACGGCGTCGCGTTGGAGGTTGCGACCGAAAGCGCCCGCGCCTCGATCGCGGCGCATCTGGAACGGACCGCGGCGGGCGGCACGGTGCGCGCCGGGGCGATCGCGGGGCTGTTCGCGGTCGACTATCCCGCCAAGCCCGATCCCGCGGTGACGCTGGGCATCCTGTGCCGGGCGCCGATCACCCCCGACGTGGTGCAACTGGCGGTGAACAAGCTGTTGCCCCAGCACGATGGCAAGGCCTCCTGCATCGCCTTCCTGCGGCCCCATGACGGCGAAGAGACGACCGAGGCGATGACGCATTTCCTTGACAAGGTGGCGGCCGAGGTCACGCCCAACCACCCCTCGATCCGGGTGGTCGAAGCCGCGCCGCATCTGGGGGCGACGCTGGCGCGGCTGGGGCAGATCCGGCCGGGCAATCATGTGGCGCTGGTCGATCCGGTCTGCGCGCCGTCCGAGGCCGACGTGCTGGGCGTGCTGGCCGCCTTGCTGGACAGGCTGGATGATGCCGGCGCGGTTGCGCCGCTGGCGTTCTTTCGCGATGGCGAGCGCAGCGCGCGCCTGCGCGGGCCGCTGCTCTTTGGTGCCGAGGCCCGTGTCGGCGAGGGATACGAGGCCAGCTCTCCGGGGCCGGGCGGGTGGCTGGCGACGACCCAGCCGGTCGATGCGGTCGACGGCCCGATCGTGGCCCTGCGCGCCGGCGCCGCCTTCGATCCCAGGGCCGATAGCTGGGCCGCGGTTTGCGCCGGGTTGCGGGCCGGGCCCGACGGCCCCGCGCTGACGGCCTATTGGACGCCCCGCCGTCAGGTCGAGATCCCAGACCCCGGCACCGCCCGCGACCCGGAAGTCGCCGCGGCCCGGGAAATTCCCTATCGCGGCACCCATCACCATCCGGCGATGACGATCTCCGGATCGCCGCTGATCCTGGAAGGCCGCGCCGGTCTGGTCGATGCCGATGCCGCCGCGCTGGTCACCACCGCGGGTCTGCCAGAGGACGGCCGCACCATTGCCGCGGCCCGGTTCGCGCGCGGCGCGGGCCGCCTGCAGGCCGGCATCGCGGCCGAGCCGATCGACGCGGCCTCGGTCTTGCGCGCGCAGCGCCAGGGGCGCCGCTGGATCCGCCTGAACCCCACGCAACGCGTGTTGCAGCCGGGCGCGCAGGCCGAGATCCCTGCCGATACGCTGGTGTGGTCGACCCTGCCGGCCGAGGGCTCGGCCGAGATCCTGCGCGCGGCACAGCGCAGCGTTGCAACCTCGGCCCGGCTGGCGGCGCGGCTGCGGGGGATGGGGGCGCGCGATGTCGACGTGATCCGACCGCGGTTGACGCGAGAGATCTGGGCCGGGTTCACGCCCGGCACGGCGCAGGCCAAGCCCGGGGTGATCTGGGTGCGCGAAACCGGGGTCGAGGTGCCCTGGATCGAGCAAATCCTGCAAGAGACCGCGGACCGGCTGGCCTGGACCGTGGTCTGCCCGGAAAGACCCGCCGCCCTGCCGGGCCAAGCCGCGCATCGTACCGTGCCGGTCTACGAGGAAGACTGGGCGCGGCTCTTTGCCGAGACCGGCGCCGCGATCCTTGTGCGGCCGACACCGGGCGCAAATTGGTGCGACGACTACCTCGTCGCGCTGGCGCTGGCGGCGGGCTGCCGCGTGCTGGCCGGCAAGGAAAGCGAGATCCGCCCCGAACTGGCCCCATTGGTGGCCAAGACCCTGCCCTCGGGCGCGGTTGCGCGCTGGGTTGCCGCGCTGCAGGGGCTGACCGGGGACCAACCCGACACGGCCGCCCGCGCGGCGCTGCTGGACACGCCCGCCCTGTGGCTGGACGCGAAGGGCGACGCGCTCGACTGGCTGGCCCCCGTCGAGACCGGCACCGGCGTCCCGGCGCCGGCGGATCGCGAAAGCGCCTCTCATGCGGCCTGAGGTGGGGGCGCCCGCGCTGGCGGCCGGATTGGCGGGGTCGCTGGCGATCGCTTCGGCGGCCTGGGCCGCGGGCGGGCACGAAAGCGCCGCGGCGATCCGGGCGGCGATTGCCGCGAAGCTGGGCGGCGGGCCGGTGAAGGTGCTGCCCAATGGCGGCGCGATGATGCCCGCCTGCCGGGGGCCGCTGGACGTGGGCTGGCTGCCTTCGACCAATGCGGGGTTCAGGACGGCCTCCGTTCATTGCGCCAGCCCGTCGTGGACGATCTACGCGGGCGTGCGGACCGCAGATGACAAGACCGTGCTGGTGGCGACGCGCGCGATTCCGGCGGGCGGGGCGATAGACGGCACGGATACGGCGCGGCGATCGGTACCGGCCACCGCCGTGCTTGGCCCGGTGGTGACACCGGCGCGTCTGTCCGGGGACCTGCGCGCCAGGGGGCCGATCGCCGCCGGGCAGCCGATCCTGACCTCGATGACCGATCTTCCCGTCGTGGTGCGCAGCGGTCAGAAGATCGTGCTGCAGGTGCGGCAGGGCGGGCTGCTGATCTCTGCCCGCGGGGTCGCGCTTCAGAACGGCACCGCGGGCGAGGAGATCGAGGTCGAAAACTCGGCCACGCATCGTCGGCTTCGCGCCGACGTGGTGCGCCGGTTGCCTGCCGCGTCTGGCGTTTATGCGATGGTGTCGGACGATGCCGCGAACTGAATCCCGCCCCGACCGGCACGCGCCGCGCCGGGGCCCGAATACCAAGAAGGTTTCCTTTCCGTGCCCAAATATCTTCTGATCGGCCTTGGCGTCCTGCTGTTCCTGGCGATGGCGGTCGGCGATGGCCTGGGGATCATGGCCTACCTGAAATTGCGTTCGCTTCCGGTGCAGAGCGCGGCGGCCCATGTCGCCGGCGGCTCCGGTTCGGCCGCGGGCAAGGCTGCGGCCAAGCCCACGCCGAAGGCGCCGCCCCGGCCCACCGCAGAGAACGCCAATTTCGTCGAGATTCCGCAATTCGTGGTCACCATTCCCGCCCGGGCGCCGAATGCCGGCACCAACGGCAACGCCGGCGACGCGAACGCGGCCGATGGCTCTGCCGCCACGGCCCATCCGGCCTATCTGCAATTGTCGCTGTCCTTCCTGACCGAAAGCCAGCGCGCGGCGAAGGATTTCGCCAAGCTGATGCCGATGATCAAGTCGGCGATCATCAGCGACGTGATGTCATCGGGGCTGTCGCCCAATGGCGATCCGGTGAAGATGAAGCACCAGATCAGCGAATACAGCCTGCAGGCGGCCAATACCATCGTGTCGCAGGCCGACGCCAAGGTCGGCAAGACGCCCTTCGTCGGCGCCTATGTCACCACCTTCGTCACGCAATAAGCCATGCAGGGTGCCACCTCTCCGCTTGTCAGTGTGACGACCCAGGGGCACGGGCAGGTGTTCTCGCTGGATATCCAGACCCTGCTGATCATCACGCTGCTGGCCTTCCTGCCGGGGCTGGTGCTGCTGATGACCAGTTTCACGCGGTTCATCGTGGTGCTGGCGATCTTTCGGCAGGCGCTGGGACTGACCACGACGCCGCCGAACATCCTGTTGATCGCCCTGGCGCTGATCCTGTCCGCCTTCGTCATGCGTCCGACGCTGGAGACGGTGAACAACGCAGCGCTGCAACCCTATCTGGCGCGCAAGATTTCCTTTGATGACGCGACCAAGGCGGCGATCGCGCCGATGCGGGCCTTCATGCTGAAACAGGTCCGCGAACGCGAATTGCACCTGTTCGTCAACCTCTCGGGCCACAAGGGCGAATATGCGAACCTCGACGACGTGCCGTTGCTGACACTGGTGCCGGCCTTCGTGACGTCGGAATTGCAAAGCGCGTTCCAGATCGGGTTCCTGATCTACATCCCCTTTGCGCTGATCGATCTGGCGGTCGCGGCGATCCTGATGGCGTTGGGGATGATCATGGTCTCGCCCACGCTGATATCCCTGCCGATCAAGCTGCTGCTGTTCGTGTCGATCGGGGGATGGTCGCTGCTGCTGGGTTCGGTCGCGCGCAGCGTCGTCCATTAGGCGGCCGGTCGCGCCCCGGGGGTCGATCACGCCTCGGCGTGCAGGCCGGGGCCGTCATCGTCGTCGGGGCCGTTGGCACCGGCCCAGCGGTTTTCCTTCATCTCCAGCAGCACGTCGCCTATCTGCCGCTCGGAGCGCGAGATGATCGCGCGCGCCAACTTGTATTCGCGGATCAGCTCTTGCATCTGCGCGGCTTCGGCCTGGCGTCCAGGCGCGGCGACCAGGGCCTGGTAAGCGGATTCGAGCGTGTGGTGATTGGCGTGGCGAAGCACCTCGCGCAGGCGCTCGAACACAGAGCGCGTGGTTTCGGCGCGGGCCTCGAAGGCGAGGCTGGAGGCGCGCAGCTTCGCCGGGGGCGCGGTGGCGATGCTGGCCGAAAGGGTCTCGGCCTCCTCGCGCAGCGATTGCGCAGCACCCAGGGCGCCGTCCAGCGCCGCGGCGAAATCGGCGGCATCGGCAGGATCAGTCACGACCAAGTTTCCGGGCCAGCAGGCGCTCGAAGGATTGTATCGCGCCCGCGATCCTGGCTGCGGGCGGCCGGTAGCTGCCTGTGGCGACCTGCGATGCCAACTGCTGGACCCGTGCGTCTTCGTGCGGCTGATCGGCGGCGGCGACCCCTTTCAGCAGCGCGGCCGCATCCTGTGCCTGACCGGAAAGCGAGACGACCTCTCCCCCCTGCACCTGAGAGGCGGTGGTCGGTGCCGAACCTGGCTGCGCACGGTCTGCCGCCTGGGTGGTGCCGGGTTTGGGCTGATCGACGGGGAGGGTTCCGTTGGATATGCCAGAGATCTTGACCATTACCGTTCAGCCAGGTTCCTGATTTCCGTTTCGAGCATGCCGATCTGCTCGACGATCGCGCGCAGCGCCTCGGTATCGTTCTCGGCATGTGCCTGGGTCAGCCGTACGTTATAGCTGGTGTAGAGTCCAGCAAGCACGCCGCCCAGGGAACTGGGGCCGTCCGGCACGGTGATCGCCTGAAGGAAGGACAACAGCCCAGAAGCCCCGGTGACCGCGGCGATCTTCGCTTCGGTCTGCTCCAACTCGATCGCGCGGCGGGTACGCGTAAGATAGGTCCTTACCCCGCGTAGGCCGATCAGCAGGGTCTCCAGCGTCGGCTCTTCGGAAAGGACGGCAGTGTCGCGATAGAAGGCGGCAGTGTCTGACATGATCGTAATCAACCTTTTGTGCTGGCGGAACCGGTCAGGATCGACAGGTAGGACAGGGTGGAAGAGGCGCTGCTGGTGTTGCCGATGGCATTGGCGAATTCACGTTCCAGATTGGCGACCTGCTGGTTGCCGATCTGGGTTTGCATGGCGATCTGCGATTTCAGCGATGCAACGCTGGATTTCAGGTCAGTCGCCGCGGCCCCGACGAAGCCGCTGGCGGCGGTACCGGTGCCAGACCCCGCCGCCGACGCGGCCGATCCGGTGGTGCCGATCGCGCCGCTGACGATGCCGCCGACCTTGGTTTCCAGCGCCTTGATCAGGTTGTCGGCGCCCGTCGGGTTGGCGGCATAAGCCGTGTTGAAGGTGGCGCTGCTGAACGACAGCTTGCCGCTGGACGAGATCGTGAAGCCCAGCGCGTTCGCCGTCATCCCGCCGCTGGCGGCCGAGGACACCGCAGACAGCAGATCCTGTTTCAGCTGTTGCACCTGTACATCGCCCAAAAGCGGCCCCGACTTCGCGCTTTTCGACGAGGCGCTGGCCGAGGATTTGGGTGCCACAAAGGCGGTCTGCTTGGCGATTTCACCGACCGCGCTGTTGAGCTTGTTGGCAAAGGCCGACAGCGCCGAGGACAGCCCCGTGGAAGAGCTGGCCACAGACACCGTGGCCGAGCCCGAGGACACCAGGTTCAGCGTCAGCCCGCTGACCAGCGACACGCCGCTGTTCGAAGTTTCGCTGACCGGCACGCCGTTCAGCGTGAAAGATGCATTGCGCGCCGCCTGGCCCAGCGTCATCGTGCCGCCGCTGCTGTTGTAGGACAGACCCGACATCGCGCCCGTCCCGCTGACCGTGAAGGATTGCGAGGACCCGGTGGTGCTGCTTTTCAGCACCAGTTTCGCACCCTTGGCGGTGTTGATCACCGAGGCCTGCACCCCCTTGCCGGCGGCGTTGATCGCCTGGGCCACGCCGTTCACCGTATCGGCCGAAGAGGCGACGTTCACCGTTGCCGAGGCACCGCTGCCGAATTTGAAGGTCAGCGCCCCCGAGCCCGACCCGATCGCCGCGCCGCCCGACGCATAGGAGCCAGAGTAGACCTCTTGGCTGTGCGCCAGCTTGATGCCCGACAGGGTGTAGGAACCGCTGGCGGCGCTGGATTTGGCCGAGGCCGTCGCCACCGCGCTGGCGCTGGTGGTGGCCTTCATCGTGTTTAGCGACGCCGGATTGGACAGCCCGCTGAGCGCGCCGTTCAGCGACGACAGCGCGCCGCGTACCGATCCAAGCGCCGAGATCTGCGCGTTGTCGGCCTTGATCTGCGATTGTTCCAGCGTGATCGGCGCCTGGATCCGCGCCCGCAACTGGCTGACGATCGCGGTCACCTCGGCCGACGAGAACAGGCTTGAGACAGAGTTGGTCAACGGCGTTCTCCCTGAAGTGCGCCCGCGCCGCGGCACGGGCTGGTGCGGTCACCCATCGCGGATGACGTGGCCAGGCGCCTCTGGGCGCCTGGCCGGTCCTGTGGTGCCGGTTAGGGCAGCAGTGAAAGATACGCTTGCTGCAGCCGGCTGCTCGATTTAAGTGCCGCCACGCCCGCCTGGGCCTGGATCTGGCTTTGGGTCAGTTGCTGGCTGACCTGCGGGATATTGGCGTCCTGCACGCTCGACAGGCCGTTTTGCAGGTTGCTGGCGGTGGTGGTCAGGTTGTTCAGCGTAGCCTGCATCCGCTGCTGCGTCGCGCCCAGCTGGCCGCCCAGGTTGTTGAGGCCCTGGATCGCGTATTTGACGATGTTGATCGCCTGGTTGGCACCGCCGACCGTCGAGACGTTGACCGACGACAGCGTTTCCAGGTTCGACTGCGAGGCGAGGCCGATAGCCTTGGCGTTGCCGACGCTGAAGCCGGCATCGGACTGGAACGAGACCTTGCCCTGTGCGACCAGCGTTGCGCCGCCGGAGGCCGCGGTGAAGGCCGAACCGGTGGTGGTGCCACCGAAGGTCTTCGCACCCGGGGTGTTGACCGCCTGGAACGTGCCCTGCGACACCCCGGTGATCGAGATGTTCTTGCCCTCGCTCTGGGTCAGGACGATGTTGCCCGAGGCGTTCTGGGTCGCGGTAATGCCGCTTTTCGCGGTGTCGTTGTTGATCGCCGACACCAGACCCGAGGCGCCGGTCGCCGAGATCTTCGAGGTGTTGGTGGCGCCAGCCGCGGACCCGTTGCCCAGCGTGAAGTTGAAGCTGCCGCCCGCCCCGCCAGTCGCCTTAAGCACAAGCTGCGTCGAGGCCTGGGCCTGGACGTTGGTCTGGTTGGTCGCGGTATTGACCGAAGCGGCGATCGAGGCCGCCGATTCATTGGTCGTGACGGCGACGTTGGCGGACCCGTTCGAGCCGTTGATGGCAAGCGTGCCCGCGGTGAACGCCTTGCCGGAGGCGGTGGCCGCGGCCGAGCCGGTCGCGGTGTAGAGCGCGGTGGAGCCGCCAGCAGCCGCCAGCGTGTTCATCCCGATCGCGTTGGCCGAGGTGTTGCCGATCGACAGGCTCAGCGTCTGGCCTTCGCTGGCGCCCACCTGGAACTGGATCCCGGTGAAGGTGCCGTTGAGCAGGCTGATGTTGTTGAACTGGGTCTGGTTCGCGATCGTCGTGATCTGGCCGGTCAACTGCGACACCACGCCTTGCAGCGACTGGGCCTCTTGCGGGGTCTGGGTGCCGTTCGCGGCCTGCACCGCGATCGAGTTCAGCTTTTGCGTCACGTTCAGCTGCTGCTGGACCGCACCCTGCGCGGTTTGCAGCAGCGAGATGCCTTCGTTGGCGTTGTTGCTGGCCTGGTTCACGCCGTTGATCTGGCTGGTGAAGCCTTGGGCGGTGATGAAGCCCGCGGGGTTGTCGGACGGGCTGTTGATCTTCAGCCCGCTCGAAAGTTGCTGTTCGTAGCTGTTGTTTGCCTGCTGCGCGGCCGAGATGCCGTTCAGCGCGGCAAGCGCACCGCTGTTGGATAGGATGGAGCCGATGGCGCCGGACATGATGTACCTCCTGCCGGGGTTAAAGTCGGCGACGGCAGGTGGGCTGCCGATCGCTATGACTCTATTCGAACCCGTGCGGCGATAATTTCAGGCCCGACGATGACGATTGCGTGATCTGACGCCCGATCCGGCGGGTGCCCGGGCAGGCGGAGAGGGCTGCCCTCGCCCCGCAGGTGGGCAGCCGGGGCGCCGGGGCGTGCCCTAATCGGCGGCGGACAGCACGATCGGCGTCCCGTGCGGCGTGGCGCGTGCGGCGGCCTGCCAGCGCGCGGTCAGCGCCGCCACCTCGCCCGCGCCGGCGATGCCGCGCCGTTCCAGCAGTGCCACCAGCGCCTCGGACCAGATCCGCCAGTATTCTGCGGCCTCGGCCTTTTGCACCCGGGGGCCGAATTCGGCGGTCCAGTCGGTCCAGGTAAAGTGTCCGGCCTCGTTCAGCGCGATTGTCATGGCGAAGACCTGGGCCTGCCACGGTTCGGTAAAGGGGGCCTCAGGCGTCGGCGTGTTCAAGGTAGGGCTCCCACGCTTCGATGCTGACGGTCAGGGTCGGGTCGGCCCCCGCGCCGTAAAGCTCGGCCGCGTCGAATTGTACCGTGTAAAGGGGTTTGGGGTCTTCGTCGGGCGCGTGGGCGTGACGGTCGGGGAAGATATGCGCGCCGTGCATGGCGGTGATCCGGCCGACATGACCGCGGGCATAGCCCGGCAGGCGGGTGTGGCCGGCGGGCTGGTGGTTGCGGGTGCGCACCCGGTCTCCGACCGCGAAGGCGGGGGCGGGGCCGGGGCGGTCGGCGGGGCCGCCGCGTGCCAGCACGCCCGCGACATCGGCGGGCGCCAGGCGCCGGTCGGAACGCAGGCCCGGGCGCATGGCATGGCCGGCGGCCAGTTCGTCGGCGCCGATTTCGCCCGCGCGTTCCAGAAGATCGCTCAGCGCGCGCAGCCAGATCTCGTAATAGCTGGCGTTGTAGTAGATCGCGGGGGGCAGGCTTTCGCGGGCGTGGCGCGAGCTGTCGATGTTCCAGTGCCCCAGCGCGCCGCAGGCCAGTGTCACGCCCAGCACGCGCTTTTCCCAATCGGCATGGAAGCGGGTGGTTTCGGCTTCCGGCACCACCGGGCCGAAGCCATGGCGCCCGCCCAGATCCTGCGGCCCGTTCATGCCGCGCCCCCCTCGGGGCGGGAGGGCTGGCCGCAGCCGATCATGCTGTCGCGGGTGACCAGGGCCGCAAGGGCCTCGGCATCCATTCCCTCGGTGCCGGCGGGGCGCTCGGGGATCACCAGATAACGCACCTCGGCGGTGGAATCCCAGACGTGGATCTTGCGGTCCTGGGGCAGGGTCACGCCGAATTCGGCCAGCACCGCGCGCGGTTCGCGCACCGCGCGTGACCGGTAGGCGGGTGCCTTGTACCAGGTCGGCGGCAGGCCCAGAACCGGCCAAGGGTAGCAAGAGCACAGCGTGCACACGATCATGTTGTGCTGCTCGGGGGTGTTGAACACCGCGATCATGTGTTCGCCCTGGCGCCCGACGAACCCCATCGAGGAAATCGCCGCCGTCGCGTCGCGGCGCAGCCAATCCGCGAAATCGGGATCGGTCCAGGCGCGGGCCACCACCGCGGCACCGTTGCGCGGCCCGACCTGGTGTTCATAGGTCTCGATGATCGCATCCACCGCGGCGGGGTCGACCAACCCCTTTTCCACCAGGATGGTCTCCAGCGCGCGGGCCCGCGCGGTCATCTCGTCCATCTCGTTGTCGTGGTCATGCCCGTGGTCGTGCGGATGATCGTGCATCTGCCCTGCCTTTGCTGGGTCGGTCGCGCATCACTATGGCAAAGGCGCGCAGCCGGGGCAATCGCCGGCGGCGCCGGGCTACAGCCAGCCGCGGCGCTTGAAATACAGGTAGGGCAGGATCGCCGAAAGGATCATCAACCCGATCGCCCAGGGGTAGCCCAGATCCCAATGCAGTTCCGGCATGTACTTGAAGTTCATCCCGTAGATCGAGGCGATCAGTGTCGGCGGCAGGAACACCACCGCCGCGACCGAGAAGATCTTGATGATCGCGTTCTGCTCGATGTTGATCATCCCCAGCGTCGCATCCAGCAGGAAGGTGATCTTCTGCGACAGGAAGCTGGAGTGATCCTCGAGCGAGCGGATGTCGCGCGACAGCGTCTTGATCCGTTCGCGCATGTCCTTGGCGCTTTTGAGTTGCAAAGTGGCCTGGCCGAGAAAGCCCACCAGGCGTTCCAGCGTGACCAGGCTGTCGCGGATGTTCGAGGTCAGATCGCCCTTGCGGCCGATGTCTTCCAGAACCGCCTGAAAGTCGCGGCTTCGCGTCGGCTTGTCGATCCGGTAGCGAAACACCGCGCGCGAGATCTGGTCCACCTCGCGGCCGGCGCGTTCCAGGATGTCGGCCAGACGGTCGACGATCGCCTCCAGCAGGGCGACCAGAACGCTTTCGCCGCTGTCGCAGCCCATCGGCACCTTTTCGGCGCGCACCGGGAAGGTCTTGAAGGCGCGGGGTTCGTGATAGCGCAGGGTGATCAGCCGCGGCCCGGACAGGATGAAGGTAACGGGGCGCATCTCGGGATCGTCACCATCCGCGTGCGACGGCAGGATCGCGGTCATGAAGATCGCGCCGTCCTCCTTGTAGAGCCGCGAGGAAATCTCGATCTCCTCCATCTCTTCCTGCGTCGGTATGGCGATACCCAGCCGGTCGCCAAGGGCGCGCTGCTCATCGGTGGAGGGGGCGATCAGATCGACCCAGACCAGCTGTTCGGTCAGGTCGGGGGATCCCTCTTGCACCCGCAGGCGCCCGGCTTCGTTGATGAAATTTCTCAGCATCGCATTCATCGTCCTTTTCGCTCGCCCGGACCTTCGCTTGGTTCGACACGCCCGGCCGGGCCCCCTTCCTTCGCCCGCCAGGATGTCGCCCAGATGTCATCGTCAAGCCCCGGGCGACGCATAAGCGTCATAGTCACGTCGGGGTGATGGCATCGAGTTTATCCTCGTGCAAGATAAGGGATTTGGCCTATGACTTCGCCTTGGAAGATATCCTCCGGCGAACCCAAGGTTGATCGACGGGGGAAATATTGGTTTTTTGCGGCGAAGGCCAGGACGAGCCCAGGTTGTCCGGCGACTCTCGCCGCTTCGTGACTCGGTCTAGAATTCGCGCGCAGGGGGCTGAGGGAAAACATGGCGGATATTTCGGCCCCGGCGGCCGTTTCTCCCGACCCTGCGGGCAGGGCGCCCGCATTCATTGCGACCCCCCTGCGCGGGCTGCTTTCGATTTCCGCGTTGCAGCTGGTGCTGTGGACGCTGGTGCCGGCGCTCTTGAACAAGACGCCGCCGACCGACACGCTGGAAGGTTACATGTGGGGGCGCGAATGGGTGCCGATGACCTACAAGCACCCCCAGATGCCGGCCTGGCTGCTGGAAATCACCCATGACCTGACCGGGTCCTACACCTGGGGCCATTTCCTGCTGTCGCAGATCTTCATCTGCGCGACCTTCGCGATGGTCTACCTGATGGCCCGCGACATGGTGGGCAAGCGCGGCGCGCTGGCGGCGGTGCTGCTGCTGCCGACGCTGGCGGTGTTCAGCTGGGGGACGCGGCAGTTCAACCATGACGTGGCGCAGATGCCATTCTGGGTTGCGGTGTCCTGGCTTCTGTGGCGGGCCGCGCGCGACGACAAGATGGGCTGGTGGGTCGCGCTGGGACTGGTGTCGGGGATCTCGCTTTACGCGAAATTCTCGATGGGTCTGATCCTGCTGTTCGGCGCGCTCTGGCTGTGCATAGAGCCGCAGGCGCGCAGGCGCTGGGCCGGGCCCGGCCCCTGGGTGGCGCTGGCGATCGTCGCGCTGTTCAGCGCCACGGTGATCTACAACATCGCGCAACTGCATTTCCTGCCCGTCACCTATGCCGACGGGCGCGACGGCTGGGTGCTGAACCACCGAGGGCGGTTCTACTACATCGGCGTGCAGGTGATGCTGCTGCTGATCTTCCCGATCGCGCTGTATGCCAGCGGCCTGTTGCGTCGCGCCAGGGATGAACCGGCCGGCTTCGATCCGCGCCTGCTGGGTGACCGGCGGGCACGCATCTACCTGCTGTGGATGGGGGCGGGGCCGCCGCTGCTGCTGGCGCTGGCATCCCCGTTCACCGGGGTGGGCGAAGCCTGGAGCAAGCCGATGTACAGCCTGCTGGGGCTGATCGCGGTCGCCTATCTGGGGCGTCGCCTGACCGATCGGGTGCTGCGGCGCCTGGCGGGCTGGTCGGTGGGGGTGCTGCTGTTCGGCGTGGTGACCTATGCGATCTTCGTGCCGGTCAAATGCTATGTCGCAGGAGATCTGAACAACGCCTGCGTGCCGGGCCCGACGATCGGGGCGCGGTTGCAGCAGATCTGGCACGCGCAGGTCCACCGGCCGCTGCGCATCGTCGCGGGGGACGGCAGCATCATGATGACGGCGGGGGTTTTCGCCAGCGACCTGCCGTCGATGTTCACCGATTTCAACTTTGCCTATTCGCCCTGGATCACCCCCGAGCGCATCGCGCGGCAGGGGATGATGGCAATCTGGGCCAACGCCGGGCCGCCGCCGCCGGGGGCCGCGCCCTGGATCGCCGGGCATCCCATCGAACGGGCGCAATTTCCCTGGGCCAAGGGGCGCTCGCCGTTGACCGTCAGCTATGTCATCGTGCCGCCAGAAGCCGGCGCGAAACCCGGCGCCGCGGCGGAGGGGAAGAAATGACCCTTTCGCGTGGCAGCCGGCTAAGCGTGGTCATCCCCGCCTTCAACGAGGAGCGCAACATCGCCGCGGTGATCGAGCGCACCGCCGCCGTGCTGGAAGATCTGGGGCTGGAATGGACGATACTTTTCGTCGATGACGGTTCCGTCGACGCGACGCGCGATTTGATCCGCCTGTGGCATGCGCGCGACGCCCGGATCCGCGCGGTGTTCCTGTCGCGCAACTTCGGCAAGGAGGTTGCGATCGCGGCGGGGCTGCGCAAGGCCCGGGGCGACGCGGTGGTCGTGATGGATGCCGACCTTCAGCATCCGCCCGAAACGATCCGCGATTTCGTCGCCGCCTGGCATGAGGGGGCCGAGGTCGTCTTTGGCCACCGCGCCGACGAGGCGCATGCCGGCCTGATGCGTCGTCTGGCCTCGCAGGCCTTCTATCCGGTGTTCCGGTTGCTGTCGCAGCTGCCGCTTGAGGCCGGGACGGTGGATTTCGTGCTGCTCGACCGCAAGGCGGTGGACGCGCTGAACCTGTTCCAGGAACGCCGGCGCTTCACCAAGGGGCTGTTTCGCTGGATCGGCTTTCGCAGCCGTACGGTGGAATTCGTCTGCGCCGAGCGCACCCGGGGCGCCTCCAGCTTCAACCTGCGCCGGCTGTTGGCCTTCGCGATGGACGGGATCATCGCCTTTTCCTCGTTTCCGCTGCGGGTCTGGTCGGCGATCGGGGCGATCATTTCTTCTGGGTCGATCCTCTATGCGCTCTATTTCCTGATCCGCACGCTGATCCATGGTAGCAGCGTGCCGGGCTTTCCCTCGTTGATCGTCTCGATCACCTTCCTGTCGGGGATCCAGCTGCTGTCGCTTGGGGTGATCGGCGAATACCTGTCGCGCGTCTATGAAGAGGTGAAGGCGCGGCCGATCTTCCTGGTGGGCGAGGAACTGGGCCCCGATTCCGGCCCCGCCTTCGCCCCCGAGACCGCCAAGGCCGCCGCGGCCGGCGCCCTGCAGGCGCCAGAGGACGGCGCCGCGTCCGGTCACGCCAAATCCCAGCCGGCGTGATGGCCACGGCGGTGCGCTTCCTGCTTTCGGCGGATGATTATGCGCTGACGCCGGGTGTCTCGCGCGGCATCGCGGAACTGGCGCAAGCGCGGCGGTTGTCGGCCACCACGGCGCTTGTCACCCTGCCCGGATGGGAAGGCGCGGCGCAAGACGTGGCCCGGCTGCGAGGCCAGATCGCCGTGGGGCTGCATCTGAACCTGACGCTGGGTGCGCCGCTGGGGCCGATGCCGCGGCATGCGCCAGGGGGGCGGTTGCCGCCGATCCGGGACTGGATCCGGCGCGGGCTGGGCGGCGCGATCGACCTGGCCGAGGTGCAGGCCGAAATCGCCCGCCAGATCGCGCGGTTCGAGGCGGTCGCCGGTGCCCCGCCAGACCTGATCGACGGCCATCACCATGTCCATGCCCTGCCCGGCGTGCGCCGCGCGCTGGCGGCGGCGCTGCGCGATCGTTTCGGCGCCGGCCCGGCGCCGCTGTTGCGGGTGCCCGCAGATGGCCTGTGGCCCATCCTGCGTCGCCGCGCGGCACCGGCCAAGGCGCTGACGGTCGCTGTGCTTTCGGCGCCCGCGGCGCCGCTTTTTCGGGGCTTGGGCGCGCCGGTGAACGCAGGGTTTTCGGGCTTTTCGGCCTTTCGCCGCGACATCCCTTTCGCGCAGGAACTTGCGCGGTTTTGCAGGGCGCCGGGGCGCCGTCACATGGTGATGTGCCACCCCGGCCATGCCGATGCCGCACTGCGGGCGCTGGATCCGGTGGCGGCCCGGCGCGAGGACGAACTGGCCACGCTGATGGCTGTTGCCGATCTTCCCGCGCGGATCCATCATCCCGCCGGGGCGCGCGGCCCCGACGGCAGGATCGGGTGGGACTTTCTTGACCGGACGTGACCGCAATGACCGCCGACGTGGCGCCCATATGACCGGCTTCGTCTTCTCGGGGCTGCTGGCCTTCGCCGTCGATGCGGGCTTGTTGGTGGTGCTGACTCATTGGGCGGGGATGTCGCCCTTCCTGGCGCGGGTGCCTTCGATCGCCTTGTCGATGCTTGCGGGCTGGTTGAGCAACCGGCGCTTGACCTTTCGGGTGCCGGGGCCGCCCGGGCCGATCGAATTCTTGCGCTACGCCATGGCCAGCGGCACCGGAGTCGCGGTGAATTACGCCGTGTTCTCGGCCCTGTTGCTGGCCTGGCCGGCGCTGCTGCCGGTGGCCGCGCTGGTCGCCGCATCGGGGGCGGCTGCGGGGTTTTCCTATGCGGGCTACCGTTGGTTCGCGTTTCGGCGCTAGGGCCCGCACCCAAGGGCCAGCCCGGCGCCGCAACGCGTTGCGCGCCGCTGCTGCATTCGACCACTGGACGCTGGTAGTGTCTTGGTGAATGATCGCCAAATCGGGAACGCGCGCAAGAACTTCCGGGTATGAGGAGCAGTTCTGCGTGACGAAAGACAGCCGCGAGTGGGTCAAGCGCGCCCTGTTGGGGTGGGCGTTTCTGTGTCTGGCCGCGGGGATCGCGCTGGGTCTGGGCGACCATCCGAACCAGGCAGAATGGCTGTGGCGGCTTGGCGTGCTGCCGACCCTGGCCGCGCTGCTGGTCGAGATCGTGCGCAGCCTGGGGCGTGGTGAGGTCGGCCTTGATATCGTCGCGGCGCTGTCGATGTCGGCGGCGCTGATCTTCGGACAGACGCTGGCGGCGGCGGTGGTCGCGGTGATGTATTCCGGTGGTACGCTGCTGGAAAGCCTGGCCGAGGGCCGCGCCCGACGCGAGATGCGCGCGCTGCTGTCGCGGGTGCCGCGCAGCGCCACCAGGCACCGCAACGGCGCGTTGGAAGAGGTGCCGCTGGTGCGGATCGTCCCTGGCGACCGGCTGTTGATCCGGCGGGGAGAGGTAGTGCCGGTGGATGGCGCGATCGCCTCGGACAGCGCCTTTGTCGATACATCGGCCCTGACTGGCGAATCGATGCCCGTGCGTCTGGCGCGGGGCGCCGAGGCGATGAGCGGCGCGACCAACGCGGGCGGGGCGTTTGATCTGGTGGCCAGCCGGCCGGCGGCGGAAAGCACCTATGCCGGAATCGTGCGGCTGGTCGAGGCTGCGCAACGTTCCAAGGCGCCGATGTCGCGGCTGGCGGATCTGTGGTCGCTGGGCTTCCTGGCGGTGACCGTTTCGATCGCCGGCGCGGCCTGGTGGATGACCGGCGATCCGATCCGCGCTGTTGCGGTGCTGGTGGTGGCCACGCCCTGCCCGCTGATCCTGGCAGTGCCGATCGCGCTGGTCGCGGGGATGTCGCGGGCGGCACATTTCGGGGTGCTGGTGAAGGGCGCGGGCCCGTTGGAGACGATGGCGCGGATCCGGACGCTGATTCTGGACAAGACCGGCACCCTGACCGACGGCCGCCCGCGCATCGTGTCGGTCGAGCTTCACGCGGACCTGGGCGAGGATGAGGTGCTGCGCTATGCCGCCGCGCTGGATCAGGCCTCGAAACACCCGGTGGGGCAGGCGGTGGTGGCCGCCGCCGTGGCTCGGAAGCTGACGCTTCCGGTGCCTTCGGCGGTGACCGAATTCCTTGGCGAAGGCGTCGAGGGCCTGGTCGAGGGGCACGAAGTTCTGGTCGGGGGCATTGATTTCGTCGCCGGGCGGCTGGGGCGGCAGGGGCAGGCCGCACCGCACGCCCGGATCGCAGGGGCCGTGCTGGTGGCGGTGGCGGTCGACGGGGTACTGACCGGAACGCTGGTGATGGCCGATTCGCTGCGCCAGGAGGTGGGCGCGATGCTGACGACATTGCGCGCCGGCGGGGTCACGCGCATCCTGCTGGCTACCGGCGACCGCGCCGAGGTGGCCGAATGCGTCACCGAGGGGCTGGGGCTGGACGCCCTGCGCTCCGGGCTGACCCCCGGCCAGAAGGTGGATCTGGTGGTCGAGGAACGCCGCCGGGCGCCGGTGATGATGGTGGGCGACGGCATCAACGACGCCCCGGCCCTGGCCGCCGCCGATGTCGGCGTCGCGATGGGCGCGCGCGGCGCGACGGCCTCGGCCGAAGCCGCCGATGCGGTGCTGCTGATCGATCATATCGGTCATCTGAGCACCGGCCTGCTGATCGCCCGCCGAGCCCGCGGGATCGCGCTGCAAAGCGTCATCGTGGGGATCGGACTGTCCGTCGCCGGCATGATCGCGGCGGCCTTTGGCTATCTGTCACCGGTCGAAGGCGCGCTGTTGCAGGAGGCGATCGATATCGCGGTGATACTCAATTCGCTTCGGGCGTTACGCGCCCCCGCCGCGACGGCGCTGTTCGACCGGCCGGATCCGGCGCTTGTCTAGGGGGTTGCACATCGGTCTGGTGCGCGCCGGCTGGAATTCCATCGTCGTGTTTCACATGGTTTCACGTTTGACGCCCTGGCACCGGCGGCTTGTTAACCCGGATCTGGAATCGATCTATGATATTGATCTATGATTCAGGGCGCAGTGGCACCACCACGGCGGCGCCGACCAGGGCCCAAGGCCTGTGGTCCGCTGTCAGCGCAACGTGGACAGGGGTGTCATGCCGCAGGGGCGATGATCAGGGCGTTGCGCGAACTACGCGGGGTGGGATGCCCCTATTGCGGCCATAATACGCGCGTGTTTTCAAGCCATTGCGGACTTTGCCATCGGCGCAAGCCCTTTGCGCGCCGGCTGCCGCTTATCCTGCTATACCTCGCGATTCCGCTACTGGCGCTGGCGACTTATCTGGTGGTGCGGCTGACTCGATCGTCGCGTCAGACGACCACTTCGATCGGCGTCTGGCTGCCGACGCCGAACACCCGTTTGTAGCGCGCCACCTGATCGGCCGGACCCATCGCCTTGTTGGGATTGTCCGAAAGCTTGACCGTCGGGCGTCCGTCCGCGCTGACGGCCTTGCACACCAGGCTGAAGGGCGCCAGCGCGTCGCCCGGCACCAGCCCACGGAAATCATTGGTCAACAGCGTGCCCCAGCCAAAGCTGATCCGCACCCGGCCGGCGAAGCGCCGGGTCAGGTCCTCGATCCGGTTCACGTCGAGCCCGTCGGAGAAGATCACCAGCTTCTCGCGCGGGTCCTCGCCGCGTTCGCGCCACCAGGCGATGGCGGCCTCGGCCCCGGCCACCGGATCGCCGCTGTCGATGCGGATCCCGGTCCACGAGGTCAGCCAGTCGGGCGCATTGTCGAGGAAACCCTCGGTGCCGTAGGTGTCGGGCAGGATGATGCGCAGCATGCCCTCGTGTTCCTCGTGCCAATCCTCCAGCACGCGATAGGGCGCCTGACGCAGCTCCTCGTCAGTTTCGGCAAGCGCGGCATAGACCATCGGCAGTTCATGCGCGTTGGTGCCGATCGCTTCCAGGTCGCGGTTCATCGCGATCAGGCAGTTCGAGGTGCCGACGAAGGCGCGGCCCAGCCCTTCTTGTAACGCCTGCACGCACCAATCCTGCCACAGGAAGGAATGCCGGCGCCTAGTGCCGAAATCGGCCAGCCGCAGGTCGGGCACCTGTTTCAGGCGCTCGATCTTCTCCCACAGCTTGGTCATGGCGCGGGCATAGAGGATCTGCAGTTCGAACCGCCGCATCTGGTGCAGCACCGCGCGAGAGCGCAGCTCCATCAGCACGGCAAGCGCCGGGATCTCCCACAGCATCACCTCGGGCCAGGACCCCTCAAATGTCAGCTCGTATTGCCCGTCGCGCTTTTCCAGGTGGTAGGGCGGCAGTTGCAGGTTCTCGAACCATTCCATGAAATCGGGGCGGAACATCTGGCGCTTGCCGTAGAACATGTTGCCGCGCAGCCAGGTGCTTTCGCCGCGCCCAAGCCGGAGCGAGCGGATGTGATCGAGCTGTTCGCGCAATTCGCCTTCGTCCACCAGTTCGGCCAGGCGGATGCCGCTAGAGCGGTTGATCAGGCTGAAGGTCACCTGCGTGTCCGGCCGGTTACGGAAAATCGACTGGCACATCAGAAGCTTGTAGAAATCGGTGTCGATCAGCGAGCGCACGATCGGGTCGATCTTCCACTTGTGGTTATAGACGCGGGTGGCGATGTCGACCATTCTCAGCCCTCCAGCACGACGCCGGCGGCGCGCATGGCGTCGCGCGCGGAGGCGAGGCTGCCGTCCAGGTCGATCGCGCGGCAGGCGCTTTCGATCACCGTGACGCCATAGCCGAGCCGCGCGGCGTCGAGCGCCGAATACTGCACGCAGAAATCGGTGGCGAGGCCGACCATCGTCAGCCGCTGTACGCCGCGCGAGCGCAGGTAGCCGTCAAGGCCGGTGGGGGTTGCGTGATCGTTCTCGAAGAAGGCGGAATAGCTGTCGACGCCCGCGCGGAACCCCTTGCGGATGATCAGATCGGCGGCGTCGGTGTTCAGTTCGGGGTGGAAATCGGCGCCCGGGGTGCCGATGACGCAATGGTCGGGCCAGAGCACCTGATCGCCATACGGCATCTTCGTCATGCTGAAGGGCGCCGCCCCCGGATGTGACGACGCGAAGGAGCCATGCCCCGCGGGATGCCAATCCTGGGTCAGCACCTTGGCCCGATAGTCACGCATCAGGGCGTTCACCTGGGCCACGATCTCGTCGCCGCCCGCCACCGCAAGCGCGCCGCCGGGGCAGAAATCGTTCTGGATGTCGATCACGATCAGCGCGTCGGTCGTGGGGTGCATGGCAGTCTCCTTGTCGAGAACGGCCTAGGGCGCGGAGGGGCGGGCGTCAATGGTGCGGGGGACCCCGCGATGGTGCCGGGGGGCCAGCCCCCCGGACCCCCCGGAGTATTGACGCCAAGATGAAGGAAAAGAACGCCTGTCCCTTCATCTTGGCAAAAATACTCGAATCCGGCCTTTGCCGCGCGCCCGGCTTGCCGGATCGGTGCGCTGCCGCTAGCAAGGCGCCATGATCACCGTCGCCGCGCTCTATCATTTCAGCCGTTTCGCGGACCCGGCGGCGCTTCGGGCGCCGCTGGCGGAACTTTGCGCGGCGCAGGGCGTGCGCGGCACGCTGCTGCTGGCGGGCGAGGGGATCAACGGCACCATCGCGGGGCCGCGCGCCGGGATCGCGGCGGTGCTGGCCCATATCCGGGCGCTGCCGGGTTGTGCGGGGCTGGAGTGGAAGGAAAGCGCGGCGCGTGAAATGCCCTTCGGCCGGATGAAGGTGCGGCTGAAACGCGAAATCGTCACCATGGGGCAGCTGCAGGTCGATCCGCTGGCGGGCACGGGCACCTATGTCGACCCCGCCGACTGGAACGCGTTGATCGCGGCGCCGGATGTCGCGGTGATCGACACCCGCAACGAATACGAGGTGGCGATCGGAAGCTTCGAGGGGGCGATTGACCCTGAAACATCCAGTTTTCGCGATTTCCCTGCGTGGTGGGAGGCCAATCGCGATCGGTTTCACAACACGCGTATCGCGATGTTCTGTACTGGCGGAATTCGTTGCGAGAAGGCGACGAACTACCTGATCGGGCAGGGGGTCGAGGAGGTGTTCCACCTCAGGGGTGGCATCCTGAAATACCTTGAGGATGTGCCCGAGGAACAGAGCCTGTGGCGTGGGGAATGTTTCGTCTTCGATCAGCGGGTCAGCGTGGGGCACGGCCTGGTGCCGGGCGATTACCGAAGCTGCCATGCCTGCCGGCGACCGGTGTCGCCGGCCGACCGGTCCCACCCGGATTACGAAGCGGGGGTGCAATGCCCCGCCTGTGTCGGGGAATATTCCCCGGCCGACCGCGCGCGGTTTCGCGAACGCCAGCGGCAAATGACGCGCGCTGCCCGGGTCGGGCGGTCGCATCTTGGGCCGGCAGAGGGCTGATCGTCATCGCATGGCCACGCGGGCCGACAGGCCGGATCCGGCACATGTCCGAGCCCTGGTGCCATCCTCTGGAGCCTCGGCATGACGTGGCGTAATCCAATGTGCAAACGAGTAACATTTTGGGCCTGCGACGGGCAGGCGTCTTGACCGCGTACAAATTAGACACGACTTTGCGATCAAATGTGAGGGGCGTTCCGGCGCTATGCCTCAGCGCGCCGCGGGAAAGTTCTTCATGCCTGGTCATATTCGCTACCATCGTCTTGCCGCCCTCGTCGTCCTGGTTGTCGCCGGGGCCTGGGTGGCCACCGGCAAGTTCTCGGCCGTAGGCAGCGAGGAGGCGCGGGCTGCGCAGAAATCTCCGGCCCCGGCCGCAGCGGGTTCGGCCGCTGGCGGCGCACAGGATCTGCCGACCGTCGCGGTGACGGCGCCGGTCTATGAAGATCACAGCCGCGAGATCGTGATTTCCGGCGCGACCGCGCCGGACAAGGCGACGACGCTGGCGGCGCGGGCGGCGGGAATTATCCATGCCCTGCCGGTACGCAAGGGCGCGCGGATTGCGAAGGGCGCGCTGGTGATGCGGCTCGAGGGCCCGGAATTCGCCGCCAACGTCGCCACCGCCGAGGCGCTTCTGGCACAGCGGCGGCGCGAGCTGAGCGTCGCCGAGAAGCTCAACAAATCCGGCAATACCTCGGACACGGCGCTGACCGCGGCGCGGTCCGCCCTGGCGGCGGCCGAGGCGCAGCTTAGCCAGGCCAAGGCCGCCGCCGACCGGCTGGAGCTAAGCGCGCCCTTCGACGGCGTGGTCGGCGACGTGCCGGTCGAGCTGGGCGAATGGGTGCAGGCGGGGACGCCGATCGCGAAGCTTCTGTCGCTGGACCCGATCGTGGTGAAGGCCGAGGTCAGCGAGACCGATATCGGGCTGATCCATGTCGGATCGAAGGCGCAGGTCCGGCTGATCGACGGCCGTCGGCTGCAAGGCAAGGTGCGCTTCGTGGCCGCCGAGGCCTCGGCCAAGACGCGCACCTTCCCGGTCGAGGTGGCGCTGTCCAATCCGGGTGGACAGATCCCCGCGGGCATGACGGCCGAGCTGACGCTGTTCGCGCCGCCGGTGCAGGCGATCTCGGTGCGTCGTTCGGTGATCACGCTGTCGGGGGACGGCACGCTGGGCGTGCGCGCGGTGGGCCCCGACGACGTGGTGAAATTCATCCCCGTCAAGTTGATCGACGACACGCCCGACGGGCTGATCATCACCGGCGTGCCGCGGGGGATGCGGGTGATCGTGTCGGGGCAGGACATGGTGAAGGACGGCGCGCGCGTGACCGCGGTCGCCCAGCCCGCCGGCAAGCCGCTGGAATGAGGCACGCGCCATGAAGCTTGTCGAAACCGCGATCCGCAACGCGCGGCTGACGATCTCGGTCCTGGTGTTCCTGATGATCGCCGGGGCGATGGCCTATGTCTCGATCCCGAAAGAGGCCGAGCCCGACGTCCAGATCCCGATCATCTACGTCTCGATGAGCTATACGGGCATTTCGCCCGAAGACAGCGAGCGGCTGCTGCTGCGGCCGATGGAAAGCCAGCTGAAGAACATCAGCGGCATCAAGAAGATGACCTCGACCGCCTACTTGGGCGGCGGCAACGTGCTGATCGAGTTCAACGCCGGGGCCAATCTGGACAAGGCGCTGACCGATGTGCGCAACGGCGTGCAGGACGCCAAGCCCAAGCTGCCCGACGGCACGGATGAGCCTCAGGTGCATGAGGTCAACGTCTCGGAATTCCCGGTGCTGGTGGTCACGCTGTCGGGCGACGTGCCGGAACGCGCGCTGACGCTGGCGGCGCGGGCCCTGCGCGACCGGCTGGAGGAAGTGCCGGGCGTGCTGGAGGCCAAGCTGCAGGGCGTGCGCGACGATGTGGCCGAGGTGACGATCGACCCGGCGAAGCTGTCGTCCTACGGGCTGCGCGCCGATCAGCTGATCCAGGGGGTGACGGCGAACAACCAGCTTGTCGCGGCCGGCGTGCTGGAAGGCCGCCAGGGCCGCTATGCGATCAAGGTGCCGACACTGATCGAGACGATCAACGACGTGGCCAACCTGCCGCTGATTGCCGAGGGCAACGCGATCGTGCGGGCCAAGGACATCGCCACCGTGCGGATGACCCAGAAGGATCCCGAGACGATCACCCGGCTGAACGGCAAGCCCGCGGTGGCGATCGAGATATCAAAGCGCGTGGGATCGAACCTGATCCAGACCGTGGACGCGGTGAAGGCGGTGACCGAGGCCGCGACGCCGCTGCTGCCCAAGGGCACGGTGGTCACCTTCTCGCAGGACAAGTCCGACAATATCCGCCAGCTGCTGTCGGATCTGCAGAACTCGGTGCTGACGGCGGTGATCTTGGTGTTCATCGTGATCCTCTTCGCGCTGTCGGGGCGGGCCTCGCTGCTGATCGGTCTGGCGATCCCGGCGTCCTTCCTGATCGGCATTCTCGGCCTCGATCTGGCCGGGCTGACGGTGAACATCGTGGTGCTGTTCAGCCTGATCCTGGCGGTGGGGATGCTGGTCGATGACGCGATCATCGTCACCGAATACGCCGAACGCCGGATGAGCGAGGGGATGGACAAGCGCGAGGCCTTCGCGCTGGCGTCGCACCGCATGGCGGGGCCGGTGATCGCGGCGACCATGACGCGGGTGGCCGCGTTCTCGCCCTTGCTGTTCTGGCCCGGCGTCGTCGGCGAGTTCATGAAGTACATGCCGATCACGCTGATCGCGACGCTGTCGGCTTCGATGCTTTACGCGCTGGTCTTCGCGCCGACGCTGGGCGCCATCGTCGCGCGCCCGGTGAAAGGGACGGCGACCCATCGCGATGGCCTTTACATGAAGCTGGTGGGCCGGGCGATCCGGCATCCCTGGCTGGTGATGACGCTGGCGGTGGCGGCGCTGGTCGCGGTTCCGGTGGCCTATGGCAAATACGGCAAGGGGGTGGAATTCTTCCCTAATGTGGAACCCGATTACGGCCTGCTCTATGTCCATGCGCGCGGCAACCTGTCGATCGACGAGAAGGACGCGCTGGTCCGGCAGGCCGAGGACCGCATCCTTGGCTGGCCGGGGATCAAGACGGTCTATACCCGGTCGGGCAAGGCCGGCGGGCAGGGCAACGATGTGGCCGCCGACGTGATCGGGGTGATCCAGTACGAATTCGTCGACTGGCGCCAGCGCAAGCCCGCGAACCAGATCCTCGCGGATCTGCGCAAGGTGATGGTCGGCATTCCGGGGGTCGATGTCGAGGTTTCGGTCCCGCAGGCGGGGCCGCCCACCGGCAAGGCGATCCAGGTGCGGCTGACGGCGGTGGATCCGGCGCTGTTGCCGGCGGCGGCGCGGCAGGTGGCGGCGAAGCTGCGCACCATGCCCGATGCGATCGACGTGGACGATGGCCTGCCGCTGCCCGGCGTCGACTGGGAACTGAAGGTCGATCGCGCCCAGGCCGCCCGCTACGGCATCACGCCCGGCGCGATCGGGGCAATGGTGCGGATGGTCACCGGCGGGCTGAAGCTGTCGGAATTCCGGCCCACGGGGGTGGATGACGCCGTCGACATCACCCTGCGCCTGCCGCGCGAACAGCGCACGATCTCGGAACTGGATCAGCTGCGGATTGCCACCAATGCCGGGCCGGTGCCAATCTCGAATTTCGTGACCCGGGTGGCGGCGCCGACGGTGGGCACGCTGACGCGGATCGATGGGGTGCGTGCGGTGACGGTGCAGGCCAATATCCCAGCCGGTGTGCAACAGGATCCGGTGCGCCAGGAGGTTGCGAAGATGGTCGCCGGGATGGGGCTGGAAAAGGACGGCGTGCGCTGGAAGATGGCCGGTGCCGATCAGGACCAGAAGGATGCGCAGGCTTTTCTGGGCAAGGCCTTCCTGGCGGCGATGGCGCTGATCTTCGCGGTGCTGCTGGCGCAGTTCAACCGCTTCATCTCGGTCGGGCTGGTGCTGTCGGCGGTGGTGATGAGCACGATCGGCGTGTTCCTGGGCCTGATGATCATGGGCCAGCCCTTTGGCGTGGTGATGACCGGGATCGGGATCATCGCGCTGGCCGGTGTGGTGGTGAACAACAACATTGTGCTGATCGACACCTACGACAAGCTGCGCGACGGCGGGATGGCGAAGGTCGAGGCGATCCTGGAAACCTGCCGCGAACGCGCGCGCCCCGTGGTGCTGACCGCGCTGACCGCGATCCTGGGGGTGTTGCCCATCGCCTTCGGGCTGAACCTGGAACTGCTGGGGCATGAGACGACTTATGGCGCCCCCTCCACGCAATGGTGGATCTCGCTGTCGTCGGCGATCGTCTTCGGGCTGGCGTTTGCGACGGTGCTGACGCTGATCGTGACGCCTTCGATGCTGATGCTGACATCGCGCGACGGACAGCGAAAATGGCGCTGGTTCGGCTGGTTGCGGCGGCGGCGCTGATCGCCCCGTCAGGGCCCCAGCGCCGCGCCGGTGGGATCCTTCAGGCGCAGGCGCTCTTCTGACGGGACGGTCTGGCGTTCGATCATGCGGTGGACGCGGGGGCGCCCCGGGCCCTTGTGCAGCGCCAGAAGCCTTTCATAGACTTCGGCATCGGCCTGGGTGCGGCGCTCATTGTGGCGGACATAGTCCGTCCAGGTGGGGACGTGGTAGGTCTCGGTCCAGATATCGGGGTTTTCCAGATCGCGCAGCAAGGCCCATTGCTGGGCCCCGTCGCGGCGGCGGATGCGGCGGCGTGCGCTCATGACCGCCAGGAAGGCCGGCACGTCCTGTTGCGCGATCTCGTAATCGACCATCACCATGATCGGGCCCGATTGCGGCTTGATGTCCAATCGCAGCATCGGTTCCGAAAAACGCCCCAGCGGGTCAAGGTTCAGCCCGCCCAGCTCTTCCAGCGGCCAGCGCAGCCCGACCAGCACACCGATCACCAGCACCGCCGAGGTGCCCGTCAGCGCGGCGGGGATGCCGTGGACCTGTGCCACCAGGCCCCAGATCCACGCGCCCGCCGCCATGCCGCCGAAGGTGGCCGTCTGATAAAGCGCCAGTGCCCGGCCCACGACCCATCGCGGCGTGGACAGCTGCACGGTGACGTTGAACAGCGACAGCGCCAGCACCCAGCTGGCGCCCGCGACAAGAAGCACCAGGCAGTCGATGGCGAACAGCGTGCTTTGCCCCAATGCGAAGGTCGCCACGGCAAAGCCGGCGAAGGCGCCGCGCACGACGGTTTCGTTCGAAAACCGCGCCCGGATGCGGGCGTTCGAGAAGGCGCCCAGGATCGCGCCAACCCCGAAGGCGCCCAGCAAAACGCCATATCCCAGCGCGCCGGTCTTCAGCAGCTCGCGCGCCACCAGCGGCAGAAGCGCCAGCACCGACACCGCGGCGACCCCGAACAGAAACCCCCGCCCCATCAGCCGCAACAGATGCGGCGACATCGAGACATAGCGCAGCCCGGCGCCGATCGCGCGGCCGAGCGGTTCTCGCGGGAGGGAGCGGCGCGCGGGTTCGGGATGCCAGCGGAACAATGCGAAGATCAGCATGACATAGGAAACCGCATTGACCGCGAAGGCCATCGCCGCCCCGGCCGCCGCCACGATCGCGCCGCCGATCGCCGGCCCGACCGAGCGCATCATGTTGAACCCCATCGAGTTCACCAAAACCGCCTTGGATAGATCCTCCTTGCCGATGATGTCGCCCATCGAGGCCTGCCAAGAGGGGTTGTTCAGTGCTTGGCCGCAGCCGATCAGGAAGGTGAAGGCCAGAAGCGTGTAGGGCCCGAGCATCCCCAGAAAGGCCACCACCGCCAGGAGCGCCGAAATCCCCAGCATGAAGATCTGCGCGGTCAGCATGATCCGGCGGCGCTCAAACGAATCGGCCAGCGCGCCGGCGGGCAGGGCGAAGAGCATGATCGGCAGGGTGGTCGAGGCCTGGACCAAGGCCACGAGCGCGTGGGAATCGGTCAGCGAGGTCATCGCCCAGCTGGCGCCGACCCCCTGGATCAGCCCGCCCAGGTTGGACAGCAGCGCCGCCGTCCACAGCGCGCGAAAGGCCGGATTCCGAAATACCGCCAGAAGCGACGGGCGCTCAGGCACGATCATCTCCTTTTTCTCTGCGTTCTTCCCGGATACGCCGCCTCGGGTACGGCGGCAAGACGGGCCGTCAGCGAGGGGTTGTGAGGCCGCTGGCGTATTTGGGGAACAATGAAAGGGGAAAGCTCGCCCCGCGGTTCCGTCCAGTTTGCCGCGCGGTCAGGGTTGGCGCAACTCTTCCAGCACCTGCGCCAGCCCCTGCCGCCAGTCGGGCCGGTCGATGCCGAAGGTTGTGCTGATATCGCTGCAGTCGAGGCGCGAATTCAGCGGGCGCGGCGCGGGGGTGGGATAGGCGCTGCTGGGGATGTCGGTGACGGCACAGGCCAGTCCGGCCCGGGCGAAGATTTCGCGTGCGAAATCGGCCCAGCTGACATCGGGCGTGCCGCTGAAATGATAGGTGCCTGCACGCCCGGGATCGCGCAGCAGCCCCTCGGCCATGGCGAGCAGCGCGGCGGCGATATCGGCCGCCGGCGTCGGCCCGCCGATCTGGTCCGCGACGACGTTCAATGCGTCACGCTCGGCCCCGAGGCGCAGCATCGTCTTCACGAAGTTCGTGCCGTGGCGCGAGAAAACCCAGGACGTGCGCAGGATCGCATGGGTCCCCGCCGCCAGCCGGATGCCCATCTCGCCCGCCAGCTTGCTGCGCCCGTATGCCCCCAGGGGCGCGGTGCGGTCGCCCGGTTTCCAGGGCGCGCGGCCGGACCCGTCGAAGACGTAATCGGTGGAAACATGCAGGAAGGGCAGCCCCCGCCCCGCGGCCGCGCGGGCCATGGCGGCGGGCGCCCGGCCGTTGATCGCGGCGGCGGCTTCGGGTTCGGCTTCGGCGCGGTCGACCGCCGTATAGGCGGCGGCGTTGATGATCGCCTCGGCCGGCGTGTCGCGCACGATCGCTGCGCAGCGGTCAGGGTCGGTCAGATCCGCCGCAGCACGGTCCAGGAAGGTCGCGCCCGGCGCAATGCGGGCCAGTTCCTGGGCCAGCTGCCCGGTCTTGCCGAAGATCAGAAGCCTCATGCCCGGGTTCCCAGGCGTTCGCCCACGCCACCGCGGGTTTGCAGTGCGCGCCACCAGGGCTCGTTCTCCAGATACCAGCGCACGGTGCGGCGCAGCCCCTCCTCAAGCGTCACCGAGGGGCGCCAGCCGAGTTCGGTCCGGATGCGGGTGGGATCGATCGCATAGCGCGCGTCATGGCCGGGACGGTCGGCGACGAAGGTGATCTGATCGGCATAGGGCGCGGCGGCGGGGCGCATCTCGTCCAATAGCGCGCAGATCATCCGCACCAGGTCGATGTTGCGGGCCTCGTTCTCGCCCCCGATGTTGTAGCTGCGCCCGACCGCGCCGTTTTCCAGCACCGTCAGCAGCGCATCGGCGTGATCCTCGACATAGAGCCAGTCGCGGATGTTCTGCCCCGCGCCATAGACCGGAATCGGCCGGCCGGACAGCGCATTCAGGATCACCACGGGGATCAGCTTTTCGGGGAAATGATAGGGGCCGTAGTTATTCGAACAATTGGTCAGTAACGTCGGCAGGCCATAGGTTTCATGCCAGGCGCGGACCAGATGATCCGACGCGGCTTTTGACGCCGAATAGGGGCTGCGCGGGTCATAGGGCGTGTCTTCGGTGAACTGGCCGCTGGGCCCGAGAGAGCCATAGACCTCGTCGGTCGAGATATGGTGGAAGCGGAAGCCCGGGGGTTTTCCGGCGTGCGTCCAGTAGGCCCGGGCGGCCTCGAGCAGGTTGTAGGTACCGGTCACGTTGGTCTCGATGAAGGCGCCGGGGCCGTCGATCGAGCGATCGACATGGCTTTCCGCGGCCAGGTGCATGACCGCGTCGGGCGCATGGGTGGCAAGGATCCGGTCCAGCGCGGCGCGGTCCCGGATGTCAGCCTTTTCAAAGGTATAGAGCGGGCTTTCCGCCGCCGCTGCGACATTGTCCAGGCAAGCGGCATAGGTCAGCGCGTCAAGGTTCACCACAGCGTGCCCGCGCGTCACCGCCAGCCGCACCACCGCAGAGCCGATGAAGCCCGCGCCCCCCGTGACCAGCAGCTTCATTCCCCGCCCCCATAAACGAACGGCGAATCGAAATCCCGCATCAGCTGTGCGGCGGCATCCTTGGCCGAGAGGACCGCCAAGCCCGGATCGATGCCCCAGTCGATGCCGATCATGGGATCGTCGAAGCGCACCGCGCCATCGCAGTCCGGGGCGTAGTAGTCAGAGCATTTGTAGATCACCTCGACCTCATCCGTCAGGGTGAGGAAGCCGTGCAGAAAGCCTTCGGGGATCAGCAGTTGCCGGCCGTTTTCGAACGATAGTTCGTGTGCGGTCCAATGCCCGAATGTGGGTGATCCCTTGCGGATATCGACGGCGACGTCTAGGAGCCGCCCGCGCCCGCAGCGCACCAGCTTGGCCTGGGCATGTGGCGGGGCCTGGAAATGCAGGCCGCGAATGGTGTTCTTCTTCGCCGAAAGCGAGTGGTTGTCCTGCACGAAGTCGATGTCGAACCCCGCCGCCGCCATCGCGGCGCGGTTCCAGCTTTCCGAGAAGAAGCCGCGCGCGTCGCCGAACCGGTCGGGGGTGATCAGCTTGACCTCGGCCAGTGCCGTGGGGTCGATCCTGATGGCCATGTGTTCCTATCCCTCGAGCAGCCGCATCAGATAAAGGCCGTAGCGGTTCTTCTGATAGCGTTCCGCCTGGCTGCGCAGCATCTCTTCGTCGATCCAGCCCGCAGCGAAGGCGATTTCCTCTGGACAGCCCGATTGCAGGCCCTGCCGGTCCTCTAGCGTGCGCACGAAATTGCCCGCGTCCAGCAGGCTGGCGTGGGTGCCCGTGTCGAGCCAGGCGATTCCGCGGCCCATCAGCTCGACCGTCAGGCTGCCCTCGTCCAGATAGCTTTCCAGCAGCGTCACGATCTCCAGTTCGCCGCGCGGCGAGGGGCGCACTTCGCGCGCCCTGTCCGGGGCCGTGCCGTCCAGGAAGTAAAGCCCCGTGATCGCGAAATTGGACGGCGGCCTGGCGGGTTTCTCGACCAAAGCGCGCACCTTGCCGCCAGCTTCGAATTCCACCACGCCGTAGCGTTCGGGATCGGTGACGCGATAGCCGAAGACGGTGCCGCCCTGGGGCAGCGCGTCCGCGCGGCCAAGAATTCCCGACAGGCCGTGGCCGAAGAAGATATTGTCGCCCAGAACCATCGCGGAAGGCGCGCCGTCCAGGAAATCCTCGGCCAGCAGATAGGCCTGCGCCAGACCATCGGGAGAGGGCTGAGGGATATATGTCAGACGCAGGCCCCACTGGCTTCCGTCGCCCAGCAGGCGCTGAAATTGAGCCTGATCCTGTGGTGTGGTGATGACCGCGATCTCGCGAATTCCGGAAAGCATCAGAACGCTGATCGGGTAGTAGATCATCGGCTTGTCATAGATCGGAAGCAGCTGTTTCGACAGCCCCATCGTCACGGGATACAGCCGCGTCCCGGACCCTCCTGCGAGGATTATTCCCTTGCGGTTCATGACCGTCCTTTCGCTTCCTGCCGCTCGTGACACCCTGGCATTAGCATATACATGGCCCGGACATTGCGAGAAACCGTGTTCGTCCGTGTCGCGATACGATGGGCGCCGCGGCGCCCTGCGCCCGCGACCGGTGCCGAGGACAACCACCGCTGTCGCCCAGGGTTCCTCGTGGCCGCGGCGGCGGGAATATTTTCATCCTTCAGTTGTATTCTGCGAGGGTCGATCTGGTGCGATTTTCTGCGTCGGGTCTGCGGCTTTTATCCTTTCGCTGTGTGATTTCTGCATCCTTGTGTTGTGGTATGTGGTGTTGGTTTTTGTTTTGTTTGCGTGTTGTGATTGGCATCTTGCGGCTTGTTCTCTATCCACGGACGGGAAGAGCGGCAGAGAGGGTGACCCGGGCTTCCGGCGCGGTCGGTCGGGCCTTGGTTTGAGAGCAACGATGCAGGCAGAGAGCGAGCGGGGATATCTGTCGC